>NZ_CP096509.1:0-10000 GCF_056530265.1 Bacillus sp. PK6-025
CCGTTTTTGCAGTGTCCACCTCAGAAACACGCCCAATCTTGACAGGTGTAAACTGGAATGTCGCGGACGGTGAATTAATATGCACTGCGACGGATAGTCACCGTCTGGCGCTAAGAAAAGCTAAGCTCGACATTAACGAAGACAATTCTTACAATGTCGTCATCCCAGGAAAAAGCTTAACCGAGCTGAGCAAGATCCTTGATGACCATCAGGAGCTAGTCGATATTGTGATTACCGAAACACAAGTGTTATTTAAAACAAAAAACGTGCTGTTTTTCTCCAGGCTGCTTGACGGAAACTATCCGGATACAAACCGCCTGATTCCTCAGGAAAGCAAAACGAACCTGATCGTCAATACAAAGGAATTTCTTCAGGCGATCGACAGGGCTTCGCTCTTGGCGAGAGAAGGACGAAACAACGTGGTGAAACTTTCCGCAGCCGCCAATGAGTCGATCGAAATTTCTTCAAACTCTCCGGAAATCGGAAAGGTTGTCGAAACGGTGAATGCCGAGCAGATTGAAGGGGAAGACTTAAAGATATCCTTTAGTCCGAAATATATGCTGGATGCCCTTAAAGTTCTTGAAGGAGAGGATATTCACGTGAGCTTCACGGGCGCTATGAGGCCTTTTCTGATCCGTACGCCGAATGACGATTCGATCGTCCAATTAATTCTTCCTGTCCGGACGTATTAATTTGTTGGAATAGAAAGTTGCCGGCTGGTCCGGCAGCTTCTCTTATTTTTCGGGAGAAAAGCGCTCTCGCCCTGCCTTGGTTGTTCATACCGCAAGTTTCCCCTTTCCTTCTTTCCCTGTTTTTTAGTACAATTAGATATTAGTGATATTGAAAGAGGTCGATATAATGACAAAGACGGTGGCTATTGATACAGAGATGATTACCCTCGGCCAGTTTTTGAAATTGGCGGATGTCATTCAGTCCGGAGGAATGGCAAAATGGTTTTTATCGGAATATGAAGTACTCGTCAATGACGAGCCGGATAACCGCCGCGGACGAAAACTGTATGTCGGAGATGTGGTGACGATTGAAGGATTCGGTTCATTTCAAGTCGTCGGCTAAAAGCAGGTGGTATTGATTGTATATCCAAAATCTTACATTATCATCTTACCGTAATTATGAGCGCCTTGACCTTCAATTTGAAAACAAAGTGAATGTGATTATCGGAGAGAACGCTCAAGGAAAAACGAATTTGATGGAAGCGATCTATGTGCTTGCGATGGCGAAATCCCATCGGACGTCAAATGATAAAGAACTCATACGATGGGATGAAGACTATGCTAAAATAGAAGGCAGGGTCATTAAAAAAAACGGTTCTGTTCCCATTCAGCTCGTGATTTCCAAAAAAGGAAAAAAAGGTAAAGTCAATCATATTGAACAGCAGAAGCTGAGCCAGTATGTCGGGGCTGTCAACACGATTATGTTCGCGCCGGAGGATTTAAATCTTGTAAAAGGAAGTCCTCAGGTCAGAAGAAGGTTTCTCGATATGGAAATCGGCCAAGTATCACCTGTCTATCTTCATGACCTTTCTCTTTACCAAAAAATCCTTTCACAACGGAATCATTTCCTGAAACAGCTTCAAACGAGAAAGCAAACCGACCAAACGATGCTTGACGTGCTGACGGAACAGCTTACGGAATTCGCGGCAAAGGTTGTGATGAAACGGCTTCAGTTTGTCGATCAGCTTGAAAAATGGGCTCAGCCCATTCATTCCGGAATTTCAAGAGGTCTGGAAGAGCTGACGTTAAAGTATCATACGTCTCTTCACGTATCAGATTCGCCCGATTTGTCGAAAATGATCAATAGTTATCAAGAAACGTTTTCTAAATTAAGAGATAAAGAAATAGAACGGGGGGTATCTCTGTCAGGTCCCCACAGGGATGATGTTCTCTTCTACGTCAATGGCCGTGATGTGCAGACTTACGGATCGCAGGGCCAGCAGCGAACGACTGCTTTGTCGCTTAAATTGGCTGAAATCGATTTGATTCAGGAAGAGATAGGAGAATATCCGATTCTGCTTTTGGATGATGTTTTATCAGAGCTGGACGACTATCGGCAGTCTCACTTGCTCCACACCATTCAAGGCCGTGTTCAAACATTCGTAACAACGACAAGCGTTGATGGAATTGATCATAAAACCTTAAACGAAGCGGAAATCTTTCGAGTTGAAAATGGCACGCTATCGGACTGAGAAAATGGGGTGAGGGATTGTATATCCACTTAGGTGACGATTTTGTCGTCTCAACGCGTGAAATTGTGGCTATTTTTGATTACAAGGCAAAGACGTCGCCGATTGTTGAAGAGTTTTTAAACAAGCAAAAACAGCAGATTGTCTCTTCTAACAGCACGCCGAAGTCAATTGTTGTCACATTACAATCGATTTATTTTTCTCCTTTAGCCTCAGGCACGTTGAAAAAACGGGCGCAATCCAAGCCGGAAATCGATTCATAAAAGAATCTTAACTATAAATTTATTATGTTTGAAGAAAAGTGTAGGTGAATGTGCGTGGCAATGGAACAGCAAAATAATTACGATGAAAATCAGATACAGGTTCTAGAGGGATTGGAAGCCGTGCGGAAAAGACCCGGAATGTACATCGGGTCGACAAGCGGCAAAGGTCTGCACCATTTAGTATGGGAAATTGTCGATAACAGCATCGATGAAGCATTGGCCGGTTACTGCACTGAAATCAATGTCGAAATTGAAAAAGACAACAGCATCACTGTAAAAGACAACGGACGGGGGATTCCGGTCGGTATTCATGAGAAGATGGGCCGTCCCGCTGTAGAAGTCATCATGACAGTCCTGCACGCCGGAGGAAAGTTTGACGGAAGCGGATATAAAGTTTCAGGCGGTTTGCACGGCGTCGGTGCATCTGTTGTTAACGCCCTTTCAACCGAGCTCGATGTAACGGTTTACAGAGATGGAAAAGTCCATTACCAGGAATTTGAACGGGGCGTTCCGAAAGCTGATTTGAAAGTCATCGGAGATACGGAAGTGACGGGAACGACCACTCACTTCAAGCCTGATCCGGAAATATTCACGGAAACGACGGAATACGACTATGATACGCTTGCCACTCGTGTCCGGGAGCTCGCTTTCTTGACAAAAGGCGTCAAAATCACGATTGAAGACAAGCGAGAAGGAAAAGAACGCAAGAATGATTACTGCTATGAAGGCGGTATTAAAAGCTATGTTGAACACTTGAACCGTTCACGGGAAGTGGTTCATGAAGAGCCAGTCTATATTGAAGGATCCAAAGACGGCATTACGGTCGAGGTGGCTCTTCAATACAACGACAGTTATACCAGCAACATTTATTCGTTTGCCAATAACATTCATACGTATGAAGGCGGAACGCATGAAGCCGGCTTTAAGACCGGTTTGACGAGAGTCATCAATGATTACGCGAGAAGGAACGGTGTCTTCAAAGAAAGCGATCCGAACTTAAGCGGGGAAGACGTCCGTGAAGGTTTGACAGCGATCATTTCAATCAAGCATCCGGATCCTCAATTTGAAGGGCAGACGAAAACAAAGCTTGGCAACTCAGAAGCGCGGACGATAACAGATGCGCTATTTTCAGAAGCGCTCGAAAAGTTTCTGCTTGAAAACCCGGATTCGGCGAAAAAAATCGTTGAAAAAGGGGTTATGGCCGCCAGAGCACGAATGGCTGCAAAGAAAGCACGCGAACTGACGCGCAGAAAAAGCGCCCTTGAAGTGTCGAATCTGCCGGGGAAACTGGCTGACTGTTCTTCTAAAGACCCGACGATTTCCGAACTTTACATCGTTGAGGGTGACTCTGCGGGCGGATCGGCAAAACAGGGCCGCGATCGTCATTTCCAAGCCATTTTGCCTTTGAGAGGGAAAATCTTGAACGTCGAAAAAGCACGCCTGGACAAAATTTTGTCCAACAATGAGGTTCGTTCTATGATCACCGCGCTTGGCACCGGGATCGGGGAAGATTTCAATCTTGAAAAAGCCCGCTACCACAAAGTCGTGATTATGACGGATGCCGACGTCGACGGTGCCCACATCCGAACGTTGCTGCTGACCTTTTTCTACCGCTACATGAGACAGATCATCGAACAAGGATATGTCTACATCGCTCAGCCGCCGCTTTACAAAATACAGCAGGGGAAACGCGTTGAGTATGCGTACAATGACCAGCAGCTCGAAGAAATTTTAAAAGAGCTTCCGCAAAATCCGAAGCCAGGCCTGCAGCGCTATAAAGGTTTGGGCGAGATGAACGCGACACAGCTTTGGGAAACGACGATGGACCCTGAAACGCGGACATTGCTTCAAGTAACGCTCAAAGATGCGATCGATGCGGATGAAACCTTTGAAATGCTGATGGGCGACAAGGTTGAGCCTCGCCGCAACTTTATCGAAGAGAATGCCCGATATGTAAAGAATTTGGATATTTAATGATTGTAAGACCTTATTTTCGCTTAATTGAAATAAGGTCTTTTCTAGAATGAGCCTTTGGCGCTCTAGTCATTTGATGTGTATAAAATCAAGATTATTGATATAATGGAGAATAGCCTAATTCGTTGAAGAGTATAAATTACAAATCTACTCCCACACAACTCATGTAGATTCTCCAGGGAGGTTTTTTAATGAGTGAACAACATAAGCCCCAAGTTCAGGAAGTCAATATCAGTCAGGAAATGCGCACATCTTTTTTAGACTACGCAATGAGTGTTATTGTTTCCCGCGCTCTTCCGGACGTAAGAGACGGTCTGAAGCCGGTGCACAGAAGAATATTGTATGCGATGAACGACCTTGGGATGACAAGTGATAAGCCGTATAAAAAATCCGCGCGTATTGTCGGCGAAGTTATCGGTAAGTACCACCCGCATGGTGATTCTGCTGTTTACGAAGCCATGGTCAGAATGGCGCAGGATTTTAACTATCGGTACATGCTCGTTCAAGGTCACGGAAACTTCGGTTCTGTCGACGGCGACTCGGCTGCGGCCATGCGTTACACAGAAGCGAGAATGTCTAAAATATCAATGGAAATTCTGCGCGACATCAATAAAGACACAATCGATTACCAGGACAACTATGACGGATCGGAAAAAGAGCCGGTTGTCATGCCCGCGAGATTTCCAAACCTGCTTGTCAACGGAGCGGCCGGTATTGCTGTAGGTATGGCCACAAACATTCCGCCGCATCAGCTCGGTGAAGTCATTGACGGGGTCTTGGCGGTCAGCAAGAACCCTGAAATCACGCTTCCGGAATTGATGGAAATCATTCCTGGACCTGATTTCCCAACAGCAGGGCTGATCTTGGGGAGAAGCGGCATCCGGAAAGCCTATGAAACAGGCCGGGGATCCATTACGCTTCGAGCCAAAGCTCAAATCGAAGAAACATCTTCCGGTAAACCGGTAATCATAATTACGGAAATACCGTATCAGGTGAATAAAGCTAGGCTGATCGAAAAAATCGCCGATCTAGTGCGCGATAAGAAAATCGACGGCATTACGGATCTCCGCGATGAATCAGACCGAAACGGAATGCGCATCGTCATTGAACTGAGAAGGGACGCAAACGCTAATGTACTGTTAAATAACTTGTACAAGCAGACCGCTCTTCAAACATCATTCGGCATTAATCTTTTGGCGCTTGTTGACGGACAGCCGAAAGTATTGAGCTTGAAGCAGTGTCTAGAGCATTATCTTGACCATCAAAAAGTCGTGATCAGAAGGCGCACGGCATTCGAGCTTCGCAAAGCGGAAGCGCGGGCCCATATTCTTGAGGGCTTGAGAGTGGCGCTTGATCATCTTGATGAAGTTATTTCCCTAATTAGAAATTCGCAAACGGCTGAAATCGCAAAAAACGGATTGATTGAGAAGTTTTCTTTGACCGAAAAACAGGCCCAAGCGATTTTGGACATGCGTCTTCAGCGTTTAACAGGACTGGAACGCGAAAAAATCGAAGAGGAATATCAAGGTCTTGTTGAGTTGATTGCCGAGTTAAAAGCCATCTTAGCAGACGAAGAAAAGGTTCTTGAAATCATTCGGGAAGAGCTCACAGAAGTTAAAGAGCGCTTTAATGATGAGCGCCGTACGGAAATCGTGACATCAGGCCTTGAAACGATTGAGGACGAAGATCTCATCACGCGCGAGAATATCGTTGTGACTTTAACCCATAACGGATATATCAAACGTCTGCCTTCTTCCACTTACCGCAGCCAAAAACGGGGCGGGAAAGGCATTCAGGGCATGGGGACAAATGAAGACGACTTCGTTGAACACCTGATTTCAACATCCACCCATGACACCATTCTCTTCTTCTCAAATAAAGGGAAGGTGTACCGTTCGAAAGGATATGAGATCCCTGAATTCGGACGGACAGCAAAGGGAATACCGATTATTAACCTGCTTGAAGTGGAAAAAGGAGAATGGATCAACGCGATTATCCCGGTAAGCGAATTTGATGACGAGTCTTATTTGTTCTTCACGACAAGACACGGAATATCAAAACGCACGCCGCTTTCCCAATTCGCGAATATCCGCAATAACGGATTGATCGCCTTAAGCCTCCGCGATGAGGATGAATTGATGGCCGTCCGCCTGACAGACGGAAATAAACAAATTATTATCGGCACGAAAAACGGTCTGCTGATCCGTTTCCCTGAAACAGATGTAAGGCAAATGGGAAGAACAGCAGCCGGTGTTAAAGGCATCACTCTGACAGATGACGATGTTGTCGTCGGCATGGAGATTTTGGAAGAGGATTATCATGTGCTAATCGTAACTGAAAAAGGCTACGGAAAACTGACGCCGGCTTCAGAATACAGGGTTCAAAGCCGTGGAGGAAAAGGGCTGAAAACCTGCAAAATCACAGAAAATAACGGCTCTCTTGTGACAGTGAAAGCAACAACAGGAGAAGAAGATTTAATGATCATCACAGCGAGCGGCGTGATCATTCGGATGGACATTAAAGATATTTCCACAACCGGCCGCGTCACTCAGGGCGTGCGTCTTATCCGCTTAGGTGAACAAGAGCATGTCGCGACTGTCGCTTTAGTTGAAAAAGATGAAGAGAACGATACAGAAGAACAGGAACAGGAAGCAGATGAATCATAAAAACATGCAGCCAAATGGCTGCATGTTTTTCTATTCAATTTTTCAAATATGATCTTTTCATCAGAAAGATG
This sequence comes from Bacillus sp. PK6-025, assembly GCF_056530265.1. NCBI lineage: Bacteria > Bacillati > Bacillota > Bacilli > Caryophanales > Bacillaceae > Bacillus > Bacillus sp. PK6-025. The sequence continues at coordinate 7,175 of NZ_CP096509.1, forward strand.
ATATGCTATAATTTCTTTTGGTCGCTTATAAAAGCAACAACAAAAACTTTTTCGAAAAAAAGTATTGACCGCTTGTCTCATAAATGTTATATTTAAGTGGTCGCTTTGAGAGCGGAAACGAAGTTCTTTGAAAACTAAACAAGACAAACGTACCTGTTAATTCATTAAATAAATCGCACATGCGAATGTGCGTAGTCATTATCAAACTTCATGGAGAGTTTGATCCTGGCTCAGGACGAACGCTGGCGGCGTGCCTAATACATGCAAGTCGAGCGGACAGATGGGAGCTTGCTCCCTGATGTCAGCGGCGGACGGGTGAGTAACACGTGGGTAACCTGCCTGTAAGACTGGGATAACTCCGGGAAACCGGGGCTAATACCGGATGCTTGATTGAACCGCATGGTTCAATTATAAAAGGTGGCTTCGGCTATCACTTACAGATGGACCCGCGGCGCATTAGCTAGTTGGTGAGGTAACGGCTCACCAAGGCAACGATGCGTAGCCGACCTGAGAGGGTGATCGGCCACACTGGGACTGAGACACGGCCCAGACTCCTACGGGAGGCAGCAGTAGGGAATCTTCCGCAATGGACGAAAGTCTGACGGAGCAACGCCGCGTGAGTGATGAAGGTTTTCGGATCGTAAAACTCTGTTGTTAGGGAAGAACAAGTACCGTTCGAATAGGGCGGTACCTTGACGGTACCTAACCAGAAAGCCACGGCTAACTACGTGCCAGCAGCCGCGGTAATACGTAGGTGGCAAGCGTTGTCCGGAATTATTGGGCGTAAAGCGCGCGCAGGCGGTTTCTTAAGTCTGATGTGAAAGCCCCCGGCTCAACCGGGGAGGGTCATTGGAAACTGGGGAACTTGAGTGCAGAAGAGGAGAGTGGAATTCCACGTGTAGCGGTGAAATGCGTAGAGATGTGGAGGAACACCAGTGGCGAAGGCGACTCTCTGGTCTGTAACTGACGCTGAGGCGCGAAAGCGTGGGGAGCGAACAGGATTAGATACCCTGGTAGTCCACGCCGTAAACGATGAGTGCTAAGTGTTAGAGGGTTTCCGCCCTTTAGTGCTGCAGCAAACGCATTAAGCACTCCGCCTGGGGAGTACGGTCGCAAGACTGAAACTCAAAGGAATTGACGGGGGCCCGCACAAGCGGTGGAGCATGTGGTTTAATTCGAAGCAACGCGAAGAACCTTACCAGGTCTTGACATCCTCTGACAACCCTAGAGATAGGGCTTCCCCTTCGGGGGCAGAGTGACAGGTGGTGCATGGTTGTCGTCAGCTCGTGTCGTGAGATGTTGGGTTAAGTCCCGCAACGAGCGCAACCCTTGATCTTAGTTGCCAGCATTCAGTTGGGCACTCTAAGGTGACTGCCGGTGACAAACCGGAGGAAGGTGGGGATGACGTCAAATCATCATGCCCCTTATGACCTGGGCTACACACGTGCTACAATGGACAGAACAAAGGGCAGCGAAGCCGCGAGGCTAAGCCAATCCCACAAATCTGTTCTCAGTTCGGATCGCAGTCTGCAACTCGACTGCGTGAAGCTGGAATCGCTAGTAATCGCGGATCAGCATGCCGCGGTGAATACGTTCCCGGGCCTTGTACACACCGCCCGTCACACCACGAGAGTTTGTAACACCCGAAGTCGGTGAGGTAACCTTTTGGAGCCAGCCGCCGAAGGTGGGACAGATGATTGGGGTGAAGTCGTAACAAGGTAGCCGTATCGGAAGGTGCGGCTGGATCACCTCCTTTCTAAGGATATTATACGGAATATAAGACCTTGCGGTCTTATAGACAGGTGCGTTTAGATCTTGTTTAGTTTTGAAGGAACTTCCTTCATATGAATCAAAAGATGGGCCTGTAGCTCAGCTGGTTAGAGCGCACGCCTGATAAGCGTGAGGTCGGTGGTTCGAGTCCACTCAGGCCCACCATCTTTATATACGGGGCCTTAGCTCAGCTGGGAGAGCGCCTGCTTTGCACGCAGGAGGTCAGCGGTTCGATCCCGCTAGGCTCCACCAACGTGTTCTTTGAAAACTAGATAACAGTAGACATCACATTCAATTAGTAAGCAAGATATCACGTAGTGATTCTTTTTAACGGTTAAGTTAGAAAGGGCGCACGGTGGATGCCTTGGCACTAGGAGCCGATGAAGGACGGGACGAACACCGATATGCTTCGGGGAGCTGTAAGCAAGCTTTGATCCGGAGATTTCCGAATGGGGAAACCCACTGCTCGTAATGGAGCAGTATCCATATCTGAATTCATAGGATATGAGAAGGCAGACCCGGGGAACTGAAACATCTAAGTACCCGGAGGAAGAGAAAGCAAATGCGATTCCCTGAGTAGCGGCGAGCGAAACGGGAACAGCCCAAACCAAGAGGCTTGCCTCTTGGGGTTGTAGGACACTCTGTACGGAGTTACAAAAGAACGAGGTAGATGAAGAGGTCTGGAAAGGCCCGCCATAGGAGGTAACAGCCCTGTAGTCAAAACTTCGTTCTCTCCTGAGTGGATCCTGAGTACGGCGGAACACGTGAAATTCCGTCGGAATCCGGGAGGACCATCTCCCAAGGCTAAATACTCCCTAGTGACCGATAGTGAACCAGTACCGTGAGGGAAAGGTGAAAAGCACCCCGGAAGGGGAGTGAAAGAGATCCTGAAACCGTGTGCCTACAAGTAGTCAGAGCCCGTTAACGGGTGATGGCGTGCCTTTTGTAGAATGAACCGGCGAGTTACGATCCCGTGCAAGGTTAAGTTTGAAAAGACGGAGCCGCAGCGAAAGCGAGTCTGAATAGGGCGCATGAGTACGTGGTCGTAGACCCGAA
>NZ_CP096509.1:12500-95000 GCF_056530265.1 Bacillus sp. PK6-025
CCTTTTTTTGAAGAAGCAGTTCAGCGATATAATAGGGGAACTTTGACTCGACTATATGTAAAAAATGCTGGATGATGACATAATCATCGCTAGCACTTTGAAGAAGAAGGTCATACCACCATTCAGTTTCATACCTGGCAATCATGCTTAAATTGTACGCAACCAAGTAATGCGCCAATATTTCCGGGAGCTTTAAAAAATGATCTCGTTCAGCCGGGAAATAGTATCCGTCTTGCTCCAAATCATAAAGCAACGTGGTCGAAGTGCTGGGACGGCATTCTTTATGAGCGGCAGAAAAAACGATTCCCTCTTTTTCCTCACGGCAGAAAGACCAGTTTAAATGGTATTCGATATGTTCGATGAAACGCTTTGATGACATATTGTAAGCATTGGGTGTCTCGCCAGGCAGCTCAATTAGCCGGTCTTCGACGGCTGCTTTTACAATCGGATTTGGTTTTCTTTGAAATGCCAGCACTTTATTGATCTCCGGAATTTTCGCCAAAAGCTGTTTCATATTGAATCGTTCATCTTCCAATCCGGATAATTGGAAAAGGGATCTGATCACGTGCATACATAGGCCGTTCCTTTGGATTTTCACTTCATCTTCATAAAAGCGGTAATTTTGTTTTTTTCGTTTTCTTGTGGTCACGCCATGAGCAAGCACTGAAGTATGGCTGGGATAGGAAGGATCTGTCGTTAACAGGCAGGCTTTCAATAGCTGTGCCATGCCGTAAAATAATAAAATGGGTTTTATTTCTAACGTAGCGATTTTGGCTTGCTTGTAAAAAGCTTCTGCATGCTTAAGAAAAAAAATAAACCGCTCTCCGTTTTTATAAGAGTTTTTTTTGGCATCTTCCATTCCTTGATTTTTATATACCATTTCAAGAAAATGCTGGGCTGTTTCGACCGAATAAAACAGCTTTAAATCCTTCCATCCTTTATCTTGCATGTACTCCACTTCCCTTATGGTTATTTTCTAAAAATTACAACTGTTTCCCGCTTTCTTGACAGTGGGTATTCAAGTTGATAATCTACATATAATATTTTGCCGAAAAGAGGGGGATTTACTAATGTGGGAAAGCAAATTTTCGAAAGAAGGCTTAACATTTGATGATGTATTGCTCGTTCCGGCTAAATCGGAGGTACTTCCGCGCGACGTGGATTTATCGGTTGAGCTTACACCGTCCCTTAAGCTGAATGTTCCAATTATTAGTGCAGGCATGGATACAGTGACAGAAGCTCAAATGGCCATCGCGATGGCACGGCAGGGCGGATTGGGCATTATCCACAAAAACATGTCGATTGAACAGCAGGCTGAGCAGGTTGACAAAGTCAAACGTTCAGAGCGGGGCGTCATTACAAATCCGTTTTTCCTGACGCCAGAGCACCAAGTTTTTGATGCAGAACATTTGATGGGCAAATACAGAATTTCCGGTGTTCCGATTGTTGACAATGAAGAGGATCAGAAGCTGGTTGGAATTATCACAAACCGTGATCTGCGATTTATTTCTGATTACTCCATGAAAATCAGCGATGTTATGACAAAAGAAGAGCTTGTTACGGCTCCTGTTGGTACAACCCTGGATGAAGCGGAAAAAATTCTTCAAAAATACAAGATCGAAAAACTCCCTCTTTTAGATGATCAAGGTGTTTTAAAAGGGCTTATTACGATTAAAGACATTGAAAAAGTAATCGAATTCCCGAATTCAGCGAAAGATGTTCACGGCCGCCTATTGGTTGGAGCAGCGGTTGGTGTAACAGGCGACACAATGACACGCGTCAGAAAGCTTGTGGAAGCCAATGTCGATGTGATCGTCGTTGATACCGCGCACGGCCATTCACAAGGTGTCTTGGATACCGTTAAGAAAATCCGCGACACTTATCCTGAATTAAATATCATTGCCGGCAACGTCGCAACTGCCGAAGGAACAAAAGCACTTATCGAAGCCGGAGCAAATGTAGTTAAAGTCGGTATCGGACCGGGTTCTATTTGTACAACCCGCGTAGTGGCCGGTGTCGGTGTTCCGCAAGTGACAGCGATTTACGATTGTGCGACTGAAGCAAGAAAACACGGTGCGGCGATTATTGCAGACGGCGGCATCAAGTTTTCCGGAGATATCGTCAAAGCCTTGGCTGCCGGCGGACATGCCGTCATGCTTGGAAGCCTTCTTGCCGGAACATCCGAAAGCCCAGGCGAGACTGAAATCTACCAAGGCAGACGCTTTAAAGTTTATCGCGGTATGGGTTCAGTAGCTGCAATGGAAAAAGGAAGCAAAGACCGCTACTTCCAAGAGGAAAACAAAAAATTCGTTCCGGAAGGCATTGAGGGCCGTACGCCTTATAAAGGTCCGGTTGCTGACACAGTTTATCAGCTTGTCGGCGGTTTGAAATCCGGCATGGGGTACTGTGGAACAAAAGATTTGCACGCACTGAGGGAAGATGCGCAGTTCATCCGCATGACAGGCGCAGGCCTGCGGGAAAGCCATCCTCACGATGTACAAATTACCAAAGAATCGCCTAACTATACCATTTCCTAATCAAATATGACAAAAATTAAACCGTAGACAGAGTAATACTCTGTCTATTTTTTTTTGCTTCCTTATGATAAAATTTATAATGTTGTGTTTGAAAAATGTCTTAAAAGGCTTTGATATAGATTATTAGTCTGATGAAAAGCGGAGGTATCACGATTTGAAAAGCAAGAGAATAAAGCAGCTGATCATGTTGATCGTTGCTTTTGCCGTGACTGTAGGTGCATTTTCTCCTATGTCGACAGCAAAAGCCGCAAATGATCCAATTAATGTAGACGCGAAAGCAGCAATCTTGGTGGAAGCTTCATCGGGGAAAATTTTGTACAGCAAAAATGCCGATCAGCGTCTTCCTGTTGCCAGCATGGCCAAAATGATGACGGAGTATCTTCTGTTGGAAGCGATTCACGAAGGCAAAGTGAAATGGGATCAGAAGTACACGCCTGACGATTATGTATACGAGATTTCCCAAGATCGTTCATTATCGAATGTTCCTCTTCGTAAAGACGGATCATACACTGTAAAAGAGCTTTATCAGGCGACTGCAATTTACTCTGCAAACGCGGCGGCTATTGCACTTTCTGAAATCGTTGCCGGTTCTGAATCAAAGTTCGTAGAGTTAATGAATAAAAAAGCCAAAGAGCTTGGAATGAAAGATTTCAAATTTGTGAATGCTACAGGTTTGGAAAACAAGGATCTTCACGGCAAACATCCGAGCGGAACAAATGCCAATGAAGAAAATGAAGTATCTGCGAGAGACATGGCGCTCCTTGCCGATCATTTAGTAAGCGATTATCCTGAAATCCTCGATACGGCGAGCATTGCCAAAACGAAGTTCAGAAAAGGCACAGACGATGAAATGGACATGCCGAACTGGAACTTTATGCTGAAAGGCCTAGTTCAGGAATATAAAGGTGTGGACGGGCTGAAAACCGGCTCAACGGACTCTGCCGGATCATGCTTTACGGCTACTGCCGAAAGAAACGGCATGAGAGTGATTTCCGTCGTTATGAATGCGAAAGGCGACCTTCATACGGGACGATTTAAAGAAACGAAAAAAATGCTTGATTATGCATTTGATAACTTCACGATGAAAGAGTTTTACGCAAAAGGCGCACAAGTGAAAGGCAACGAAACGGTCACAGTCGACAAAGGGAAAGAAACTGAAGTCGGCGTCGTAACGGAAAAAGCCTTTTCAATGCCTGTGAAGAACGGTGAAGAAAAGAATTACAAGGCGAAAGTGACGCTGAACAAAGACGAGCTGACCGCACCTGTTAAAAAAGGTGAGAAAGTCGGTACCTTGACGGCCTCCTATAAGGGAGAAGAAAAGGACTACGGATTTCTCGGCAGCGATGTATCAGGTGTAAACCTCGTGACAAAAGAAGATGATGAGAAAGCAAATTGGTTTATTTTAACGATGAGAAGCATCGGCGGCTTTTTTGCCGGTATTTGGAACAGCATTGTTGAAATGGTAACCGGCTGGTTTTAATCAATAAAGGGCTCTATCTGATAGGGCTCTTTATTGTCATATTCAGATAGAATTACCATTTACAATCCTAACAATTTGTTATTAAAATAGAAATAATCTTCGTGTTTTTCATATGATTTTGTGGAATTATAAGATACAATAGGATTAAATCTGACAATTCAATCTTTGATTAGGGGGATCCTTGAAATGGCTCAAACAGGTACTGATCGCGTAAAACGCGGTATGGCAGAAATGCAGAAAGGCGGCGTCATTATGGACGTTGTCAATGCCGAACAAGCAAAAATCGCAGAAGAAGCAGGAGCCGTCGCAGTCATGGCGCTGGAGCGCGTTCCGGCTGATATCCGTGCGGCAGGCGGAGTTGCCCGCATGGCAGATCCGACAATTGTCGAAGAAGTGATGAACGCTGTTTCAATCCCGGTTATGGCGAAAGCCCGCATCGGGCATATCGTTGAAGCGCGTGTTCTTGAAGCGCTCGGCGTTGACTATATTGATGAAAGTGAAGTTTTGACTCCTGCGGATGAAGAATTTCATTTAAATAAAAACGAATTTACCGTTCCATTTGTATGCGGATGCCGCGACCTCGGAGAAGCGACGCGCCGGATCGCAGAAGGAGCTTCAATGCTTCGTACGAAAGGCGAACCTGGTACGGGCAATATTGTGGAAGCTGTCCGCCATATGAGAAAGGTGAATGCTCAAGTGCGCAAAGTAGTCGGCATGAGCGATGACGAACTGATGACAGAAGCGAAAAACCTCGGCGCTCCGTATGAGCTGTTGAAGGAAATTAAAGCCGAAGGACGCCTTCCTGTTGTAAACTTTGCTGCCGGCGGTGTGGCAACACCTGCTGATGCTGCTTTAATGATGCAGCTTGGCGCTGACGGCGTATTCGTAGGGTCCGGTATTTTTAAATCCGACAACCCTGCTAAATTCGCGAAAGCAATCGTTGAAGCGACGACGCATTACACGGATTACAAACTGATTGCAGAGCTATCAAAAGAGCTTGGAACTGCGATGAAAGGGATTGAAATCTCAAATCTGCTGCCAGAACAGCGTATGCAAGAGCGCGGCTGGTAAACACGAAGGAGACGGATTGACATGCTGACAATTGGTGTACTTGGACTTCAGGGAGCAGTAAGAGAACATATTCGCTCAATTGAAGCATGCGGAGCAGCCGGAAAAGTCATTAAGTGGCCGGAAGAGTTAAAGGAAATCGACGGTTTGATTTTGCCGGGAGGGGAAAGCACGACGATGAGGCGCCTCATCGATACGTATCAGTTTATGAAGCCCCTTCAGGAGTTTGCCGCATCCGGAAAGCCGGTATTTGGAACTTGTGCTGGGCTGATTATCCTGGCGAAGAATATCGCCGGAGCGAATGATGCCCATCTTGGTGTTCTAGATGTAACCGTCGAACGGAATTCCTTTGGAAGACAAGTGGACAGCTTTGAAGCGGATTTAACCGTTAAAGGACTTGACGAACCGTTTACAGGCGTATTTATCCGCGCTCCGCACATTTTGGAAGCGGGCGCAGATGTGGAAGTGCTTTCGGAGCACAACGGTAGAATCGTCGCTGCCAAACAAGGAAATCTGCTCGGCTGTTCTTTCCACCCTGAGCTGACGGATGACCATAGAATGACGAAATTATTTGTCGAGATGGCGGAAAAGCATAAACAGGAAGCCGTCGTATAAAACGGTTGAAAGCTGTTAAAACTTGTAGTACATTTATAAGACAATATAGATCGAAAAGCGTTGATAGGAAGCAGTAGGAAGCCTCTCTTTCCAAGAGAGCCGATGGTTGGTGCGAATCGGCGAAAGATGCTGTCCGAATCCATCCTTGAGCGAAATGCTGAACAGTCAAAGTAGGCATTTACGGGAGAACCGTTATCAAAATGAAGCGGAAAACAGGAGGAAGACGCCTGTTTTCAATCAGGGTGGCAACGCGAGAGCTCTCGTCCCTTATATTTAGGGGACAAGGGCTCTTTTTTTCGGTCAAATCAGTATAAAAGGAGCGAGGCAGATGCTTGATATCAAACTGCTGCGGGCAAATTTGGAGGAAATCAAACAAAAGCTTGCCCACAGAGGAGAAGATTTATCAGATTTTGATCAATTTGAGGAATTGGATACAAAGAGAAGAGAATTGATCGTCAAAGTGGAAGAGCTGAAAGGAAAGCGCAATGAGGTATCTCAGCAGGTTGCCGCTTTAAAGCGCGAGAAAAAAGATGCTGACCACCTCATTAAAGAAATGCGCGAAGTCGGTGAAGACATTAAAAAGCTTGATGAAGAGCTGAGAACGGTCGAATCTTCACTTGATAAAATCATGCTGTCTATCCCGAATATCCCCCATGAGTCTGTTCCGGTCGGTGAGACTGAAGACGACAACGTGGAAGTTCGCAAATGGGGCGAACTCCCCGGATTTTCATTTGAGCCGAAGCCTCATTGGGATATTGCCGATCAGTTGGATATTCTTGATTTTGAGCGGGCAGGCAAGGTTACGGGAAGCCGTTTCGTTTTCTATAAAGGGCTAGGCGCCAGACTTGAACGGGCATTGTATAACTTTATGCTTGATCTTCACGTAGACGAGTACGGCTATACGGAAGTCATCCCGCCGTACATGGTGAACCGCGCAAGCATGACAGGCACCGGACAGCTGCCGAAATTTGAGGAAGATGCCTTTAAAATCAGGGAAGAAGATTATTTCTTAATTCCGACGGCAGAAGTGCCAATTACGAACCTGCATCGCGATGAAATTTTGTCAGCTGCCGAGTTGCCGATCAATTATGCGGCGTTCAGTGCGTGCTTCCGTTCAGAAGCAGGCTCAGCTGGCCGTGATACGCGCGGTTTGATTCGCCAGCACCAATTTAACAAGGTTGAACTGGTGAAATTCGTGAAGCCTGAGGATTCATATGAAGAGCTTGAAAAGCTGACAAATCAAGCGGAGAAAGTTCTTCAGCTGCTTGAGCTTCCTTATCGTGTGATGAGCATGTGTACGGGCGATCTAGGATTTACCGCTGCGAAAAAATACGATATCGAAGTATGGATTCCAAGCCAAAACACATATCGTGAAATTTCATCTTGCAGTAACTTCGAAGCTTTCCAGGCGAGACGGGCGAATATCAGATTCAGAAGGGAAGCAAAAGGAAAGCCTGAGCATGTCCATACGTTAAACGGCTCCGGCTTGGCTGTCGGCAGAACGGTTGCCGCATTATTGGAAAATTACCAGCAGGAGGACGGGAGCGTCATCATTCCTAAAGCGCTTCGTCCATACATGGGGAACAGAGATGTTATTCAACCATAAAAAGTGCGCGCCAAGAGGCGCGCTTTTTTTTATGCGAGAGACCAGACGGCGGCTACATTTCGGGCACAGCGCGTAAGATTTGAACTTCCATCGGCAAGGGCGTTTTCCAAGGAGCTGATCCCTGGCACAATCGAAAAGAGAGCGGAAATGCCGATATCATAAACAAGCTCGCAGCCTTCACCGAGCGATCCGGCAAATGCAATAACGGGAATATTCTCGCTGCAGGCGCGTTTTGCGACGCCGGCTGGCGTTTTTCCGCTGACTGTTTGGCCGTCTATTTTTCCCTCACCCGTAATGACAAGATCGGCTCCTTTAATACGTTCGGAAAAAGACAAAGTATCTAAAACAATGTCAACTCCGCTTTTTAATTCCGCTTTTAAAAAGGCACAGAGGCCTGCTCCTAATCCTCCGGCCGCTCCTGCTCCCGGAATTGAATCGATTTCGCACCCCAGCTCTGCTTTGACTGCAGCAGCATAATGTTTTAAGTTTTGATCCAAAAGAGCAGTCATTTCACTGTTCGCCCCTTTTTGCGGCCCAAATACGGCGGAGGCTCCGCGAGGTCCCGTAAGAGGATTATCGACATCACAGGCGGCTTCAAAGTGGATATGCTTTAACTGAGGATTGAGGCCGCTCACATCGATCTTGGCAATCTCAGCTAATGCACCGCCCCCATTTTCAATCTCTTCTCCATTGCGGTTTAGAAACTTCACACCCAGTGCTGCAGCCATTCCCGCTCCGCCGTCATTTGTCGCACTTCCGCCGAGTCCGATGATGATGTTGGACACCCCTTTTTTCGCAGCATTGAGAATCAGTTCTCCGGTTCCTCTCGTTGTCGTTAACAGGGGATTCCGCTGTTCAGGGGGCACGAGGTGAAGGCCTGACGCTTCAGCCATTTCGATGACAGCCGTTTTTCCGTCGCCAAGCAGGCCGTAAGCCGCCTTTACCGGCTTCCCGAGAGGGCCTGTGACTGTTTGCTGTACGATGTCTCCTCCGGTGGCGTCAATCAGAGCTTGAACGGTTCCTTCGCCTCCATCAGCAACCGGAATGTTGACGTATTCGGCGTCAGGCAGAACCGCTTTAAAGCCTTTTTCAATGCTTTTAGCCGCCTCAAGCGATGTCATGCTTTCTTTAAATGAATCAGGTGCGATTACGATTTTCATGGTACCTGCTCCTTTTTAAATAAAGAATTGAAAAATTCCAAAAATCAAAGTTGAGATAATGGTTAGGATTAAGCCGATGACTGACTCATATGGAATCAGCTTTAACCGTTCTTTCATGGACATGAAGACGCTGCCTCCCGTCGTATGAAAAAAGCTTCCGTGAGGCAGGTGATCGAGCACCGTTGCTCCGGCGTGAATCATTGCCGCACCTGCGAGGCCGGCGACGCCAAGATCAAGCAATGTCGGGCCGAATACGCTGCTGGCGACAGCTGTGCCGGCGGTTGTTGAGGCGGTTGCCATCGACATCAGCATGCCGGAAATGGGAGCTAAGAGAAACGACGGCAGACCCAAGCCGACAAGGGTGTCGGTAATGAAAGAATTGAGTTGGGAGTTGGCGATGATTCCCGCAAGCGTTCCAGTCCCGATCAGCATCACGGCAACACCTGACATCTTCGACAATCCTGAAGCGGCAAAATCCTTCAGTTTGCCCGCTTGTCCCGATGCAATCGCAGTGACGAGGCCTCCCGCCGGCAAAGCAATAATTGGATCAATCGTAATTCCTGCCGCAGGCCTTAAGGCGAGCAACAGGATGGAGACCATCGGACCGCTGATCGCCGCCCAAAATGCCGGCAGTTGTTGAGCCGTTTGGGTTTCAATCTCATTTGCAGCTACTCCTGTTCCTTTATTTGAAAGGCGTTTTGCTAGTAAATAAGTGGCGCCCAGTCCAAATATAGCGGGGATGATCCCGGCGGCCATCACGGATGTCAAAGGGATGTGAAAGGCATCTGAAGCAGCAATGGCATTAGGGTTTGGCGACATAATATTGCCCGCTTTTCCTCCGCCGATCATCGCCAACAGAATGGCCGCTTTGCTGATAAAGGTCCGCCTTGCAATCGCAAGGGCGATCGGTGCGACTGTGATGACGGCGACATCGACGAATACGCCGACCGTTGTTAAGATGGCTGTCGCCAATGTTAAAGCAAGCAGCGCTCTTTTTTCTCCAATTTTATTGACAATGGTTTCTGCAATCACCGCTGCGGAGCCGGATTGAATCAGAACGCCGGCGAGCACCCCTGCTGCCAAGATGCGGAGTACAGCAGGAATCATGTTTTTAGCACCCGCTATCATCAAATCCGTCGTCTCTATTAAATCTGCGCCGCCGATTAAGCCTCCGGCCAATGCGCCGATCATCATGCCGTAAGCCGGCGGGACTTTTTTCAGAATGAGAAAGATTGATATGGCTAATGCGCATAAGGCGCCTATTGCATTGATTTGAATATCCATCTGCATACCCTCCCTTACGTCCCATTGTAAACGCTTTCTGTACAAGGGAGAATTGGTCAGGTATACGGATTTCGTTCCTTTATCCTATATTAAAATTGTTCATTTGCACAAAATGGTGAAAAAAGCGTAATGGCTGTATACAGTTTGAATAGGTCGTCAAATCGTTTTGGATTGCATCCTGTCGCTATTTCAACCTTTCTCAGCCGGTAGTTTAATGTATTGCGGTGAATAAAGAGTCTTGATGAAGTTTCCCCAATTTCGCCATTTTCTTCTATATAGCAGAGGAGGGTATGGATTAATTCGCCCTTTTGATCTGCTTGGGAAAGGCGGTCCCAGATGTTTTGAAAATGAATCTCCTGATCCGGACGCTCTATTTTTGATAACAGAACGGGGATCGCAAACTCTCGATAATCGTATAAACTAGAGCTGTTTTTAGCAATCTTGAGCGTTTGTTTTGCACTTTGATAGGAGAATGGCAGCTGCTCAAGCTGATCCGCCTGCTCGCCAAGCGCGCCTCTGACCGTTTTCCATTGGCTGAGCCAGCCGTTCCAAGATGAAAAGAGATCAGCCCTGCTTTTAGCGGGAGCGCCTGCCAGAATAACTGTGATCTCTTTTAAAGAAATATTGGCGTACAAATCTTTCGCGGTTAAATGTTTTTCAAGTTTTTTAATAAATGCCGGCTTCATATCAGCGGATGGCAGCTCAAACACAAGACAAGTACGCTGGCCTTCTAGCGGTATATTCAATCGCTCCGCACGTTCAAGGAAGTCAAGGGATGCTAGGTCGGCCCCCTGAATCATTTGGATGACCGTTTCTTCCCGGAGCCTTTGATCCCATGTCAGCTGTTTTGTTAAAAATGCCTGTTCGACAGTCAGCTCTGCTGCCATTTTAACAAGTTCACCATATCGGCTGACTTCAGAAGGCGGCCCCGTGATTCCAATAACGCCGATTATTTCATCATGAAATACGATGGGAAGGTTTACGCCGGGCTTTGTTCCCGTTAGAGCCGAGCATTCTTCAGGCGTGATGCTGATAACCCTTTCAGCTGCAAGTGCGTCCTTCGCTCCGGCGTGTTCATCACCAATTCTCGAGCGGTCTCCTGAGGCGATGATAACCCCGTTTTCATCCATCATATTAATGTTGTGCCGAATAATCGACATGGTCCTGTCGACAATTTCCTCCGCCAATTCTTTTGATAGATAATTCATTTCATCATGCTCCTGCCTAAGATCTTGTTTTAAATGGTGATTGTTCCGTCGATCCAGCCTTTCATGAATGGTTTTAAAGAAGATGCGACCCATATTCGGCTGTCGTCTATATGATTCCAAACATAAATATCATTTTTCCGTATAGAGCCGTTAAAAATCGAATAAGCAAATAAATCGCCATTGCCCGCACCTGCTATAAATAACAGACAATCGAACGGCTTAAAACAGTCGGTGCTTCTCATGTCTAGATTCTCTTCTATCATTCTGTATGCAGGCCAAATGAGATGATCCCCGAATGTATCATTAATGCCGTCTGTCGTTTTTAAAAGGCTGACCAGTTCATCTGGAAAAGAGACGCCGAGGAGTTCTTCTGCTTTCTGAAGCTCCTCTGTTTCAATAGGTCTGTTCAGCGTGTAATCTTGAGGTAAACGTTCTATAAAATGTTTCCACAATGCTATCACCCTTTGCGTTTATCATTATTTTTGCATATAATGAGAAGCGTGAACAATAAAATAAATTTTTTATAAAAAAATCTCTTGACTTAAAAAGATAGGACATGTTATATTAATTCTTGTCGATACGGAGGAATACCCAAGTCTGGCTGAAGGGATCGGTCTTGAAAACCGACAGGGGTGTCAAAGCCCGCGGGGGTTCGAATCCCTCTTCCTCCGCCATTATTGATTTGCATTTTAGTGATTGACTAAGCATAAATTGGAGATTGTGTTGCCGCTGCCTGGATAGGGCAGCGGTTTTTTTTTATATGCACAAGCAAAAAAAGAGCGGCTCTTCATGGGAATCCGCTCTTTTTGCTTGTTTATCTTTGAATAGCTTCACTGATTTTTTCAATGATTGGATCGAGGGAGGCAGAGTTGTTGAACAGATCGTATTCATCAATATTGACTCTGACAACCGGACAGGCGTTAAAGCCGCTGATCCAGTTTTCGTACCTTGTGTACATTTCCTCCCAATACGATCTGTCGGTTAACATTTCCATTTCTCGTCCGCGTTTTTTGATGCGGTCGAGAATCGATTCCAAATCGCCCTCCAAATAGACTAAAACGTCGGGGCGGGGGAAGTAAGGCGTCATGACCATCGCTTCAAACAGGCTTGTATACGTCTTATAATCGACTTTTGACATTGTGCCTTTATCGGCGTGCATTTTGGCGAAAATGCCTGTATCTTCATAAATTGAACGGTCTTGAACAAATCCGCCGCCCGATTCGTAAATGTATTTTTGCTCTTTGAAGCGTTCCGCTAAGAAGAAAATTTGCAGGTGAAAGCTCCAGCGTTCAAAGTCTTGGTAAAAAGCCTCCAAATAAGGGTTGTTCACAACCTCTTCAAGAGAAGTTTTAAATCCGAGTCTTTTTGCAAGCTCTTTTGTCAATGTGGATTTCCCCACTCCTACCGTTCCGGCAACAGTAATGATAGCATCTTTCGGAATAGCATATACACTCATTCTATATACTCCTTTACTTGATCGGCAATTCGATTGAAAACGGCTTCGGAGATCACGAAGTCTTCCTGATCTCCGTTAATTTCAATAACGGGTATTGGCGGATCGGATTCTTCAAATTGCTTAATGGCAGCATCATAATCATTGATGAGCTGTTCCAGATATTGCTTGTCCATTTCCTGTTCAAACGGCCGTCCGCGTTTTTTGATCCGTTCCAATAACGTCGGAAGGCTTGCTTTTATGTAAATGATGACGTTTGGTTTCGGCAGATCTTCTGTAAGCAGATGATAAATTTTTCTGTATTTCTCAAGTTTTTTGCCTTCCAGCGTCCGTTCAGCAAAAATGAGGTTTTTATAAATATGATAGTCCGAAACAACGGGTATGTGGTGATGCAAATACTTCTTTTCGGTATCTTCAAGCTGCTTATAGCGATTGCAGAGGAAAAACATCTCAAGCTGAAAGCTCCATTCATCTTTGTCATCATAAAATTTATCAAGAAAAGGGTTTTCTTCGACGATTTCTTTAACCAAAGAGAGTGAGAGCTTTTCGGAGAGCATGCTGGCCAAGGTTGTTTTTCCCGCGCCGATGGGGCCTTCGACAGCGATGAAAGGGGCTGTGTTCATAGGTGTCCTCCTACTAAAGAAATTCATTTGTGAACCATACATATTGTATCACATCATCATCTTCTGCCATGAAAAAAACGTTCCTTTAACTTGGGAACGTTTCTTTCACAACATTAAATTGATCGGCTATCAAGAGCCAGTTTTGCGGGAAGGACAGGCCGAGCTTCCAATAGCTGATTCCCCTTAAATTCAATTCCCTAATCAGATCAAACTTTGCCTGAATCGAGCGGGCGTCTTCAAACCATACCTCATGCTGTTTGCCGGCATTGTCCGTATAGCGGAAGAAAGGAGCCTGGGCTGTTTCATCGTACTGTATCGCCGCATTGTTTTCACTCGCGATTGCAATTGCCCGCTGGGGACTGATTGCTCTGGCCAGCTGCCCGCCTGGCGTATAGGGGAGCGTCCAGTCATAACCGTACAAGTTCTGGCCCATGACGATTTTGCTGGCGGGCATTTCCGTGAGTGCGTATTCGATCACATCCCGTACGGGTCCGATCGGCGATACCGCCATCGGCGGCCCTCCGCTGTAGCCCCACTCATATGTCATCAGTACGACGAAATCGACAATCTCTCCGTGAGCCCGGTAATCATGGGCCTCATACCATTGTCCGGGCTGATCCGCTCTCGTTTTAGGCGCAAGCGCGGTTGAGATGAACCAGCCTTCCTGTTTGAAGCGGGCCCGTGCATCCCGTAAAAATTGATTATAGGCTTCTCTGTCTTCAGGCCTTAAGTATTCAAAATCAAAGTGGATGTCTTTAAAACCGTATCTTCTGGCGGCTGCAACAATGTTATCAAGCAATCTGTTTTTTACATTCTGGTCCGTCAAAATGATTCTGCCGAGTTCGTCGCTGAAAGCTTCATTTTCGAGATTGGTGACGATCATCATCATCGTAGTCCGATGTCTGTCTGCAATTTCTTTTAAGTTGTTCAGCGGCGGTTCTTCGAGTGTGCCGTCCCGCTTCGCCTGGAAGCTGAAAGCACCCAAATAGGTCAAGTATGGCGAAGCCTCTCTTGCCGCCTGCTGTAGAGCGGGGCTGACGCTTTCTCCCCGCGGTTCGATATAAGCGTTTGTTTCAATGTTCCGTTTTGGCCGAGGGGGGATATAAAGCAGCAGCCCGACAGGCAAAATAGCGCTAACCTGAATGCGGTTGATCCTTGCCAGTTCAGCCGGAGAAATATTAAAGCGGGCTCCGATTGATGCTAATGTATCTCCTTGTCTGACCTCATAAAACTCGCCGGCGATCGGTATCACGATAGTTTGTCCGACAACAAGCCGATTCGGGTTCGGAATTTCATTCGTCGCGACAATTTCATTAACTGTTGTTCGGTAGCGATTCGCGATTTGATAAAGGGAATCGCCTCTTTTCACGACATAAATCTGAATGGGAAACGCCTCCTTTCTCATTGCTACCACTATATGAAGAAAGGAAGTGTTTCATGCTCAAGTTTCGGCGGTGATCTCTTTAACCGTCGTAATATTGGCGAACAGAACATTTTCCATCATCGTCAACGCATATTTGTTGTCTTTTTCATTATTTGAGGCAATGCAATCGTGCGGAATCGTGATATCGTACTCCCTCATATAAGCGTCGTTTGCCGTAAATAACACGCAAATATTGCCTGCGATTCCCGTAATAATCAAATGGTCGACATGAAGTTCATTCAGCAATGTTTCAAGGGCGGTGCCGTAAAAAGCTGAGTGCTTTGGTTTGATTAAGAAATAATCGTTGTTATTCGGTGCGAGCCGGTCGATGATATATTCGCTTCTGTCGTTTTTGCATTTCTTGATAATGGCAGCAATATCCGCTTGCCAAATTCCAAAGTGGTCATTAATGTATATGATAGGCCATTTCTTTTTGGCTGCGTGTTCTTTTAATGCCAGAAGATGCTCGGTCATGTTTCTGGTCTTTTTGGAAAGAACGTCACCCATATCGAATTGAAAATCATTAATGATGTCGACTATAATGAGAGCTGAATTGGACAATGCGATTGTCTCCTTTCAGATTGCATATTCCTTTAACTATAAGTTAGCCTATTCTGTCGGGCGAAAAACATTGAAAGAGTGCATGCGGATGACACAAGACGAGTTTTATATGAAAGAAGCGATCAATGAAGCGAGAAAAGCTGAAGAAAAAGGCGAAGTGCCGATTGGCGCCGTACTGGTTCTGGATGGCGAAATTATTGCCCGCGCCCATAATTTGCGGGAAACCGAGCAAAGATCGGTTGCCCACGCAGAGATGCTCGTTATTGAAGAGGCATGCCGGAAGCTGGGAACCTGGCGGCTGGAGAGATCTGTTCTTTACGTTACCCTTGAGCCATGTCCGATGTGCGCCGGAGCGGCCGTTCTCTCCAGAATCGACAAAGTGGTGTTCGGAGCGTCTGATCCGAAAGGCGGCTGTGCGGGGACTTTGATGAATCTCCTGCAGGAAGAGAGATTCAATCATCAGGCTGAAGTCGTAAGCGGCGTAATGGAAGAAGAATGCGGCAGGATGCTAAGCGATTTTTTCAGAAAGCTCCGCGCAAAAAAGAAAGTGGAAAAGAAAAGGGAGCTGTGATGACGGAAATTTGCAATTTAGGGTGAAACAAGTTATACTAATGAGTGCGTCACATGAAGACGCAGCTTAAATAATTTGATATTTATTTTGCCGTGCTAAGCGGGGAGGTAGCGGTGCCCTGTACTCGCAATCCGCTCTAGCGAGGCCGAATCCCTTTCTCGAGGTTCGTTTACTTTAAGGTCTGCCTTAAGCAAGTGGTGTTGACGCTTGGGTCCTGCGCAATGGGAATCCATGAACCATGTCAGGTCCGGAAGGAAGCAGCATTAAGTGGAACCTTCCATGTGCCGCAGGGTTGCCTGGGCTGAGCTAACTGCTTAAGTAACGCTTAGGGTAGCGAATCGACAGAAGGTGCACGGTAAATCAATCATCAAATTAAGAACTCATCTATTTTAATATAGATGAGTTTTTTTCTTAAGAAGAGCTTTTGGATTTGAAAGCTGCTTCATGTATAATGGAAATGATGAAAACAAGAGGAGGGCGTGTTTGTGAGTTACCAGGCTTTATATAGAGTGTTCAGGCCGCAGTTGTTTGAAGATGTAGTCGGTCAGGAGCACATCACGAAAACGTTGCAAAATGCCCTTTTACAAAAGAAATTTTCGCACGCTTATCTGTTTTCCGGACCGAGGGGAACGGGAAAAACAAGCGCCGCAAAACTGTTTGCCAAAGCTGTCAACTGTGAGCACGCTCCGGTCAGTGAACCGTGCAATGAATGCTCCGCGTGCAAAGGCATTACAAACGGTTCGATTTCAGATGTAATTGAAATTGACGCCGCTTCTAACAACGGTGTAGATGAAATACGCGACATCCGCGACAAGGTGAAATTTGCCCCGTCTGCCGTCACGTATAAAGTATATATCATAGATGAAGTACATATGCTTTCTATCGGCGCATTCAACGCCCTTCTAAAAACGCTTGAAGAGCCGCCGGAACATTGTATCTTTATTCTCGCAACAACAGAGCCTCATAAAATTCCTTTAACGATTATTTCTAGATGTCAGCGATTTGATTTTAAGAGGATTACCTCACAGGCAATTGTCGGACGAATGGAAAAAATCGTCGAAGCTGAACAGTTCAAGGTGCAGGATGGCGCCTTAGACATCATCGCCAGTGCCGCCGACGGCGGCATGAGGGATGCGCTGAGCCTGCTCGATCAGGCTGTATCATTCAGCGGAGATGAGCTGACGGTGGATGATGCGCTGCTGATAACAGGGGCTGTGTCACAGCACTATATTGGAAAGCTCGCCTCAACCCTCCACGAAAAAAATGTTTCCGGTGCTTTGGAAACATTGAACGAACTGCTTCAGCAGGGAAAAGACCCGGCAAAATTAATCGAGGATATGATTTTCTACTTCAGGGATATGCTTCTTTATCAAACGGCGCCTGATTTAGAAGGCGTTCTTGAAAAGGTGAAGGTGGACGAAGAGTTCCAAGCTCTGTCCCGGCAAATTCCTGCACCAGACCTTTACGAAATGATCGATATATTAAATAAAAGCCATCAGGAAATGAAATGGACGAACCATCCGCGTATCTTCTTTGAAGTTGCAGTTGTGAAGCTCTGCCAGGGACCAAAAGCAGGGGCATCCGCGGCCGCCCAGCCGGAAGTGGATAATCTCGTCAACAAGGTTCGGCAGCTTGAGCAGGAGATTGAGAAGCTTAAAACACAAGGTGTACAGGTTTCTTCGGCTCCCGCCCAGCCTAAAGAAACGTCCCGTCCGCAAAAAAGCGTGAAAAGCGCATATAAAGCGCCTGTCGGCCGTATTCATGAAATATTAAAAGATGCTACAAGACCGGACCTCGAAAAATTGAAGGGCTGCTGGGGACAATTGCTTGCCCAGCTTAAACAGCAGAATAAAGTATCGCATGCTGCCCTTTTAAATGACAGCGAGCCGGTGGCTGCATCTTCAAAAGCATTTGTCCTCGCATTCAAATACGAAATTCACTGTAAAATGGTAGCTGAAGACAATAATGGAGTCAGGACAAATCTGGAGCAAATTTTGGATGGAATGCTCGGCGGAAGGATAGATATAGTTGGCGTTCCCGAAGCCCAATGGGGTAAAATAAGAGAAGAATTTCTGCAGGATCATCAGCCGGAAGATTCTGAAGCAAATGAACCGAAAGAAGAAGATCCGCTCGTATCAGAAGCTAAAAAACTGTTCGGAGCGGAACTGATTGAAATTAAAGAATAAAAACATGAAAGAGAGTGGATTTGAGTATGCGCGGTGGAATGGGTAACATGCAGAAAATGATGAAGCAAATGCAAAAAATGCAAAAGGATATGCAAAAGGCACAGGAGGAACTGGCAGAAAAAGTACTCGAAGGTACTGCGGGCGGCGGAATGGTGACTGTTAAGGTAAACGGCCAAAAAGAAGTCATCGACGTCATCATCAAAGAGGAAGTCGTAGACCCTGAAGATGTTGAAATGCTTCAAGATCTTGTCCTTGCAGCGACAAACGATGCTTTGAAAAAAGTCGACGATGTAACAAATGAAACGATGGGTAAGTTTACAAAAGGAATGAACATGCCGGGTTTATTCTAGGAGGAAAATAAGAATGCAGTATCCTGAACCAATATCAAAGCTGATTGACAGCTTTATGAAATTGCCAGGAATCGGACCCAAGACGGCGGTCCGTCTGGCTTTTTTTGTTCTTAGTATGAAAGAAGACGTCGTGTTAGATTTTGCAAAAGCATTGGTAAACGCAAAGCGCAATTTGACATATTGCTCGGTTTGCGGACATATAACAGATCAAGATCCTTGCTATATTTGTGAAGATACGAGAAGAGACAAATCGGTCATATGTGTTGTTCAGGATCCGAAAGATGTCATTGCTATGGAGAAAATGAAGGAATACAGCGGACTGTACCATGTTTTGCATGGTGCGATTTCTCCGATGGACGGCATCGGTCCGGAAGATATTAAAATACCCGAATTGCTGAAACGGTTGCAGGATGATCAGGTGACTGAAGTCATTCTCGCGACAAACCCGAATATAGAAGGAGAAGCAACGGCCATGTACATTTCAAGGCTTTTAAAGCCGTCTGGTATCAAGCTGTCACGAATTGCCCATGGACTTCCGGTCGGAGGCGATTTGGAGTATGCAGATGAAGTCACTCTTTCTAAAGCGCTTGAAGGCAGACGTGAAATGTAGAGGGAGGAGATTGCATTACCATGGGTTTTCTTCGGAAAAAGAAGCTTAGAAAAGAATTTGATAACAAGCTGATTGAACAGCTGATCCATCAAAAGGAAGAATGGAACAGGCAAAAGCGGCTGATTGAAAACAGTCTTGAGCCTTCGCCAGAAGTTCTTTACGAATTAAAGGTTGCCGAGTCAAAGTACTTTTTTTATTTGCGGGAAGCAAAAAAAAGAAATATAAGGATCGGCAGCTGGAAGTAGCAGGTCTATTCGCATGATTCCCATCATATGCTTGTACAAGAACGAGCGAGGAGTGATGGAATTCATGGGATCTGTTATCTTTATCGGGGCAATTGTCGCTTTGGTTGCCCTGTTGTTTTTTTCAAAAGCATCATTTAAACCTTTGCGATTAATCGGAAGAATAGCGGTTAGATTTGTAGTCGGCGCTTTGTTTTTATTCTGTGTGAATCTGTTTGGCGAGAGCGTGGGCATTCACGTGCCGATTAATATTGTAACAACCGGAGTGAGTGGATTATTGGGGGTTCCTGGTGTAGCAGCTCTTATTGTTATTAAACAATTTATCGCAATATAATTTCTTGTTGACAATTTTATTTAAAGGTGTTAAATTAGTATTCGTCGCTGATGACGAATAATTTTTTTGAAAAAAAGTTGTTGACGACATCACGATTAAATGTTAAGATATTATAGTCGCTTTGAGAGCGGCGATGAAGTTCTTTGAAAACTAAACAAGACAAACGTACCTGTTAATTCATTAAATAAATCGCACATGCGAATGTGCGTAGTCAGGGGCCTGCACGATGCAGGTCATGCAGATGTTGTCACAGGATGTGACGAACTTAATCTGCGCTCCATTATTTCATGGAGAGTTTGATCCTGGCTCAGGACGAACGCTGGCGGCGTGCCTAATACATGCAAGTCGAGCGGACAGATGGGAGCTTGCTCCCTGATGTTAGCGGCGGACGGGTGAGTAACACGTGGGTAACCTGCCTGTAAGACTGGGATAACTCCGGGAAACCGGGGCTAATACCGGATGCTTGATTGAACCGCATGGTTCAATTATAAAAGGTGGCTTCGGCTACCACTTACAGATGGACCCGCGGCGCATTAGCTAGTTGGTGAGGTAACGGCTCACCAAGGCGACGATGCGTAGCCGACCTGAGAGGGTGATCGGCCACACTGGGACTGAGACACGGCCCAGACTCCTACGGGAGGCAGCAGTAGGGAATCTTCCGCAATGGACGAAAGTCTGACGGAGCAACGCCGCGTGAGTGATGAAGGTTTTCGGATCGTAAAACTCTGTTGTTAGGGAAGAACAAGTACCGTTCGAATAGGGCGGTACCTTGACGGTACCTAACCAGAAAGCCACGGCTAACTACGTGCCAGCAGCCGCGGTAATACGTAGGTGGCAAGCGTTGTCCGGAATTATTGGGCGTAAAGCGCGCGCAGGCGGTTTCTTAAGTCTGATGTGAAAGCCCCCGGCTCAACCGGGGAGGGTCATTGGAAACTGGGGAACTTGAGTGCAGAAGAGGAGAGTGGAATTCCACGTGTAGCGGTGAAATGCGTAGAGATGTGGAGGAACACCAGTGGCGAAGGCGACTCTCTGGTCTGTAACTGACGCTGAGGCGCGAAAGCGTGGGGAGCGAACAGGATTAGATACCCTGGTAGTCCACGCCGTAAACGATGAGTGCTAAGTGTTAGAGGGTTTCCGCCCTTTAGTGCTGCAGCAAACGCATTAAGCACTCCGCCTGGGGAGTACGGTCGCAAGACTGAAACTCAAAGGAATTGACGGGGGCCCGCACAAGCGGTGGAGCATGTGGTTTAATTCGAAGCAACGCGAAGAACCTTACCAGGTCTTGACATCCTCTGACAACCCTAGAGATAGGGCTTCCCCTTCGGGGGCAGAGTGACAGGTGGTGCATGGTTGTCGTCAGCTCGTGTCGTGAGATGTTGGGTTAAGTCCCGCAACGAGCGCAACCCTTGATCTTAGTTGCCAGCATTCAGTTGGGCACTCTAAGGTGACTGCCGGTGACAAACCGGAGGAAGGTGGGGATGACGTCAAATCATCATGCCCCTTATGA
This sequence comes from Bacillus sp. PK6-025, assembly GCF_056530265.1. Taxonomy (NCBI): domain Bacteria; kingdom Bacillati; phylum Bacillota; class Bacilli; order Caryophanales; family Bacillaceae; genus Bacillus; species Bacillus sp. PK6-025. The sequence goes on from NZ_CP096509.1 coordinate 33,319, forward strand.
CCTGGGCTACACACGTGCTACAATGGGCAGAACAAAGGGCAGCGAAGCCGCGAGGCTAAGCCAATCCCACAAATCTGTTCTCAGTTCGGATCGCAGTCTGCAACTCGACTGCGTGAAGCTGGAATCGCTAGTAATCGCGGATCAGCATGCCGCGGTGAATACGTTCCCGGGCCTTGTACACACCGCCCGTCACACCACGAGAGTTTGTAACACCCGAAGTCGGTGAGGTAACCTTTTGGAGCCAGCCGCCGAAGGTGGGACAGATGATTGGGGTGAAGTCGTAACAAGGTAGCCGTATCGGAAGGTGCGGCTGGATCACCTCCTTTCTAAGGATATTATACGGAATATAAGACCTCGCGGTCTTATAGACAGGTGCGTTTAGATCTTGTTTAGTTTTGAAGGAACTTCCTTCATATGAATCAAAAGATGGGCCTGTAGCTCAGCTGGTTAGAGCGCACGCCTGATAAGCGTGAGGTCGGTGGTTCGAGTCCACTCAGGCCCACCATCTTTATATACGGGGCCTTAGCTCAGCTGGGAGAGCGCCTGCTTTGCACGCAGGAGGTCAGCGGTTCGATCCCGCTAGGCTCCACCAACGTGTTCTTTGAAAACTAGATAACAGTAGACATCACATTCAATTCGTAATGCAAGATATCACGTAGTGATTCTTTTTAACGGTTAAGTTAGAAAGGGCGCACGGTGGATGCCTTGGCACTAGGAGCCGATGAAGGACGGGACGAACACCGATATGCTTCGGGGAGCTGTAAGCAAGCTTTGATCCGGAGATTTCCGAATGGGGAAACCCACTGCTCGTAATGGAGCAGTATCCATATCTGAATTCATAGGATATGAGAAGGCAGACCCGGGGAACTGAAACATCTAAGTACCCGGAGGAAGAGAAAGCAAATGCGATTCCCTGAGTAGCGGCGAGCGAAACGGGAACAGCCCAAACCAAGAGGCTTGCCTCTTGGGGTTGTAGGACACTCTGTACGGAGTTACAAAAGAACGAGGTAGATGAAGAGGCCTGGAAAGGCCCGCCATAGGAGGTAACAGCCCTGTAGTCAAAACTTCGTTCTCTCCTGAGTGGATCCTGAGTACGGCGGAACACGTGAAATTCCGTCGGAATCCGGGAGGACCATCTCCCAAGGCTAAATACTCCCTAGTGACCGATAGTGAACCAGTACCGTGAGGGAAAGGTGAAAAGCACCCCGGAAGGGGAGTGAAAGAGATCCTGAAACCGTGTGCCTACAAGTAGTCAGAGCCCGTTAACGGGTGATGGCGTGCCTTTTGTAGAATGAACCGGCGAGTTACGATCCCGTGCAAGGTTAAGTTTGAAAAGACGGAGCCGCAGCGAAAGCGAGTCTGAATAGGGCGCATGAGTACGTGGTCGTAGACCCGAAACCAGGTGATCTACCCATGTCCAGGGTGAAGTTCAGGTAACACTGAATGGAGGCCCGAACCCACGCACGTTGAAAAGTGCGGGGATGAGGTGTGGGTAGGGGTGAAATGCCAATCGAACCTGGAGATAGCTGGTTCTCTCCGAAATAGCTTTAGGGCTAGCCTCAAGGTAAGAGTCTTGGAGGTAGAGCACTGATTGGACTAGGGGCCCCTACCGGGTTACCGAATTCAGTCAAACTCCGAATGCCAAAGACTTATCCTTGGGAGTCAGACTGCGAGTGATAAGATCCGTAGTCGAAAGGGAAACAGCCCAGACCGCCAGCTAAGGTCCCAAAGTATACGTTAAGTGGAAAAGGATGTGGAGTTGCTTAGACAACCAGGATGTTGGCTTAGAAGCAGCCATCATTTAAAGAGTGCGTAATAGCTCACTGGTCGAGTGACTCTGCGCCGAAAATGTACCGGGGCTAAACGTATCACCGAAGCTGCGGACTGTTCTTACGAACAGTGGTAGGAGAGCGTTCTAAGGGCTGTGAAGCGAGACCGGAAGGACTCGTGGAGCGCTTAGAAGTGAGAATGCCGGTATGAGTAGCGAAAGAGGGGTGAGAATCCCCTCCACCGAATGCCTAAGGTTTCCTGAGGAAGGCTCGTCCGCTCAGGGTTAGTCGGGACCTAAGCCGAGGCCGAAAGGCGTAGGCGATGGACAACAGGTTGATATTCCTGTACCACCTCCTCACCATTTGAGCAATGGGGGGACGCAGGAGGATAGGGTAAGCGCGGTATTGGATATCCGCGTCCAAGCAGTTAGGCTGGGAAATAGGCAAATCCGTTTCCCGTAAGGCTGAGCTGTGATGGCGAGCGAAATATAGTAGCGAAGTTCCTGATTCCACACTGCCAAGAAAAGCCTCTAGCGAGGTGAGAGGTGCCCGTACCGCAAACCGACACAGGTAGGCGAGGAGAGAATCCTAAGGTGATCGAGAGAACTCTCGTTAAGGAACTCGGCAAAATGACCCCGTAACTTCGGGAGAAGGGGTGCTCTGTTAGGGTGCAAGCCCGAGAGAGCCGCAGTGAATAGGCCCAGGCGACTGTTTAGCAAAAACACAGGTCTCTGCGAAGCCGTAAGGCGAAGTATAGGGGCTGACGCCTGCCCGGTGCTGGAAGGTTAAGAGGAGCGCTTAGCGTAAGCGAAGGTGCGAATTGAAGCCCCAGTAAACGGCGGCCGTAACTATAACGGTCCTAAGGTAGCGAAATTCCTTGTCGGGTAAGTTCCGACCCGCACGAAAGGCGCAACGATCTGGGCACTGTCTCAACGAGAGACTCGGTGAAATTATAGTACCTGTGAAGATGCAGGTTACCCGCGACAGGACGGAAAGACCCCGTGGAGCTTTACTGCAGCCTGATATTGAATGTTGGTACAGCTTGTACAGGATAGGTAGGAGCCTTGGAAACCGGAGCGCCAGCTTCGGTGGAGGCATCGGTGGGATACTACCCTGGCTGTATTGACCTTCTAACCCGCCGCCCTTATCGGGCGGGGAGACAGTGTCAGGTGGGCAGTTTGACTGGGGCGGTCGCCTCCTAAAAGGTAACGGAGGCGCCCAAAGGTTCCCTCAGAATGGTTGGAAATCATTCGCAGAGTGTAAAGGCACAAGGGAGCTTGACTGCGAGACCTACAAGTCGAGCAGGGACGAAAGTCGGGCTTAGTGATCCGGTGGTTCCGCATGGAAGGGCCATCGCTCAACGGATAAAAGCTACCCCGGGGATAACAGGCTTATCTCCCCCAAGAGTCCACATCGACGGGGAGGTTTGGCACCTCGATGTCGGCTCATCGCATCCTGGGGCTGTAGTCGGTCCCAAGGGTTGGGCTGTTCGCCCATTAAAGCGGTACGCGAGCTGGGTTCAGAACGTCGTGAGACAGTTCGGTCCCTATCCGTCGCGGGCGCAGGAAATTTGAGAGGAGCTGTCCTTAGTACGAGAGGACCGGGATGGACGCACCGCTGGTGTACCAGTTGTTCTGCCAAGGGCATCGCTGGGTAGCTATGTGCGGACGGGATAAGTGCTGAAAGCATCTAAGCATGAAGCCCCCCTCAAGATGAGATTTCCCATTCCGCAAGGAAGTAAGATCCCTGAAAGATGATCAGGTTGATAGGTCTGAGGTGGAAGTGTGGCGACACATGGAGCTGACAGATACTAATCGATCGAGGACTTAACCTAAATGTTTGTGAATCGTCTGACCGTTATCTAGTTTTGAGAGAATGCCTCTCAAAAGCCAAAGGCAAGGAAACTCGGCTAAAGGCCCTCACATCCTGTGAGGAACGCCCAGTACCTTCATCCTGAAGGCAATAGTTTGGTGGCGATAGCGAAGAGGTCACACCCGTTCCCATGCCGAACACGGAAGTTAAGCTCTTCAGCGCCGATGGTAGTTGGGGGCTTCCCCCTGTGAGAGTAGGACGCCGCCAAGCACTTAAAAAGACCAGCTTATATAAGCTGGTCTTTTTTTGTCGGAACTTCATTGATACAAACACCTAACCTTTCCTGACTACATATACTAATCTAACCTTCAAAAACATTCTTAATTTTGTATACAAATGTTGTTCTTTGGGCATACTGAAACCCATGGAGGTGGAATGGATGAGTAAGTCTAATCATGGGGAAACGTGTATCATTTGTGAGGAAAATAAAACCGAAGGCATTCACCTTTATACGAAATTTTTATGTTCGGATTGTGAGAAAAAGATTATATCTACATCAACATCAGATCCTGAGTACTCTGACTATGTCAAAAAATTAAAGAGTCTCCGGACACCGCCATTATATTCTTAGACCGTTTTAGGTCTTTTTTTTAAGCCTTTAAGTCTGTATGGATCAAAGGTATAATGAAAGTGATGAAGACACGGTTAAGGTGTCTTTTTTGCTATACACCATGATTTTCGAGCTGAAACTTTGTTTAGCCGATATCCGTATAAGAAAGTAGTATAAAGAAACGACCGATTTATCATAAAAAAAGAAATTTATATATTAGGAGTAGTGGTGTAATGAAACCGATTCTTCATTTTATGCTTCGTGCAACTGCTGCAAGTGCATTGTCCGTGCTCCTTTGGTTCACCAGCTTCTTCGCGCTTAACCAGACTTTTCTGCTGTCTTCCGCTTATGCAGCCGGAACCTGGGTTGCCGTTTATCTTGGCGGGAAATGGTACGGAACCTATTTGTTTTTAAAAGAAAACCAGCTTACACGGCGGGAATATACCTATATAAAGCAAAATCTGCGGGAAGCTAAGCTGAAAATCGCCCGGTTAAGAAAAGCCTTGTTCGCAGTCAAAAACATTCAAACGATTAAACAAAATATAGAAATTCTCCGTATCGTCAGAAAAATTTACAGCATCACAAAGAACGAACCAAAGCGTTTTTACCAGGTTGAACGCTTTTATTATCAAAGCCTTGATTCAATTGTTGAACTGACGGAAAAGCATGCGTTTTTGGCGTCACAGCCAAAACGTAATGCGAAGCTTGAAGTTTCTTTAAGCGAAACACGCATGATGATCGATAAGCTTGCCAAGCAATTGGAAGACGACCTTTATGACTTGCTGAAAACAGACATTGACCACTTGGAGTTTGAACTGGACGTCGCAAAGCATTCAATGAAAAAAGGCTGACGGAGGAAAGCTGAAAATGAGCGAATATAAACCATCGTTACACAAAACTGGCGCACAGCTTAAAATTGATGATTTGCTTTCCGATCCTTTTGGACAAGGAGAAAAGTCTGTTTCCGGCATGGAGGAAGAACACCGCGGGCAGCAAGTAAATCTGGTTGATACGTTATCCGAAGAAAAACGCCGGCAGGCATTCCAACTGGCCGAACAGATCGATCCAAAACAACATGACAGCATGACTCTGTATGGAACGCAAGCTCAATCCAAACTCTTGAATTTTTCACACGAGATGCTTGAGCACGTCCAAAAAAAAGATATTGGTGAAATTGGGCAGGTCTTAAGCGACCTAATGAAAAAGCTTGAACAGGTCAGCCCTGATGAATTGAAAACTGAAAAAAGGAACTTTTTTTCCCGTTTTTTTCGGAAGAGTATCCCATTCTGTTCAAGAAGTCTTATCAAGGTATCAAAAAACCGGCGCCCAAATAGACAGAATCAGCGTAAAACTTGAGCATTCCAAAAGCACGCTGATCAATGATAATAAGATGCTCGAACGGCTGTATGAAAAAAATAAAGAATATTATGAAGCGCTGAATGTCTATATTGCAGCCGGTCAGCTGAAGCTTGAAGAATTAAAACATCAAACCATTCCCGAATTAAAAGAGAAATCGAAAACAGAACATCATCATATGGCCGTTCAGGATGTAAATGATATGATTCAGTTTGCCGACCGGCTGGAAAAGCGGGTTTATGATTTAACATTGAGCAGACAAATTACACTGCAGAGCGCCCCGCAAATCCGTTTGATCCAACACACAAATCAAGTGCTGGCGGAAAAGATCCAATCATCGATTACGACAGCAATTCCTCTTTGGAAAAATCAGGTTGCTATTGCACTTACTCTATTGAGGCAGCGCCGAGCCGTAGAAGCTCAAAAAAAGGTGTCAGCCACAACAAACGAACTGCTCTTGAAAAATGCCGAGATGCTGAAGGCCAACACGATCGAAACTGCCAAGGAAAATGAGCGCGGCTTTATCGATATCGAAACATTGAAACAAGTGCAGGACAATCTGATCGGAACGCTTGAGGAGACGCTTAAAATTCAAGAAGAAGGCCGTTCAAAGCGCCTTCAGGCAGAAGAAGAAATAAGGGCAATGGAAGATGGTCTCAAGGCTAAGCTGCTGGACATGAAAGAAAACCAAAACCGTTTATCATAAGCAAGATAAACATTTACCAAAACGTCCGCCCTTTATGTAATCCGCCTTGAAGGGTATAATAAATGCAGAATGTCATACCGTCACCCGGGAGCACGAGGGTGACGAAGAAAATAGAGAAGATGACTAAAGGATCGGTTATATGAAGACACCTTTATATACAGCATTGGTGAACCATGCTGAAGGACATCATTATTCTTTTCACGTTCCGGGACATCACAATGGAGATGTCTTTTTTGATGAAGCGAAAATCTTTTTCGAAACGATTCTCAAAGTTGATCTAACTGAACTGACGGGTCTGGATGATTTGCATGAGCCATCAGGCGTCATCAAAGAAGCGCAGGATTTAGTTTCGCGGCTTTATGGCGCGGAAGAAAGTTTTTTTCTCGTCAATGGTTCGACCGTCGGGAATCTGGCGATGATCATGGCTGTTTGTCAGCCGGGTGACACGATACTTGTTCAGCGGAACTGCCATAAGTCTGTATTTCATGCGATTGAACTTTCAGGCGCCCATCCGGTTTTTTTGACGCCGGAAATTGATGAGGCGATGGCCGTTCCCACACATATATTGTACGAAACGGCAAAAGATGCAATTTCACAATATCCGCACGCTAAAGGAATCGTGCTGACATATCCCAATTACTACGGACATGCTGTTGATCTGAAGCCGATCATAGAAGAGGCCCATCAACACGACATTCCCGTTCTAGTCGACGAGGCTCACGGCGCTCATTTTGTGCTGGACCATCCATTTCCCCAGTCGTCGCTGAAAGCGGGCGCCGATGTTGTCGTTCAGTCTGCGCACAAAACGCTCCCGGCGATGACAATGGGATCTTATCTGCATATTAACAGCCGCAGGGTGAACAGGGACAGACTGGCATACTATCTCTCTGTACTTCAAAGCAGCAGTCCTTCTTATCCAATCATGGCATCTTTGGATATAGCTAGGGCATACGCCGAAAATATCTTGAAAACAAATCGAACAGCCGATATTGAGAAAGAGCTCCTCAACATGAGAGAAGCCTTTTCTCAAATAAACGGAGCCGAGATCGTCGAGCCGGCTGATGCCGGTATCCAGCAAGATCCGCTTAAGCTGTCTGTCAGATCAGCGTATGGCCACTCCGGTTTTGAACTGAAATCCATATTTGAAGCAAACGGCATCCATCCTGAATTGGCAGATGAAAGGCAAGTCCTGTTGATCCTGCCGCTTGAAGGAAAAAACAAGCCTGCGCCGGAACTGATCAGCACAATCGGCAAAGAAATCAGAGATACAGCTGTTCAACACGATTATCCTGCCGGAATCGGAATCCCTTCTGAAAAAGTCACAGCTTTGCCTTACCGGAAAAGCAAGTTGTCAGCCTTCAAAAAAGAATCGGTTCCTTTTACGGAAGCCGCGGGCAGAATAAGCGCGGAACCGGTCATACCGTACCCTCCGGGTATTCCGTTGATTATGGCGGGTGAGAGAATAACAAAAGAGACGATCAGCCGGCTGACGCGGCTCGTCGACCTGAATGTACACATTCAGGGCAGCAATCAGCTCAAACAAAAGCAATTAACTGTATATATAGAAGAGGAGAAATCATGAACGGATTATTTATTACTTTTGAAGGGCCTGAAGGTGCGGGGAAAACGACAATCCTTCAGGCTGCGGCAGACCAATTGACGAAAAACGGCTATTCTGTTCTCGCGACAAGAGAACCGGGCGGCATTGAAATATCTGAACGAATTCGCGAGGTTATTTTAAATCCAAGTCATACGGCTATGGATCCAAAAACCGAAGCCTTATTATATGCAGCCGCAAGAAGGCAGCACCTTGTCGAAAAAGTAAAACCGGCGCTTGAAAAAGGAAAAATCGTCTTATGCGACCGGTTCATCGACAGTTCACTTGCTTATCAGGGGTATGCCAGGGGACTCGGCATTGATGAAGTATTTTCTGTTAATCAATTTGCGATCGGCAATATGATGCCTAATATGACGATTTATTTCGACATCGACCCGGAAGAGGGAATGAAGCGGATCAATATAAATCATGCCAGAGAGAAGAACCGGCTTGATCTGGAAAAACTCCATTTTCATCAGCTTGTTCAAAAAGGCTATAAAGAAGTTATGAACCGGTTTCCCGGCCGATTTCGGATCGTGGATGCCAGTCAGAATGTTGAACATGTGTTAAAAAGGGTAAATAACATCATTAAGGAAGCATTAAAAGAAAATCAGTTGTGACCTGTTTACCATTCATTGTTATAATGGTAGCAAGAGTATCCTTAAGTGTTTCCATCCAAAAGGGGGCTTTTCATATGAAGTTAATTATCGCTGTTGTTCAAGACCAAGACAGCAATAGGCTTTTAAAGGCTTTAACCGATCACAATTTTCGCGTGACTAAACTGGCGTCAACCGGCGGCTTTTTGAAATCGGGAAACACAACCTTCATGTTGGGTGTAGATGATATTCGAGTAGACAAAGCTTTAAGCTTGATAAAAGAAAACGGAAGCAAGCGCGATCAGCTGATTGCCCCTGTTTCTCCAATGGGCGGAAATGCCGATTCATATGTTCCTTATCCCGTTGAAGTTGAAGTGGGCGGAGCAACCGTTTTTGTACTGCCGATCGAGCAATTCCATCAATTTTAAGGGTTGAGGATATGAAAATAAGTCAAGAACTGCGTACAATGATAGAGAAACAGCAGACTCCGCCTGCAAGAGGAGAAAACGTTTCTGCTTCATTTAAAGAGAAGATGAATATACAAAGCGGCAAGCTACGAGTTGAACAGTTGACAATGCTTTTAACAGATATTGAAGCGTTCGGAAAACGCTTATCAAAGTCGAGGAACTTCAAGGATTTGGCCAGATTCAAAGGCTTGATCAAACGATTTGTAAAAGAGACCGTTGAAAACGGGCTGACGGTGGAGAATTCAAGAAGCTTCGATCTGTACGGAAACAGCCGGACATTGAGCATTGTAAAAGAACTGGACGAAAAGCTTGTGCAATTAACAGAGGACCTGATGGACCAAGAAAAATCTTCTATCGAACTTTTAGAACAGATTGGCGAAATCAAGGGTTTACTGATAAACCTTTACACATAGAGAGTGATGGTATGGCTACAACCTGGACAGAAATGCAGAAGCTTCAGCCACGGGTCATGAAGCTTTTGCAAAATAGTATAGAAAGAAACCGGCTTGCCCATGCCTATTTATTTGAAGGGCGCAAAGGGACGGGCAAATTAGACGCGGCAACCCTTCTGGCAAAAAGCTTTTTTTGCCTTGAAGACGGGGCGGAGCCATGTGAGTCGTGCCGGAACTGCCAGCGGATTGAATCAGGAAACCATCCGGACGTTCACGTCGTGCATCCGGACGGACTTTCGATTAAAAAGGGACAAATTCAGGCGCTTCAGGAAGAGTTTTCAAAGACCGGTTTGGAATCGCATAAAAAGCTGTACATTATCTCCCATGCCGATCAAATGACGGTCAATGCGGCGAACAGCCTTCTGAAGTTTTTAGAGGAGCCGAGCAGCGATACAATCGCTGTTCTTTTAACGGAACAGCCGCAAAAATTGCTCGATACGATCATATCGAGATGCCAAGTTTTATCCTTTCAGTCGTTGCAGCCCGAATCAATTGAAAAGGAACTGATCAAACAAGAGGTCTCACCGAATATTGCTGCCCTTTTGTCGAATATGACAAACAATTTATCGGAAGCGCTCGAATTGAGTCGAAATGATCAGTTTGCAGAGTCGCGAGCGAAAGTGATAAAATTGTATGAAGTCTTACACCAGCGAAAAGGACATGCTTTTTTCTATATTCAAGATCAGTGGATGCCCTTTTTCAAGGAGAAAGACCACCAAGAAATGGGTCTTGATATGCTTTTATTTATATATCGCGACGTGTTGTCCATTCAGTTGGGACATGAAGATAAAATACTATTTCAGGACTTATTCCAATCATTAAAACAGCATGCGCTGCAAACAACACAACAAAGAGTGACAAACCAGATACTTGCTGTTTTAGAAGCAAAAAAACGGCTTTATTCCAATGTGAATGCTCAAGGATTAATGGAGCACTTGGTTTTAATGCTGCAGGAGGGATAAGCTTGTACAACGTTATTGGTGTCCGTTTTAAAAAAGCGGGCAAAATATATTATTTCGATCCGAACGGATTTCAGATAGATAAAGACAGCTGTGTGATCGTCGAAACGGTTCGCGGTGTTGAATACGGGCAGGTTGTCATCGCCAACAAGAAAGTAGACGAGAACGATGTCGTACTGCCTTTAAGAAAAGTGATCAGAGTTGCGGATGAGCGCGACCGCCTGATCGTTGAAGAGAATCAAGAAGCTGCGCTGTCCGCCTTTGATGTCTGCCAGAAAAAGGTTAACGAGCACGGCCTTGAGATGAAGCTGGTCGATGTGGAATTCACTTTTGACCGCAACAAAGTCATTTTTTATTTTACGGCTGACGGAAGAGTCGATTTTAGAGAACTCGTCAAAGATTTGGCGTCAATCTTTAAAACGAGAATCGAACTGAGGCAAATCGGCGTCAGGGATGAAGCGAAGATGCTGGGCGGCATCGGACCGTGCGGAAGAATGCTTTGCTGTTCCACATTTTTAGGTGATTTTGAGCCCGTGTCTATTAAAATGGCAAAGGATCAAAATCTGTCGCTGAATCCGACGAAGATTTCCGGACTATGCGGACGGCTGATGTGCTGTCTGAAATATGAAAACGATGAATACGAAACAGCAAAAGAACAGCTTCCGGATATTGGGGAAGTGATCGCCACGTCCAACGGCCCGGCAAAAGTCGTCGGCTTGAATATTCTTGAACGCATTCTCCAAGTTGAACTGACAGACTGTGACAAAGTCGTTGAATATACGTGGGATGAGCTGTTGCAAGAAGGTGTCGTATCTGCACAAACCACAGATTAACGAGGTGTGAAACCTTGGATAAAAAAGAATTGTTTGATACAGTGATAAGTTTAGAAGAACAAATCGGGTCCCTTTACCGCCAGCTTGGAGATCTCAAGCAGCATATCGGGGAAATGATTGAAGAAAACAATCATTTACAGCTTGAAAACGAGCATTTGCGCAAGAGGCTGGAGGAAACGGATCAAAGGCTAAAAAACGCAAAATCCGATGAAAAAGAGATAAAAGCAGAAAAGACAGGGCATGCTGATATTGGAGAAGGCCATGATAATTTGGCGCGCCTGTATCAGGAGGGTTTCCATATTTGCAACATCCATTACGGAAGTGTTCGCAAAGAAGGAGACTGCCTGTTCTGCCTCTCGTTCTTAAATAAAAAATAAGAAAGGCTTCCGGCGGAACGGAAGCCTTTTTAACGGTACAATGTGTTTAGGAAAGGGAAAAGACATGATTCAATTAAAAGACGATGAACGACTGGATTATTTACTTGCAGAAGATATGAAAATCGTGCAAAGCCCGACAGTTTTTGCGTTTTCCTTAGACGCCGTTCTGCTGTCGAAATTTGCATATGTTCCGATACAAAAAGGAAACATCATTGATCTGTGCACAGGGAACGGGATTGTTCCGCTGCTTCTCAGCACCCGCACAAAAGCCGCGATCACCGGGGTGGAAATTCAGGAAAGGCTGTATGACATGGCTCTCCGCAGCGTGGAATACAACAACCTGCAAAAACAGATTCATCTCATCAGGGACGACTTGAACAATATGCCGCAGGTGCTCGGATATAATAAAGCTGATGTCGTCACATGCAATCCTCCTTATTTCAAGACGCCGCAAAAAACGGAGCAAAACTTAAATGAACATCTGGCCATTGCCAGACATGAAATTTACTGCACGCTTGAAGACGTCGTTCGCGTCAGCAGCAAGCTGTTAAAGCAGGGCGGCAAACTCGCTCTCGTTCACCGGCCGGGGAGGCTGCTCGAAATCTTTGAATTGATGAAGGCCTTCCAAATCGAGCCGAAGCGCGTCCAGTTTGTTTACCCGAAAAAAAGTAAAGAGGCCAACACCATTTTAGTGGAAGGAATAAAAGACGGCCGGCCTGACCTGAAAATTCTGCCTCCTTTATTCGTATATGATGAACAAGATCAATATACACCTGAAATAAGGAAGATTTTATATGGAGACGAGTAGCCATTATTTTTATGTGCTTTCGTGCCGGGACGGTAGCTTGTACGCCGGCTATACAAACAATATCGAGAAGCGCCTGAAAACCCATAATGAAGGGAAAGGCGCGAAGTATACGAGGGCAAGGCTGCCGGTAAAACTCCATTATGCAGAGTGCTTTTCAACAAAGCGAGAGGCGATGCAGGCCGAATACTATTTTAAAAAATTATCGAGAAAGAACAAAGAACGTTATATAGAAGAAAAAAGACGGGAGGGTGTTGATTATCAACCGGCAAAAGAGCTTTGACCAAAAATCAGACATGGGCATGTTATATCTCGTTCCGACACCCATCGGCAATTTGGAGGATATGACATTTCGAGCGGTTTCTGTGTTGAAAGAGGCGGACATTATCGCTGCGGAGGATACGAGGCAGACGAAGAAATTGTGCCATGTATACGAAATCGAGACACAGCTTGTCAGCTACCATGAACACAATAAAGAAAGCAGCGGACACAAAATTTTGGAATGGCTGAAAGAAGGTAAAAATGTCGCGCTGGTCAGTGACGCCGGAATGCCGACAATATCTGACCCCGGGGCTGAAATCGTCCGCGATTTTATCGAAATGGGCGGCTATGTCGTGCCTTTGCCCGGTGCAAATGCCGCTTTGACCGCACTGATAGCCTCAGGCATTGCGCCGCAGCCGTTTTTCTTTTTCGGTTTTTTGGACCGTAACAAACGGGAAAGGAAAAAACAGCTCGAGGCTTTGAAAAACAGACAGGAGACGATGATTTTTTACGAGTCCCCGCATCGGCTGAAAGAAACCTTGTCAGCCATCAGAGAGGTATTCGGCAACCGGCAAATCGCATTGACAAGGGAACTCACGAAAAAATTTGAAGAGTTTATCAGAGGTTCGATCGAAGAAGCACTCACATGGGCTGAACAGGAACAGGTGCGCGGAGAGTTTTGCCTTGTGATCGAGGGAAGCCGTGAAGAAACGATCGAAGAATCGTTCTGGTGGGAGAACCTTTCAGAAAAAGAACATGTCGAACATTATATCAGCGAAGGATACCATTCAAAAGAAGCCATTAAAAAAACCGCGGTAGACCGCGGCGTTCCGAAACGGAAGATTTATGACGCTTATCATATTCAAAACTAAAAAAACCGCCCTTGCTTCGGCAAGAGCGGTTTTTGTATAATCAAAATAATTATTTTTGAGATTGAAGTTGTGCTTGAATTTCGTTAATGATTTGCTCAGCGCCTTCAGGGCTAAGAACCAATTTACCGCCTGCAAGTTTAAGGTTGTCATCAGAAACTTCACCTGTAACTTGGCAAGTCATGTTTGGTTTATATTTTTTCAAGATGATTTTTTCGTCATCTACATAGATTTCAAGAGCGTCTTTTTCCGCGATTCCAAGCGTACGGCGAAGTTCGATCGGAATCACCACGCGTCCTAGCTCATCAACTTTACGTACAATACCTGTAGATTTCATATTCATTCTCCTCCCGAAAGATTGTTATTTTTATAGGTGTTTATTATCTTCGTCATTATTCGACAAAATCCTTACAGTCCTAGCATAACAAGGTTTCCAATAAACGTCAATCATTTTCTTTTCTATTGTTTGTAAAAATTAGATCATATAGTCAAAAGACCTTGGAAGAACTGATGTAACAAGGGAAATGAAGATGATAAAACAGTAGGATCAATCAAAAAAAAGCCCTTAAATCAAGACTTTCGAACTAAGGTTTTTCCTCATATCGATTATATACGACATTATTCGACAATGAAAGCATTTTTTTGTCGAAGTATAATATTTCTTTCTGTTAAAAAATTTGTAATCGACCGTATTCATGATGGATCGACAATGTATATTTTCTTGAACTTGAAGGCTAAGATGGTATCATATAAAGAGGGATTATATATTGAGTATATACTGAATGAATACACATGCCGCTCTCGTCCTTTGGGCGGGAGTTTTTTGACATTTTAATTGGGAGGTTCCATCATGCCGCAAGAAAAAAATACGTTTTACATCACTACACCCATTTATTACCCAAGTGGAAAGCTACATATTGGACATGCCTACACAACCGTTGCCGGTGATGCGATGGCTCGGTATAAAAGACTGAGAGGCTTTGATGTCAGGTACTTAACAGGTACAGATGAGCACGGACAAAAAATCCAGCAAACGGCGGAGAAGGAAAATATTACTCCGCAGGAATTGGTCGATCGTGCGGCAGAAGACATTCAGCAGCTTTGGAAAAAGCTCGACATATCCAATGACGATTTCATACGGACGACAGAGGAACGTCATAAAAACGTGATCGAAAAGGTTTTTCAGAAGCTGCTTGACAATGGTGATATATATCTTGATGAGTATGAAGGCTGGTACAGCATACCTGACGAAACGTTTTACACCGAAACCCAGCTCGTTGATGTTGAGCGAAACGAAAAAGGCGAGGTAATCGGAGGAAAAAGTCCTGACAGCGGCCATCCCGTTGAGTTAATCAAAGAGGAATCTTACTTCTTCCGCATGGGAAAATATGCGGACCGGCTGCTCGCTTTCTATGAAGAAAATCCTGAATTCATTCAGCCTGAATCCCGCAAAAATGAAATGATCAACAACTTTATTAAACCGGGTCTTGAGGATTTGGCTGTTTCCCGGACGACGTTCGACTGGGGAATAAAAGTGCCCGGCAACCCGAAGCATGTCATCTATGTTTGGATAGACGCGCTGTTTAATTACATTACGGCACTTGGCTTTAATACGGCAAACGATGAAAATTATCAAAAATATTGGCCGGCAGACGTTCATCTTGTCGGTAAAGAGATCGTCCGTTTCCATACCATTTACTGGCCGATTATGCTGATGGCATTGGACCTTCCGCTGCCGAAAAAAGTTTTTGCCCACGGATGGCTGCTGATGAAAGACGGAAAAATGTCTAAATCAAAAGGAAATGTGGTCGATCCAGTCACATTAATCGACAAATACGGACTTGATGCATTGCGTTATTATCTTCTCCGCGAAGTGCCGTTCGGTTCTGACGGCGTATTTACACCGGAAGGATTTGTCGAGCGGATTAACTATGATTTAGCGAATGATTTAGGCAACCTGTTAAACAGAACGGTCGCCATGGTCAACAAATACTTTGACGGCCGGGTTCAGTCATACGAAGGCCCGGTTACCGCTTTTGACGAACAGTTGTCATCATTCTCACAAAAGACAATTGAAGCGTACGAACAGGCGATCGAAAATATGGAGTTTTCTGTAGCGCTTTCTTCATTGTGGCAGTTTGTCAGCAGAACGAATAAATACATTGACGAGACAGCCCCATGGGTACTGGCAAAAGATAAGGACAAAGAAAAAGATCTTCAATCGGTCATGTACCATTTGGCAGAGTCGTTGCGCATCACTGCTGTATTGCTGCAGCCGTTCTTAACGCAGACGCCTGAAAAGATTTTTGCACAGCTCGGTGTTACGGATGCGTCATTGAAAACCTGGGACAGCATTAAAAGCTTCGGCCAGCTGAAATCGGTCAAAGTTCAAAAAGGAGAACCGTTGTTCCCGCGTCTTGAAGCGGAAGACGAAGTCGCTTATATCAAATCAAAAATGCAGGGAACGGCTCCAAAAGAAGAACCGAAACAAGAGGAAAAAGCAATTGAAAGGCTTCCGGAAATCACGATAGAAGATTTTATGAGCACGGAGCTGAGAGTGGCTGAAGTCATCCATGCCGAACCCGTCAAAAAAGCGGACCGTCTGTTAAAGCTTCAGCTTGATTTGGGCTTTGAAAAACGCCAGGTCGTTTCAGGAATTGCCAAGCACTACAAACCTGAAGAGCTTGTCGGCCGGAAAGTCATTTGTGTAACAAACTTAAAACCGGTCAAACTAAGAGGAGAACTTTCTCAAGGCATGATATTGGCTGGAGAAGACAACGGCGTTCTGTCGCTTGCAGCGGTAGACAGTTCATTATCAAACGGAACGCGAATCAAATAAATGTTGGCAAAGGGTGTTCCACGTGTAACATTTCGTCGAACACCTTTTGTTTTTTCGACAATATCTAAAAAAAGGTGGCATTTTGATGTTATTTGATACACATGCACATTTAAATGCCGAGCAATTTAATGAGGATTTGGAAGAAGTCATTGCTCGGGCAAAGGAAGAAAAAGTGGAGCACATTGTTGTTGTGGGATTCGATCGTCCGACGATTAAGCGCGCAATGGAATTGATTGAAGCATACGATTTTATTTATGCTGCCATCGGGTGGCATCCGGTTGATGCAATTGATATGACCGATGAAGATTTGGCTTGGATCAAAGACCTCTCTGCCCATGATAAAGTTGTGGCGATCGGTGAAATGGGACTTGATTATCATTGGGATAAGTCGCCGAAGGACGTTCAAAAAGAGGTGTTCAGAAAACAGATTGCTTTGGCAAAAGAAGTCGGCTTGCCAATCGTGATTCACAACCGTGATGCAACAGAGGATGTCGTTTCTATTTTGCGGGAAGAAGGGGCCGAGGAAGTCGGCGGGATCATGCACTGTTATACCGGAAGCGCCGAAATTGCACAAGAGTGCATAAATATGAATTTCTACCTATCTTTCGGCGGTCCCGTCACATTTAAAAATGCCAAAAAGCCGAAGGAAGTGGTCAAACAAATACCAAATGACCGACTTTTAATTGAGACGGACTGCCCGTATTTAACGCCGCATCCATACAGAGGAAAGCGGAATGAACCAAGCTATGTGAAGCTTGTCGCCGAACAGATTGCTGAATTGAAAGGGATGACTTATGAAGAAGTAGCGGCCATCACCACAGAAAATGCAAAAAAACTTTTCGGCATCAGCTGACACGATTTGATATCGAGCCTTGTTCAAGCTTGTCTCTTCGGGGGACGGTTCTAAAAAGTTCTACATGTCTGTTTGCACTCATAGGATATCTTTGTCGACAAGTCTTTCTTTCTTTTATGAGGTGGTTTTCCCATAATAAAAGAGATGGCGGGCTTGCGGAGAAATAGAGAGGAGGGTTGACAGGCTTGTAGATACTCTATATAATCTCCCCGAGGAGAAGGAGGCGTTTTTCATCATACAAAAAATGAAAAAGCTGTTTTCCGTAAAGCTTAGCAAAAGCAGATGGATACTGATTGCTGCTGGACTGCTTGTCGCAGGAAGCGGAACTGCTTACGGAGCACATGAGCTCGCTAAACAGCAAGTCACCATTTCGATAAACGGGAAAAAGCAGAATGTTCGCACGAATGCTGAAACCGTAGGTGAACTGCTGAAAAGCTTAGACATCGAGACGAGGAAAGAAGATCACATCTCTCCCGCTGAAGATACAAAATTAACGGCGAACACGAATGTTGAGTATGTTGCCGCAAAACCTGTTCATTTCGCGGTCGACGGACAGGAAAAAGAAATCTGGACAACAGCGGGTACTGTCGGCAAACTGCTGAAAGATTTAAATCTAGAGTTGGCGGAACACGATCAAATTGAACCCTCAGTTGATAAAGAAATAACGAAAGACATGAAGCTGACTTTGCAAAGGGCTTTTAAAGTAACCGTAAAGGATGCCGGTAAAGATAAAGATATATGGACGACTTCGACTACGGTCGCTGACTTTTTAAAACATCATAAGATCAGCATAAAAGGCGATGATGAAGTTAAGCCTGCGCTTGATAAAAAGCTGACAAAAGATCAGGCGATTCACATTACTCGTATCAAAAAAGTCACCGATGTAGTGGAAGAGAACATCCCTTTTGAAGTCCGCAAAAAAGAGGACGATTCACTTGAAAAGGGGAAAGAAAAAGTTGTACGGGACGGTAAACATGGCAAGCTTAAAAAGCACTATGCCGTTGTTATGAAAAACGGCAAGGAAGTTTCCAGAGAACTGGTTAAAGAGGAAACAGCCGCTGAAAGCAAAGCCAAAATCATTGCTGTCGGTACAAAGCAAGCCGCAGTGGCTACAGTCAGCGCGAATGTATCGCGCGGAAATCAATCCTCAGGAAAAGAATTTTATGTATCCTCTACAGCTTATACGGCAAGCTGCAACGGATGCTCTGGCCACACTGCGACCGGCGTTAACTTGAAAAATAATCCGGGTGCTAAAGTGATCGCTGTCGATCCGAGCGTCATTCCGCTGGGTTCTAAAGTACATGTAGAAGGATATGGCTACGCGGTTGCAGCCGATACAGGCTCAGCCATCAAAGGCCGTAAAATCGATGTATTCTTTCCGAGTAAGTCTACAGCTTACCGCTGGGGTAACAAAAGAGTTAAAATCAAGGTGTTGAACTAAATATCATTTATTACGCTTCTTATATAAGCAGAGGGATTTTGCGCCCTCTGTTTTTTTGGTTATAATAGATCCATCTTGTTTTCTAATTAATTAGACGGTTTTATTACAAAAAGGTTTCAATAATTTTAAAAATGTAATAAAAGGTTTTTCACTATACGGAGGAAGAAATGAAGATTAAAGAAATCATTGTTGTCGAAGGCCGTGATGACACAGCAAAAATCAAATCGGCTGTTGATGCTGATACGATTGAAACGAACGGATCTGCCATAGGGGAAGACGTCATCAAACGGATTCGGCTTGCCCAGGAAACGCGCGGGGTCATTATTTTAACCGATCCTGATTTCCCGGGGGAAAAAATCAGAAAAACGATTGCAGAAAAAGTCCCCGGCTGCAAGCATGCATTTTTACCCAAGCATTTGGCAAAGCCTAAAAATAAGCGCGGAATCGGTGTTGAACATGCTTCGCTTGAGGCAATCCGCGAATGCTTAAAAACCGTTCAGGAGGAAATGGAGGCGACGGAACCTGAGATTGAGGCTCGGGATTTAATCGAAGCCGGCCTGATCGGGGGCCCTCTGGCAAAACAAAGGCGGGAGCGGCTCGGCGAGATATTGAATATCGGCTATACAAATGGGAAACAGCTTCAAAAGCGGCTGCAAATGTTTCAGATCAAAAAGAGTGATTATTTAAGCGCACTGGATGTTGTGCTGCGGGAGGAAGAGCATGAATAAAGATATCGCCACCCCAATTAGAACTAAGGAAATTCTCAATAAATACGGATTTTCATTCAAAAAAAGCCTGGGGCAGAACTTCTTGATTGATACGAACATATTGGACAGAATTGTCGACCATGCGGGAGTGACGGAGCGTACCGGCGTGATTGAAATCGGTCCGGGGATCGGGGCATTGACCGAGCAGCTGGCAAAGCGTGCGAAGAAAGTGACGGCCTTCGAAATCGACCAAAGGCTCCTGCCGATTTTAAAAGATACGCTTTCTCCGTATGATAATGTGACTGTCATTCACCAGGATGTCCTGAAAGCCGATGTCCGGGCGGTAATGGACGAGCAGTTTCAAGACTGCGATGAGGTGATGGTTGTCGCCAACCTCCCGTATTACGTCACGACTCCGATCATCATGAAGCTTTTAGAAGAAAATCTGCCGCTGAAAGGGATCGTCGTCATGCTTCAAAAAGAGGTAGCGGACCGAATGGCTGCGAAACCTTCTACAAAGGAATACGGGTCCCTTTCCATCGCGGTTCAGTTTTATACCGAAGCCAAAACGGTCATGAATGTGCCAAAGACTGTATTTGTCCCTCAGCCTAACGTGGATTCCGCGGTCATCAGGCTGACGCTGAGGGGAGAACCGGCTGTCGCGGTTCAAGATGAAGCCTTTTTCTTTCAAGTCGTAAAATCCAGCTTTGCACAGCGCCGAAAAACGCTTTTCAACAACCTCGTTAACAACCTGCCGAATGGCAAAGAGAATAAATCAAAAATTGAAAGAGCGCTTCAGGATTCACAAATCGACGGAAAACGACGCGGAGAATCGCTGAGCATTGAAGAGTTCGCCGTCTTATCTGACCGCTTGAGAGCAGTCCTTCTTTAATGGAGGGCTTTTTTTATTTGAAGCCGGGCTTTAAGCCTGATCAGGCTTGTCATCCGTTCACCACTTGAAGGGCGGGCACATAGGCTAAAGAAGCACCTTTACTTTTCATTGCTTTATATTCATCAGGATGGGGCTTAGTCTATGTGTGGAGTGAAAAGCATGCAATTTAAAATAGGCGATATGGTCGTCAGAAAATCTTATCGAAGAGATATCTTATTTCGAATTATACGAATTGATCAATCGGCAAATGGAGAACCTGTGGCCGTTTTGCACGGAGATGAGGTCAGATTAATCGCTGACGCATATTTAACGGACCTGGAGATGGTCCGCGAGGCTGAGCGGCAGATGAGAAAGCGGGAAGAAGAATCGAGAATGAAGGAATCCCTCGATCTTCTCCGCCAGGATTACAAACTCCTTCACAATAAACATGAGTACCGCGCCACAAACCAATATAACAATCAACAGCAGTACTTTCATATGCCTGGAAGAGTCCTTCATTTAGACGGGGATTCGGCTTATTTAAAAAAATGTCTGGCGCTCTATGAAAAGATCGGGGTTCCTGTATACGGCATTCATTGTTATGAAAAGAAAATGTCATCGGTCATCGAGGAACTGATCGATGAGTACCGCCCGGATCTTCTCGTCATCACCGGACACGATGCCTATTCTAAACAGAAGGGTGATATTAACAATCTGGATGCCTACAGGCATTCAAAAGATTTTATCGAAACCGTTCAAAAAGCGAGAAAAAAAATTCCCCATCTTGATCAGCTTGTCATTTTTGCAGGCGCATGCCAGTCCCATTTTGAATCACTGATCAGAGCCGGTGCAAATTTTGCAAGCTCTCCGTCAAGAGTCAACATCCATGCGCTTGATCCGGTCTATATAGTCGCAAAAATCAGCTTCACTCCGTTTATGGACCGCATTAACGTCTGGGAAGTGCTCAGAAACACCCTGACGAGGGAAAAGGGACTCGGAGGCATTGAGACGCGAGGCGTATTGCGAATCGGAATGCCATATAAAACAAAAGAAAACGATTAAACGAGCCCGCCGGATGGCGGGTTTTTGCCATGGAGCCGAATGTTTTTACCTTTTTTTAAAAAAACATACATAATGAAACGAAAAATGAGGAAAATAAGGGAAAGTCGGCGTATAATTTGTCACAAATATTTTATTGACAGAGGCTTATGAACGTTGATATAATTTAAATTTTATTTGACAAAAATGGGCTTCTGGTGTATACTGAATATAGTGAGGTGGATGCAATGGCGAAAACGTTGTCCGATATTAAAAGATCGCTTGATGGACATTTGGGAAAAAGGCTGACGTTAAAAGCAAACGGTGGCCGCCGAAAAACGATTGAGCGTTCGGGCATTTTAGCTGAGACGTACCCTTCTGTTTTTGTGATACAACTAGACCAAGACGAGAATTCGTTTGAAAGAGTTTCATACAGTTATGCGGATATTCTTACTGAGACGGTTGAATTGAGATTTTCTGATGATAAAACCAGCTCAGTAGCCCTTTAATAAGCAGCGGACTTTATGTTTGCTGCTTTTTGTTTTGCCTTTTTTTATCCAGAATTTTTCGGGGAAGTTCTGCCCAAATCGAGCAAAGCTAATACATGTCACTTGTTTTATGATGAGTCAGACGGATGGTATGATACTTGAAAGGGGCTGTTTCGCATGGGCAGACGTCGAAGCATCATGTCAGAGGAATTCAAAAATGAATTGGCTAAGGATCTTGGATTTTACGACACGGTAAAAACCGAGGGCTGGGGCGGAATTCGGGCCAGAGACGCAGGTAACATGGTGAAGAGGGCCATTGAATTAGCCGAACAGCATATGGCTCAAAACCAGCAAAATCATTAAAACAGTGACATACGGAGGGCGCTTCTGTCCTCCGTTTTTTTCATTGATCTGCATTCAGCCGATCAGGTGCTGCAAACGCCTTGAGGATTCGCTGAAGGGGGCAATCGCGATCTGCGGGAATGACCGCATGCTAAGAGCGCGGTGTCCTGCACGTGCGCATGCATTTGTACTTGTAAGGATGAACGCATGCTAAAGGCGCGGCGTCCTGCGCGGGCGCATGCATTTGTACGTCCTGTACTTCAAAATATGTTACAATGTGGATACTTATGTTTAGATGGAGAAGTAGGTGAATGGATTGCGTATTTTAGAGAAGGCGCCGGCTAAAATTAATTTGTCGCTCGACGTTCGCCGCAAACGTCCAGATGGGTATCATGAAGTAGAGATGGTCATGACGACAATTGATTTGGCGGATCGGATTGAATTAACCGAGCTGGCAGAAGATAAAGTAACGGTTTCCTCGCATAACCGCTTTGTTCCCGACGATCAGCGAAACCTTGCTTATCAGGCTGCAATGCTCATGAAAGAACGATACGGCATTAAAAAAGGTGTTTCTATATTTATTACGAAAGTGATTCCCGTTGCTGCGGGGCTTGCGGGAGGAAGCAGCGATGCGGCTGCCGTCTTCAGAGGGCTGAACCGGCTGTGGGATTTGAAGCTTTCGATGAATGAACTGGCTGAGCTTGGCGCTGAGATCGGATCTGATGTCTCCTTTTGCGTACATGGAGGAACGGCTCTTGCAACGGGAAGAGGAGAGAAAATCCGTCATATCGAGACTCCGCCGCACTGCTGGGTTGTGCTGGCAAAGCCGACGATCGGCGTATCAACTGCAGAAGTGTACAAGCAGCTGAAAGTCGATGAGATTGAACATCCGGATGTTCAAGGTATGATTTCTGCGATCGAAGAGAAGAATTTTCAAAAAATGTGCGACAAACTCGGCAATGTTCTCGAATCTGTTACATTGAATATGCATCCCGAAGTCGCGATGATCAAAAATCAAATGAAGCGGTTTGGCGCCGATGCTGTGCTGATGAGCGGGAGCGGCCCCACTGTGTTCGGATTGGTTCAATACGAATCAAAAGTACAAAGAATCTATAACGGATTAAGAGGGTTTTGCGATCAGGTTTATGCGGTGCGGATGATCGGAGAACAAAATGAACTTGATTAAATCCGTATGTTAAGTTATATTATTTTTAAAAATATTCGGATTTTGGAGGTAAGTGCATGAAGTTTCGTCGAAGCGGCAGATTGGTGGATCTGACAAATTATTTGTTGACCCATCCGCATGTCTTAGTGCCATTAACCTTCTTTTCAGAACGGTATCAATCTGCTAAATCATCCATTAGTGAAGATTTAACCATTATTAAGCAGACCTTCGAGCAGCAGGGGATCGGGACGCTTCAGACCGTGCCGGGAGCAGCAGGCGGCGTTAAATACATTCCAAAGGTAAAACGCGATGAAGCGGAGGAATTTGTAAAGTCGCTCGGTGAGTCATTGATCGATTCGGAACGGATATTGCCCGGCGGATATTTGTATTTAACCGATATCCTTGGCAAGCCCTCTGTATTAACGAAGGCCGGCAAGATTTTTGCTTCAGCTTTTTCAGACAGGGAGATCGATGTCGTGATGACGGTGGCGACAAAAGGAATTCCTCTGGCATATGCGGTAGCCAGCTACCTTGATGTGCCGACAGTGGTCGTCAGAAAAGACAATAAGGTAACTGAAGGTTCAACGGTCAGCATTAACTATGTGTCTGGATCTTCCAACCGCATTCAGACGATGTCTCTTGCAAAACGCAACTTGCAGACGGGCTCGCGCGTTTTGATTATAGACGACTTTATGAAAGCGGGAGGAACGATCAACGGTATGATCAATCTTCTCGAGGAATTCAATGCCCATGTAGCAGGCATCGGTGTTCTTGTGGAGGCTCAGGGAGTCAAGGAGCGGCTGGTCGATGAGTACATGTCCCTTTTGACTCTTTCTGAAATTGATATGAAGGAAAAAAAGGTGGAAATCCAAAACGGAAACTTTCAGCGTTTTTTTGCAGACAATGAATAGGAAATGGGGAGTTTGAGATGACAAAGGTTGTTCAGACAAAAGAAGCACCGGCGGCGATCGGACCGTATTCACAAGGAATTGTTGTCAATAATATGTTTTACAGTTCAGGGCAAATTCCACTGACCCCGTCGGGTGAAATGGTGACTGGAGACATCACAGAACAGACGCATCAAGTTTTCCGCAATTTAAAAGCCGTGCTGAAAGAAGCGAACGCCTCTCTGGAGACTGTCGTCAAAGCAACTGTGTTTTTGGCGGATATGAATCAGTTCGCAGAGGTGAATGAAGTTTACGGACAGTACTTCGATACCCACAAACCGGCGAGATCATGTGTTGAGGTGGCAAGGCTGCCGAAAGACGCGCTCGTTGAAATAGAAGTCGTCGCATTAGTAAAATAGAAAAAACTCCGAAAAGATGGTTTTGGTCTCCAAAATCATCTTTTTTGTTTGGAAAATTTGTCAATTCAGTGTTTTTTTATCCCAATATTACAAAAATATTTTTAATTATGCAGGAAAACAAAAAAAACCGTTGAATAGTTACACTAATGTTTTTATATTGGGAAAAGGTGGTGAACTACTGTGGAAGTTACCGACGTAAGATTACGCCGCGTGAATACCGATGGTCGCATGAGAGCGATTGCATCCATCACGCTGGATCACGAATTTGTAGTGCATGATATTCGTGTAATTGATGGAAACAATGGTCTTTTCGTTGCGATGCCAAGTAAGCGTACACCTGATGGAGAATTTCGTGATATCGCTCATCCAATCAACTCAAGCACCCGCGGAAAAATTCAGGACGCGGTGTTAAATGAATATCATCGTTTGGGTGACGTTGAGGAAATAGAATATGAAGAAGCTGGAGCTTCTTAAAAAAAGAAGGGCTTATGGATAAGCCCTTTTTGTTTTGAAAAAAAATAATCTTATCATAATAAAATGACAATATATGGTTTGTGATTGCGTATAACAGAAACAGGAGGTAAAACATATGGCGGTTTGAGAATCCCATCCCGAAGGAATCAATTTGTCTCCCTGATCAGTGAATCCTAAATATACTCTGAATATCCAAAATATGCTGTCTTGATTTTCCGATTTCTCATTTTGGCT
Source organism: Bacillus sp. PK6-025 (assembly GCF_056530265.1). Lineage (NCBI taxonomy): Bacteria > Bacillati > Bacillota > Bacilli > Caryophanales > Bacillaceae > Bacillus > Bacillus sp. PK6-025. The sequence continues at coordinate 58,546 of NZ_CP096509.1, forward strand.
TGCTTGAAATCAACTCATATTTAGGATATATTTTTCTATGGATAATAGGGATAATGGAGGCCAATACATGGATAAGCGGTTTGCAGTTGTGTTAGCAGCTGGTCAAGGAACAAGAATGAAATCAAAGCTTTATAAAGTTCTTCATCCGGTTTGCGGAAAACCTATGGTCGAGCATGTTGTCGACGAAGCTCGCAAGCTATCATTAGAAAAACTTGTCACAATAGTTGGACATGGAGCCGAAGATGTCAAAAAACACCTCGGGGAAAAAAGCGAATATGCCCTGCAGGCTGAACAGCTCGGAACAGCCCATGCCGTTAAGCAGGCCAAGTCGATTCTTGGAAGCGAAAAAGGAACGACTATCGTCATTTGCGGAGATACACCGCTTTTAACTGCCGAAACGATGGAAGCCATGCTCAATGAGCACCAGAAAAAAGCAGCAAAAGTGACGATTTTAACCGCTGTAGCGGAGGATCCGACAGGCTACGGACGCATTATTCGCAATGAAAACGGCGATGTTGCAAAAATTGTCGAACATAAAGATGCAACAGACGAGGAAAGACTTGTCAAAGAAATTAACACAGGAACTTATTGTTTTGACAACGAAGCTCTTTTTCAAACGATCGAGCAGGTTTCCAATGACAACGTACAAGGGGAATATTATCTTCCGGATGTCATTGAGATCTTGAAAAATCAAGGTGAGACTGTAGCCGCTTATCAGACTGGCAACTTCCAGGAAACGCTCGGAGTCAATGACAGAGTCGCCCTTTCACAAGCGGAAATTTATATGAAGCAGCGGATCAATAAACGCCACATGGGAAACGGCGTAAGCTTAATCGACCCCGACAACACATATATTTCACCGGAAGCCGTCATCGGCAGAGATACCGTGATTTATCCCGGCACCGTTATTAAAGGGCGGGTTGTCATCGGTGAGGACGCGGTCATCGGACAGAACAGCGAACTCGAAAACAGTACGATCGGCAGCAGAACGGTTATTAAGCAGTCCGTTGTCGTGAACAGTGAAGTCGGTGACGATGTTACAATTGGACCGTTTGCTCATATCAGACCCGATTCAAAGATCGGCAATGAGGTAAGGATCGGGAATTTCGTCGAAGTGAAAAAATCGGAATTTGGTGATCGCAGCAAAGCATCTCATTTAAGCTACATAGGGGACGCGGAAATCGGAACGGATGTCAATCTTGGCTGCGGGTCGATTACCGTAAATTATGATGGGAAACATAAGTTCAAAACGAAGATTGAAAATGGGGCATTTATCGGCTGCAACTCCAATTTGGTCGCTCCGGTGACAATCGGCGAAGGTGCATACGTCGCTGCGGGTTCAACGATTACCGACGATGTACCAGGCAAGGCTTTGTCTATTGCCAGAGCAAGACAAGTCAACAAAGAAGACTACGCTGAGAACATACACAAAAAATAATCCTAAATCGGAGGTTTACCATGTCTAAATATGAAGACGACAATTTGAAGATTTTTTCTTTAAACTCAAATCCGGGTCTTGCGAAGGAAATCGCAGATATCGTCGGAGTTGAGCTGGGAAAGAGTTCTGTTAAACGCTTTAGCGACGGTGAGGTTCAAATTAATATTGAAGAAAGCATCCGCGGCTGCGACTGCTATGTCATCCAATCGACAAGCGCACCGGTGAACGAGCATATTATGGAGCTTTTGATTATGGTAGATGCGCTGAAACGCGCATCGGCGAAAACGATTAATATCGTGATGCCTTACTACGGCTATGCCCGTCAGGACCGTAAAGCCCGTTCCCGTGAGCCGATCACAGCCAAACTGGTGGCAAACCTGCTGGAAACCGCCGGAGCTACCCGTGTGATTGCACTTGATCTTCACGCGCCGCAAATCCAAGGTTTCTTTGATATACCGATCGATCATTTAATGGGTGTTCCGATTTTAGGTAATTATTTTGAAGAGAAAAATTTCAAGGATGTCGTGATCGTGTCCCCTGACCACGGCGGTGTGACGCGTGCCCGCAAATTGGCGGACCGCTTGAAAGCGCCGATTGCGATTATCGATAAACGCCGACCTAAGCCGAATGTAGCCGAGGTTATGAATATCATCGGACATATTGAAGGGAAAACAGCCATTTTAATTGATGATATTATTGATACGGCAGGAACGATTACGCTTGCGGCTAATGCGCTCGTCGAAAGCGGCGCAGAGGAAGTGTATGCATGCTGTACACATCCGGTTCTTTCCGGTCCGGCGATCGAAAGAATCGACAATTCGAAAATTAAAGAGCTCGTTGTGACCAACAGCATTGAGCTTCCTGAAGAAAAGAAAATCGCGAAGTTCAAGCAGCTTTCTGTTGCACCGCTTCTGGCAGAAGCGATTATTCGTGTGCATGAAAAACAATCTGTCAGCTTCCTGTTCGATTAATTTGCTGATTCTGGTTTAAAGTTTTGTCGTTATGGGTATGGTTTTAGAAAGACCAATCTAACGATAGGATGGTGCTGAACATGGCAATTTTAAAAGCGGAAGAAAGAACGGATTCCAGACGGTCTTCTTTAAGAAAGATCCGGCAATCCGGGTATGTGCCGGGTGTCATTTACGGAAGAAACCTGGAAAACAAATCCGTTGCGTTAGACAGTATTGAGCTTTTAAAAATTTTGCGAGCTGAGGGCAAAAATACGATTATCAACTTGGATATAAACGGAGACCAGCACTCTGTTATGGTGACTGAGCTGCAGACGGATCCATTAAAAGATTCAATTGTACATGCCGATTTTAAAGTGGTTGATATGGAAGCGGAAATGGAGGCGACGGTTCCTGTAAACCTTACGGGTGAAGCAGAGGGGATTAAACAGGGCGGTGTTCTTCAGCAGCCGCTTTACGAGCTGTCTGTCACAGCGAAGCCGAAGAACATTCCGCAAACGATCGAGGTCGATATTTCCAGTCTCGAAGTCAACGATGTTCTAACCGTCGGCGATATTCCGTCTAAAGGCGATTATTCATACAACCATGAGCCTGATGAAGTTGTTGCATCCATTCTTCCTCCTCAAAAGCAGGAAGAAACGGAAGCCGAATCAGCCGCTCAAGACGTTGAGGAACCAGAAAAAGGCACTGAAGAGGAAAAAGAAGAATAAGTACGTAAGACGTAATCCTCCCGCGGTTACGTCTTTTGTGCTAGAATGAGGGGAAATTAGGATGCTCCCCCTCAGTATGCTGAGGCAGGGTTTTGCTTAAGGGAGGATATAGAATAATGCTTGTGTTTGCAGGATTGGGCAATCCGGGTAAAACATATGAAAATACGAGACATAATGTAGGATTTATGACGATCGATGAGCTTTCAAAAGAGTGGAACATTCCGCTTGATAAAACAAAGTTCAACGGTCAATACGGAATCGGATTTGTTTCCGGCAAAAAGGTTCTACTTGTTAAGCCGCTTACATATATGAATTTATCGGGAGAATGTTTGAGGCCGCTTTTGGACTATTATGAGATCCCTGTTGACAATTTGAAAGTGATTTACGATGACTTGGATCTTCCGACCGGAAGAATCCGTCTGAGGACGAAAGGAAGCGCAGGAGGCCATAACGGCATCAAATCGATGATTCAGCATCTGGGAACAACTGAGTTTAACCGGATCAGAATCGGAATCGGCCGTCCGGTCAACGGCATGAAAATCGTCGATTATGTGCTTGGCGCTTTTACAGATGAAGAAGAGCCGGTGATACAAGAGGCCGTCAGACAATCGGCCAAGGCCTGTGAAGCTTCTCTGGAAAAACCTTTTTTAGAAGTCATGAATGAATTTAATGCTAAGGTATAAGGCAGAAGGGAACGGAACATACTAGTTTTAAAAAGACTCGGTATGGAGGTTCCTTTATGGCTTTACATTATTATTGCCGGCATTGCGGCGTTAAAGTCGGAAGTCTTGATCATTCTTATGTAAACAGTGAACAGTTAGGCTTTAACCACTTAACAAACGATGAAAGAAACGATATGATTTCTTATATGGATAATGGGGATTTACACGTGAAGACGATATGTGAAGATTGTCAAGAAGCGCTTGAGCGAAACCCGGATTATCACCAATATCATTCGTTTATTCAATAAATAGCTTTGGTGTAGAGACTAGACCAAAGCATTTTTCTATTTGAGGAAGAGAGGAGGGGCTCATTTGAACAATATTCAATCCTATATCACAAAAAGCGATGATTTTAAATCCATCGTCAACGGCTTGAACGAAGGGCTGAAGGAACAGCTGCTTGCGGGGCTCTCCGGATCTGCCCGGTCGTTATTTACAGCCGCTCTTACAAAAGAAACGAGACGGCCGGTATTTTTAATTACGCATAACCTTTATCAGGCTCAAAAAATTACAGATGACTTGACAGGGCTGATAAAAGATCAGCCTGTCCTATTATATCCTGTCAACGAATTGATTTCTTCTGAAATTGCGGTGGCAAGCCCTGAGCTGCGCTCGCAAAGGCTTGATGTCTTAAATCGGCTTGCAAGCGGTGAAACGCCTATCGTTATTGCTCCGGCAGCAGCCGTCAGAAGAATGCTGCCCCCTGTCGAAGTATGGCAAAACAGTCAGATTCGCATTGAGACGGGGCGCGACATCGACCCGGAACAGCTGCTTCAGAAGCTTGTTCAAATGGGGTATGAGCGTACGGATATGGTGGCGGCTCCAGGCGAATTCAGTATTCGCGGGGGGATTATCGATGTCTATTCATTGACCGAAGAAAACCCTGTCCGGATTGAATTGTTTGATACAGAAGTTGACTCGATTCGTATATTCAATACGGATGATCAGCGCTCACTGGAAACGCGCGATGAAGTAACGATCGGCCCTGCGAAGGAACTGATCGTGCGGGATGAAGATCGGCAAAGAGCGCTTGAACAAATCGATAAAGGTCTTGCCAACAGTCTTAAAAAGCTGAAGCTTGATAAACAAAAGGAAATTCTCGATCAAAATATAGCGGAAGATAAAGAGCGGCTCAAGGAAGGTCATATCGGCCAGGAAATGGTTAAATACCTTTCTTATTTCTATGAGAGGCCTGCTAGTTTACTAGATTATTTCCCGAAAAATACTTTGCTGATACTAGATGAGATCAGCCGTATTCATGAAATGGAAGACCAGCTTCAAAAGGAAGAGGCAGAATGGATTACGAGCCTGCTGGAAGAAGGGAAAATCCTTCATGATACAGCAATGTCATTTCCTTTTCACAGCCTCATTTCAAAACAGTCCCGCCCGATTTTGTATTACTCGCTGTTTTTAAGGCATGTGCAGCACACCAGTCCGCAAAACATCGTCAATGTTTCAAGCAAGCAAATGCAGAGCTTTCACGGACAAATGAATGTGCTCAAAAATGAGATTGAACGGTTTAAGAAATCGAAATATACAACGGTTTTTCTAGGGGACAGCAAAGAACGCGTCGAAAAACTTGCGTCTGTATTGTCCGATTATGAGATCGAAGCCGCCCAGGCCGACCAGGATGCAGCGCTTGCCCAAGGCCAGATTTACATTATGGAAGGCGGTCTTCAATCCGGCTTTGAACTTCCGATGATCAAGCTGGCCGTCATTACCGAAGAAGAACTGTTTAAAAAGCGTGTCAAAAAGCAGGCGCGCAAACAAAAACTGACCAATGCCGAACGGATCAAAAGCTACTCGGAGCTTCAGATCGGCGATTATGTCGTCCATGTGAACCACGGTATCGGAAAGTATTTAGGGATTGAAACGCTGGAGATCAACGGCATTCATAAGGATTACCTGAATATTCACTACCAGGGAAGCGACAAGCTTTACGTACCGGTTGACCAAATTGATCAGGTGCAAAAATACGTCGGTTCCGAAGGCAAAGAGCCGAAGCTTTATAAACTCGGGGGAAGCGAATGGAAACGGGTTAAGAAAAAGGTTGAAAGCTCTGTCCAGGATATCGCCGATGACTTGATCAAGCTTTATGCCGAAAGGGAAGCAAGCAAAGGTTACGCGTTTTCTCCCGACCATGAAATGCAGCGTGAGTTTGAAGCCGCATTTCCTTATCAGGAGACAGAGGACCAGCTGAGATCGATCCATGAGATTAAAAGAGACATGGAAAAAGAAAGACCGATGGATCGGCTCCTTTGCGGCGATGTGGGCTACGGCAAAACGGAAGTGGCGATCCGCGCCGCCTTTAAAGCGATTGCAGACGGAAAACAGGTCGCGATCCTCGTGCCGACTACGATCCTCGCACAGCAGCACTATGAAACGATATTGGAACGTTTCCAGGACTACCCGATTAATATCGGTTTGCTCAGCCGGTTCCGGACGAGAAAAGAAGCAAATGAAACGATCAAGGGCTTAAAAAACGGAACGATTGACATCGTAATCGGCACTCACAGGCTGTTGTCCAAGGATGTCGTGTACAAAGATCTTGGACTGCTTATCATCGATGAAGAACAAAGGTTTGGTGTCACGCACAAGGAAAAAATTAAACGCATTAAAGCGAATGTCGACGTTTTGACGTTAACGGCAACTCCGATACCTCGAACCCTTCATATGTCCATGCTCGGTGTCAGAGATTTGTCAGTCATTGAAACGCCTCCGGAAAACCGCTTCCCTGTACAGACGTACGTTGTCGAATACAACGGGGCCCTAGTCAGAGAAGCGATAGAACGCGAGCTGGCCAGGGGCGGTCAGGTTTACTTCTTGTACAACCGGGTGGAGGATATTGAAAGAAAAGCGGAAGAAATCTCGATGCTTGTGCCTGATGCCAAGGTGACGTATGCCCATGGGAAGATGACAGAAAACGAACTCGAATCGGTCATGCTGAATTTCTTAGAGGGAGAATCGGATGTGCTCGTCAGCACAACGATTATTGAAACGGGCGTTGATATTCCAAACGTCAATACCCTAATTGTATTTGACGCAGATAAGATGGGGCTTTCCCAGCTGTACCAGCTGAGGGGCCGTGTCGGGCGCTCAAACCGTGTAGCTTACGCTTACTTTACGTACCGGAAGGACAAAGTCCTTACGGAAGTGGCCGAAAAAAGGCTTCAGGCGATTAAAGAATTTACAGAACTCGGGTCAGGATTTAAAATCGCGATGCGCGATTTGACGATCCGCGGCGCCGGAAACCTTTTAGGTGCGCAGCAGCACGGGTTCATTGATTCTGTCGGTTTTGATTTATATTCGCAAATGCTCAAGGAAGCAATAGAAGCTCGCAAGGGAGATGTACCGCAAGCTGAAAAATTTGAACCGGAAATCGATTTGGAGCTTGACGCATATATTCCGCAGACTTATGTGACAGACGGCAAGCAAAAAATAGATATGTATAAACGGTTCAGAGCGATTTCAACCATTGAAGAAAAGAGCGAGCTTCAAGACGAGATGATCGACCGCTTCGGCGAATACCCGAAAGAAGTCGAATATTTATTCGCCATCGCAGAGGCGAAGGTATATGCCATCACCGAACGCGTCGAGCTGATCAAGCAGGATAAAGACGCCGTCAGACTGACGATTGACGAAAAAGCTAGTGCCGAAATAGACGGCCAAAAACTGTTTGAACTCGGCAGTAAGTACGGCAGACAGATCGGCCTCGGGATGGAAGGAAAGAAATTGAAAATTTCGATTCAAGTGAAAAACCGAAATCCGGAAGAGTGGCTGGAAACGCTTCTCGAAATATTGAAAGGCCTTCAAAACGTTAAAAAGCAAACGATCGCTTCATCATAAAAATTTGTTGTTTCTCGCGTATATTACATTTGATGTGAAGGATACTAAAACCAATCAAGAGTGGAGAGTGTTACATAAGTACACAGCTCTGTTTATATCCACCAGATATATCATCAAATGAAAGAGAGGCAGCAGAGATGAAAGCAACTGGTATCGTACGTCGAATTGATGATTTAGGCCGGGTCGTGATCCCGAAGGAAATCCGCAGAACTTTGCGCATTCGTGAAGGAGACCCTTTGGAAATATTTGTGGACCGGGATGGGGAGGTTATTTTAAAAAAATATTCTCCGATCAGCGAGCTCGGCGACTTTGCAAAGGAGTATGCTGATGCGCTTTATGACAGCATGGGCCATTCCGTGCTGATTTGCGACCGGGATGTGTATATCGCAGTATCCGGGGGGTCTAAAAAAGACTATTTAAACAAATCGATCAGCGACATGGTCGAAAAGGCGATGGATCAGCGAAATTCTGTTTTGGAAGGAGACGCCAAGACAATTCAGCTTATTGATGGTATTGACGAAGAGGTTGCTTCTTATACCGTCGGTCCGATTGTTGCAAACGGCGATCCGATCGGAGCGGTTGTCATTTTTTCGAAAGACCAGTCAATCGGAGAAGTGGAACATAAAGCGGTTGAAACCGCCGCTGGTTTTTTGGCCCGTCAAATGGAACAATAGGTCTCATTCCTTTTATTTTGACATTCCTGCTCGAACGAGCTGGAATGCCGAAAGCGTTTTTCTCAGCTTGAATCAGCATCAGCAGTTGGAACAGCACCTTTTGGGCTGTTCTTTTTTAGTTCACAGTTGCAGGCGGGGTATGAGTCTTGAATATGGTATAATAAGCACGTTTCGTGCGCTTTTTAGAAAGCTGAGAGAAAGCGCATTGGAAGGAGCTTAAAGGAATGGGGTTTTTAAAAGGCCAAAGACAATGGATTTGGCAAGGCGCCTTTGTTTTATCATTGGCGGGGATATTATCAAAGATATTAAGCGCTGTATATAGAGTGCCTTTTCAAAATATAGTTGGAGATGTCGGTTTTTATATTTTTCAGCAGGTGTATCCGATGATCGGAATATCTGTGATGCTTGCCACCTCCGGGTTCCCGGTCATCATTTCAAAGTTGTTGAATGATTACGGGACGGCAAACCGGGCAAAAATTCTCCGGGTGTCTATGTTTTTTTTGTCGGTCGTGGGCCTTGGCTTTTTTCTTCTCTTGTTTGCCGGAGCCGAAGCCATCGCAGGGTTTATGGGTGATCCCGCCCTTGCCGGGGTGATCCGCGCCGTGTCGTTTTCTTATTTGCTGCTGCCGCTCGTGTCTTTGCTTAGAGGCTATTTTCAAGGAGGCGAACGGATGCTTCCGACGGCACTTTCTCAAATTGGAGAGCAGACACTCCGGGTCGGGGCGATCCTCATTTTGACGTGGTGGCTCGTCAAAAACGGCTTTTCCTTATATGACGCCGGGGCAGGGGCTGCCTTTGGCTCCCTTGTCGGCGGCCTTGCGGCGTTTTTCATTCTCGCCGTGTTTTGGGCCAAGCGTGAAAAGCATCCCGCTGCCGCCGGGATAGAGGCCGGTACAGGCGATATTTTGAAGCAGCTGTGTCTGTACTCGGTTACGATTTGCACGGCCGGCCTCATGCTGATTCTCATCCAGCTCGTCGACGCATTGAACTTGTATTCATTGCTGGCCGGACAAGGAATGGACGAACTTCAGGCGAAACATACAAAAGGGGTGTATGACAGAGGTCAGCCGCTTTTGCAGCTTGGAACCGTTTTTGCTGCGAGCATTGCGACAGCTCTTGTCCCGTCCCTTACAAAAGCGAAGAAAAATGGAGAAACGGCGGTTCTGGAGGAAAAGATCCGTTATTCGCTAAAAATGAGCTTCGTCATCGGCACTGGAGCAGCCGCCGGTCTGATATGCATTTTGGAGCCGGTGAATGTCATGCTGTTTAAGAACAGCGATGGAACGGCTGCGCTGCAGATTTTCAGCGTGTCGATTCTGTTTGCATCGTTGGCGATCACGATGACTGCTGTTTTGCAAGGACTCGGCAATACATGTCTTCCAGCTGTTTCCGTCTGCTGCGGCTTTTTTGTGAAAGCCGTATTGAACGAGTTCCTGATCCCCGGTTTCGGCATTTCCGGCGCCGCTTTTGCGACTATGATGTCATTCGCTGCTGTCGCTGGACTCAATTTTTTTCAGCTGAAAAGGAAAGGCTGGATCAAGTTGCCGGAATACAGGATAGCGGGAGTTTTGTTGTCGGCTGTGATCATGTCGGCCGCTCTGGCGGTGTGGCTTTTTGCTTTTGAAGCGGCCATACCTCATGAAAACAGATGGATCGCGGCGGCGGAAAGTCTTAGCGCCGTATTCGTCGGCGGCATTGTCTTTTTGTCCGGTATCTTCACATTACGCGTGTTTTCAGAAAAAGAACTTGAGCTTGTACCTTTTGGCAGCAAGCTCCTGACAATAAAACGAGAAAGGGGCGGCAGACATGGCCGGTAAAATCACGGTAGTCGGCCTGGGGGCAGGCGATATGAATCAATTAACCCTCGGTGTATATAAACGGCTCACACAAGCGGAGGTTCTTTATGTCAGGACGAAAGACCATCCGTTAATAGAAGACCTGAAAAAAGAAATAGCTGAGATTCATTTTTTTGATGAGGTCTATGAAAAGCATGATCAATTCGAAGATGTTTACGAGGAGATCGTAGAGCGGCTGTTTGAGGAGGCGAAGCAGCGCGATGTGCTCTATGCCGTTCCGGGCCATCCGTTCGTCGCTGAAAAAACGGTTCAGCTTTTGCTTGAGAGGCGGGGCGCTCATCAGGCCGATGTCGTTGTCGAGGGAGGCCACAGCTTTATTGATGCGACATTAAATGCTTTGCAGATCGATCCGATTGACGGGTTTCAGTTTGTCGACGCCGTCCGGTTTTCCGCTGACGAAGTCGAGCTCCGTCATCATTTGATTATTTGCCAGGTATATGATCAAATGACGGCATCAGAGGTCAAACTGACGTTGATGGAAAAGCTCCCTGATGACTATGAAGTCGTCATTGTCACAGCGGCCGGAAGCAGTATGCAAGACATTCGGACAGTGCCTCTTTACGAATTGGACAGAAGTGTCGGTATCAATAATTTAACGAGCGTCTACGTTCCGCCGGTCAAAGACGAGGAGGTTCTGTACCAGGAATTTTCGATGTTCCGCAGCGTCATCAGGAAGCTGCGCGGACCGGACGGCTGCCCGTGGGATCGGAAACAAACCCATGAATCGCTCAAAAAATACTTAATTGAAGAATGCTATGAGGTGCTCGAGGCGATTGATGAAGAAGATCCCGACCACCTTGTTGAGGAGCTCGGCGATGTGATGCTCCAAGTTCTGCTGCATGCGCAGATCGGCGAGGATGACGGTCTTTTTACAATTGACGATGTGATTCGCGGCATTACGGCAAAAATGATCAGAAGGCATCCGCATGTCTTCGGAGAAGTATCTGTTCGTGATGAGGCCGACGTCATGGTAAACTGGGAAGAGATCAAGAAACAGGAGAAACAAGCGGACGATCCATCCCTTCTCGACGACATTCCAAAGCCGCTGCCTGCTTTGTCAAAAGCGAACAAGCTTCAGAAAAAGGCGGCAAAGACCGGATTCGACTGGTCGAATGTCCAGGATATTTGGGATAAAGTTCACGAGGAAATGAAAGAATTTTCTTCAGAAATTTCCGAAGCCGAACAGTCCAGCAAAAAAATGAAAGAAGAGTTCGGCGACCTTTTATTCGCTCTCGTCAACATCGGCCGGTTTTATAAAATTGAACCGGAAGAAGCCCTGGCGATGACAAATGCCAAGTTTTACAGAAGGTTCACACATATTGAACAATCTGCAAAGCGCATGGGCAAGGATCTGGAAATTATGACGCTTGAAGAAATGGACGAATTGTGGAATGAAGCGAAAGACATTGAAAGGAGCTGACAAGTGATGAGACTCGACAAATTTCTCAAAGTATCAAGGCTGATTAAAAGACGGACGCTTGCAAAAGAAGTGGCTGACCAGGGAAGAATTTCGATCAATGGCCAGCAGGCGAAAGCAAGCTCTGTTGTCAAAGCGGGAGACGAGCTTGCGGTGCGTTTTGGCCAAAAGCTTGTAACCGTCAAAGTCAATGAATTGAAGGATACGACAAAAAAAGAAGAAGCCGCTGATATGTATACCGTTCTCAAAGAAGAGAAGCTGGGAGGAGAATAGGCTTGTTCTAAAAAAATCCCCCGTCTCATACAATGCAGTATCGAATCTTTAGTATGAGGATATGGGGGATGAATCGATGAATGTATATTATGATCAGCACAACCCTTCCGGCGGGGCATCTGGTCCTGAACATAATGTGACGATGAAGGGCCGCAAGCTGCTGGATATATCCGGTGTCAAACAGGTCGAGAGCTTTGACAATGAGGAATTCTTACTTGAGACGGTCATGGGCATGCTGGCAGTCAGAGGCGAAAACCTGCAGATGAAGAATCTCGATGTGGAAAAAGGCGTTGTCTCCATCAAGGGAAGAGTGCTTGATCTCGTCTATTTGGATGAGCAGCAGGGGGAGAAAGCTAAAGGATTTTTTAGCAAGTTGTTTAAATGACGCTGACCACTCAGTTCTATACGATGCTGGCCATGGCCGGAATGGGGGCATGGCTTGGCGCTTCCCTTGACACCTACACCCGTTTTGTCGTTCGCTCAAAAACAGCAAGGTGGCTGTTGTTTCTCCATGACTTTTTGTTTTGGGTGGTACAAGGTCTCCTTTTTTTCTATGTTTTGCTGAGCGTGAATGAAGGGGAATTCCGAATTTATATCTTTCTGGCGGTCATGCTTGGATTTGCCGCTTATCAAAGCCTTTTTAAGCAGATCTATATCAAGCTTTTGGAATGGATGATTTCCTTTTTCATATTCATCTCCAGGCTGGTCTCAAAGATGATGCAGATGATGGTGTTTCGGCCTGTTGTATGGACGTTTCAAGCTATTTTTGCCATCATTCTCTTTACAATGAGAAATATCTATGTTCTTTTTCGTTTTTTTTGCGGTATGTTTATATAAGATATTAAAATTTGCAGGATATCCGATTTATTTTATACTATATCAATGCTGCAGGCTTCTTCCCGCCCCGGTTCGGGGATTGTTGAGACGCTTTTTGCAAAAAGGAGCAGGATTTTTCGAAAAGGGGAAGAAACTATTCATAACAATTAAGGCAAAACTTTTAAAAAAATGAGGGGAGGCCGTCTGGAATGAATGATCCCATGAGACGCAACATATCGCAAATACAGAACGAATACAAAGAGCAGATGGAGCGAAAACAGCAGCAGCTGAAAAGAAAAAGACGCGGTCTATACAGACGGTTGATGGTTTTCGGCGCCGTTGTGCTGCTGTCGGCGATTGTGATTGTCAGTTCTCTTTGGTCGCAGACTTCGGATATCAGCGCGAAGCAAGAGAAGAAAGAAGACCTTTTGAAACAATTGGAACAACTGGAAGCAAAAAAATCGGATTTGAAAGATGAGATTGTGAAATTAAAGGATGAGGACTACGTTGCAGAGCTTGCCAGAAAGGATTATTACCTCTCAAAAGATGGCGAAATCATCTTCAAGTTTGAAGATAAGAGCAAGTAGCCTTGTTGACACTTATTTTTTTCTTTATGTATAATTAAACAAATGATCTTTTTTAAGTCTAAGGAGGAGCACTTTTTTTATGTCGATTGAAGTTGGCAGCAAGTTGCAAGGGAAAGTAACAGGTATTACAAATTTCGGAGCGTTTGTTGAACTGCCTGGAGGATCAACAGGTCTTGTTCATATTAGCGAAGTAGCCGATAACTACGTGAAGGACATTAATGATCATCTGAAGGTTGGTGATCAAGTAGAAGTTAAAGTCATCAATGTTGAGAAAGATGGGAAAATCGGCTTGTCGATCAAAAAGGCTGTAGACCGTCCTCAATCATCAAGACCTGCGAGACCTAAAAATGATTTCCGCTCTAAAGAAACGTTTGAACAGAAAATGAATAAGTTTTTAAAAGACAGTGAAGATCGCTTATCGTCTCTAAAACGCAACACGGAATCAAAACGTGGAGGGCGCGGAGCAAGAAGAGGTTAACTTGCTGCTTTCTATATATACGAAAGGCATTCGTCTTATCCCAACGGATGCCTTTTTATTGTCTTATAAAATTTTTATTAATATTTCTATTGACGGATAGGACAATCCTTTGTATTATAGAACTTGTGCGTTAAAAGAAATCAACAACATGGCGGTGTAGCTCAGCTGGCTAGAGCGTACGGTTCATACCCGTGAGGTCGGGGGTTCGATCCCCTCCGCCGCTACTTATATGAAGGCCCGTTGGTCAAGTGGTTAAGACACCGCCCTTTCACGGCGGTAACACGGGTTCGAATCCCGTACGGGTCATTCCGGAAACCGGCTTCTTCTGAAGCCGGTTTTTTTGCTGCATAAAAATACGCAAAATAACGGGAATGGACTCGACTTATCAAGAGTGATTGAAGCATGCTACAAAAAGCGTCGAACAGTTCTTTGAATTCATTACCTTCTTTTGACAAAATCCTATTTCATCTTTCGTTATAATGGCAAGCAACGAATAAACGAGTGGGAGATGAGAGCATGGAAAAAGCGGAAAGAAGAGTGAACAGCCCAATAGCTGGACCTGTTGTTCAAAAATTGTATTCATGGATTGGCAGCAAGACGAAGCTTGTAATGCAGCATTTATATTCCCTCTTTTTTTATAAAGGGCTGATCTATATGATCATCGGTTTTTTATTGGGACGAGCCTTCATTCTGTCAGAGGTCATTCCCTTTGCTCTTCCATTTTTCGGAGCGATGCTTTTAATTAAAAAAGATAAAGCTTTTCTTGCATGCCTGGCACTTCTTGCCGGGGCTCTGAGCATATCGCCTCAGCATTCGCTGTTCGTGCTTGCGGCTCTGTTTGCATTTGCGATATGTTCCAAAATGACGTCTCTTATTATAAAAGACCGCGTCAGAACGCTGCCTGTCGTCGTCTTTTTAGCGATGGCTGTGACAAGATGCGGATTCGTATATGCCGAATACGGAACGGTTTCGGGTTATCACTATATTATGGCTTTTGTTGAAGCCGGGTTATCGTTTATCCTCACACTGATTTTTTTGCAAAGCCTGCCGATTGTTACATCAAAGCGGGCGAAACAGTCGCTGAAAATTGAAGAGATCATTTGTTTTATGATTTTAATCGCTTCTGTTCTCACAGGTTTGACAGGCGTTTCTTTTCAAGGCATGCAGGCTGAACTGATATTGGCCCGTTATGTCGTGCTCGCTTTCGCGTTCATCGGGGGCGCGAGCATCGGCTGTACAGTCGGGGTTGTGACGGGGCTGATCCTCAGCCTTTCAAATATCGGCAATTTATATCAGATGAGCCTGCTGGCTTTTTCAGGCCTTCTCGGCGGTTTGTTAAAAGAAGGAAAAAAGTTCGGTGCAGCGGTCGGCTTATTGATCGGATCTCTATTGATTTCTCTGTACGGAGAAGGTTCAGCTGAACTTGTGCCGACGCTTTATGAATCACTGATTGCAATCGGCCTGTTTCTTTTAACCCCTCAGTCGATTACGAAAAAAGTGGCTAAGTATATACCGGGAACGACTGAACACGCTCAGGAACAGCAGCAATATGCAAGAAAAATCCGCGATGTCACCGCGCAGAAGGTCGATCAGTTTTCGAGTGTTTTTCACGCATTATCCGAAAGCTTCGCTACCTTTTATCATTCGGTTCCGGATGATGAAGGAAAAGAAAAAGAGATCGATCTGTTTTTGAGCACTGTAACAGAACACTCCTGCCAGTCCTGTTATAAAAAAAACAAGTGCTGGGTTCAGAACTTTGATAAAACATATGACTTGATGAAACGAGTTATGCAGGAAACAGAAGAAAAGCAATATTTTAAAAACCGCAAGCTGAAAAAGGAGTTTCATCAGCACTGCTCCAAATCAAAGCAAGTAGAAGCGCTGATGGAAGACGAGCTGTCTCATTTTAGGGCAAACCAGACATTAAAACAAAAGGTGCATGACAGCAGGCGTCTCGTCGCAGAGCAGCTGCTCGGGGTTTCTCAGGTCATGGCGGACTTTTCTCGGGAAATAAAAAGGGAGAGGGAGCAGCATTTTATTCAAGAAGAACAAATTCGGGATGCGCTGCAGCATTTCGGCATTGAAATTCAACAAGTCGAAATTTACAGCCTAGAGCAGGGAAATATCGATATCGAAATGAGTATCCCGTATTGCAACGGCCACGGGGAGTGTGAAAAAATCATCGCTCCGATGCTGTCCGATATTTTGGAAGAACAAATTATCGTCAAAGCGGAACAGTGCGCCGGCCATCCGAATGGATATTGTCATGTTGCTTTCGGTTCGGCGAAGTCATACAGGGTGGTGACGGGAGCCGCACATGCAGCAAAAGGAGGAGGGCTTGTCTCCGGCGACAGCTACAATATGATGGAGCTCGGCACCGGCAAATATGCGGCCGCCATCAGCGATGGTATGGGAAATGGCGCAAGGGCCCATTTTGAAAGCAATGAGACGATCAAGCTGTTGGAAAAGATTCTTCAGTCGGGCATCGACGAAAAAGTGGCGATTAAAACGATCAACAGCATTCTTTCATTAAGGACGACAGATGAAATATATTCGACATTGGATTTATCGGTCATCGATCTTCAGGATGCGAGCTGCAAGTTTTTGAAAATCGGCTCCACCCCGAGCTTTATTAAAAGAGGCGATCAGATTATCAAAGTGCAGGCCAGCAATCTGCCGATCGGCATCATTACAGAATTCGATGTTGATGTAGTCAGCGAGCAATTAAAAGCGGGAGACCTTTTGATTATGATGAGCGACGGAATCTTTGAAGGGCCTAGACATGTTGAAAATCATGATCTGTGGATGAAGCGTAAATTGAAATCTCTGAAAACCGAGGAGCCGCAGGAAATCGCCGACTTGATCATGGAAGAAGTGATTCGGACAAGGTCGGGTCTGATTGAGGACGATATGACGGTGATTGTTATCAAGCTGGACCATAATACGCCAAAGTGGGCCTCCATTCCGGCGCCGTCTTTTTTCCAAAAGAATCAAGAGATTTCTTAGCCTTCGTATAAATCAAATTTCTTCTGGCGATGATGGAACTAAATCAAGATATCTTTGTCCAGGAGGAATAAAAACGATGAAAAAGGGGCACTTGAATCAAATCCTGCTTTTGACGGACGGCTGTTCAAACCGCGGCGAAGACCCGCAGGCCATGGCCGCCTTTGCGAAGGAGCAGGGAATTACCGTGAATGTGATTGGGATTATGGACGAGCATGAAATGGATCAGGAGGCGATGAAAGAAGTTGAAGGGATCGCCCTCGCAGGCGGGGGAGTTCACCAGGTTGTTTACGCGTCGCAGCTGTCGCAGACCGTTCAAATGGTGACAAAAAAGGCGATGACGCAAACCCTTCAAGGCGTTGTCAATAGTGAGCTCAAACAAATTCTCGGCAAGCATACCGAAATGGATGAACTGCCTCCTGATAAACGCGGTGAAGTTATGGAAGTCGTAGATGAGCTCGGCGAGACCGTACATCTTCATGTATTGGTTCTTGTCGATACAAGCGCGAGCATGAATCCGAAGCTGCCGACTGTTAAAGAAGCATTGATAGACCTTTCCATCAGTCTCAATTCAAGAATCGGCGAAAATGAATTTGCGATGCTTATATTTCCCGGGAAAAAACAAGAGGTCGAGCTTGTGCTTGATTGGACCCCGAAGTTTGAATCTCTTTCTTCAATATTTTCCAAGCTTTCAGCCGGCGGCATTACGCCGACAGGACCCGCAATACGAGAGGCGATTCAGCATTTTAACAAAATCGGCTCAAGAAGGAGAATGTTAGAAGACGATGAAAAACGCTTCGACGAGTTTGGCGGCTAGTCTAAAGCCGGGTGCAGCCGTTGTTGGAAAGTGGAACAATCATTCCTACAAGATCATCAGACAGCTTGGAAAAGGGGCGAATGGCGTTGTGTATCTGGCCGATTCGGGAAAGGGCCGCGTTGCATTAAAAGTGAGCGATGACAGCCTGTCCATTACCTCGGAAGTGAATGTTCTGAAATCTTTCTCAAAGGCCCAGGCAAAAGCAATGGGGCCTTCTTTTTTTGATGTGGATGACATGATGGTTGCGGGTGCGGGCAAAAAACTTTCATTTTATGTCATGGAATATATTGAAGGTCCGCTTCTTTTAAGATATGTAAACGAAAAAGGCGAGGAATGGATACCGGTGCTGATCAGCCAGCTTCTCTCAAGTTTGTCGGCCATTCATCGCGAAGGATGGGTGTTTGGAGATTTAAAGCCCGAGAATTTAATCGTGACGGGCCCGCCGCCGCAAATCCGCTGCATTGATGTGGGCGGGACGACAAAAGAAGGCCGGGCAATCAAGGAATATACAGAGTTTTTTGACAGAGGCTATTGGGAATTTGGAACCCGTAAGGCTGAGCCTTCGTATGATCTGTTTTCAGTCGCCATGATTATGGTGAACTGTGCGGTGAAAAAAGAATTTAAAAAGACAGCAAGACCTCAGGAACAGCTTATGTCAGTCATCGACGGACAGCCGTTTTTAAAGCGGTATAAGCCGGTTCTTGCTTCTGCTTTAAAAGGAAGCTATCGAACAGCTGATGAAATGAAGGGAGACCTCCTGGCAATCGGACGGCCGGCCAGAATGCAAAGCAGCCGCCAGTCGAGAACCGCCCGCTCTTCATCGGCATCCGCCCCGTCTCAAGGCCCGCGGCATAAGCGGGGGACGCCTCAGCAGCAAATGTTAAGAAGCGGGCGCAGAAAGCAAAGAAACAGTTCTAAATCCGGCGGTGTTTTTGAAACGCTGCTGATCGTCGTAAGCGTTCTTGCCCTTTACTTTGCGTATATCGTTCTCTTTTTTATTTAGCTCTGCTTTGCCGGCGGATAGCTCTTCTTTGCAGGGACCGATTGAAAGTGTTAGGATATTTATATCTTTTGAAATACACCCTGCTCTTAGTGGGAGGACATTGTGAAAAGTATTGAAGATTTCATGAGAAAATACGAACTGTCATTTGATGGAGCGACACTGGTTGCAGGCGTCTCCGGCGGGCCTGATTCGATGGCGCTGCTGCATGCTCTGCAACGTACGGTTCCTGCCTCGGCGACGCTGATTGCCGCACACGTCGATCATATGTTCAGAGGCGAAGAGTCTGAGCATGATATGCGGTTTGTTCAGGACTACTGCGAGGCGGAAGGCATACAATGCGAGGCGGTGCAAATCGATGTCCAGACATTTGCCGCGGAAAACAATCTGAATAAACAGGCTGCTGCGAGAGAATGCCGGTATGCGTTTTTTCAAGAATTAATGAAAAGGCGCCGGGCTGAATACCTGGTTCTGGCTCATCATGGCGATGATCAGGTGGAAACGATGCTGATGAAGATGGCAAAAGGCACTGTCGGGCTCGGGCTTGCTGGAATTCAGCCAAAGCGCCGTTTTGACAGCGGCTGGCTGCTTAGGCCGTTTCTAAGGCTGTCAAAGGATGATCTTTTGGCTTACTGCAAAGAGAATCGAATACCGTATAGAACCGATCCGAGCAACAATGAGGATGATTACACAAGGAACCGGTTCAGGCACCATGTTCTCCCTTTTCTGAAGAAAGAGTCGGAAGATGTCCATAAAAGGTTTCAATCCGTAAGTGAATTCCTGACAGAAGACGAATTATACTTACAGGCATTAACGAAAGGCAAAATGAATACAGTAATCACAAGCAAGTCAAGTTCCGGTGTCGAAATCAGCATCGATCGGCTTCTTGCGCTCCCTATGCCTTTACAAAGAAGGGGAGTTCATCTAATATTAAACTATCTTTATGAAAACGTTCCATCAGCGTTTTCAGCCCATCATATTCAAGTGTTTCTGGATTGGATTTCACAAGGTGGACCATCCGGTTCCCTTGATTTTCCGAATGGGCTAAAAGTTGCAAAATCTTATCATACATGTTTGTTTACATTTCAGCGTTTACAATGTGAAAATGTTTCCTATCATTATGAAATAAGCGGGGCAGACGAAGAAGAACTGAAGCTTCCCGACGGCTCCTCCCTTCATGTGAGCGGACCCGGTTCAACCCGGAAGCTGCAAGGAAACGATGTTTTTGCAACAAGTCCCAAGCAGGTTCAATTCCCCCTTTATGTACGGACAAGGCAAAACGGAGACCGAATCAAACTTAAAGGGATGAACGGCTCAAAAAAGGTTAAAGATATATTTATTGATGAAAAAGTGCCTCTTGCGAAAAGAGACAGCTGGCCCATTGTAACAGACGCGGTTGGAAACATTATTTGGATACCTGGTCTGAAAAAAACCATTTTTGAGGAACTTGATGTTACAAACAATGATCGCATTGTATTACAATATAGACAGCATGAAAAGTGTAGGGGGCTAGCAAAGAATGAAACAGGATATTGAAAATATCTTGATCTCAGAAGAAGAGATCCAAAAGAAAGTCAAGGAGCTGGGCGCAACTCTGACAGAAGAGTACAGCGGCAAGTTTCCGCTGGCAATCGGTGTGTTAAAGGGAGCCATGCCGTTTATGGCTGATCTTTTGAAGCATATTGATACATATTTGGAAATGGATTTCATGGATGTATCAAGCTACGGCAGTTCAACGGTTTCTTCCGGAGAGGTAAAAATCATTAAAGATTTGGACACATCTGTAGAGGGCCGTGACATCTTAATTATTGAGGATATCATCGACAGTGGGCTGACCTTGAGTTATCTTGTAGAGCTTTTCCGATACCGCAAAGCAAAATCGATTAAGATCGTAACCCTTCTTGATAAACCAAGCGGACGAAAAGCGGATATCAAAGCGGATTACGTCGGCTTTGAAGTTCCCGATGCATTCGTTGTCGGATATGGTCTCGATTATGCTGAACGCTATCGTAACCTTCCGTACATCGGAGTGCTGAAACCTGCGGTTTATGAGAGCTGATTCGGGCTTGTTAGCGAAAGGGATATCTGTTGTATTGGAACGATTTTCTATGATACTATTGAACATAGTTGTGCTTACTGTGGGAGGAGGTAAGGAATGAATCGGGTCTTCCGTAATACCATTTTTTATTTACTTATTTTATTAGTTGTGATCGGAGTTGTGAGCTACTTCCAAACCGCAAATCCGAAAACAGAAAATATGACGTATAGTGACTTTGTTTCAAACCTAGATAAAGGGAAGGTTGAAAATGTCTCCATCCAGCCTGTCAGGGGCGTGTACGAGGTTCGGGGACAGCTGACGACCTATGAGAAAGATCAATATTTCCTGACCCATGTTCCTGAAGGAAAAGGGGCAGATCAAATTATTGATCAAGTGAAAAAAACGAAGATACAAGTAGAACCTGCACAGGAAGCAAATGGATGGATGACGTTCTTTACCACCATCATCCCTTTTGTTATTATCTTCATTCTTTTCTTCTTCCTGCTTAATCAGGCTCAAGGCGGCGGAAGCCGTGTTATGAACTTTGGAAAAAGCAAGGCGAAGCTCTATACAGAAGAAAAGAAACGCGTCAAATTCAAAGATGTGGCAGGAGCGGATGAAGAAAAGCAAGAGCTTGTGGAAGTCGTTGATTTCCTCAAGGATCCCCGCAAGTTCGCTGAACTCGGAGCAAGGATTCCGAAAGGCGTGCTTTTGGTCGGACCTCCGGGTACCGGTAAAACATTGCTGGCGAAAGCTTGTGCCGGAGAAGCAGGGGTGCCTTTCTTCAGCATCAGCGGTTCTGACTTCGTTGAAATGTTCGTCGGGGTTGGTGCATCACGTGTTCGCGACTTATTCGAAAACGCTAAGAAAAATGCACCGTGTCTGATTTTCATCGATGAAATTGATGCTGTCGGACGCCAGCGGGGAGCAGGTCTTGGCGGAGGGCACGATGAACGTGAACAGACGCTCAACCAGCTTCTTGTTGAAATGGACGGATTCAGCGCCAATGAAGGAATCATCATTATCGCTGCGACAAACCGCGCCGATATTTTAGACCCTGCATTGCTGCGTCCGGGACGTTTTGACCGTCAAATTACAGTTGACCGCCCAGATGTTAAAGGCCGTGAAGCTGTACTTCAAGTACACGCAAGAAACAAGCCGCTTGATGAATCCGTAAACTTAAAAGCGATCGCGATGCGGACGCCTGGATTCTCAGGTGCAGATCTTGAAAACCTTTTAAATGAAGCGGCTCTCGTAGCAGCGCGTCAAGATAAGAAAAAGATCGATATGCGAGACATCGATGAAGCGACAGACCGCGTCATCGCCGGACCTGCAAAGAAAAGCAGGGTCATTTCGAAAAAAGAACGCAATATCGTGGCTTATCACGAGGCGGGACACACTGTAATCGGACTTGTCTTGGATGAAGCGGATATGGTGCATAAAGTAACGATCGTACCGCGCGGCCAAGCGGGCGGATACGCCGTTATGCTTCCTAAGGAAGACCGTTATTTCCAAACCAAACCCGAACTTCTCGATAAGATCGTCGGCTTGCTTGGAGGCCGTGTAGCTGAAGAGATCATCTTCGGTGAGGTCAGCACGGGTGCCCATAACGACTTCCAGCGCGCTACAGGCATTGCCAGACGAATGGTAACTGAATTCGGTATGTCTGAAAAGCTCGGTCCTCTTCAATTCGGACAATCGCAAGGCGGGCAAGTGTTCTTGGGACGCGATTTCAACAATGACCAAAACTACAGCGACGCGATTGCGTATGAAATCGATAAAGAAATTCAGCGCTTCATTAAGGAATGTTATGAACGTGCAAAAACAATCCTTACTGAAAATCGCGACAAACTTGAGCTGATCGCTCAAACATTGCTGGAAGTTGAAACGCTCGACGCTGAGCAAATCAAACATTTGTCTGAGCACGGAAGACTTCCTGATCGCACATATTCGGATGATCAGGAAAAGACAGACGATGTGAAAGTCAACATCAATAAACGAGATGACGAAGAAAAAAACGAGGATGAGAAAGAGTAACGACTCATTTCCGCCTCTTCAGGAAAACTGCCAAGCTCTGCTTTTGGCAGTTTTCTTTTTTTATGGTTAAAAAACCTCTTTGGAAAATCTTTGTTCACTACGATTTGATTCGTTTACAAACAGAATCGGCATCGTGTATTGTATGATGGTAGAATGTTTTATGCCCAAGTAAGAGAAACTAGTCAAAAGTGGTGATCAGAATGTTGCTTGTTATAGATGTGGGAAATACAAACACCGTCCTTGGCATCTACCACGAAGGAGAGCTCGAATATCATTGGCGGATTGAGACAAGCCGCCATAAAACGGAAGATGAATTCGGCATGCTTCTTCGTTCTTTATTTGATTATGTCGGACTGATGTTTGACCAGATCGAAGGAATTATTATTTCATCAGTTGTACCTCCGATCATGTTCTCCCTCGAAAGAATGTGTATTAAATATTTTCAGATCGAGCCTCAGATTGTCGGTCCGGGAATGAAAACAGGATTAAACATAAAATACGATAATCCGAAAGAAGTCGGAGCAGACCGCATTGTAAATGCAGTGGCGGCTATTCATCTCTATGGGAGCCCCCTGATTGTCGTTGATTTTGGAACCGCTACGACGTACTGTTATATTAACGAGCGCAAGGAGTACATGGGCGGTGCGATCGCGCCGGGCATCACGATTTCAACTGAAGCGCTTTATTCGAGAGCTGCCAAGCTTCCCAGAATTGAAATTGCACGGCCCGATCATATTGTCGGCAAAAGTACGGTCAGCGCGATGCAGTCCGGAATCCTTTACGGCTACGTCGGACAGGTTGAAGGCATTGTCAAACGGATGAAATGGCAGTCCAAGAAAAATCCGAAAGTCATTGCGACGGGAGGTCTTGCTTCCTTGATAGCAGACGAATCGGACTGCATCGATATCGTTGACCCGTTCCTTACATTGAAGGGACTAGAGCTTATTTATGAACGGAATCGTGTTGAAAGTGTATAGGAGGATGAGGTATGGATTATTTAGTGAAAGCCATCGCATATGACGGCAAAGTGAGAGCATATGCAGCGAATACAACAGAAACGATTCATGAAGCCCAAAGAAGGCATAACACATGGCCTACCGCTTCCGCCGCTTTAGGAAGAACGATGACGGCGGCTGTCATGCTCGGTGCCATGCTGAAAGGCGAAGACAAGCTTACCGTCAAGATTGAAGGAGGCGGACCTATCGGCGCGATTGTCGCTGACGGAAATGCAAAAGGAGATGTCAGGGGCTACGTGTCCAATCCGCACGTTCATTTTGACTTAAATGAACACGGCAAACTGGACGTCAGAAGAGCCGTCGGTACGTCCGGCACACTAAGCGTAGTAAAAGATCTCGGTCTCCGCGATTTATTTACAGGCCAGGTTGAGATCGTTTCCGGAGAAATCGGCGAGGATTTTACATATTATCTCGTATCTTCTGAACAGGTTCCTTCTTCGGTGGGTGTAGGGGTGCTCGTCAACCCCGACAATACGATTTTAGCTGCAGGCGGATTTATCCTTCAGCTGCTGCCGGGCACGGACGATGAAACAATCACGAAGCTTGAAACAAACCTTTCTCAAGTGGAGCCCATTTCAAAGCTGATTCAGAAAGGTTTGACACCTGAGGAAGTGCTGGCTGCGGTATTGGGAGAAGAACCGGAAATACTGGAAACCGTTCCTGTCCGGTTTACATGCAATTGTTCAAAAGAGCGTTTCTCAGGAGGCATCATCGGTCTTGGCAAAGATGAAATTCAACAGATGATTGATGAAGATGGCCAAGCTGAGGCTCAATGCCATTTTTGCAATGAAAAGTATCTGTTTACAAAGGAAGAGCTTGAAGCGCTTCGAGATGAAATATAAGCCCGCTATGCAGTAGCGGGTCTTTTACAATGGGGAAAGGGGAGACACCATATTGAAATCAAGAACACTTTGGCCGATTATTTTAGGTGCGATCTTTGTCAACTGTATCGTGATCGCGTATGTTTTGACGAAATCGCAGACTGCTTCTTCACCGTCCGCTCAAGAAGTCATTGCACATATCGGAAAAAACGGCATCACGCGTGAAGAATGGCTGAGCGAAATGGAAGAGCGCTATGGAAAATCAACGCTTGAAGATATGATCAACGACCGCGTTGTTACCCAAATGGCCGAAAAAAATAAGATCAAAGTGTCTGATGAAGACATTGAAAGAGAATTTCTGCTGATTAAAGCTGTATACAATTCCTTCTACGAAGACGAAGCCACAACAGAAAAAGAATGGAAAGAGCAGATCAAGCATAATATTCTTCTAGAAGAGCTCCTGACAAAAGATATTGTCATTTCTGACAGCGAATTGAAGTCATTCTATAACAAAAATAAGGACTTATATAAATTCGATGATTCTTATCGCCTCAAGCATATCGTTGTCAAAGATAAAGACGAAGCAGAACAAGTTCTTAAAGAGCTGAAGGAAGGATCCAGCTTTGAAGCGGCCGCGGCTGAACATTCGACTGACCGGTATACGTCTCCTTACGGCGGCGACCTCGGGTTCGTCAATGATCAGCACGAAAACATTCCGGCCGAATATTTAGAGAAAGCTGAGCAGCTAAAGGAAAATCAATGGGTGGATGAACCGATTAAAACGAGCCAAGGCTATGCAATCATCCAGCTCAAAGAAAAGCTCCCGGGGCAAGCTTTCACTTACAGCGAAGTGAAAAATCAAATCAGAAGGCAGATCGCGATGGATCAATTAGGCGACAAAGCTTCGGTGAAGACACTTTGGAAAGATGCGAAAGTATCTTGGTTTTATGACGATAAAAAATAAAGATTGACAAAATATTTTGATATTGATAAATTAGATATAATCCCAATAAAATTACTCGGAAATTGAGGTGTTCAAATGGTTCGCGTTGCAAACTCTGTTTATGACTTAATCGGAAATACACCTGTCGTTAAATTAAATCGACTAGTTGATGAAGACAGTGCTGAAGTATATGTGAAACTGGAGTATATGAACCCTGGAAGCAGCGTAAAAGACCGGATTGCGCTTGCCATGATAGAAGATGCTGAAGAGAAAGGCCTTCTGAAAGAAGGAGATACACTGATTGAACCGACCAGCGGAAATACGGGAATCGGACTTGCCATGGTCGCTGCAGCGAAGGGCATCAAAGCGATTCTTGTTATGCCTGATACAATGAGTTCTGAGCGCCGCAACCTTCTGCGTGCATATGGAGCTGAGCTTGTGCTGACTCCGGGTGCTGAAGGAATGAAAGGCGCGATTAAAAAAGCGGAAGAACTGGCTGAGGAGCACGGCTATTTTATGCCTCAGCAATTTAACAACCCTGCGAACTCAGAAGTTCACCGCCGCACAACGGGAAAAGAAATCGCCGAACAATTCGGAGACGGTTTAGATGCATTCATTGCAGGTATCGGAACCGGCGGAACGATAACAGGTGCCGGAGAAGTCCTGAAAGAAAAAAATCCGTCCATCAAGATTTTCGCGGTGGAACCGACTGATTCTCCTGTTCTTTCCGGAGGAAAACCAGGTCCGCACAAAATTCAGGGAATCGGAGCGGGATTCGTTCCGAAAATCTTGAATACGGAAATTTACGATGAAATCATCACAGTGAAAAACGAAGAAGCCTTTGAATTTGCCCGTAAAGCGGCGAGAGAAGAAGGAATTCTCGGAGGAATTTCTTCGGGTGCTGCGATCTGTGCTGCTCTTCAAGTCGCTAAAAAGCTTGGGAAAGGCAAAAAAGTTCTCGCTGTTCTTCCTAGTAACGGAGAGAGATACTTAAGCACGCCTCTTTATCAATTTGAATAGGCTCCAGTTGAAACGGGAGGCTGCCGACAATGTCGGCGGCCTTTTGTTTTTCACGGGCGAAGCCCTTTTAAAAGCTCGGTGTCCTTGAGTGAACATGCTCAAGGACTTTTTTCTATATTGGAAATGAAATTCTCTTTTCCTAGAAAAAAGATATGCATTACAATAAGGACATTAGACTAACGGCAGAGGAATGATATGATGAGACAACGAAGGCCTGTAGCCAGAGCGTTCCCATTTTCCAATCAACGGTTTTTAGAGCAATTTGAAAGCCTGTCGAAAGGAAAGCAGTACCGCGTTCTGCTCGAAAGTGCGAGAGGCGGAGAATACAGCATAGCCGGGCTCGACCCTGTCGCAATAGCAAAAGGGAAAGACGGCATCACGACGATTCAATACAAAGGGGACATCATATTCAAAGAGGGGGATCCGTTTCAGCAGTTTTCTCAGTGGTTTGAAACGCTGAAAACGGAGACGGTTGCAGATTTTCCCGACTTTCAGGGCGGGGCTGTCGGTTTTCTAAGCTATGACTATGCCCGATATATTGAGAAATTCAAAATCCTGTCTATCGATGATCTGCAAACGCCGGATTTATTCTTTCTCGTATTTGATGATATAGCCGTCTATGATCATAAGCAGCAGCAGCTTTGGGTGATTACCCACACCGTTGAAGAATCGCCGGCCGCTTCGGAAGAGAAACTGGACAGGCTTGAGCAAATGTGGAAGACGGAACATCCGAAGACCGCTGGCGGTCATCAATCAAATGATAATAAAAGCCCGTCATTCGCAGCTTCATTTACAGAAGCCGGCTTTTCTCAGGCTGTTGAGAAGGTGAAGCAATACATTGCAAGCGGCGACGTATTTCAGGTGAACCTTTCTGTTCGCCAGTCGGAGCGCCTGTCTGCGCCTCCTTATGAGGTATACAAAATGTTAAGAGAAATCAACCCTTCGCCATACATGTCCTACTTGGAAACCCCGGATTTTCAAATCATCTGCGGGTCGCCCGAACTGCTCATTAAGAAAAAGGGCACCAGGCTTGAGACAAGACCGATTGCCGGGACGAGATCCCGCGGGGCGGATGAAGCGGAGGATGAAGCGCTCGCGAACGAACTGATCATGAATGAAAAAGAGCGCGCCGAACATGTGATGCTCGTTGATTTAGAGCGTAATGACCTCGGCAGGGTCTCCAAGTACGGTTCGGTCAGGGTCGATGAATTCATGGTGATTGAGAAGTATTCCCATGTCATGCATATCGTCTCTAATGTGTGCGGGGAACTAAGGGACGAATGCGATGCCGTGGATGTCATCCATGCCGTGTTTCCCGGCGGTACGATTACAGGAGCGCCGAAAGTTAGAACGATGGAAATTATAGAGGAGCTTGAGCCGACGAGACGGGGGCTTTATACTGGTTCTATAGGATGGTTCGGATATAATCAGGATATGCACTTTAATATCGTTATCCGAACGATATATGTGAAAGCGGGCCAGGCGTTCATGCAGTCCGGAGCTGGAATCGTCATCGATTCCAACCCTAAGCATGAATATAAAGAGTCAATTAAAAAGGCCCTGGCGATGAAAAAGGCGCTGCAGTTGAGTGAAGAAGAGAAAAAAGAGCAGAGGAGAGCTGAGATATGATTCTAATGATCGACAATTACGATTCATTTACGTACAATTTGGTTCAGTATTTAGGCGAGCTTGGCGAGGAGTTAGTCGTCAAGCGGAACGATGAGATCACGCTTCAGGAAATAGAGGATATGTCGCCTGACTTTTTGATGGTATCTCCCGGTCCTTGCAGTCCGGATGAGGCCGGGATCAGCCTTGAAGCGATCCGCCATTTTGCCGGGAAGATACCGATTTTCGGGGTCTGTCTCGGACATCAGTCGATCGCCCAGGTTTTCGGAGGCGATGTCGTCAGGGCGGAACGGTTAATGCATGGGAAAACTTCCGAAATCTTGCACGACGGGTTGACGGTCTTTAAAGACTTGGAACATCCGCTCACGGCTACGAGGTATCATTCGTTGATCGTCAAACCGGATACGCTGCCCGGTTGTTTTGTGACATCGGCTTGGACGGAAGAAGGGGAGATTATGGCCATCAGGCATAAAGAACTGCCTATTGAAGGCGTTCAGTTCCATCCGGAGTCGATTATGACTGCCTCCGGAAAAGAAATGCTGAAGAATTTTATTGAGACTTACCGAAAGAAAGTGAACACATGATCATTTACCTGAACGGTCAATATGTGAAGGAGGAGGAAGCAAGACTTTCTCCTTTTGACCATGGTTTTTTATACGGAATCGGGGTATTTGAAACGTTCCGCCTTTATGAAGGGGAGCCCTTCCTTTTAGACTGGCATATGGACAGACTGAACAACGCTTTGGAACAGCTGAGAATTGAGCTTGAGCTGACAAAAAGCGAAGTGCTTGCCATTCTTGACAGGCTGCTTCAGTTGAATCAGCCCCCAAATCTGGATGCCAAGGTCCGGTTAAATATATCTGCCGGTCCCGGTGACTCAGGTCTTTTTCCTGATTCATACAAAAAACCCGGTGTTATGGTGATGATGAATCCTTTTCATCCTGAATCGGTTCCGGTTGAAAAGGAGGGTGTCATTTTACAGGTCCGACGCAATACGCCAGAAGGTCCGTTCCGCTTGAAATCACATCACTTTTTAAATAATCTGTTCGGAAAAAGAGAGCTCGGACCAGACGCTGCCAAAGAAGGGATTTTTCTTACCGAAGGCGGAGCTGTAGCCGAAGGGATCATTTCCAACATTTTTTGGGAAAAAGACGGTTGTGTGTATACACCTTCTCTTGATACCGGCATATTAGGCGGCGTCACCCGGCGTTATGTCATCGAGCGCCTTGCAGATATGGGAATCGAAGTTATGCAGGGGGTATACCCTTTAAAGGAGCTTCTCTTTGCGGACGAAGCATGGATGACCAATTCCGTTCAGGAAATCGTTCCATTCCGGAGAATCGGCAGCACTCAATTTCCGGGAAAGGATGGAAATTTGTCGAAGCGTCTGCAAGAGGCATACACTAACGATAGAAAAGCAGCAAAAGACTATATTTCAATTAAAGGGTGAAGGATATGGCGCTTCAAACAGCGGTGCGTTCAAAGAAGTTGACCGCAAAGCAATACACATTGTCTTATGAAGATAAAACATTGATCATGGGGATTTTAAATGTGACGCCCGATTCTTTTTCAGACGGCGGAAAATATAACAGCATCGACCGCGCCGTTATTCATGCAAAGCAAATGATCGAAGACGGCGCCCATATCCTTGATATCGGAGGAGAATCAACGAGGCCGGGGGCGGAAAAGGTTTCTCTTGATGAGGAGCTGTCAAGGGTCATACCTGTAATTGAAAAACTTGTTCAGGAAATCGACGTGCCGATTTCTGTTGACACTTATAAAGCAAAAGTGGCGGATGAAGCCCTTAAGGCCGGTGCAACGATTATCAATGATGTCTGGGGAGCAAAAGCAGACCATGACATGGCCCGGGTTGCGGCCGCTCATAATGTGCCGATTATCTTGATGCATAACCGCGAGGAACGAAATTATAAGGACTTGATCCCGGACATGCTGTCTGATTTGATGGAATGTGTGAGCATTGCAAAATCAGCAGGCGTTCAAGATCATCACATCGTACTTGATCCGGGTATCGGCTTTGCCAAAACGTATCATGACAATCTGGCGGTCATGAACCAGCTTGAGAAATTCAGCGAACTCGGATACCCGGTTTTATTGGGGACGTCACGCAAAAAATTTATCGGCCGCGTTCTGGATCTGCCGCCTGAGGAGAGGGCGGAAGGCACGGGCGCGACGGTATGCCTCGGTATTCAAAAAGGGTGCGATATCGTCAGGGTGCATGACGTCAAGCAAATTTCCAGGATGGCAAAAATGATGGATGCCATGATTGATAAAGGAGGCGTTTATCATCGATAAAGTGTATGTAGAGGGCATGGAGTTTTACGGATATCACGGTGTTTTCAAAGAAGAAAACAAACTTGGCCAAAGATTCCGCGTTGATCTGACAGCATTTCTAGACTTAAGCGAAGCCGGAAAAACGGATCGTATTGATGCCACCATTAATTATGCTGATTTGTATAAGCTGTGCAAAGAGGTTGTGGAGGGAGAGCCGGTCAACCTTGTGGAGACCCTCGCAGAAACGATTGCCGCAAAAGTGCTGAAGCATTTTGAAGCGGTTCAGGAATGCACGGTCAAAGTCGTCAAGCCTGACCCGCCTATACCGGGACACTATAAATCGGTGGCCATCGAGATGACGAGGAAACGACAATGAACAATTCGGCATATATAGCGCTCGGCTCGAATATCGGCCAGCGGGAAGAATATTTAAAAAAAGCTGTCTCTCTCCTCCATCAACATCCGTCTGTACAGGTGACAGACATCTCGTCGATTTATGAAACAGATCCTGTCGGGTATACAGACCAAGATCTATTTTTAAACATGGCTGCAGCTGTTAAAACATCTCTTTCACCGTTTGAATTGCTTGATTTGACTCAGCGTATTGAAAAAGAACTCGGCCGCAAACGCGACATCAGATGGGGGCCGAGAACTGCAGACCTTGACATTTTGTTGTATAATCGTGAAAATATTGAGACAGAGCAACTTATCGTTCCTCATCCTAGAATGCATGAACGTTTGTTTGTGCTCATCCCGCTGCTGGAGATTTATCCCGAGCTTGAGGGAGCTGTCAATCATGCGAAAAATCAAGAAGGTGTAAGAGTATGGAAGCAGAAATCTGGGGTAGACGAATTCGTGCATATCGAAAGCTGAAGGGTTATACTCAAGAAGGGTTTGCAAAAGCATTGGGTATATCCGTTTCTGTGCTTGGTGAAGTAGAACGCGGGAATCGTATGCCGTCGGAGAGCATGCTCAGGGATGTAGCCAATACTTTAAATATAACAGTGGAGGAATTATCTCCATCAGAAGAATAAGAAAGGAGGACTAAAAATGTTTAAAATCGGTGATATAGAATTAAAAAACAGGGTTGTGCTTGCGCCGATGGCCGGTGTCTGCAACTCCGCCTTCCGCTTGACGGTTAAGGAATTCGGAGCGGGTTTGGTCTGCGCCGAAATGGTCAGCGATAAAGCGATCCTTTACAATAATGCAAAAACGATGGGAATGCTTTATATCGATGAACGTGAAAAACCGCTCAGCCTGCAGATCTTCGGCGGCGAAAAAGAAACGCTTGTCGAAGCGGCGAGGTTTGTTGACCAAAACACAACTGCGGATATTATTGATATAAACATGGGATGTCCGGTGCCAAAGATTACAAAATGTGATGCAGGAGCCAAATGGCTGCTTGATCCGAATAAAATTTATGAAATGGTTTCTGCAGTAGTGGAGGCTGTTGACAAGCCGGTGACCGTAAAAATGAGAATGGGCTGGGATGAAGACCATATCTTTGCCGTTGAGAATGCGAAAGCTGTAGAGCGCGCAGGCGGAAAAGCGGTCGCTCTTCACGGGCGGACCCGCGTGCAAATGTACGAAGGAACGGCAAATTGGGATATTATCAAAGAAGTGAAGCAGTCCGTTTCAATACCGGTAATCGGAAACGGTGATGTCAAAACTCCGCAAGATGCAAAACGCATGCTTGATGAAACAGGGGTTGACGGTGTCATGATCGGCCGTGCAGCGCTGGGTAATCCGTGGATGATTTACCGTACGGTTCACTATTTAGAAACAGGCGAATTGAAAGATGAGCCGAAAGTGCGTGAGAAAATGTCTGTCTGCAAACTTCACCTTGACCGATTAATCGGACTGAAAGGCGAAAATGTTGCGGTTCGCGAAATGAGAAAGCACGCAGCCTGGTATTTAAAAGGCATAAGAGGAAACGCAAAGGTCCGGAATGAAATTAATCATTGCGAAACGAGGGATGAGCTCGTTCAGCTTTTAGACGCGTTTACGATTGAAGCCGAGGCAAAAGAGCTTCAGGATGCAAAAGTAGGATAAATCCGACCTCTGCTCACTGCCAGTTTTCACTGGCAGTTTTTCTGCTTTTTTCCTGAAAGACTAAAAGTAACGGAGTGATATATGATGAGTCATGAAGAGCATAACCATGAAGAATTAAACGACCAGCTGCAAGTCAGACGCGATAAAATGAATCAATTGAGAGAAAACGGGAAAGATCCTTTCGGGCAGCGTTTTGACCGCACCCATCAATCAACTGATCTCATTGAATCATATAATGAATTCTCAAAAGAAGAATTAGAGGAAAAAGCAATTGAAGTGACGATTGCCGGCCGGATGATGACAAAGCGTGGAAAAGGAAAAGCGGGATTCGCGCACATTCAGGATTTAAAGGGCCAGATTCAGATCTATGTCAGGAAAGACAGTGTCGGTGAAGAGCAGTACGAATGGTTTAAAAGCTCTGACCTCGGGGACATTGTCGGCGTTACAGGCGTCATGTTTAAAACGAATGTTGGCGAATTGTCTGTCAAAGCTACATCCTTTGATTTATTAACAAAAGCACTTCGTCCGCTTCCGGACAAATATCACGGATTAAAAGACATCGAACAGCGCTACCGTCAGCGTTATTTGGACTTGATCGTAAACCCGGAAAGCAAAAATACGTTTATTACGCGCAGCAAAATCATTCAATCGATGAGAAGATACTTAGATGACCACGGATACTTAGAAGTTGAGACGCCTACGATGCACGCGATTCCGGGCGGAGCGTCTGCCCGTCCGTTCATTACGCATCATAATGCGCTTGATATGCCGCTTTACATGAGGATCGCTATCGAGCTCCATTTGAAAAGGCTGATTGTCGGCGGATTGGAAAAAGTCTATGAAATCGGACGTGTATTCAGAAATGAAGGAGTTTCCACACGGCACAATCCTGAATTTACAATGATTGAACTTTACGAAGCTTATGCTGACTATAAAGATATTATGAGCTTGACGGAAAACCTTATCGCTCATATTGCACAAGAAGTGCTTGGCACTACAACCGTTCAATACGGAGATTATGAAGTTGACCTCAAGCCTGAATGGAAGAGACTTCATATGGTCGATGCTGTTAAAGAAGCCACCGGTGTAGACTTCTGGAAAGAAGTATCGGTAGAAGAAGCAAGAACATTCGCGAAAGAACACGGAATTGAAATTTCTGAAAGCATGTCAGTAGGACATATCATTAATGAGTTCTTCGAGCAAAAAGTTGAAGAAACGTTGATTCAGCCTACTTTTATATACGGACACCCTGTGGAGATTTCTCCGCTTGCTAAGAAAAACCCTGAAGACCCTCGATTTACAGACCGTTTTGAGCTGTTTATCGTCGGCCGTGAACACGCGAATGCATTTACTGAATTAAATGATCCTATCGACCAAAAAGAACGCTTTGAAGCTCAATTAAAAGAACGTGAAGAAGGAAACGATGAAGCGCATATGATGGATGAAGACTTTGTCGAAGCACTGGAGTACGGAATGCCTCCTACCGGCGGTCTTGGAATCGGCATTGACAGACTGATTATGCTTTTGACGAATTCTCCTTCAATCAGGGACGTTTTACTATTCCCGCAAATGAGACATCGTTAAATGACGTTTGGGCAGCAGCCGTGTAACAAGCGGCTGCTGCGCATTTAAAACAAATTAAATTTTTTCTCAAAAAAGTATTGCACAATCATAAATACGGTGGTATATTATTATTCGTTGCCGCAAAACGGCGGCGAAAGAAAAAAAGAACTTAAAAAAAGTTCTTGACTTAATATCCGAGATTGGATATAATATAAAAGTCGCTTTAATAATGATCTTTGAAAACTAAACAAGACAAACGTACCTGTTAATTCATTAAATAAATCGTACATGCGAATGTGCGTAGTCATTATCAAACTTCATGGAGAGTTTGATCCTGGCTCAGGACGAACGCTGGCGGCGTGCCTAATACATGCAAGTCGAGCGGACAGATGGGAGCTTGCTCCCTGATGTTAGCGGCGGACGGGTGAGTAACACGTGGGTAACCTGCCTGTAAGACTGGGATAACTCCGGGAAACCGGGGCTAATACCGGATGCTTGATTGAACCGCATGGTTCAATTATAAAAGGTGGCTTTTAGCTACCACTTACAGATGGACCCGCGGCGCATTAGCTAGTTGGTGAGGTAACGGCTCACCAAGGCAACGATGCGTAGCCGACCTGAGAGGGTGATCGGCCACACTGGGACTGAGACACGGCCCAGACTCCTACGGGAGGCAGCAGTAGGGAATCTTCCGCAATGGACGAAAGTCTGACGGAGCAACGCCGCGTGAGTGATGAAGGTTTTCGGATCGTAAAACTCTGTTGTTAGGGAAGAACAAGTACCGTTCGAATAGGGCGGTACCTTGACGGTACCTAACCAGAAAGCCACGGCTAACTACGTGCCAGCAGCCGCGGTAATACGTAGGTGGCAAGCGTTGTCCGGAATTATTGGGCGTAAAGCGCGCGCAGGCGGTTTCTTAAGTCTGATGTGAAAGCCCCCGGCTCAACCGGGGAGGGTCATTGGAAACTGGGGAACTTGAGTGCAGAAGAGGAGAGTGGAATTCCACGTGTAGCGGTGAAATGCGTAGAGATGTGGAGGAACACCAGTGGCGAAGGCGACTCTCTGGTCTGTAACTGACGCTGAGGCGCGAAAGCGTGGGGAGCGAACAGGATTAGATACCCTGGTAGTCCACGCCGTAAACGATGAGTGCTAAGTGTTAGAGGGTTTCCGCCCTTTAGTGCTGCAGCAAACGCATTAAGCACTCCGCCTGGGGAGTACGGTCGCAAGACTGAAACTCAAAGGAATTGACGGGGGCCCGCACAAGCGGTGGAGCATGTGGTTTAATTCGAAGCAACGCGAAGAACCTTACCAGGTCTTGACATCCTCTGACAACCCTAGAGATAGGGCTTCCCCTTCGGGGGCAGAGTGACAGGTGGTGCATGGTTGTCGTCAGCTCGTGTCGTGAGATGTTGGGTTAAGTCCCGCAACGAGCGCAACCCTTGATCTTAGTTGCCAGCATTCAGTTGGGCACTCTAAGGTGACTGCCGGTGACAAACCGGAGGAAGGTGGGGATGACGTCAAATCATCATGCCCCTTATGACCTGGGCTACACACGTGCTACAATGGGCAGAACAAAGGGCAGCGAAGCCGCGAGGCTAAGCCAATCCCACAAATCTGTTCTCAGTTCGGATCGCAGTCTGCAACTCGACTGCGTGAAGCTGGAATCGCTAGTAATCGCGGATCAGCATGCCGCGGTGAATACGTTCCCGGGCCTTGTACACACCGCCCGTCACACCACGAGAGTTTGTAACACCCGAAGTCGGTGAGGTAACCTTTTGGAGCCAGCCGCCGAAGGTGGGACAGATGATTGGGGTGAAGTCGTAACAAGGTAGCCGTATCGGAAGGTGCGGCTGGATCACCTCCTTTCTAAGGATATTATACGGAATATAAGACCTTGCGGTCTTATAGACAGGTGCGTTTAGATCTTGTTTAGTTTTGAAGGATCATTCCTTCAAAGCGTGTTCTTTGAAAACTAGATAACAGTAGACATCACATTCAATTAGTAAGCAAGATATCACGTAGTGATTCTTTTTAACGGTTAAGTTAGAAAGGGCGCACGGTGGATGCCTTGGCACTAGGAGCCGATGAAGGACGGGACGAACACCGATATGCTTCGGGGAGCTGTAAGCAAGCTTTGATCCGGAGATTTCCGAATGGGGAAACCCACTGCTCGTAATGGAGCAGTATCCATATCTGAATTCATAGGATATGAGAAGGCAGACCCGGGGAACTGAAACATCTAAGTACCCGGAGGAAGAGAAAGCAAATGCGATTCCCTGAGTAGCGGCGAGCGAAACGGGAACAGCCCAAACCAAGAGGCTTGCCTCTTGGGGTTGTAGGACACTCTGTACGGAGTTACAAAAGAACGAGGTAGATGAAGAGGCCTGGAAAGGCCCGCCATAGGAGGTAACAGCCCTGTAGTCAAAACTTCGTTCTCTCCTG
>NZ_CP096509.1:97500-100000 GCF_056530265.1 Bacillus sp. PK6-025
CTAATCGATCGAGGACTTAACCTAAATACTTTTGTGAATTGTCTGACCGTTATCTAGTTTTGAGAGAACACCTCTCATACATAGTTTGGTGGCGATAGCGAAGAGGTCACACCCGTTCCCTTGCCGAACACGGAAGTTAAGCTCTTCAGCGCCGATGGTAGTTGGGGGATTCCCCCTGTGAGAGTAGGACGCCGCCAAGCTGTTGCACGCAAGTGCAAACGGAGGATTAGCTCAGCTGGGAGAGCATCTGCCTTACAAGCAGAGGGTCGGCGGTTCGATCCCGTCATCCTCCACCATTATAATATTTTGTTGATTAAGCCGGTGTAGCTCAATTGGTAGAGCAACTGACTTGTAATCAGTAGGTTGGGGGTTCAAGTCCTCTTGCCGGCACCACTTTTTTATGATATAATATTTAAGTCTCTTTTAAAGAGCCATTAGCTCAGTTGGTAGAGCATCTGACTTTTAATCAGAGGGTCGAAGGTTCGAGTCCTTCATGGCTCACCATTTTATGCGGGTGTGGCGGAATTGGCAGACGCGCTAGACTTAGGATCTAGTGTCTTTACGGCGTGGGGGTTCGAGTCCCTTCACCCGCATTATAAAAAAGATTTGCGGAAGTAGTTCAGTGGTAGAACACCACCTTGCCAAGGTGGGGGTCGCGGGTTCGAATCCCGTCTTCCGCTCCAACCATCCACGCCGGGGTGGTGGAATTGGCAGACACACAGGACTTAAAATCCTGCGGTAGGTGACTACCGTGCCGGTTCAAGTCCGGCCCTCGGCATTGACATATGCGCCCGTAGCTCAATTGGATAGAGCGTTTGACTACGGATCAAAAGGTTAGGGGTTCGACTCCTCTCGGGCGCGCCATTATGTGTAACGGGAAGTAGCTCAGCTTGGTAGAGCACATGGTTTGGGACCATGGGGTCGCAGGTTCGAATCCTGTCTTCCCGACCATTCTTTGGGGCCTTAGCTCAGCTGGGAGAGCGCCTGCTTTGCACGCAGGAGGTCAGCGGTTCGATCCCGCTAGGCTCCACCATTTATTTTCAAAAAAGCACTTGACTATTTATCTTAAAAGAGATATAATAATAGAGTTGCTTTAATAATGATCTTTGAAAACTAAACAAGACAAAACGTACCTGTTAATTCATTAAATAAATCGCACATGCGAATGTGCGTAGTCATTATCAAACTTCATGGAGAGTTTGATCCTGGCTCAGGACGAACGCTGGCGGCGTGCCTAATACATGCAAGTCGAGCGGACAGATGGGAGCTTGCTCCCTGATGTCAGCGGCGGACGGGTGAGTAACACGTGGGTAACCTGCCTGTAAGACTGGGATAACTCCGGGAAACCGGGGCTAATACCGGATGCTTGATTGAACCGCATGGTTCAATTATAAAAGGTGGCTTCGGCTACCACTTACAGATGGACCCGCGGCGCATTAGCTAGTTGGTGAGGTAACGGCTCACCAAGGCGACGATGCGTAGCCGACCTGAGAGGGTGATCGGCCACACTGGGACTGAGACACGGCCCAGACTCCTACGGGAGGCAGCAGTAGGGAATCTTCCGCAATGGACGAAAGTCTGACGGAGCAACGCCGCGTGAGTGATGAAGGTTTTCGGATCGTAAAACTCTGTTGTTAGGGAAGAACAAGTACCGTTCGAATAGGGCGGTACCTTGACGGTACCTAACCAGAAAGCCACGGCTAACTACGTGCCAGCAGCCGCGGTAATACGTAGGTGGCAAGCGTTGTCCGGAATTATTGGGCGTAAAGCGCGCGCAGGCGGTTTCTTAAGTCTGATGTGAAAGCCCCCGGCTCAACCGGGGAGGGTCATTGGAAACTGGGGAACTTGAGTGCAGAAGAGGAGAGTGGAATTCCACGTGTAGCGGTGAAATGCGTAGAGATGTGGAGGAACACCAGTGGCGAAGGCGACTCTCTGGTCTGTAACTGACGCTGAGGCGCGAAAGCGTGGGGAGCGAACAGGATTAGATACCCTGGTAGTCCACGCCGTAAACGATGAGTGCTAAGTGTTAGAGGGTTTCCGCCCTTTAGTGCTGCAGCAAACGCATTAAGCACTCCGCCTGGGGAGTACGGTCGCAAGACTGAAACTCAAAGGAATTGACGGGGGCCCGCACAAGCGGTGGAGCATGTGGTTTAATTCGAAGCAACGCGAAGAACCTTACCAGGTCTTGACATCCTCTGACAACCCTAGAGATAGGGCTTCCCCTTCGGGGGCAGAGTGACAGGTGGTGCATGGTTGTCGTCAGCTCGTGTCGTGAGATGTTGGGTTAAGTCCCGCAACGAGCGCAACCCTTGATCTTAGTTGCCAGCATTCAGTTGGGCACTCTAAGGTGACTGCCGGTGACAAACCGGAGGAAGGTGGGGATGACGTCAAATCATCATGCCCCTTATGACCTGGGCTACACACGTGCTACAATGGGCAGAACAAAGGGCAGCGAAGCCGCGAGGCTAAGCCAATCCCACAAATCTGTTCTCAGTTCGGA
>NZ_CP096509.1:105000-632500 GCF_056530265.1 Bacillus sp. PK6-025
AGTCCGCATTTGACGGAAGCTTCCTTTGGCGCATGCCTTCTTTCTGAAAATGAAGAAGTGAGTATTATGCTGAATGAGGAAGATCATATTCGCATTCAATGTCTGTTCCCGGGATTTCTGCTTTCAGAAGCATTAAAAGCAGCAAATCAGGTGGACGATTGGATTGAAGAACGGATTGACTATGCTTTTTCAGAACAAAGAGGCTACTTGACCAGCTGTCCTACAAATGTCGGAACCGGGCTTAGAGCTTCTGTCATGATGCACCTTCCTGCTTTAGTGTTAACTAGACAAATAAACAGAATTATTCCGGCAATTAATCAATTGGGGCTTGTTGTTAGAGGAATTTACGGTGAAGGCAGCGAAGCATTAGGGAATATCTTTCAAATTTCCAACCAAATTACCCTCGGTAAATCGGAACACGACATTGTCGAAGATCTGAACAGCGTCGTTGCTCAGTTGATCGAACAAGAGCGTTCAGCAAGAAAGGCGCTTTATCAGACTTCGCAAATCGAGCTTGAAGACCGCGTCTACAGATCTTACGGCGTACTGTCCAATTGCCGGATGATCGAATCGAAAGAAACAGCAAGATGTCTTTCAGACGTTCGTCTTGGAATTGACCTGGGGATAATAAAAGGTCTTTCCAGCAATATACTTAATGAGCTGATGATCCTCACGCAGCCTGGATTTCTCCAGCAATATTCAGGAGGAGTCTTAAGGCCAAACGAGAGGGACATCAGGCGGGCTGCTCTTATCAGGGAGCGTCTGAAATTAGAAAACAACGGCAATAGACAGGAGGATGAAACGATATGATGTTTGGAAGATTCACAGAAAGAGCACAAAAAGTATTGGCGCTTGCTCAAGAAGAAGCTCTGCGTCTGGGCCATAATAACATTGGAACAGAACATATTCTCCTCGGCCTTGTCCGCGAGGGAGAAGGGATTGCTGCAAAGGCGCTGCAGGCATTGGGACTCAGCCCTGACAAGATTCAAAAAGAAGTTGAAAGCCTCATTGGCCGAGGGCAAGAGATGTCACAATCGATCCATTACACACCGAGAGCCAAAAAAGTGACTGAACTGGCAATGGATGAAGCAAGAAAGCTTGGTCACTCCTACGTTGGAACTGAACACATCCTCCTCGGCTTAATCCGAGAAGGGGAAGGTGTTGCGGCAAGGGTGCTGAATAATTTAGGCGTCAGCTTAAACAAAGCGAGACAGCAAGTATTGCAGCTGTTGGGCAGCAATGAGAGTGGTGGCGCTGCTTCAGGCGCCAACAGCAATGCCAACACACCAACCTTAGACAGTCTTGCCAGGGATCTCACGGCGATTGCAAAAGAAGACAGCCTTGACCCCGTAATCGGCAGAAGCAAAGAAATTCAGCGCGTAATTGAAGTGCTGAGCCGCAGAACGAAAAACAACCCTGTGTTAATCGGGGAGCCCGGTGTCGGTAAGACAGCGATTGCCGAAGGCCTCGCCCAGCAGATCATCAATAACGAAGTACCGGAGATTCTCCGCGATAAGCGAGTTATGACGCTTGATATGGGAACGGTTGTCGCCGGTACGAAATACCGCGGTGAATTTGAAGACCGCCTGAAAAAAGTGATGGACGAAATTCGTCAAGCGGGAAATATCATCCTCTTTATCGATGAGCTGCATACTCTCATCGGAGCCGGGGGAGCGGAAGGGGCCATCGATGCCTCCAATATCCTTAAACCGTCTTTGGCGCGCGGAGAGCTGCAATGTATCGGAGCGACAACCCTTGATGAATACCGCAAATACATTGAAAAAGATGCTGCACTCGAACGGCGTTTTCAGCCGATTCAGGTTGACCAGCCGTCTCCTGAAGAGAGCATTC
This sequence comes from Bacillus sp. PK6-025, assembly GCF_056530265.1. Taxonomy (NCBI): domain Bacteria; kingdom Bacillati; phylum Bacillota; class Bacilli; order Caryophanales; family Bacillaceae; genus Bacillus; species Bacillus sp. PK6-025. The sequence continues at coordinate 106,852 of NZ_CP096509.1, forward strand.
AAATATTGAGAGGTCTCAGAGACCGCTATGAAGCCCACCACCGCGTATCGATTACGGATGAAGCGATCGAAGCGGCTGTGAAGCTGTCAGACCGGTATATTTCGGACCGTTTTCTGCCTGACAAGGCGATCGACTTAATCGATGAAGCCGGTTCAAAGGTTCGCCTGCGTTCATTTACAACGCCTCCGAACTTAAAAGAGCTTGAACAAAAGCTTGATGAAGTAAGGAAAGAAAAAGATGCCGCTGTCCAAAGCCAGGAATTCGAAAAAGCAGCGTCATTACGGGATACGGAGCAGCGCCTGCGCGAACAGGTCGAAGAAACCAAGAAAACCTGGAAAGAAAAGCAGGGACAGGAAAATTCAGAAGTGACCGTCGACGATATTGCAATGGTTGTTTCAAGCTGGACCGGAGTGCCGGTTTCGAAAATTGCGCAGACTGAAACAGACAAATTACTGAACATGGAGAGCATTCTTCATTCCCGCGTTATCGGCCAAGATGAGGCTGTCGTTGCGGTTGCCAAAGCAGTCAGACGCGCGCGTGCCGGCTTAAAAGATCCAAAACGTCCTATCGGTTCGTTTATTTTCCTCGGCCCTACAGGCGTAGGAAAAACGGAGCTTGCCCGTGCACTTGCCGAGTCCATTTTCGGCGATGAAGAAGCCATGATTCGCATCGATATGTCCGAGTATATGGAAAAACATTCAACATCAAGACTCGTCGGTTCCCCTCCGGGATATGTCGGCTATGATGAAGGCGGACAGCTCACTGAAAAAGTGAGAAGAAAACCGTATTCCGTCGTCTTGCTTGACGAAATCGAAAAAGCGCACCCTGATGTCTTCAATATTTTGCTGCAAGTGCTTGAAGACGGTCGCCTGACTGATTCAAAAGGGCGCACAGTCGACTTTAGAAATACGATTTTGATCATGACATCAAACGTCGGTGCGAGCGAACTGAGAAGAAATAAATACGTCGGGTTTAATGTGCAGGATGAAACCCAGAATTATAAAGATATGAAAGACAAAGTCATGGGCGAATTAAAACGCGCCTTCAGACCTGAATTTATCAACCGGATTGATGAGATTATCGTCTTCCACTCTTTGGAGAAAAAACATTTGAAAGATATTGTATCCCTCATGTCAGAACAATTAACTAAGCGTCTGAAAGAACAGGATCTGTCAATTGAGCTGACTGAAGCGGCTAAAGAAAAAATTGCCGATGAAGGCGTGGATCTCGAATACGGGGCGCGCCCTCTCAGAAGAGCAATCCAAAAACACGTGGAGGACCGGCTGTCTGAAGAGCTCCTGAAAGGCCATATTGAAAAAGGCCAGCATATTGTTTTGGATGTAGAAGGCGGAGAATTTGTCGTAAAAACCGAAGCTAAAACGAACTAATATAGAGACAAAAGAAAGAGGCATACGATGTTCATCAGTATGCCTCACTTTCTTATAAAGGGAGCGTTTTGAAAAATCAATGGCTAAAACAAAGACTAAATTCATTTGTCACTCATGCGGTTACGAATCCGCCAAGTGGATGGGGAAGTGCCCCGGATGCGGCACATGGAATACCATGGTGGAAGAAACGATAAAAAAACCCGCCGCCAACAGAAGAACCGCTTTTTCACATTCCGTTCAAACGGTGCAAAAGCCTTCACCTCTCACTTCAATCGAAACAACAGAAGAGCCGCGAATTAAAACGAAACTGGGCGAATTCAACCGCGTCTTGGGAAACGGTATTGTCAAAGGTTCACTCGTTTTAATCGGAGGCGATCCCGGCATCGGGAAATCAACCTTGCTGCTTCAAGTATCTGCCCAGCTCGCTGATTCAAAAGAAAATGTCCTGTACATCTCAGGTGAAGAATCGGTCAAGCAGACAAAGCTGAGAGCAGACCGTCTAGGCATCAACAGTCCCACTCTTCACGTTTTATCTGAAACCGATATGGAGTATATTACGTCTTCTATAGAAGAGATGAATCCATCATTCGTGGTGGTTGATTCGATTCAAACCGTTTACCAAAGTGATATTACATCTGCTCCAGGCAGCGTGTCCCAGGTCAGGGAATGCACCGCTGAGCTGATGAGAATTGCAAAAACAAAAGGGATTCCGATATTTATCGTCGGGCATGTCACAAAAGAAGGTTCGATTGCCGGACCGAGACTTCTGGAACATATGGTCGACACCGTCCTTTATTTTGAAGGTGAGCGGCATCATACATTTCGGATTTTAAGAGCCGTCAAAAACCGGTTTGGATCAACGAATGAAATGGGAATCTTTGAAATGAGGGAAGAGGGCCTGACAGAAGTGCTGAATCCGTCGGAGATCTTTCTCGAAGAGCGCTCGGCTGGAGCAGCCGGCTCGAGTGTCGTGGCTTCAATGGAAGGCACGAGGCCGGTCTTAGTAGAGATTCAGGCGCTGATTTCCCCGACGAGTTTTGGAAATCCGCGCAGGATGGCAACCGGAATTGATCATAACCGCGTCTCATTGCTGATGGCGGTTTTAGAAAAAAGGGTGGGGCTGCTGCTGCAAAATCAAGACGCCTATTTAAAAGTCGCCGGCGGCGTCAAGCTGGACGAGCCGGCGATCGACCTCGCCGTTGCGGTGAGCATCGCCTCAAGCTTCAGAGACACCCCGCCTCATCCGACGGATTGTTTTATCGGCGAAGTCGGCTTGACAGGGGAAGTCCGCAGAGTATCAAGGATAGAACAGAGGGTGCAGGAAGCGGCGAAGCTTGGTTTTAAAAGAATGATTATTCCTTCTGCAAATGTGGAAGGATGGACAAAGCCGAAAGGAATTGAAGTCGTCGGTGTTGAAAATGTAGCTGAGGCCCTTCGAGCTTCATTAGGAGGATCATAATATATGGAAAAAGACAAAAAAGGAGCGAAACAGGATCTTTCAGAAATATTGCAGTTTGTCGCCCCCGGCACACCTCTTCGCGAGGGAATCGAAAACGTCCTTCGGGCCAAAACAGGCGGATTAATCGTGGTCGGCTTCAATGATAAAGTGAAAGAAGTGGTTGACGGAGGGTTCCACATTAATTCTTCTTTCTCTCCGGCTCATCTGTACGAGCTGGCTAAAATGGACGGGGCGATTATTCTCAGCGATTCAGGGCAGAAAATTTTATATGCCAATACGCAGCTTATGCCTGAGGCGACGATACCATCCTCTGAGACGGGCATGAGGCACAGAACGGCCGAGCGTGTGGCCAAGCAGACCGGCTGTCTGATCATTGCGATTTCTGAAAGGCGGAATGTGATTACGCTCTATCAGGAAAATATGAAATATATACTCAAAGATATCGGCTTTATCTTAACAAAAGCCAATCAGGCGATTCAGACACTCGAAAAATACAAACTCATTTTGGACCATGCGATTTCCAATTTGAATGCGCTGGAGTTTGAAGAGCTTGTGACATTTGGGGATGTCATCTCTGTTCTGCATCGATATGAAATGGTGCTCAGAATCAAAAATGAAATTAATATGTATATTAAAGAGCTTGGAACAGAAGGCCATCTCATCAGGCTCCAGGTTAGTGAACTGATCACTGATATGGAGCAGGAAGCGGCGCTGTTCGTTAAAGATTATGTGAAAGAAAAAATCAAAGACCCGTTTGTCCTGCTGAAGCAGCTACAGGATATGTCGAGTTTCGAATTGCTGGATGACTCGATTCTCCTTAAGCTTTTAGGCTATTCTGCAACTACGAATATGGAGGAATACGTTTTCCCGAGAGGCTACAGGCTCCTTCACAAAATCCCCCGTCTCCCGATGCCGATCGTAGAAAATGTTGTCGAAGCATTCGGCCATTTAAAGCTTATTATCGAAGCGGATGTAAAAGAATTGGATGAAGTGGAAGGAATTGGGGCGGTCCGTGCCCAAAAGATAAAGAAAGGGTTAAAGAGACTTCAGGAGAAACATTATACTGACAGGCAGCTGTGAGAAAAATTTCTAAAAGTGATTAAAATTTGCAATTTATGGGTATATTATTCTTACTTTTTGTTTTCCCTTTTTCCGGTTGAAACAGCTGCATTCATAAAAATTAAAACGATTATTTTAAAGGAGGTGAAGGTATGTTGAAACGAATAGTTCAAGCGTTCTTTGCGATTTTGGGAGGCGTTATCGGTATTTTTCTCATACCGGAATTGTTTGTGCTGTTAAATGTACAGGACATACCTTTAGTAACAAACCCGTATGCGTCCGCTTGTTTAGGAGCTATCATCTTTTTTCTTCTGGGCATCTGGTGTGCGGATCATGTCATCAACTGGGTGAAACAAATTGAGGATTCCTTGATCAAAGCACCTGTCTCAGATTTATTGTTCGGCTCTTTGGGATTAATCTTCGGACTTATGCTCGCTTATCTTATCGTCAATGTCATTCCGTTAAAAGACATCCCTTATCAGTTGATCAGCACGGTCATTCCGATTGTGTTGGCCGCATTTCTCGGCTATCTCGGATTCCGTGTAGGTTTCAAGAAAAAGGATGAAATGCTGACACTTTTCACATCGAGAAAGAAAAAAGGTTCTGCTGAGGAAGAGCGTCCTGAAGAAGACAAAAAGCTGAAAATTTTAGACACAAGTGTTATTATAGATGGGAGAATTGCTGATATTTGTCAGACCGGATTTCTTGAAGGCGTCATTGTGATTCCTCAGTTTGTGCTTGAGGAGCTGCAGCATATCGCCGACTCTTCAGACGTCCTCAAACGAAACAGAGGACGGAGAGGACTGGATATTTTAAATCGGATCCAGAAAGAGCTCGATATCAAAGTTGAAATTTATGAAGGCGATTTTGAAGATATTCAAGAGGTCGACAGCAAGCTTGTCAAACTGGCGAAATTGACCTCAGGCGTTGTCGTTACCAACGATTTCAATTTGAACAAAGTATGCGAGCTCCAAAAGGTTGCCGTATTGAACATCAACGACCTTGCCAACGCCGTCAAACCTGTCGTGCTTCCGGGAGAAGAAATGAAGGTGCAGGTCATCAAAGACGGGAAAGAACATAATCAGGGCGTGGCTTATCTGGACGACGGCACGATGATTGTCGTGGAAGAAGGGCGAAATTATATCGGCAAACATATCGACGTGCTCGTGACCAGCGTGCTGCAGACAGCGGCAGGCAGAATGATATTCGCCAAGCCAAAACTGCTGGAAAAGGCGCTTTGAAAAAGGGAGAAATAAAATGAATTACGAAGTCGTTATTCCTGCCGCCGGACAAGGTAAACGAATGAATGCCGGGAAAAACAAACTGTTTATCGAGGCGAAAGGAATACCTGTGATTATTCATACATTAAAGGTGTTTGATAACCATGATGCCTGCAAAAGGATCATTCTTGTCATCAATGAACAGGAATTCGGTGAATTCAGCACCCTTTTAAAAACCTATCATTTTACAACTCCGATCGAGATGGTTCCGGGCGGAAGAGAACGCCAGCAAAGCGTATTTGCGGGTATTAAAGCGGCCGGCAAAGAGGAAACGGTCCTCGTCCATGACGGAGCAAGACCCTTTATTAAACGGGAATATATCGAACAGCTTGTCGAGAAAACGAAGGAAACAGGGGCTGCTATCGTTGCCGTACCTGTTAAAGACACGATCAAACGCGTTCAAGACGGTGAAGTAGCCGGAACGATTGAACGTTCAAGCTTGTGGGCCGCTCAAACCCCACAAGCTTTTCGTCTTTCTATTCTGATGAATGCTCACCTTGAGGCTGAAACAAAAGGTTTCCTCGGTACGGACGACGCCAGTCTGGTCGAGGAAGCCGGAGGTACGGTTGCAATCATTCAAGGGGATTATCAAAACATCAAACTGACGACCCCGGATGACTTGCTTGTCGCAGAAGCGATATTAGAAGCGGAAAAGAGGAATGAACATGTTTAGAATAGGCCAAGGATTTGACGTCCATCAACTAGTGGAAGGCAGGCCGCTCATTATCGGGGGAATTACGATTCCTTACGAAAAAGGCCTGCTCGGACATTCGGATGCCGATGTGCTTTTGCACACGATTGCGGATGCATGTCTCGGCGCCGTCGGCGAGGGCGATATCGGAAAACACTTTCCGGATACCGACCCTGAGTTCAAAGATGCCGACTCCTTCAAACTCCTTCGTCACGTCTGGATGATTGTGAAGGAAAAAGGCTATACGCTCGGGAACCTGGATTGTACAATCATCGCCCAAAAGCCTAAAATGGCGCCGTATATCGAAGACATGAGAGCCAGAATTGCCGAAGGGCTTGAGGCGGAAATGTCCCAAATTAACGTAAAAGCGACCACAACCGAAAAGCTCGGATTTACGGGAAGAGCCGAAGGAATCGCCGCTCAGGCTTCCGTTCTGCTCCAAAAGGTATAATTCATTTTGAAGACAGGTTCATTTGATGATAGAATAGGAAATAAATTTGAACTCTGTTAGAGACGAAAGGAAGTTAGACAGATGGGAAACGAAGTTCGGGTTCGTTATGCGCCGAGCCCAACAGGCCATTTACATATCGGAAATGCCAGAACCGCTCTCTTTAATTATTTGTTTGCCCGGAGCCAAGGCGGAAAATTCATCATCCGCATTGAAGATACGGACCGGAAGCGTAACATTGAAGGCGGAGAGCAAAGCCAGCTGAACTATTTAAAATGGCTGGGCATCGACTGGGATGAAAGCGTGGATGTCGGCGGAGAATACGGACCATACCGCCAATCCGAAAGAAACGACATTTACAAAACATATCACGAGGAGCTTCTTGAAAAAGGGCTTGCCTACAAATGTTACTGCACGGAAGAAGAGCTTGAGAAAGAGCGCGAGGAACAGGCTGCCCGCGGAGAAATGCCGCGCTACTCAGGCAAGTGCCGCAATTTAACTAAAGAAGAGCAGGAAAAGCTCGAAGCTGAAGGAAGACAGCCGAGCATCCGCTTTAAAGTCCCTCAAGGAGAAGTCATCAGCTTCAATGACATCGTCAAAGGAGAAATTTCTTTTGAAACAGACGGCATCGGCGACTTCGTTATCGTGAAGAAAGACGGAACGCCTACTTACAACTTTGCCGTAGCTGTCGATGACTATTTAATGAAAATGACGCATGTCCTGCGCGGCGAAGACCACATTTCCAATACGCCGAAGCAGATCATGATTTACAACGCCCTTGGCTGGGACATCCCGGCATTTGGACATATGACATTAATCGTCAATGAAAACCGTAAAAAACTGAGCAAACGGGATGAGTCCATCATTCAGTTTATCGAACAGTACGAAGAGCTCGGCTATTTGCCGGAAGCATTGTTTAACTTCATCACTCTTCTCGGCTGGTCGCCGGTCGGAGAAGAAGAGCTGTTTACAAAAGAACAGTTTATTGAGATATTTGATGTACACCGTTTGTCAAAATCACCAGCGGTATTTGATACGCATAAACTGAAATGGGTCAACAACCAGTATGTGAAAAAACTTGATCTTGATCAGGTGATCGAATTGACCGTTCCGCATTTGCAAAAAGCGGGCAAGGTTTCAGAAGAGCTAACAGGCAGCGAACAGGAATGGGTTCGCAAGCTGATTTCTCTATATCAGGAACAGTTGAGCTACGGCGCTGAAATCGTCGAGTTAACAGAGTTGTTCTTTAAAGACGATATCCAGTATAATCGTGAAGCAAGAACAGTTTTAGAAGAAGAGCAGGTTCCGGAAGTGCTTCGCGTATTTGCCGAAAAGCTTGAGCAGCTTGACTCGTTTACGGCAGATGAGATCAAGGCATCCATCAAAGCCGTTCAAAAAGAAACAGGACATAAAGGGAAAAAGCTGTTTATGCCGATCCGCGTAGCGACGACAGGCCAGACCCACGGTCCTGAACTGCCTCAGTCCATTGAATTATTGGGGAAAGACACCGTTTTAAAACGGCTGAATAACATTATTCAATAAGATAAATCGTTGACAGGGATAAGTATAAAGCCAGGGCCTTTAAAGAGAGAGTCTTCATCGGCTGGAAAAGACTTAAGCGCCGGGCTTTAGAAATGCACCTCTTGAGACCTTTGAAGAACGTTTTTACACAAGTATTCAAAGGCGGTATCCGCCGTTATGGATGAGAGTTGAGAAAACAGCTGTGCTGTTTTCTAAACAGAGTGGAACCGCGCGTCAAAAAGCGTCTCTGTCATTAGACAGAGGCGTTTTTTTATATGGTTTGACAATAGATAGAGACAAAGGAAGCGGGGAACGGGGGGAATCATGTGTTCTTTAAAATGCTGAAAGAAGATGTAGACGTCGTATTTGATCAAGATCCAGCTGCGAGAAGCTACATTGAAGTCATCTTAACTTATTCAGGTTTGCATGCTATATGGGCGCATCGAATTGCACATGCTTTATATAAAAGAAAAAGGTTTTTCATCGCCAGAACGATCTCTCAAATCGCCCGCTTCTTTACAGGAATCGAAATTCACCCGGGTGCCAAGATCGGCAGGAGGTTTTTCATCGATCACGGCATGGGGGTTGTGATCGGCGAAACCTGTGAGATCGGAAACAATGTCACGGTTTTTCAGGGCGTAACGCTGGGAGGAACTGGAAAAGAAAAAGGCAAAAGGCATCCGACAATCGAGGATCATGCCCTGATCTCAACAGGGGCAAAAGTGCTTGGATCCATTACAATCGGAAGAGGGGCGAAAATCGGCGCCGGCTCCGTCGTCCTGCATGATGTGCCTGAATGCTCCACCGTTGTCGGCATCCCGGGCCGCGTCGTCGTACAAAACGGAAAGAAAATCAGACGCGACTTGAACCACCAGGACTTGCCGGATCCGGTGGCTGACCGCTTCAGAGAATTGGAAAACGAAATCAGGCAGCTGAAACAAGAGCTCCGGAGAAAAGAAAGGGAAGATGAGCTGTGACACTAACACTGTATAATACTCTCACACGAAAAAAAGAGCCGTTTGTGCCTCTTGAAGAAGGCAAGGTCAAAATGTATGTGTGCGGGCCGACCGTATATAACTACATTCACATCGGAAACGCGAGGCCGGCGATCGTCTATGACACGGTCAGAAAGTATTTGGAGTATAAAGGCTATGACGTCCAATACGTCTCCAATTTTACAGATGTCGATGACAAATTAATTAAAGCGGCAAATGAGCTTGGAGAGGAAGTGCCGGTCATCGCCGAACGCTTTATTAAGGCGTACTTCGAAGATGTCGGCTCACTGGGCTGCACAAAAGCGGATTGCCATCCGCGCGTCACTGAAAACATGGATGAAATCATCGATTTTATTCGAACGCTGATCGATAAGGGCTATGCTTATGAGGCAGACGGGGATGTTTATTATAAAACAAGATCGTTTGAAGGTTATGGAAAGCTGTCGCATCAATCAGTCGATGAGCTGAGATCAGGCGCCCGGATTCAAGTGGGCGAGAAAAAAGAAGATGCGCTCGATTTCGCATTATGGAAAGCGGCGAAAGATAACGAAATCTCCTGGGATAGCCCTTGGGGAAAAGGCCGTCCCGGCTGGCATATCGAGTGCTCTGCGATGGCGAAAAAATATTTGGGCGATTCGATCGACATTCACGCCGGCGGCCAGGATTTGACCTTCCCGCATCACGAAAACGAAATTGCCCAATCGGAAGCATTGACAGGGAAGCCTTTCGCGAAATATTGGCTTCATAACGGCTACATTAATATCGATAATGAGAAAATGTCAAAATCGCTCGGTAACTTTGTGCTTGTGCATGACATTATTAAAGAGCATGATCCCCAAGTGCTGCGGTTTTTCATGCTGTCTGTTCATTACAGACATCCGATCAACTATTCGGTCGAACTTCTTGAGAACACAAAAAATGCTTTTGGTCGTCTAAAAACAGCTTATAGCAATTTGCAGTATCGCCTGAAAAGCAGTACAAATTTAACAGAGGGCGATTCAGAATGGCTTGGAAAAATTGAAGAGCAGCGAAAAGCCTTTGAAACGGCAATGGATGATGATTTTAATACAGCGAATGCAATTTCCGTCCTGTTTGATCTGGCCAAACACGCCAACTACTATCTGCAGGAAAAGAATACTTCAGAACATGTCATTCAGGCGTTTCTACAGCTGTTTGACGAGATCTGCTCAGTGCTCGGCTTCTCCCTCAAGGAACAGGAACTTTTGGATAAGGACATTGAAGAACTGATCGAGAAGCGGAATGAAGCCCGCAGAAACCGTGACTTCGCAACATCTGACCAGATTCGCGACCAGCTGAAAAGCATGAACATTATCCTGGAGGACACTCCACAGGGTACACGCTGGAAAAGAGGAGAATCGTAAACATGAATTTGGAAACCATTAAAGACGCCAAACAGCTGAATGGTTTGGCGCTTGCTTACATGGGTGATGCCGTATTAGAGGTATACGTCAGGCATCACCTCTTAAAGCAAGGCATGACAAGGCCCAATGATCTGCACAGGCAGTCGAGGCGCTATGTCTCTGCCAAGTCGCAGGCAAGCATGCTGTTTGCGCTAGAGGAGCAGGAATTTTTCAACGAGGAAGAACAGGCTGTGCTGAGAAGAGGACGGAATGCCAAATCCGGAACGGTACCGAAAAATACGGATGTTCAAACATATCGTTACAGTACGGCTTTTGAGGCGGTCATCGGGTATCTTTTTCTTGAGAACAGGGAAGATAGGCTTAATGAACTCATCAAAGCAGCACTGGAAAAACGGGATGGCAGGGAGGAAGTCAAATGAGTGAGCAGCATGATTACGTCATAGGAAAAAACGCGGTCATCGAAACATTAAAGTCAGGCCGGGAATTGTATAAGCTGTGGATGGCGGAAAACACAGTGAAGGGACAGGCTCAGCAAGTCGTTGAACTTGCCGCCAAAAAAGGCATCACGATTCATTATGTCCCAAGAAAAAAACTCGATCAAATGGTTTCCGGACAGCATCAAGGCGTCGTCGCTCAGGTCGCGGCTTACGAGTATGCCGAACTGGATGATCTTTTTCAAAAGGCCGAAGACAGAAATGAAAAGCCGTTTATCCTCGTTTTAGACGAGATTGAGGATCCGCACAATCTGGGCTCTATTATGCGCACCGCAGATGCGGTTGGGGCTCATGGCATCATCATCCCGAAGAGGCGCGCGGTCGGCCTTACGACGACTGTCGCCAAAGCCTCGACAGGAGCCATCGAACATATTCCGGTCGTCAAAGTGACCAACCTGTCGCGAACCCTGGAAGAAATGAAGCAACGGGGCATTTGGGTAGTCGGTACCGATGCGTCTGGAAAACAGGACTACAGGTCGCTCGACGGAAATATGCCGCTTGCGCTTGTCATCGGCAGTGAAGGAAAAGGCATGGGAAGGCTTGTAAAAGAGAAATGTGATTTTCTCATCCGCCTGCCGATGGCGGGAAAAGTTACGTCCCTGAACGCCTCAGTCGCAGCCGGCCTCCTGATGTATGAAGTGTACCGGAAACGAAGCCCTCTGGGAGAATAGACGGAATGGACATCCTGTTGGTCGACGGTTATAACATGATTGGGGCATGGCCTCAGTTGAAAGATTTAAAAGAAAACAGTTTTGAAGAAGCAAGGGATCTGTTGATACAGAAGATGGCGGAATATCAATCGTATACTGGGTTCCGGGTAATCGTTGTCTTTGATGCGCATCTCGTTAAAGGAATCGAGAAAAAGAAGGTCAATCATCGCGTAGAAGTGATATTCACAAGGGAAAATGAAACGGCTGATGAACGGATCGAGAAACTGGTGTCAGACTTGAATAATATTCAGACGCAACTCCATGTTGCCACATCTGACTACACAGAGCAATGGGCGATTTTCGGCCAAGGGGCCCTGCGCAAATCAGCCAGGGAGCTGCTCAGGGAAGTCGAAGCGATCGAAAGGCAAATCGAAAAAAGGGTGAAACAAATCACCTCAGAACGTCCCGCGGGGAAAATTCCATTGTCAGAAGACGTCTTGAAGATCTTCGAAAAATGGCGGCGTGGCGACTTGGATTAGGTTGACGCTTTTTTGTCCATTACTGTATAATATTTCTATCTACGTGCGGTCGGGGGGATCGGAGTGAACTTACAAAACAACCAGGGAAAATTCAGCAAAGAACAGTTCAGCAAAGAACGTTTTTGCCAGTTGGAAGACGAGCAGGTCATTGAAATGGTTCATGTCGGAGACAGTGATGCGTTAGATTACTTGATTACAAAGTACCGTAATTTTGTAAGGGCAAAAGCAAGATCCTACTTCTTAATCGGGGCTGATCGGGAAGATATCGTTCAGGAAGGCATGATTGGACTCTACAAATCTATCCGTGATTTTAGAGAGGACAAGCTGACTTCATTCAAAGCTTTTGCAGAATTATGCATTACCCGCCAAATTATTACCGCTATCAAAACAGCTACTCGCCAGAAACATATTCCGCTCAATTCTTATGTGTCGCTGGACAAGCCCATTTATGACGAGGAATCAGACCGGACGCTTCTCGACGTGATTTCCGGAGCCAAGGTCATGAATCCTGAAGAGCTGATCATCAATCAGGAAGAATTCGATGATATCGAGCTGAAAATGGGAGAATTGCTTAGTGATTTAGAAAGAAAAGTTCTTGCGCTCTATCTCGACGGAAGATCCTATCAGGAAATATCCGAAGAACTAAACCGCCATGTAAAATCGATCGATAATGCGCTTCAGCGTGTCAAAAGAAAGCTTGAAAAGTACCTGGAGCTCCGCGAAATCAGCTTGTAGCCAATGCTTATGGCATATTGACAGTCATTTTATGACTGTGATATGTTACTTAGGAAAATGATCGTCCAGAAAAAGGTGTAAACATGAAGAAAAAAGTAACGTTAGCCTGCAAAAATTGCGGAAGTCGTAATTATACGACAATGAAAAGCTCCGCAGCTTTGGCTGAACGGCTCGAAGTAAAGAAATACTGCAATAACTGCAATTCACATACAGTACATCTGGAAACAAAATAGGCGTTTTTGTTTTTAGGTTGTGGAGGTTTCTTACCATGGGTATTATCAAATTTTTAAAGAATGTCGGAAAAGAAATGAAAAAGGTCACCTGGCCTAAAGGAAAAGAACTAACGCGCTATACGATCACTGTTATCACCACCGTTATCTTTTTCGCTATCTTTTTTGCACTCATCGATTCGGGTATTACGCAATTAATTCGTTTAATAGTTGAATAATGATCAGCATAACGTGTTATAATAGATCTAAATATGACTTGCCAAAAAACCCGTTTAACGGGTTTTTTCATTGTTTCAAAATATGAGGCTCGTATAAAAGAAAGTGTCAGTTTCCCGGTACGGCCAAAAACTTTTAAGGTGTGGGGAGGGAAGGACTGAAAGGGTCCTGAATGAGAATGGAAAAGAAATGGTATGTGGTTCATACGTACTCCGGCTATGAAAATAAAGTAAAGGCGAATTTGGAAAAACGGGTGGAATCGATGGGGATGCAGGATAAGATATTCCGCGTCGTTGTACCTGAAGAGGAAGAAACCGATATTAAAAACGGCAAGAAAAAAGTCGTTAAAAAGAAAGTATTCCCTGGGTATGTACTTGTCGAACTAGTCATGACGGATGATTCCTGGTATGTTGTTCGAAATACGCCTGGCGTGACCGGGTTTGTCGGTTCAGCCGGATCAGGTTCAAAGCCGACTGCGCTGCTTCCGGGCGAAGCGGAAAAAATTCTGAAGCGGATGGGGCTTGAAGAAAGAAAAACAGAAATCGACTTTGAATTAAAAGAAACCGTCAAGGTGATCGACGGCCCGTTTGCTGATTTCACAGGGACGATCGAAGAGATCGACCACGACAAAAATAAAGTCAAAGTATTCGTTAATATGTTCGGAAGAGAGACCCCGGTTGAGCTCGAATTTACTCAAGTTGACAAATTGTAATGGAAAAGCGCTTGAAATCACTATATAAAAGTGATAATATACAAAGGTGCGTCTTGGCAAAAAGGTCAAGGCAGCTAGCTTGATATTTTCATCATTCATATAAAGAATGAGACCTTGAGTGGGAGGGTTCACCCTATTACCACATCACGGACTTAAGGAGGTGTGTCTCGTGGCTAAAAAAGTAGTTAAAGTTGTAAAATTGCAAATTCCTGCTGGAAAAGCGAATCCAGCTCCGCCAGTTGGTCCTGCATTGGGTCAAGCCGGTGTTAACATCATGGGATTCTGTAAGGAGTTTAACGCTCGTACATCTGACCAAGCTGGTCTGATCATTCCTGTAGAAATTTCGGTTTACGAAGACCGTTCATTTACATTTATCACAAAAACTCCGCCTGCTGCTGTATTGCTTAAAAAAGCGGCTGGAATTGAGTCAGGTTCTGGTGAGCCTAACCGTAATAAAGTCGCAACCGTTAAACGCGATAAAGTACGTGAAATCGCCGAAACAAAAATGCCTGACTTAAATGCGGCAGATGTTGAAGCGGCTATGCGTATGGTTGAAGGAACTGCCCGCAGTATGGGTATTGTGATCGAAGACTAAGTTTTGTCTCTTTGCTGGGTTGCGAGTTTGGATCAGACAAGTTCGCAACCCTTATTCGTGGGAGGTTATTCCGCTAAAACCACTAAGGAGGAAATTTTAAAATGGCTAAAAAAGGTAAAAAATACGTCGAAGCTGCCAAGCTTGTAGAGCGTACAAAAGCTTACGACGTAAACGAAGCGATTGAGCTTGTGAAAAAAACAAACACAGCTAAATTCGATGCCACTGTTGAAGCGGCATTCCGTTTAGGTGTTGACCCTCGTAAAAACGACCAGCAAATCCGCGGTGCAGTTGTACTTCCAAACGGAACAGGCAAAACTCAGCGCGTTCTTGTTTTCGCTAAGGGCGAAAAAGCGAAAGAAGCAGAAGCTGCTGGTGCAGACTACGTAGGCGATTCTGATTACATCAACAAAATTCAGCAAGGCTGGTTTGATTTTGATGTAATCGTTGCGACTCCTGATATGATGGGTGAAGTCGGTAAAATCGGACGCGTGCTTGGACCAAAAGGTCTTATGCCAAACCCTAAAACAGGAACGGTTACTTTCGAAGTTGAAAAAGCAGTCAACGAAATCAAAGCTGGTAAAGTTGAATACCGCGTTGATAAAGCAGGAAACATCCACGTTCCAATCGGAAAAGTGTCATTCGAAGAAGGCAAGCTTGTAGAAAACTTCGCGACAATGTACGACACAATTTTGAAAGCGAAACCTGCTGCTGCTAAAGGTGTATACGTGAAAAACGTTTCTGTTACATCTACAATGGGACCTGGAATCAAAGTGGACCCTTCAACTTTCAACGTAAAATAATATTGACTTTTGATAAGACGTTCTGATATAATTCAAAACGTTGTAAAAATAAAATATGTCCATTTATACCGTAGACAGTAGGTGCCGATAAGGCTTAATCTCCTACCGAGGTGTATATATATCACAGCTCTAGCGTTACGTATGCTTGTATATACAGCCTCCATGTCGAATGGAGGCTTTTTATATGGAAGATGTCGTTAAAGAACGTGATCACCGAACGGTATAAGTGTTACACAGATGAATCTTACAGGAGGTGTAACCATGAGCAGCGCAATTGAAACAAAAAAAGTTGTTGTTGAAGAAATTACTTCTAAACTGAAAGAAAGTAAATCAACGATCATCGTTGACTATCGCGGCCTTAACGTAGCTGAAGTAACAGAACTTCGTAAACAGCTTCGCGAAGCTAACGTTGAGTTCAAAGTGTACAAAAACACGATGACTCGCCGTGCGGTTGAACAAGCTGAACTTGATGGTTTGAACGATTTCTTAACAGGACCGAATGCGATTGCATTCAGCACTGAAGATGTTGTCGCTCCAGCTAAAGTTCTTAACGAGTTTGCTAAAAAGCACGAAGCTCTTGAAATCAAAGCGGGCGTAATCGAAGGCAAAGTATCTACAGTTGAAGAAGTGAAAGCTCTTGCTGAACTTCCATCTCGCGAAGGCTTGCTTTCTATGTTGCTTAGCGTACTTCAAGCTCCAGTTCGCAACCTTGCTCTTGCAACTAAAGCTGTTGCAGAACAAAAGGAAGAACAAGGCGCTTAATAGCATCAGTATCTAAAAAATAAAACAAAATGGAGGAATTACAAATGGCTTTAAATATCGAAGAAATCATTGCTTCCGTTAAAGAAGCAACTGTACTTGAATTGAACGACTTAGTAAAAGCAATCGAAGAAGAATTTGGCGTAACTGCTGCTGCTCCTGTAGCTGTAGCTGGCGGAGCTGCTGCAGGCGGTGCTGCTGAAGAAAAAACTGAATTTGATCTTGTTCTTGCTGGTGCAGGAGATCAAAAAATCAAAGTTATCAAAGTTGTTCGTGAAATCACTGGTCTTGGCTTGAAAGAAGCTAAAGAACTTGTTGACAACACTCCAAAACCTCTTAAAGAAGGTATTGCGAAAGAAGAAGCTGAAGAGCTTAAAGCTAAACTTGAAGAAGTTGGCGCTTCTGTAGAAGTTAAGTAATCTTCACCTAATCTTTAGGGGAAAGCTCGCTTTTAAAAGCGGGCTTTTTCTTTGCTAATTAATTGTAGTCCCTTCCGCATAAGATACGCCATCTTGTTTCAAGATATCTGGAGAGTTCACCAACTGAGGAGGTTCTGTGATGACTGACCATTATTATTCGGAAAAACCTTCAGCAAAAAGCAGCAGATCAACGTGGGCATTTCGCTTGAGAAACCGGACGTTTACTTTTATCAGCGACAGCGGAGTTTTTTCAAAAAGAGAAGTGGACTTTGGCTCAAGGCTGCTGATTGAAGCTTTCCGGGAACCGGATACAGAAGGTGATTTTTTGGATGTAGGCTGCGGCTATGGCCCGATTGGTCTTTCGCTTGCTGCGGATTTCGAAGATCGAATGGTTCACATGATCGATGTTAATGAAAGAGCTGTCGAACTTTCGAAGGAAAACGCGTTAAATAATCAGATCGACAACACAAAGATCTATCAGAGTGATCTGTTTGCCAACGTCGAACCTGCAAAAAAATTCGCTTCTATTATTACTAATCCCCCCATACGCGCCGGGAAAAAAACTGTGCACGCCATCTTTGAAAAAAGCGCTGAACATTTGCGGCCTTCAGGAGAGCTGTGGGTCGTCATTCAGAAAAAACAAGGCGGGCCTTCTGCCATTGAAAAATTAAAAGAACTTTTTGCGGACGTTGAAGTCGTTCACAAAAAGAAAGGGTACTATATCATCAAAGCAAAAAAAGTTTGACTCGGATTTTCAGCTATGTTAATATTATAAAATGCCAATGTATATATTTTGCTGCTGTTTTTAAGAAACGCCTAGGTTTGTATAAAATATACATTTTTGGGAACACTAATAAAATCGGTATTTTGTTTTTGGATGTGGTTTTCTAAATTAGAAACCCTTTTTTCTTTTGTCTTGTAAAAGTATTTCTTACATATTTGCGGAAGAAATGCTTGTTACACATATATTACGCATGATTTGAGGGGTGAATCAGTTGACAGGTCAACTAGTTCAGTATGGACGACACCGCCAGCGCAGAAGCTATGCACGCATTAGCGAAGTGTTAGAATTACCAAATCTCATTGAAATTCAAACCTCTTCTTATCAGTGGTTTCTTGATGAGGGTCTTAGAGAGATGTTTCAAGACATATCGCCAATTGAGGATTTCACTGGTAACCTCTCTCTGGAATTTATCGACTACAGCTTGGGCGAGCCTAAGTATCCGGTAGAAGAATCAAAAGAGCGCGACGTGACCTACTCAGCTCCGCTGCGTGTTAAAGTCCGCTTAATCAACAAAGAGACCGGTGAAGTAAAGGATCAGGATGTCTTCATGGGTGATTTCCCTATTATGACAGACACTGGAACCTTTATTATCAACGGTGCGGAACGGGTCATTGTATCTCAGCTCGTTCGTTCTCCAAGTGTATATTTTAGTGGTAAAGTAGACAAAAACGGTAAGAAAGGTTTTACCGCGACTGTCATTCCAAACCGTGGCGCATGGTTAGAATACGAGACTGATGCGAAAGATGTTGTTTATGTACGCATCGATCGCACACGTAAGTTGCCGGTTACGGTTCTTTTGCGTGCTCTTGGCTTCGGATCTGACCAAGAGATCATTGATCTCATCGGTGAAAACGAGTATTTGCGCAATACGCTTGATAAAGATAATACGGAAAACACCGATAAAGCGCTTCTTGAAATCTACGAGCGTCTTCGTCCAGGAGAGCCGCCTACAGTAGAAAACGCAAAAAGCCTGCTTGATTCAAGGTTCTTTGATCCGAAAAGATATGACCTTGCAAGTGTAGGACGTTATAAAATTAATAAAAAGCTTCACATCAAAAACAGACTGTTTAATCAGCGGCTTGCTGAAACGCTGATCGATCCTGAAACAGGCGAAATTCTTGCCGAAAAAGGCGCGATTTTAGACAGAAGAACGCTTGACAAAGTCCTGCCTTACCTTGAAAACGGAATCGGTTTTAAAAAGCTGTATCCGAACGGCGGAGTTGTTGAAGATGAAGTGACGCTTCAGTCTATTAAAATCTATGCCCCGACAGATCAAGAAGGGGAGCAGACAATCAATGTGATTGGAAATGCTTATATTGAAGAAGGCGTTAAAAATATTACACCTTCTGATATTATCTCTTCCATCAGCTATTTCTTTAACCTGCTTCACGGAGTGGGCGATACCGACGATATCGACCATTTAGGAAACCGCCGTCTCCGTTCAGTGGGAGAGCTTCTGCAAAACCAATTCCGTATCGGTTTAAGCAGAATGGAGCGTGTTGTTCGTGAAAGAATGTCTATTCAAGATACAAACACGATCACGCCACAGCAGCTGATCAATATTCGCCCTGTCATTGCATCAATCAAAGAGTTTTTCGGAAGCTCGCAGCTTTCTCAGTTTATGGATCAGACGAATCCGCTTGCTGAGCTGACGCATAAGCGCCGTCTGTCAGCGCTTGGACCGGGCGGTTTGACCCGTGAGCGTGCCGGAATGGAAGTCCGTGACGTTCACTATTCCCACTACGGCCGGATGTGTCCGATTGAAACTCCTGAGGGTCCAAACATCGGTTTGATCAACTCGCTTTCTTCATTCGCGAAAGTGAACCGTTTCGGCTTCATCGAAACGCCGTATCGCCGCGTTGACCCTGAGACTGGAAAAGTAACGCCGAGAATCGATTACTTGACAGCTGATGAAGAAGACAACTATGTCGTTGCCCAGGCTAACGCACGTCTGAATGATGACGGATCTTTTGTGGATGACAGCATCGTCGCCCGTTTCAGAGGGGAGAACACCGTTGTTCCGAAAGACCGCGTCGACTATATGGACGTTTCGCCTAAACAGGTTGTCTCTGCCGCGACTGCATGTATTCCATTCTTGGAAAACGATGACTCAAACCGCGCCCTAATGGGAGCGAACATGCAACGGCAGGCTGTACCTCTTATGCAGCCTGAATCTCCGATCGTCGGAACCGGAATGGAGTATGTATCTGCAAAAGACTCCGGTGCCGCTGTTATTTGCCGCCATCCTGGAATCGTTGAACGGGTGGAAGCGAAAAACATCTGGGTGCGCCGTTATGAAGAAGTCGACGGCCAGAAAGTCAAAGGAAACCTTGATAAATACAGCCTGCTGAAGTTTGTTCGTTCCAACCAGGGAACTTGCTACAACCAGCGTCCGATCGTAAGCGTCGGTGATGAGGTTGTAAAAGGTGAAATTTTAGCTGACGGTCCGTCTATGGAAAAAGGTGAGCTTGCCCTTGGACGCAACGTCATGGTCGGCTTTATGACATGGGATGGCTACAACTACGAGGATGCCATCATCATGAGCGAACGCCTTGTAAAAGACGACGTATACACGTCTATTCATATTGAGGAATACGAATCAGAGGCCCGGGATACAAAACTCGGACCTGAAGAAATTACACGTGATATTCCAAACGTCGGTGAAGACGCTCTTCGCAATCTCGATGAACGCGGAATTATCCGTGTCGGTGCTGAAGTAAAAGACGGAGATCTTCTTGTTGGTAAAGTAACGCCTAAAGGTGTTACAGAGCTTACTGCAGAAGAGCGCCTGCTTCACGCCATCTTCGGCGAAAAAGCGCGTGAAGTCCGCGATACGTCGCTGCGTGTGCCTCACGGAGGCGGCGGTATCATCCTTGATGTAAAAGTGTTCAACCGCGAAGACGGAGACGAACTGCCTCCGGGCGTTAACCAGCTCGTCCGCGTTTACATCGTTCAGAAGCGTAAAATTTCTGAAGGGGACAAAATGGCCGGACGCCACGGGAACAAAGGTGTTATTTCGAAAATCCTTCCTGAGGAAGATATGCCGTATCTGCCTGACGGAACACCGATTGACATCATGTTAAACCCGCTGGGCGTACCATCGCGTATGAACATCGGGCAGGTGTTGGAGCTGCACCTTGGTATGGCTGCACGCCGTCTCGGTCTGCATGTCGCGTCGCCGGTATTTGACGGTGCCCGCGAAGAAGATGTGTGGGAAACGCTTGAAGAAGCCGGCATGTCAAGGGACGCAAAGACAGTCCTTTACGACGGCCGAACTGGGGAGCCGTTTGACAACCGGGTGTCTGTCGGCATCATGTACATGATCAAATTGGCTCACATGGTTGACGACAAATTGCACGCGCGTTCTACAGGTCCTTACTCACTCGTTACCCAGCAGCCTCTCGGAGGTAAAGCGCAGTTCGGTGGACAGCGTTTTGGAGAGATGGAAGTTTGGGCGCTTGAAGCTTACGGTGCAGCATATACACTTCAAGAAATCCTGACTGTTAAATCGGATGATGTCGTAGGCCGTGTGAAAACATACGAAGCCATCGTAAAAGGCGACAATGTTCCAGAACCTGGTGTTCCGGAATCGTTCAAAGTATTGATCAAAGAGCTTCAAAGCTTAGGTATGGACGTCAAAATCCTATCAAGCGACGAAGAAGAAATCGAAATGAGAGACTTGGAAGACGACGAAGACGCGAAACAAAACGAAGGGCTTTCTCTGCCGAATGATGAAGAGTCTGAAGAATTCGTTTCTGCTGACGCAGAGCGCGATGTCGTCACAAAAGAATAAACGAATTTTATACGCAAGTGACAGGGTATAACCCGAAGATAAAAAGGGAGGTAGGCCCCTTGCTGGATGTGAACAATTTTGAGTATATGAACATCGGTCTCGCTTCACCTGACAAAATCCGTTCATGGTCTTACGGAGAAGTGAAAAAGCCTGAAACAATCAACTATCGTACTTTGAAACCTGAAAAAGATGGTCTATTCTGCGAGCGCATTTTCGGTCCTCAAAAGGACTGGGAATGCCACTGCGGAAAGTACAAGCGGGTTCGTTATAAAGGCGTAGTCTGCGACCGTTGTGGAGTTGAAGTAACCCGGGCTAAAGTCCGTCGTGAGAGAATGGGGCATATCGAGCTGGCAGCCCCTGTTTCTCACATCTGGTATTTTAAAGGAATCCCGAGCCGTATGGGTCTTGTGCTGGATATGTCTCCGCGCGCATTGGAAGAAGTCATTTACTTTGCTTCTTATGTCGTAACAGATCCGGCCAATACACCGCTTGAGAAAAAACAGCTTCTTTCTGAAAAAGAGTACCGGGCGTACCTTGATAAATACGGAAATAAATTCCAGGCATCAATGGGTGCTGAAGCGATTCATAAGCTCCTTCAAGATATCGACCTCGATAAAGAAGTGGATATGCTGAAAGAAGAGCTTAAAACGTCACAAGGACAGCGCCGCACACGTGCGATCAAACGCTTGGAAGTATTGGAAGCATTCCGCAACTCCGGAAATAAGCCGTCCTGGATGATCCTCGACGTTCTTCCGGTCATTCCGCCTGAGCTGAGACCGATGGTACAGCTTGACGGTGGACGTTTTGCAACTTCCGATCTGAACGATTTGTACCGCCGTGTCATCAACCGTAACAATCGTTTAAAACGTCTTTTGGATCTTGGAGCGCCAAGCATTATCGTTCAAAACGAAAAGCGCATGCTTCAAGAAGCCGTGGACGCGCTGATCGATAACGGACGCAGAGGCCGTCCTGTTACAGGTCCGGGAAACAGACCGTTAAAATCCCTTTCTCACATGCTGAAAGGTAAACAAGGCCGTTTCCGTCAAAACCTTCTCGGTAAACGTGTTGACTACTCAGGCCGTTCGGTTATCGTCGTAGGTCCGAACCTGAAAATGTATCAATGCGGTCTTCCGAAAGAAATGGCGCTGGAACTGTTCAAGCCATTCGTCATGAAAGAGCTTGTTGAAAAAGGTCTTGCCCACAACATTAAGAGTGCGAAGCGTAAAATTGAGCGCGTTCAGCCGGAAGTCTGGGATGTCCTTGAATCAGTTATCAAAGAACACCCTGTGCTTCTCAACCGTGCACCTACGCTTCACAGATTAGGTATTCAAGCGTTTGAACCAACGCTTGTCGAAGGCCGTGCCATCCGTCTTCATCCGCTTGTATGTACGGCATACAACGCTGACTTTGACGGTGACCAAATGGCGGTTCACGTTCCTTTATCAGCAGAAGCGCAAGCTGAGGCGCGCATCTTGATGCTTGCCGCACAAAACATCCTGAACCCTAAAGACGGAAAACCGGTCGTTACGCCGTCTCAGGATATGGTGCTTGGAAACTACTATCTGACGCTAGAACGCCCAGGCGCAGTCGGCGAAGGTATGGTTTTCAAAGATACGGATGAAGCGCTTCTTGCGTATCAAAACGGATATGTTCATTTGCATACGAGAGTAGCCGTTGCGGTTAACTCCCTGAAAAATGAAACATTTACCGAAGAACAGCGTTCCAAGCTGCTCGTTACAACTGTCGGAAAACTGATCTTCAACGAGATTCTTCCGCCGTCGTTCCCATACATGAACGAACCGACGAAGAGCAACATTGAAGAAAAAACACCTGACCGTTTCTTCTTGGATTACGGTGCAGATGTTAAAGAAGCCATTAAGAACCAGGAAATCAACCAGCCGTTCAAAAAAGGCATTTTGGGTAAAATCATTGCGGAGATCTTCAAAAGATTCCATATTACAGAAACATCAAAAATGCTTGACCGCATGAAAAACCTTGGATTTAAATATTCGACAAAAGCCGGAATTACGGTCGGTGTTTCCGATATCGTCGTATTGGACGACAAACAGGAAATCCTTGAAGAAGCGCAAGGAAAAGTTGATAACGTCATGAAGCAGTTCAGACGTGGTCTGATTACTGAAGAAGAGCGTTATGAACGGGTCATTTCCATCTGGAGTGCAGCTAAAGATACGATCCAAGGCAAGCTGATGAAATCCCTGGATGAAATCAACCCGATCTACATGATGAGTGATTCCGGAGCCCGGGGTAACGCATCAAACTTTACGCAGCTTGCGGGTATGCGCGGTCTGATGGCCAACCCGGCTGGACGGATCATCGAACTTCCGATCAAGTCAAGCTTCCGCGAAGGTTTAACGGTACTCGAGTACTTTATCTCTACTCACGGTGCGCGTAAAGGTCTTGCGGATACGGCTCTGAAGACAGCCGACTCAGGTTACCTGACACGCCGTCTCGTAGACGTAGCCCAAGACGTCATCATTCGTGAGACTGACTGCGGCACAGACCGAGGTATTCTTGCCAAAGCCATCACGGAAGGCACAGAAGTGATCGAGCGTCTTGAAGAGCGTCTTGTCGGCCGATTCGCGAGAAAACCTGTTAAACATCCGGAAACAGGTGAAGTGCTTGTGGATGAAAACGAGCTGATCGACGAAGATAAAGCGCTCGAAATTGTCGAAGCAGGCATTGAAGAAGTGTGGATCCGCTCCGCATTTACATGTAATACGTCACATGGTGTATGTAAACGATGCTACGGCCGCAACCTGGCAACAGGAACCGACGTCGAAGTCGGGGAAGCAGTCGGAATCATCGCTGCCCAGTCCATTGGTGAGCCGGGTACACAGTTAACAATGCGTACCTTCCATACGGGCGGGGTTGCCGGAGACGATATTACACAAGGTTTGCCGCGTATCCAGGAATTGTTTGAAGCGCGAAACCCTAAAGGTCAAGCGACGATCTCTGAAATTGACGGTGTCGTAGCTGAAATCAATGAAGTGCGTGACAAACAGCAGGAAATCGTCGTTCAGGGCGAAGTCGAAAGCCGTTCATATACGGCGCCTTACAACGCGCGCCTGAAAGTCACTGAAGGAGAGAAAATTTCCCGTGGCCAGGTGCTGACAGAAGGTTCGGTTGATCCGAAAGAGCTTCTGAAAGTTACTGACATCACGACGGTGCAAGAATACCTCCTTCATGAAGTGCAGAAGGTTTATCGTATGCAAGGGGTTGAAATCGGGGATAAGCACGTCGAGGTTATGGTTCGCCAGATGCTTCGCAAAGTGCGTGTCATCGATGCCGGCGACACGGAAGTGCTGCCAGGCACGCTGCTCGATATTCACCAGTTTACCGAAGCGAACAAAAAAGTTCTGCTCGGAGGCAAACGCCCTGCAACAGGCCGTCCGGTGCTTCTCGGTATCACCAAAGCATCGCTTGAAACGGATTCCTTCCTGTCTGCCGCGTCATTCCAGGAAACAACACGTGTCCTGACAGATGCAGCAATCAAAGGAAAACGCGATGAGCTTCTCGGCCTGAAAGAGAATGTTATCATCGGTAAGCTTGTTCCTGCTGGAACGGGTATGCTGAACTACCGTAAAGTGAAGCCGGTATTGCAAGTCCAATCATCTGATGAAATGGTTCCGGCTGAATAAATAAAAAAATCCTAAAGAAGGATGTCACTAAAAATTGTCATCATGTGTTGACATCCTTCTTTCAGGATGATAATATAACCAAGGTGCTCAATTTAAACCTGTTACTTTGGAGGATATATGATGTCTTATGATAAAGTATCACAGGCTCAATCTATTATTATCGGTACGAAGCAGACAGTCAAAGCGCTGAAGCGCAATTCTGTTAAGGAAGTCGTCGTAGCAAAAGACGCTGATCCTTTTCTGACGTCAGATGTTATTAACCTGGCAAATGAACAAGGGATTCCCGTCTCAATGGCAGAGTCCATGAAAAAGCTCGGCAAAGCCTGCGGAATTGAAGTCGGAGCTGCAGCTGTTGCCATTATTCAATAACGTACTCGTTGTTTTTGCTTTTATGCAAAGGCATTGTTTTTTGCTTTTAAATGAACCACCTGGGTATGTGGGTTATAAAACATGATGAAGGGAGGAATTACAAAATGCCTACAATTAATCAGCTAGTCCGCAAAGGACGCGTAAGCAAAGTTGAAAATTCTAAGTCTCCAGCACTTAACAAAGGATACAACAGCTTCAAGAAAGAGCACACTAACGTATCTTCACCACAAAAACGCGGAGTATGTACTCGTGTCGGTACAATGACACCGAAGAAGCCGAACTCGGCGCTTCGTAAATATGCCCGTGTTCGTTTAACTAACGGAATCGAGGTTACGGCCTACATTCCTGGTATCGGACACAACCTGCAAGAGCACAGTGTCGTATTGATCCGCGGTGGACGTGTAAAAGACTTACCGGGGGTACGCTACCACATCGTGCGTGGCGCGCTTGATACTGCCGGAGTTGAAAACCGTGCACAAGGCCGTTCTAAATACGGTACAAAACGTCCTAAGAAAAAATAATTCCGTTTAAATACAAATAAAAGGGTTTTTAAAAGCAAGGAGTTCTGGCAATGCTGTTAAGGGCATCAGGCTTTTCGCGCCTAGCGCTGGTTTGATCCCGGCAGCTGAACCGTGAAATCCCTCTGCTTACTGTAAACCCGTAACAAGAGAAGGGAGGATAATCAGATGCCACGTAAAGGTCCTGTAGCAAAAAGAGATGTTTTACCTGATCCGCTTTACAACTCTAAACTGGTTACTCGTTTGATCAACAAAATGATGATCGACGGTAAAAAAGGTAAAGCTCAAACAATCCTATACAAGTCATTCGATATTATTAAAGAACGTACCGGCAACGATGCAATGGAGGTTTTCGAACAAGCATTGAAGAACATCATGCCAGTGCTTGAAGTTAAAGCACGCCGCGTAGGTGGTGCAAACTACCAAGTACCTGTAGAGGTTCGTCCTGAACGCCGTACGACTCTTGGACTTCGCTGGTTAGTAAACTACGCTCGTCTTCGCGGAGAAAAAACGATGGAAGAGCGTTTAGCTAACGAAATCCTTGATGCAGCTAACAACACTGGTGCAGCTGTTAAGAAACGTGAAGATACTCATAAGATGGCTGAAGCAAACAAAGCGTTCGCTCACTATCGCTGGTAATCTCACACGACAAAATATTATTCCCTAAGAAGGAAGGAGAAAAGACCCAATGGCAAGAGAGTTCTCCTTAGAAAAAACTCGTAATATCGGAATCATGGCTCACATCGATGCCGGTAAAACGACAACAACTGAACGTATCTTGTTCTACACAGGCCGTATCCATAAAATTGGTGAAACTCATGAAGGGGCTTCCCAAATGGACTGGATGGAGCAGGAACAAGAACGCGGTATCACAATCACATCCGCTGCAACAACTGCACAGTGGAAAGGTTACCGCGTAAACATCATCGACACACCAGGACACGTAGACTTCACAGTTGAGGTTGAACGTTCCCTGCGCGTACTTGATGGTGCCGTTGCCGTTCTTGACGCACAATCAGGCGTTGAGCCGCAAACTGAAACAGTTTGGCGTCAGGCAACAACTTACGGAGTACCTCGTATCGTATTTGTCAACAAGATGGACAAAACGGGTGCGGACTTCCTTTACTCTGTAGGAACTCTTAAAGACCGTCTTGAGGCGAACGCTCACGCGATCCAATTACCGATTGGCGCCGAAGACAATTTCGAAGGGATCATCGACCTTGTAGAAAACGTTGCGTACTACTATGAAGATGATCTTGGAACACGCTCTGATGCGCGTGAAATCCCTGCCGAGTACAAAGACAAAGCTGAAGAGCTTCGCGCCAGCTTGATTGAAGCTGTTGCTGAGCTTGATGAAGAGCTTATGATGAAGTACTTGGAAGGCGAAGAAATCACAGTTGACGAGCTGAAAGCGGCAATCCGCAAAGGAACTTGTAACGTGGAGTTCTATCCGGTTCTTTGTGGATCAGCTTTCAAAAACAAAGGTGTTCAATTAGTGCTTGACGCAGTTCTTGACTACCTGCCAGCTCCAACTGACGTACCGGCAATCAAAGGTACTCTGCCTGATTCTGAGGAAGAGGTTACTCGTGAGTCTTCTGACGACGCACCTTTCTCAGCGCTTGCATTTAAAGTTATGACTGACCCTTACGTTGGTAAATTGACGTTCTTCCGTGTGTACTCAGGAACACTTGATTCCGGTTCATACGTAAGAAACTCAACAAAAGGCAAACGTGAGCGCGTCGGACGTATCCTGCAAATGCACGCCAACAGCCGTGAAGAAATCTCTACTGTGTACGCAGGGGATATCGCTGCTGCTGTAGGTTTGAAAGACACGACTACAGGGGACACGCTTTGCGACGAGAAAAACCTTGTTATTCTTGAATCTATGGAATTCCCTGAGCCTGTTATCCACGTTGCAATCGAGCCTAAATCTAAGGCTGACCAAGACAAAATGTCTACTGCACTGGCTAAATTGGCTGAAGAGGATCCAACATTCCGTGCGCATACTGACCCTGAAACAGGTCAAACGATTATCGGCGGTATGGGTGAGCTTCACCTTGATATCATCGTTGACCGTATGAAACGCGAATTTAAAGTTGAAGCCAACGTTGGTGCTCCTCAAGTTGCGTATCGTGAAACATTCCGTGCGAGCGCGCAAGTTGAAGGTAAATTCGTACGTCAGTCTGGTGGACGCGGACAGTTCGGACACGTTTGGATCGAATTCTCTCCAAACGAAGAAGGAAAAGGCTTTGAGTTCGAAAACGCAATCGTCGGTGGTGTCGTTCCTCGTGAATACATTCCGGCTGTTCAAGCAGGACTTGAAGATTCACTTCAAAACGGTGTAGTCGCAGGTTACCCTGTTATCGACATCAAAGCGAAATTGTTTGACGGTTCTTACCATGACGTCGACTCAAACGAAATGGCGTTTAAAATCGCTGCTTCAATGGCGCTTAAAAACGCGGCAAGCAAGTGTAACCCGGTTATTCTTGAGCCGATCTCCAAAGTTGAAGTCGTTATCCCAGAAGAATACATGGGAGACATCATGGGTGATATTACATCACGCCGCGGTCGTGTAGAAGGTATGGAAGGACGCGGAAACGCTCAAGTCGTTCGCGCGATGGTTCCACTTTCTGAAATGTTCGGTTACGCTACGGCTCTCCGTTCAAACACACAAGGACGCGGTACGTTCACAATGGTCTTTGACCATTACGAAGAAGTGCCTAAGAGCATTGCTGATGAGATCATCAAAAAAAATCAAGGTGAATAATTGATTTTGCCTCTTCATTAAAGTATAAATACTATTGTAAGATGAGAAAGTGAAACATCGCTTTCACTTTCTATCACTCTATATAACAAAAACTAACCTTTTTAAGGAGGATTTTCAGAATGGCTAAAGAAAAATTCGACCGTTCCAAATCACATGCCAACATTGGTACAATTGGACACGTTGACCATGGTAAAACTACATTAACAGCTGCTATCACAACTGTGCTTCATAAGAAATCTGGTAAAGGTACTGCTATGGCATACGACCAAATCGACGGTGCTCCAGAAGAGCGTGAGCGCGGTATCACAATCTCTACTGCACACGTTGAGTACGAAACAGAAACTCGTCACTATGCACACGTTGACTGTCCAGGACACGCTGACTATGTTAAAAACATGATCACTGGTGCTGCGCAAATGGACGGAGCGATCCTTGTTGTATCTGCTGCTGACGGTCCAATGCCACAAACTCGTGAGCACATCCTTCTTTCTCGTAACGTAGGTGTGCCTTACATCGTAGTATTCTTGAACAAATGCGACATGGTAGACGACGAAGAGCTTCTTGAGCTAGTTGAAATGGAAGTTCGCGATCTTCTTTCTGAGTATGAGTTCCCTGGTGACGATGTACCAGTTATCAAAGGTTCTGCACTTAAAGCTCTTGAAGGTGACGCTGAATACGAAGCTAAAATCTTCGAACTGATGGATGCAGTTGACGAATACATCCCAACTCCAGAGCGCGATACTGAAAAGCCATTCATGATGCCTGTTGAGGACGTATTCTCAATCACAGGTCGTGGAACAGTTGCTACTGGACGCGTAGAGCGCGGACAAGTTAAAGTCGGTGACGAAGTTGAAATCATCGGTCTTCAAGAAGAAAACAGCAAAACAACTGTTACAGGTGTTGAAATGTTCCGTAAGCTTCTTGACTATGCAGAAGCTGGAGACAACATCGGTGCACTTCTTCGCGGTGTATCTCGTGAAGATATCCAACGTGGTCAAGTACTTGCTAAACCAGGTACAATCACTCCACATAAAAAGTTCAAAGCTGAAGTTTACGTTCTTTCTAAAGAAGAGGGTGGACGTCACACTCCATTCTTCTCTAACTACCGTCCTCAGTTCTACTTCCGTACAACTGACGTAACGGGTATCATTCAGCTTCCAGAAGGCGTAGAAATGGTTATGCCTGGAGACAACATCGAAATGACTGTTGAATTGATTTCAACAATCGCGATCGAAGACGGAACTCGCTTCTCTATCCGTGAAGGCGGACGTACAGTTGGTTCTGGCGTAGTATCTTCTATCACTGAATAATACTTATAAAATAAAAAACGAGATCCGACGACCGGGTCTCGTTTTTTATTTGTCCTGAAGTCCTTGATTATCCTTGCTGGAATCTGTATAATAAAAAAAGTGTGCAAAAGCCGGTAATATTCAATATTACCTTGCATCATGCCTATAAATTTTGTATAATAGTGCATGTTGGTCTTTGACTGCGATGAAGTGAGAGGTTGCTGACACACCCGGCCGCTTTGCCATGGCAAGGTGATTCAGGTTTTTCTCACGGAGAATTGTCTAATGTAAGTAGGCGAAAAGGAGGGAAAATAATGGCAAAACAAAAAATTCGTATTCGTTTAAAAGCGTATGATCATAGAATCCTTGATCAATCTGCTGAGAAGATTGTTGAAACGGCTAAACGTTCCGGAGCCAGCGTTTCTGGTCCGATTCCGTTGCCAACTGAGAAATCAGTTTACACAATCCTTCGTGCGGTGCACAAATACAAAGATTCTCGTGAGCAATTCGAAATGCGTACACATAAACGTTTAATCGACATTGTGAACCCAACACCACAAACTGTCGATGCTCTAATGCGATTAGATTTACCATCTGGTGTCGATATCGAAATTAAACTTTAATCTAAAATATAGAATGATTTTTATAGGAGGTGTGACGAATGACCAAAGGAATCTTAGGAAGAAAAATTGGTATGACGCAAGTTTTCGCAGAAAACGGTGATCTTATTCCGGTAACTGTTATCGAAGCTGCTCCTAACGTTGTACTTCAGAAGAAAACTTCTGAAAACGACGGCTATGAAGCGATTCAGATCGGTTTTGACGACAAGCGTGAGAAGCTTGCCAACAAACCAGAAAAAGGACACGTTGCAAAAGCGGAAACTGCTCCTAAGCGCTTCGTTAAAGAATTACGCGGAGTGGATATGGATGCGTATGAAGTTGGTCAGGAAGTCAAAGTTGATATTTTCTCTAACGGAGAAGTCGTAGATGTAACAGGAACATCGAAAGGTAAAGGTTTCCAAGGCGCCATCAAACGCCACGGACAATCTCGCGGACCTATGTCTCACGGTTCACGCTACCATCGCCGTCCTGGTTCAATGGGACCGGTAGACCCTAACCGTGTATTCAAAGGAAAGCTGTTGCCTGGACGTATGGGCGGAGAGCAAATCACTGTTCAAAACCTTGAAATCGTAAAAGTGGATGCAGAGCGCAATCTTCTTTTAGTTAAAGGTAACGTTCCTGGTGCGAAAAAATCATTAGTCGCTGTTAAAAGCGCTGTTAAATCTAAATAATTCTCTTAGGAAAGGAGGAAATTGATCATGCCAAAAGTAGCTTTATATAACCAAAACGGTTCTACTGCTGGTGATATCGAATTAAACGACTCTGTATTTGGAATCGAGCCAAATGAGAGCGTAGTATTCGACGCTATTCTTATGCAAAGAGCTTCCTTACGTCAAGGAACTCATAAAGTAAAAAATCGTTCGGAAGTACGTGGCGGAGGTCGCAAACCTTGGCGTCAAAAAGGTACCGGCCGTGCTCGTCAGGGATCTATCCGTTCACCGCAATGGCGCGGAGGTGGTATCGTATTCGGTCCTACACCACGCAGCTATGCATATAAATTACCGAAAAAAGTTCGCCGCTTGGCTATCAAATCAGCATTGTCTTCTAAAGTGAATGACAACAACTTGATCGTTCTTGAAGATCTTAATCTTGATGCGGTTAAAACAAAAGAAATGGCAGCTATCCTTAAAGGTCTGTCTATCGAGAAGAAAGCTTTAATCGTAACTGCGGATGCAAACGAGACAGTTGAACTATCTGCTCGTAACCTTCCAGGAGTTACTGTTGTTGAAGCTAACGGAATCAACGTCCTCGATGTTGTCGGTCATGAGAAGCTTGTGATCACGAAAGCAGCGGTTGAAAAAGTAGAGGAGGTGCTTGCATAATGAAAGATCCTCGTGATGTTCTAAAGCGCCCCGTCATTACTGAACGTTCTGCTGATTTAATGACTGAGAAAAAATATACGTTTGAAGTAGACGTAAGAGCTAACAAAACAGAAGTGAAAGACGCTGTTGAGCAAATCTTTGGAGTGAAAGTTGAAAAAGTCAACATCATGAACTACAAAGGGAAATTCAAACGTGTCGGCCGCTACTCTGGTATGACAAACAAACGCAGAAAAGCGATTGTTAAGCTTACTGAAGACAGCAAAGAAATCGAAATTTTTGAAGCTTAATCACTTGTAAAAAGAAGGAGGGAAATTCAAAATGGCGATTAAAAAGTACAAACCGACCTCTAACGGACGTCGCGGCATGACTACGTCTGATTTCGCGGAAATCACGACAGATCAGCCGGAAAAATCCTTGCTTGCCCCGCTTCACAAAAAAGGCGGACGCAACAACCAAGGTAAATTAACTGTACGTCATCAAGGCGGCGGACATAAACGCCAATACCGTATTATCGACTTCAAACGCGATAAAGATGGTATACCTGGACGCGTTGCTACAGTTGAGTACGATCCAAACCGTTCAGCTAACATTGCTCTAATTAACTATGTAGACGGAGAAAAACGCTACATCCTGGCTCCTAAGGGCCTTCAAGTAGGAACTGAAATCATGTCAGGACCAGAAGCTGACATTAAAGTAGGTAACGCACTTCCACTGATCAACATCCCTGTTGGTACAGTCGTGCACAACATTGAATTGAAACCTGGAAAAGGCGGACAGCTTGTACGTTCAGCTGGTACATCTGCTCAAGTTCTTGGTAAAGAAGGAAAATACGTTCTTGTACGTCTGAACTCCGGTGAAGTTCGCATGATTCTTTCTGCTTGCCGTGCTTCTATCGGTCAAGTAGGTAACGAACAGCACGAACTGATCAACATTGGTAAAGCAGGACGTTCACGCTGGAAAGGCATCCGTCCTACAGTTCGCGGTTCTGTTATGAACCCTAACGATCACCCGCACGGTGGTGGTGAAGGACGCGCTCCGATCGGACGTAAATCACCTATGTCTCCATGGGGTAAACCAACTCTTGGATTCAAAACTCGTAAGAAAAAGAACAAATCAGATAAATTCATCGTACGTCGTCGTAAAAATAAATAACGGGGTTGTCTACGGTTCATATCGGACCGTAGTGCAATCACGAAGGGAGGTTCCAAAATGGCTCGCAGCTTAAAAAAAGGACCATTTGTCGATGATCATCTAATGACAAAAATCGAGAAATTAAATGAAGCGGATAAGAAACAAGTTGTGAAAACTTGGTCTCGCCGTTCTACTATTTTCCCGCAATTTATCGGTCACACAATCGCAGTCTATGATGGACGCAAACATGTGCCTGTTTACATCTCTGAAGATATGGTAGGTCACAAGTTGGGTGAATTCGCACCGACACGCACTTACAAAGGTCATGCTAGTGATGACAAAAAAACAAGACGCTAATGAGAGGAGGCTTTTAAATGCAACAAGCTAAAGCTGTCGCAAGAACAGTCCGTATTGCTCCTCGTAAGGCACGTCTAGTAATGGACCTGATTCGAGGCAAGCAAGTAGGTGAAGCAGTATCGATCTTAAACCTTACGCCAAAAGCTGCTTCCCCGATTATTGAAAAAGTTTTAAAATCTGCTATCGCTAACGCTGAGCACAACTACGAAATGGATGCAAACAACCTGGTTGTTACTCAAGCTTACGTGAACGAAGGCCCTACGTTGAAAAGATTCCGTCCGCGCGCTATGGGACGTGCAAGCCAAATCAACAAACGTACGAGCCACATTACTATCGTTGTATCAGAAAAGAAGGAGGGATAACTCGTGGGTCAAAAGGTAAATCCAGTCGGTCTTCGTATTGGTGTTATACGTGATTGGGAATCTAAGTGGTACGCTGGCAAAGATTACGCTGACTTCCTTCACGAAGATCTGAAAATCCGTGAATTTATTAATCAACGCCTGTCTGACGCTTCTGTTTCTAAAGTGGAAATCGAGCGTGCGGCAAACCGTGTAAATATTACGATCCACACAGCTAAGCCTGGTATGGTTATCGGTAAAGGCGGTTCTGAAGTAGAAGCGCTTCGCAAAGCCCTTAACAGCCTTACTGGCAAGCGTGTACACATTAACATTCTTGAAATCAAAAGAGCTGATCTTGATGCTCAGCTAGTTGCTGATAACATTGCTCGTCAATTGGAAAACCGTATCTCTTTCCGTCGTGCGCAAAAGCAACAAATCCAACGCACAATGCGCGCTGGTGCACAAGGAGTTAAAACAATGGTTTCCGGTCGTCTTG
The DNA here is from genome assembly GCF_056530265.1 of Bacillus sp. PK6-025. NCBI lineage: Bacteria > Bacillati > Bacillota > Bacilli > Caryophanales > Bacillaceae > Bacillus > Bacillus sp. PK6-025. The sequence continues at coordinate 140,667 of NZ_CP096509.1, forward strand.
GCGGCGCTGACATCGCTCGTTCTGAATACTACAGTGAAGGAACTGTTCCATTGCACACACTTCGTGCAGACATCGACTATGCTACATCTGAAGCTGACACAACTTACGGCAAGCTTGGTGTAAAAGTCTGGATCTATCGTGGAGAGGTTCTTCCTACTAAGAAGAAAACTGAGGAAGGAGGAAAATAATATGTTAATGCCAAAACGCGTTAAATATCGCAGAGAGCATCGCGGAAAAATGCGCGGCCGTGCAAAAGGCGGCTCTGAAGTGCATTTCGGTGAATACGGCATCCAGGCTCAAGAAGCTTCTTGGATTACAAACCGTCAAATCGAAGCTGCGCGTATCGCAATGACTCGTTACATGAAACGTGGCGGTAAAGTTTGGATCAAAATTTTCCCTTCTAAGCCTTATACAGCTAAGCCTCTAGAGGTTCGGATGGGTTCCGGTAAAGGTGCTCCTGAAGGATGGGTAGCTGTTGTAAAACCGGGCAAAGTTTTATTTGAAATTTCTGGTGTGTCTGAGGAAGTCGCTCGTGAAGCTCTTCGTCTTGCATCTCACAAATTGCCAATTAAAACGAAGTTCGTAAAACGTGAAGAAATTGGTGGTGAATCAAATGAAAGCTAATGAAATTCGTGACCTTACCACTGCTGAAATTGAACAAAAAGTAAAGTCTCTTAAAGAAGAACTTTTCAATCTTCGCTTTCAATTAGCGACAGGACAACTTGAAAACACTGCTCGCATTCGTGAAGTGCGCAAGTCAATCGCGCGCATGAAAACTGTGATTCGGGAAAGAGAAATTGCTGCCAACAAATAATTCCGGAGGGAGGTTCTCTAAAACATGAGCGAACGCAATCAGCGCAAAGTCTACCAAGGACGTGTTGTTTCTGACAAAATGGATAAAACCATTACTGTTGTTGTAGAAACTTACAAAAAACATTCACTCTACGGTAAACGCGTAAAGTACTCTAAAAAATTCAAAGCACATGATGAAAATAACCAAGCTAAAATCGGAGACATCGTAAAGATCATGGAAACTCGTCCATTATCTGCGACTAAACGTTTTCGTCTAGTTGAAGTTGTCGAAGAAGCTGTTATTATCTAATAAAGTTCGGAAACCTTTTTCCGAAGGGAGGTAACAAATAATGATTCAACAAGAGACTCGTTTAAAAGTAGCTGATAACTCTGGTGCCCGTGAAGTATTAACAATCAAGGTGCTTGGTGGTTCTGGACGCAAAACAGCTAACATTGGTGATGTCATTGTTTGCACGGTTAAACAAGCAACACCAGGAGGCGTTGTCAAAAAAGGTGAGGTCGTAAGAGCTGTAATCGTACGTTCTAAGAGCGGCGCGCGCAGAAATGACGGATCTTACATCAAATTCGATGAGAATGCATGTGTTATCATCCGTGACGACAAAAGCCCGCGCGGAACTCGTATCTTCGGACCTGTAGCACGTGAACTTCGTGATAACAACTTCATGAAAATTGTTTCTCTAGCTCCAGAAGTACTTTAATGATATCAATGCCGGACTAAGGAGGTGCGATCAGGATGCATGTTAAAAAAGGCGATAAAGTAATGGTTATCTCTGGTAAAGACAAAGGAAAACAAGGTGTGATCCTTGCAGCTTTCCCTAAAAAAGACCGCGTAATCGTTGAGGGTGTCAACATGGTGAAGAAGCACTCAAAGCCGACTCAAGCTAACCCTCAAGGCGGAATTTTAAATCAAGAGGCGCCAATTCATGTGTCAAACGTAATGCCGCTCGATCCTAAAACAGGTGAAGTGACTCGCGTAGGATACAAAGTGGAAAATGGCAAAAAAGTTCGTATTGCAAAAAAATCTGGGCAAGTTCTAGATAACTAGTAATAAAGGAAGGGAGGTCTATCTCATGAACCGCCTTAAAGAAAAGTACAATAAAGACATTACACCTGCATTAATGAAAAAGTTCGAATACAAATCTGTGATGCAAGTGCCTAAAATCGAAAAAATCGTAATCAACATGGGTGTTGGTGACGCTGTTCAAAACGCTAAAGCTATCGATAGCGCTGTAGAAGAACTAACGTTTATCGCTGGTCAGAAACCTGTCGTTACTCGTGCGAAGAAATCTATTGCTGGATTCCGTCTTCGTGAAGGAATGCCAATCGGTGCGAAAGTAACTCTTCGCGGAGAGCGCATGTACGATTTCCTTGATAAACTAATTTCTGTTTCTTTACCGCGTGTACGTGACTTCCGCGGAATTTCAAAAAAATCTTTTGACGGTCGTGGAAACTACACACTAGGAATCAAAGAACAGCTGATCTTCCCTGAAATTGACTATGATAAGGTAACTAAAGTTCGCGGTATGGACATCGTTATTGTAACGACTGCCAACACTGATGAAGAAGCTCGTGAACTGTTAACTCAATTAGGTATGCCATTCCAGAAATAATCAATGAAAGGGAGGCGAAATCGTGGCTAAAAAGTCAATGATTGCGAAACAAAAACGCACACCGAAGTTTAAAGTACAAGAGTACACTCGCTGCGAACGCTGCGGCCGTCCGCACTCTGTTATTCGTAAATTTAAACTTTGCCGTATTTGTTTCCGTGAACTTGCATATAAAGGACAAATTCCTGGCGTTAAAAAAGCCAGCTGGTAATCCCCGTTTATGGGAAGGAGGTTATTAAATAATGGTTATGACAGATCCGATTGCAGATATGCTGACTCGAATTCGTAATGCAAACATGGTACGTCATGAGAAGCTCGAAATTCCTGCTTCGAAGTTGAAAAGAGAAATCGCTGAAATCTTGAAAAGAGAAGGTTTCATCCGTGACGTAGAATTCATTGAAGATAACAAGCAAGGTATCATCCGTGTTTTCTTGAAATACGGACAAAACAACGAGCGTGTCATCACTGGCCTTAAGAGAATCAGCAAACCAGGTCTGCGCGTTTACGCTAAGTCAAACGAAGTGCCTCGCGTACTGAACGGACTTGGAATCGCAATTCTTTCTACATCACAAGGTGTGTTAACAGATAAAGAAGCCCGCGCTAAACAGGCTGGCGGAGAAGTATTAGCATACGTTTGGTAAGAAGTTTAACATGAATGGAGGTGTTTGGTATGTCTCGTGTAGGTAAGAAGCTACTTGAGATTCCTTCAGGCGTTACAGTTACTCTGAACGACAACACTGTAACCGTGAAAGGACCAAAAGGAGAATTAACTCGTACGTTTCATCCTGATATGAAGATTAAAATTGAGGACAATGTACTTACTGTAGAGCGTCCTTCAGATAATAAAGAACACCGTGCGCTGCATGGCACAACTCGCAGCATCATCGGAAACATGGTTGAAGGTGTATCTAAAGGTTTTGAAAGAGGTTTGGAATTAGTCGGTGTCGGTTACCGTGCTTCTAAATCCGGAAACAAACTTGTTTTGAACGTTGGATACTCTCACCCTGTAGAAATCGTTCCTGAAAACGGAATTGAAATCGAAGTTCCATCTCAAACAAAAGTGGTTGTAAAAGGTACAGATAAAGAGCGTGTTGGAGCTACTGCTGCAAACATTCGCGCTGTACGTTCTCCAGAACCTTACAAAGGCAAAGGGATCCGCTATGAAGGAGAAATGGTTCGTCGTAAAGAAGGTAAATCTGCTAAGTAAAACCGCTTAATGTGAGAAAGGAGTGACCCAGATGATTACGAAAACAAGCAAGAATGCTGCACGTCTTAAAAGACACGGTCGTGTTCGCGCGAAGCTTTCAGGAACCCCTGAGAGACCTCGTCTAAATGTTTTCCGTTCAAACAAACATATTTACGCACAAGTGATCGATGACGTGAACGGTGTTACACTTGTGAGTGCATCAACTCTTGATAAAGACTTTAACGCTGAAAATGGCAGCGATACGTCTGCGGCTGCAAAAGTTGGCGAGCTTGTTGCAAAACGCGCTTCTGAAAAAGGTATTACAAATGTCGTGTTCGACCGTGGCGGTTACCTTTATCATGGACGTGTAAAAGCATTGGCTGATGCTGCACGCGAAGCTGGATTAGAATTTTAATAAAAGAAGGAGGGACATATGAATATGCGTCGTATTGACCCAAGCAAATTAGAGTTAGAAGAACGCTTAGTTACCGTTAACCGCGTAGCGAAAGTTGTTAAAGGTGGTCGTCGTTTCCGCTTCGCAGCTCTAGTCGTTGTCGGTGACAAAAACGGACACGTAGGATTCGGTACTGGTAAAGCACAAGAAGTACCAGAAGCGATCCGCAAAGCTGTTGAAGATGCGAAAAAGAATTTGATCGAAGTACCAATGGTTGGAACTACAATTCCACACGAAATCATCGGACGTTTCGGTGCAGGAAACATCTTGTTAAAACCTGCTTCTGAAGGTACGGGAGTTATCGCTGGAGGCCCAGTACGTGCGGTACTTGAGCTTGCAGGTGTAGCTGATATCCTTTCTAAGTCTTTAGGTTCTAACACACCGATCAACATGATCCGTGCAACAGTCCAAGGTTTAAGCGAGCTGAAACGCGCTGAGGACGTTGCGAAGCTTCGTGGAAAATCTGTAGAAGAACTGTTAGGATAAGGAGGGAACATTAATGGCTAAATTAGAAATTACCCTCAAACGCAGTGTAATCGGACGCCCGGAAGATCAGCGTATTACTGTAAGAACGCTCGGTTTAAAGAAAACAAACCAAACTGTCGTTCATGAAGACAACGCTGCAATCCGCGGTATGGTTAACAAAGTATCTCATTTAGTTTCTGTTAAAGAACTTTAAAAATAAACGATAGGCTAAGGAGGTGTCCAAATGAAACTTCATGAATTAAAGCCCGCAGAAGGTTCACGTAAAACGCGCAACCGCGTAGGTCGTGGTATTGGTTCTGGTAACGGTAAAACAGCAGGTAAAGGTCATAAAGGTCAAAACGCTCGTTCTGGCGGCGGTGTACGTCCTGGATTCGAGGGTGGACAAATGCCTTTGTTCCAACGTCTTCCTAAACGCGGTTTCACAAACATCAACCGCAAGGATTTCGCTGTAGTCAACCTAGACAAACTCAACAGCTTTGCAGAAGGGACGGAAGTTACTCCTGAACTTCTTTTAGAAACAGGTGTAATCAGCAAGTTGAAATCTGGAGTGAAAATTCTTGGCGACGGTCAATTAGAAAAGAAACTAACTGTTAAAGCCAATAAATTCTCCGCTTCTGCTAAACAAGCAATTGAGGCTGCTGGCGGTACAGCTGAGGTGATCTAACTTGTTTAAGACAATCTCCAATTTTATGCGTGTGAAGGATATTCGGAATAAGATTATCTTCACTCTTTTAATGCTTATCGTCTTTCGTCTCGGTTCGTTCATTCCTGTGCCGCATGTAAACACAGAAGTTTTAAAGGCACAGGATCAAATGAGCGTATTTGGGATTCTAAACACATTTGGCGGCGGTGCATTGTTCAACTTCTCCATTCTTGCGATGGGAATCATGCCTTACATCACAGCTTCAATCATCATTCAGCTCCTGCAGATGGATGTTGTGCCGAAGTTTACCGAATGGTCTAAGCAAGGAGAAGTTGGTCGCCGAAAACTAGCACAGTTCACAAGGTACTTCACAATCGTTCTTGGATTTATCCAGGCTTTAGGTATGTCTTACGGGTTTAACAACATGGCCGGCGGCGCGTTGATTACAAACCCTGGAGTCGGTACTTATTTGCTTATTGCGGTTGTACTAACTGCTGGAACTGCTTTTTTAATGTGGCTGGGAGAACAAATTACGTCTCATGGAGTTGGTAACGGAATATCCATTATCATCTTCGCCGGTATCGTTGCCGGCATTCCGCAGACGATTAATCAGATCTACGCTCAGCAGTTTGTAGATGCTGGAGATCAGTTATTCTTGCAAATCATAAAGGTTGTCGTTATATTGGTTGCGATTTTGGCGATTGTTGTTGGCGTTATTTTCATCCAACAGGCAGTTAGAAAAATCTCAATTCAATATGCGAAAGGTTCAGGCCGTTCACCGGTTCCTGGCGGCCAGTCTACACACTTGCCGCTGAAGGTTAACCCGGCGGGAGTTATTCCGGTTATCTTTGCAGTAGCATTTATCACCACTCCGCGGACCGTGGCAACATTTTTTGGTACCAATGACGTCACGAATTGGATTCAAAAAACGTTTGATTACACGCATCCGGTCGGAATGGGAGTTTATGCGGCGTTGATCATCGCCTTTACCTATTTCTATGCATTTGTGCAGGTAAACCCTGAGCAAATGGCCGATAATCTTAAAAAACAAGGTGGCTATATTCCGGGAGTTCGTCCAGGAAAAATGACTCAAGATAGAATTACGAGCATTTTGTATCGACTTACATTTGTAGGCTCCATATTCTTGGCCGTGATTGCCATTCTTCCTGTCTTGTTCGTTAATATTGCTGGGCTGCCTTCATCTGCACAAATTGGTGGAACAAGTTTGCTGATTGTCATCGGGGTTGCACTTGAAACAATGAAGCAGCTTGAAAGCCAGCTGGTAAAACGAAACTATCGTGGATTTATGAAGCACTAGAGGAAATGGGGCGCGCCCATTCCCTCTAAAATAGAGAGGACGGGGAATCCGAAATGAACTTAGTCTTAATGGGACTGCCTGGGGCCGGTAAAGGGACACAGGCTGAACGGATTGTTGAAGATTTTGGGATACCTCATATCTCAACAGGAGACATGTTCCGCGCTGCGATGAAAGAAGAAACGGATCTGGGACTCGAAGCCAAATCATACATTGATAAAGGTGAGCTTGTTCCGGATGAAGTGACAATTGGTATTGTCAGGGAGAGACTTGGCAAGAATGATTGTGACGGAGGTTTTCTTCTGGACGGATTTCCGAGAACAGTCGCTCAAGCTGAAGCACTTGAGGAAATTCTTAAAGGACTTGGCAAGTCGATTGACCATGTCATCAACATTCAAGTCGATAAAGATGCATTGATGGAACGTCTGACAGGACGCAGAATCTGCAGAAACTGCGGTGCAACTTATCATTTAGTCTTTAATCCGCCTGCGAAAGAAAATGTATGCGACAAGTGTGGAGGAGAGCTTTATCAGCGTGAAGACGATAATGAAGCTACTGTATCTACACGGTTAGAGGTCAACATGAAGCAAACCCAGCCTTTACTCGATTTCTATGCGGATAAAGGATATCTCGTAAACATTGACGGGCAGAAGCACATCAATGAAGTTTACGCTGATATAAAGGAGCTTCTCGGAGGCCTGGACAAATGATTATTTGTAAAACTCCCCGAGAAATCGAAATCATGCGGGAAGCCGGAAGAATTGTCGCTTTAACTCATCAGGAGCTGAAAAAGCACATTAAACCCGGCATCTCGACAAAAGAACTGGATCAAATTGCCGAACGTTTTATTACAAAGCAAGGTGCAATCCCGTCTTTTAAAGGGTATAATGGTTTTCGCGGGAGCATTTGCGTTTCGGTCAACGAAGAACTCGTGCACGGTATTCCGGGAAAACGGGTCCTTCGCGACGGAGACATCATCAGCATCGATATCGGTGCGAAGCTGAACGGTTATCATGGTGACTCTGCATGGACTTATCCAGTGGGTACGATTAGCGATGATGATCAAAAGCTGCTGGATGTGACAGAGGAGTCTTTATATAGAGGCTTGAAGGAAGCAAAACCGGGAGAACGTTTGTCGAATATTTCCCACGCAATTCAAACGTATGTCGAAAGCGAACAATTTTCAGTCGTCAGGGAATATGTAGGACACGGGGTAGGGCAGGATCTTCATGAGGATCCGCAAATTCCTCACTACGGTCCGCCGAACAAAGGCCCGCGTTTAAAGGCTGGCATGGTCCTGGCCATTGAGCCGATGGTTAATGCAGGCACACGCTATGTCAAAACATTGGCTGACAACTGGACGGTTGTAACTGTGGACGGGAAGAAGTGTGCTCACTTTGAACACACGATTGCCATAACGGAAGCCGGTTTTGAGATACTGACAAAAGCCTAGGTGAAATGAGATGTATCGGAAAACACCTGAAATTGGACAGTTCGTACGCATAGCAAGAGGCCGCGAAATGAACCAATACGCAGTTGTTATTGATATAGTCGATCATCATCATGTGCTGGTAGCAGACGGAGAAAAGCGTAAATTTCATTCTCCTAAGAAAAAGAATATCAATCATTTAACCTTTTATGATTGCGTATCTCCGGAAGTTCAGAACAGTATAAACGAAACAGGGCGTGTGACAAACGGAAAATTGAGATTTTCTCTTTTGAAATTTGTCAGAGAGCAAGTTACTGATTTGAAGAAGGGAGAACACTTGAATGGCGAAAGACGATGTAATTGAAGTGGAAGGTACTGTAGTCGAAACGCTGCCAAACGCAATGTTCAAAGTTGAACTTGAGAATGGCCATACGGTTTTGGCTCACGTATCTGGTAAAATCCGCATGCACTTCATTCGCATTTTACCTGGAGACAAAGTTACGGTAGAATTATCTCCATATGACTTAACTCGTGGTAGAATTACGTACCGTTACAAATAAAGCACTCCGGAAATTGAAGGAGGTTGGAAACACATGAAAGTGAGACCATCAGTTAAACCGATCTGTGAAAAATGTAAGGTCATTCGCAGAAAAGGAAAAGTAATGGTGATCTGTGAAAATCCAAAGCATAAACAAAAACAAGGATAATTTTTAAGGAGGTGCGAGAGAGATGGCTCGTATTGCTGGTGTAGATATCCCACGTGATAAACGTGTTGTTATTTCATTAACATACATCTTTGGAATCGGTCGTACAACGGCTCAGCAAATCTTAAAAGAAGCTGGAGTTTCTGAAGATACTCGCGTTCGTGATTTGACTGAAGAAGAACTTGGTAAAATCCGTGACGTGATTGACAAATTGAAAGTTGAAGGTGACCTTCGCCGTGAAGTGTCTCTTAACATCAAACGTCTGATCGAAATCGGAAGCTACCGCGGAATTCGTCATCGTCGCGGATTGCCTGTTCGCGGTCAAAATACTAAAAATAACGCGCGTACTCGTAAAGGTCCGCGTCGTACTGTAGCTAACAAGAAAAAATAAGCAAGGGAGGTAATTAAACAATGGCTGCTGCTCGTAAAACAAACACGCGTAAACGCCGCGTGAAAAAGAATATTGAATCTGGAATTGCTCATATCCGTTCAACTTTCAACAACACGATTGTTACTATCACAGATGTTCATGGTAATGCTCTTTCTTGGTCAAGCGCCGGATCTCTTGGATTTAAAGGTTCTAAAAAATCCACTCCGTTTGCTGCGCAAATGGCCGCTGAAACAGCTGCTAAAGGTTCTATCGAACATGGACTTAAAACTCTTGAAGTTACTGTAAAAGGACCTGGTTCTGGCCGTGAAGCTGCAATTCGTGCACTTCAAGCTGCTGGACTGGAAGTTACAGCAATCAGAGACGTAACGCCTGTTCCTCATAACGGATGCCGTCCGCCAAAACGTCGCCGCGTGTAATTTGTTTGTATAGATTTTGTGTCCCTGTCAATAATGGGTTATGATACAGTTAATTTATAAAACGAATGCACACTCGTTGCCTGAGCACATACGGGACTAAACAATGGGGAATTTCGGATAGAATCAGAGAAATTCTTTCCGGGGTTTCGACGTTTTGAAGGAGGGTTTTATGAAATGATCGAGATTGAAAAACCAAAAATCGAAACGGTTGAAATCAGCGACGATGCCAAGTATGGTAAATTTGTCGTAGAGCCACTTGAGCGTGGATATGGTACAACTTTGGGTAACTCCTTACGTCGTATCCTTTTATCCTCACTCCCTGGTGCCGCTGTAACATCGATCCAAATAGATGGTGTACTGCATGAATTCTCGACGATCGAAGGCGTCGTTGAAGATGTTACAACGATTATCTTAAACATTAAAAAACTTGCACTGAAAATCTACTCTGAAGAAGAGAAGACGCTTGAGATTGATGTACAGGGTGAAGGAGTTGTAACAGCTGCTGATATTACCCACGACAGTGATGTTGAGATTTTGAATCCTGATCTTCACATTGCGACTCTTGGCCAAAATGCGAGTTTTCGAGTTCGCTTAACCGCTCAAAGAGGTCGCGGGTATACACCAGCTGACTCGAATAAGAGAGACGATCAGCCAATTGGGGTCATCCCGATTGATTCCATCTTTACACCTGTTTCTCGTGTAACATATCAAGTTGAGAATACTCGTGTGGGTCAGATTACAAACTATGACAAACTTACGCTTGACGTATGGACAGATGGAAGCACTGGACCAAAAGAAGCAATTGCGCTTGGTTCAAAGATTTTGACTGAACACCTTAATATTTTTGTCGGTTTGACCGACGAAGCTCAGCATGCTGAAATTATGGTTGAAAAAGAAGAGGACCAAAAAGAAAAAGTTCTTGAAATGACTATTGAAGAGCTCGATCTTTCAGTCCGTTCTTACAACTGCTTGAAGCGTGCGGGAATCAATACAGTTCAAGAACTTGCGAACAAAACTGAAGAAGATATGATGAAAGTTCGCAACCTGGGTCGCAAGTCGCTTGAAGAAGTAAAAGCGAAACTTGAAGAACTTGGACTTGGCCTTCGCAAAGACGATTGACTAGTTTCCATGTGAACTAGGATTTTCGTGTGTTTTTTATTTCAGATCGAGTATTTCAATAAAGGAGGGGACACCACATGTCATACAGAAAACTAGGACGCACTAGTGCACAGCGTAAAGCAATGCTGCGTGATCTTACAACAGACTTGATCATCAACGAGAGAATCGAAACAACAGAAGCTCGCGCGAAAGAACTTCGCTCTGTTGTAGAAAAAATGATTACACTTGGCAAGCGCGGAGATTTACACGCACGCCGCCAAGCAGCTGCATACATCCGCAATGAGGTTGCAGATGCAGAGAAAGACCAAGATGCACTCCAAAAACTTTTCTCTGATGTAGCACCTCGTTATGAAGAGCGCCAAGGCGGATACACACGTATTATGAAGCTTGGTCCTCGCCGTGGTGACGGAGCACCAATGGCTATCATCGAATTGGTTTAATCACATATTTTGTGTGTCTAAAGAAGGGCGGGACAGTTTTTAACTGGATCTATGCCCTTTTTTTAGATACCGGGGAATTTTCTATGATAAAAGAATAGTCAGAAAAGCAGAGCTTTAGAGGAGAGGAGGCCGGACGGGCAAATGAATCAAGATCGATTAATCGCTGCAGAGGATATCACGTTTCGCTACCAGAAAGATGCGGACAGGCCTGCGCTTGATCATGTATCTTTCCAAGTGTCGAAAGGAGAATGGCTTGCGATCGTAGGTCACAACGGCTCAGGGAAGTCGACGCTCGCCCGTGCTTTAAACGGACTGATCCTGCCTGACGAAGGATCGATTGAAGTCGGCGGTATTCAGCTGACGGAAGAGACGGTCTGGGATGTCCGAAAAAAAATCGGCATGGTGTTTCAAAATCCGGATAACCAATTTGTCGGGACAACCGTTCGCGATGATGTGGCTTTTGGTTTAGAAAACAACGGAGTTCCAAGAGAAGACATGGTGGAAAGGGTGGATTGGGCCGTTCAACAGGTGAACATGCAAGAATTTCTCGATCAAGAGCCGCACCATCTCTCTGGAGGGCAAAAGCAGCGTGTTGCGATTGCGGGAGTGCTTGCCGCCCGTCCTGACATCATGATTCTCGACGAGGCGACTTCCATGCTCGACCCGATGGGACGGGAAGAAGTGCTGGATACGGTCAGAAGGCTGAAAGACCAGGGAATGGTTACGGTCATTTCGATTACACATGACTTAAACGAAGCTGCTAAGGCCGACCGGATCATCGTCATGAACGGCGGAAGAAAATTTGCCGAAGGCACGCCGGAGGAAGTCTTTCGTCTGAATCAAGACCTGATAAAAATCGGGCTTGATTTGCCTTTTTCTTTTCAGCTCAGCCAAATGCTGAAGGAAAGCGGTCTGGCTTTGAAAGGCGATCATCTGACACAAGAAGGATTGGTGAATGAGCTATGGACATTGAAATCAAAGATGTAGAGCACCGATACCAGATGAAAACGCCTTTTGAACGCCTGGCGATCTATGATGTCAACGCCGTGATTAAAGAAGGAAGCTATGTTGCTGTGATCGGCCATACAGGATCGGGAAAATCGACGTTGCTTCAGCACCTGAACGGGCTTTTAAAACCGACAAAAGGACAGATACGCCTCGGCGGGGACGTTCTCGAAGCAGGCAAAAAGAATAAACACTTAAAAGCTTTGCGGAAAAAGGTCGGGATTGTCTTTCAGTTTCCTGAACATCAGCTGTTTGAAGAAACAATTTTAAAGGACATTTCATTCGGCCCGATCAATTTCGGCATGAGCCGGGAGAAGGCGGAAGAAAAGGCGAGGGAAATGCTGAAGCTTGTAGGTTTGAATGAGGAGCTGTCCGACAGGTCCCCGTTTGAACTAAGCGGCGGGCAAATGCGCCGCGTGGCCATTGCGGGAGTGCTGGCGATGGAGCCGGAGGTTCTCGTCCTCGATGAACCGACGGCAGGGCTCGACCCAAGAGGCCGCAAAGAGATCATGGACATGTTCTACAGCCTCCATAAGCAGAGGAATCTGACGACGATTCTCGTCACCCACAGTATGGAAGATGCGGCGGCGTATGCAGATGAACTGATTGTGATGCATAAAGGCACGGTCAAAGCAAAAGGGACGCCGCGGGAGCTTTTTTCAAGGAAAGACGATATCGCTGCCTTTGGGCTTGATTTGCCGGAAACGATTAAATTCCAAAAACGTCTTGAAGAAACGCTGGGCATTACGTTCAAAGCGCCGATCTTGACGATTGAAGAAGCAGCCTCCGAAATTAAAGCTCTTTTTCAGGAGGAAAATGCCCTATGATGGACAATATCATTATCGGCAAATATGTACCCGGGACATCGATCATTCACCGGCTTGATCCGCGTACAAAGCTGTTAACCATTTTCCTTTTTGTCTTTATCGTTTTTTTCGCGAATAATACGGAAACATATGCACTGCTCGGCCTGTTTACGGTCGCAGCCGCAGCTTTGTCGGGCGTTCCGGTGCGATTCCTTTTAAAAGGGATGAAGCCCGTGTTCTGGATTGTGCTGTTTACGTTTCTGCTTCATATTTTTATGACAAGGGAAGGGCCGCTTCTCGCCGATCTCGGCTTGTTTAAAATTTATGAGCAGGGGCTTGTTCAAGGGATTTTTATTTCGCTGCGCTTTGTTTACCTCATCATGATCACAACGATTTTAACATTGACGACGACTCCAATCGAAGTGACCGATGGTTTGGAGCATTTGCTCGGTCCGTTTAAAAAATTAAAGCTTCCCGTTCATGAACTCGCTCTCATGATGTCCATCTCCCTCAGATTTATACCGACTCTGCTCGAAGAGACGGATAAGATCATGAAAGCGCAAATGGCAAGAGGCGTTGATTTTACGAACGGCCCGGTCAAAGAACGTGTCAAAGCGATCGTTCCTCTTCTTGTTCCGCTGTTTGTCAGTGCCTTTAAAAGAGCCGAAGAGCTTGCAACTGCGATGGAGGCGCGAGGATACAGGGGAGGGGAAGGCCGTACAAAATACAGGCAGCTGACGTGGAAATGGAAGGATACTTCCGTGCTCCTCATTTTAGCTGGTCTTGGCGTATTGCTAATTTTATTGCGGACTTAGGTGATAGACGATGAGAATGAAGTGTACGATTTCATATGACGGACACCTTTTTTACGGCTACCAAGTGCAGCCTGGTCAAAGAACGGTGCAGGATGAGCTTGAAAAAGCGCTGCAAACGCTCCATAAAGCGAAGGAGCGTATTCCTGTCGTTTCATCCGGGCGCACCGACAGCGGCGTTCACGCGGTCGGACAGACGATTCATTTTGACAGTCCGCTATCCATCCCTGAGGCGAAATGGCCGTATGCTTTGAATGCCCTGCTGCCTGATGATATATCGGTCCACAATGCGGAAGCTGTGGATGATCAATTTCATGCGAGGTTTTCTGCAAAAAGAAAAGAATACCGGTATATGATTTACAGGGGCAGACATCCGGACGTTTTTAAACGCCACTATGCATACCATGTTCCGTATGACCTTGATATGGAAAAAGTCCAAGAAGCCTCCCGCTTTCTGGTTGGAACCCATGATTTCACAAGCTTTTGTGCAACCAAAACCGAAGTGAAGGACAAAGTTAGAACGGTCTATGAACTCGAATGGTCTGACACAGGGGACGGACTGCAGATGAGGATTGTGGGCAGCGGATTTTTGTATAACATGGTTAGAATCATTGCCGGCACGCTTCTTGATGTAGGAACCGGAAAATTTTCCCCTGGAGACATTGAAAAGATGATTCTTGCCAGAAGCCGCGATGCCGCAGGGCGCACTGCACCGGCGCACGGCTTGTATTTATGGCGTGTTATCTATGACAACTAAACCAGGTGTAACATTTTCTTGACAGAGAGTACAGAAAGTTATAAGATATCATATGGTATGTATTTCAACCCCACGATAAGCCCCGGAAACTTATTGTGTTTTGAAATAGAACGTAATTGAAGTTTATTGAAAATGGCAGATTTATTTAGGAGGGAAATTTAATGCGTACAACACCTATGGCTAACGCAAGTAATATTGAACGCAAGTGGTTAGTTGTTGATGCTGCTGGCAAGACGCTAGGACGTCTTTCTACAGAAGTTGCATCTATCCTTCGCGGAAAACATAAACCAACTTACACACCACACGTTGACACTGGAGATCATGTGATCATCATCAACGCTGAAAAAATCGAGTTAACTGGTAAAAAGTTAACGGACAAAATCTACTACCGTCACACTCAACATCCAGGCGGTTTAAAATCAAGAACTGCTCTTGAAATGCGTACAAACTACCCTGAGAAAATGCTTGAACTTGCGATCAAAGGCATGCTTCCAAAAGGTTCTCTAGGTCGTCAAATGTTCAAAAAATTGAACGTATACCGTGGTTCTGAGCATCCACACCAAGCACAAAAACCTGAAGTTTACGAACTTCGCGGTTAATTAAAAAGGAGGTTACCAATTTGGCACAGGTTCAATATTACGGTACTGGCCGTCGTAAAAGCTCTGTAGCGCGTGTGCGTTTAGTTCCAGGAGAAGGCCGTATCATCGTGAATAATCGTGAAATCAGCGAGCACATCCCATCTGCAGCTCTAATCGAAGATATCAAACAACCATTAAATTTGACTGAAACAGCTGGTACTTATGACGTTTTAGTAAACGTTCATGGAGGCGGCTTATCCGGTCAATCCGGAGCAATCCGTCACGGTATCGCCCGCGCTTTGCTTGAAGCAGATCCGGAATACCGTTCAACTCTAAAACGTGCCGGTCTACTGACTCGTGACGCACGTATGAAAGAACGTAAAAAATACGGACTTAAAGGCGCACGCCGTGCACCTCAGTTCTCAAAACGTTAATTTATGGCGTTTCAAAGGCTCTCAAGACTTTTGTCTTGGGGGTCTTTTTTATTGCTGCCGTCCTACATATGAAGCGGATACCGGAACACGGTTCATCTCCCGCGCCCAGACGGATATTTGTCCGATGTGATGTATTTCATGGGCGATCAAATGCCTTAAAATGTCGCCTTGTGTATAGGTATCTTCTGACCAAGACGTTTTGACAGGCTTTTGTTCGGCTGTGCTGGAAAAATGAAAAACCACACTCTCAACCTCGGGACGATACGCTTCAGAAAACTTGATAATGTGCTGAATCGACGGGTAGTCGGAAAACTCGGGAGTGAAGTCCGGCTTGTCTAAAATGGCATACATCCAGCTCACCTCAACATCGACAATATGAAACAAGTTTTTCAAAATGCTTTCCATACCGCCTGAACGCTTCTTTTCGATTTCCTCCGGCTGCTGCTTCAGGCACCAGTCAAACCATTCATCACGAACTTGCCAATTATACTGAAACAAACCTTTCATCTCATGCTCACCTCTCCTAATATGTTCGGCTTTTCGCTCTGTTTCCCTTCCCGGATTGCCAAGGATACACATTCATGATGTAATTAGTCTTACAAAGCATGAAGGAGAGAAAAGATGATTCAAACAATGATGAAACAGTTGCATACTGAATTAAAACAACATTTCCGTCCGTTTTTGAATCCTCCTGCAACAGAGGAAGACATTCAAAAAGCTGAAAATGAAATGGAAGCTACGTTTCCTGAAGAGCTCAGGGCGCTTTATCTTACCCATAATGGTGAAAAAGAATCGGGCCCCGGATTATTTTTCGGACTTCCTTTTCTTTCCTTGCAAGAAATGCTCACGGAGTGGCGAATATGGAAGGGGCTTGAAGGAGATGGAGAATTGGAAGAGATCGATGCATATTCGGTTCCGCCGTGTTGGATTAAAGAAAAATATGTGAACCGCCGATGGATTCCGATTAGCAGGGATTACGGAGGAAATCATATTGGTGTAGACCTTGATCCTGATCAGGAGGGGCAAGCTGGACAAGTAATCAATTTCGGGCGTGACGAAGAAATAAAGTATGTGATTGCTCATCATGTGACAGATTTACTGATCCATATAACAAATACGCTCAAAAATGGTCATTATACAATTGATGAATATGATGATGCTGTCAGCTGGAGCTACGGCAAAGAGGAAGAGCTTCATTTCCTGGATGCCATCCGTTCTATGGAACTTCCGGTGTTGCATGCAAGACCGCAGGAAGCCAATCTTGAACATACGGACAGATGGCTTCGTCAGCTGGACGATCGCTGGACTGCGATTGTGGAAACGATGGCTGAAAGTCCAAAGGCATTTTGTAACAAGATAAAGCTGCGTTTAGCGGGCAGGGAGCTGACACACATTAAACCGCTATCAATCTGTACGGATATGAGGGAATTAAATATAAGTGCAAATCGTATTCATGATTTAACGCCTTTGCAAAGCATGATCTTTTTGAAAAAGCTTTATCTTGGAAATAACCCGGTAGCAGATTTAAAGCCAATCGCTCAATTGAAACATCTGCAGTATTTAAATGTGGAGAAAACATGCGTGATCGATTTGTCTCCGCTTGCGGATTTATCATCTTTGAGAGGATTGGATATGACAGATATTCAAGCTGCAGAATACGCGCCGCTCAGTCACTGTAAAAACCTTGAGTTTTTAAAGGTAGATGTTTGTAATGAAAAGCAAATAAACGATATTTCTCAAATCAGCACGTTGAAACGATTACATATACGCGGAGATGAACATGTATCCGAAGAAGAGATAAAAGCGATAGCAGGTTTGAAAACATTAAGGTCTTTAACGGTTGAAAATATTACGTTAGAAAACGTTGATTTCTTAGGCACGATTCATACGCTTCAAACACTAAAACTTATAAATTCGTCCGTTAAAGACGGATCCGTTCTTGCCAGCCTGGAACATCTGAAAAGACTGGAATTGGATGGTTCTGAAATCGTAAACCTTAAAGTGGTGGCCCAATCTCCTTCTTTAGAGGAGTTTACCGGTTCTTTTGACCAATTTTATGTATTGAAGGACATATGCAAGAAAAAAGTGGATTTCTCTAAAGTAATTGGCGATATGTCTGAAGAAGAAGAGGAGATATGGAGCAGCTATGTGAGTGAATAGCTTTTCATCTCGCGGCTCCTAATATTTTCGGCTTCTTCCTCCGTTTCCCTTCCTCAGAAAAGCATGATTTCCGGCTTCTGACTGCACAATACAAGGTAAAAAGGAGGCGGTTCTATGGGGACGGTTGTATCTTTTAATAATGAAAAACAAAAGAAGCAGATCAATTTGGAAAAAAAGCTTCTGCGCGAACTGTCTTTGGAAAAAATGCTGAATTCTGCGGAGGAATGCTTTGCTCCTCTTTTTCACTTTTTTTCTAAGCACACGGATATTTTGTATGACGGCTGCATCGATTTTGCCATTGAGGCCTATTTGCTGGGAGCCGAGTACGGAAAGTTCGGCTATCACGGAGAACCCGTTCAACGAGCGATGGTCCGCTCAGAAAAAGAAGAAAAACAGCTTCTGCACGAGCTTTATGAATATGCGGTGAGCTGGTCTGAGGCTTTTAATATTCAAACGGCTCATGAACCACTCTATTATGCGTGCGAATACTTCATCCAAAGCTGGTGGAAGGAAGGCTTCAGCCAGCGTGAAAGACGCTTTAAGCTTCGGCTCAGATAATTTATGTAAAAGTGCGGCCAAGCTGAATCATATTTCCTTTCCTTGTCCCATATGTTGTAGTAAGGACGAGCGGGAGGGAAAGGGATGAAGAAAAAAATAAAATGGCTCGGGTTTTTACTCGGCTTTGTCGTTTTATTATGTTTATTTCAATATCAATTCCACAATGATGATTCTTGGCGGTCATGGAATCTTCCGTTGAGCGGCAAGATCATTTATATTGATCCTGGACACGGGGGCGCAGATGGAGGGGCATCAAGCGGTGAACTCCTTGAAAAAGACGTGGCGCTTGAAGTATCCCTTAGAATCAGGGACTATCTCCAGGAACAGGGCGCCTTGGTGTTGCTGACGAGGGAGGACGATCATGATCTCGCTCCTGAAGAAACGAAGGGACTCAGCAGAAGGAAAGCGGAAGACTTGCGAAAAAGGGTCGACATGATCAACGATTCTGAAGCCGACCTTTACCTCAGCATCCATTTGAATGCGATTCCTTCCGCCCGATGGAGCGGTGCGCAAAGCTTCTTTTACGGGCAATATGAAGAAAACGAACGGGCCGCCAAGTTTATTCAGGATGAATTAAGACATAATCTTGAAAACACGACGCGGAAGGCAAAGCGGATACACGGCATTTATTTGATGCAAAATGTGAAAAAGCCGGGGGCCCTCGTCGAGATCGGGTTTTTGTCAAATCCGAAAGAAGCAAAACAGCTGGCCAAGCCCAAATATCAGGACAAAATCGCGGCATCCGTATATAAAGGTGTATTGCGCTACTTTACAGAAGACAGAGACCCTCCTGAATAAGAGGGTTTCTTTTTGTGTCAAAGACACTATAAGGAAAGATATGCTATACTTATTTTGTAAACGAATACAACAAAGGGTGAGATCAATGTTGCGAGAAGACGATGTAAAAAAAATAGTCGGCGATTTGGACGAGCCATTTCTTCACAAGCCGCTCAGAGAGCTGGATGCCGTCAAGGAAATTAAAATAAAACCCGAAAAACGGCACGTCAGCGTAAAGGTGGCGCTCGCAAAAACGGGATCTGCCGAACAAATGCAGCTTCAGCAGGAAATCGTCATACGGTTAAAAGAAGCCGGTGCAGAGACGGTCGGCCTGCGTTTTGAGGAGCTGCCTGAAGAAGTCGTGATGAATAATCAAGAGTCTGCCCAAGGGCAAGATCAATCTCTGCTGAATAGTGAAAAACAGCCTGTGTTTTTAGCGGTGGCAAGCGGTAAAGGCGGCGTCGGCAAGTCGACGGTGTCCGTCAATTTGGCTGTGTCTTTGGCTCGAATCGGAAAGAAAGTCGGATTAATCGACGCCGATATTTACGGATTCAGCGTTCCGGATATGATGGGAATCACTGTACGGCCGACGATTGAAGGAGAAAAGGTCGTGCCGGTTGAAAGATTCGGAGTCAAAGTAATTTCGATGGGATTTTTTGTTGAAGACAATGCCCCTGTCATTTGGAGAGGCCCTATGCTTGGAAAAATGCTGAATAACTTTTTCCATGAGGTTGAATGGGGAGATGTCGATTATATTATCTTAGACCTGCCGCCGGGAACAGGCGATGTAGCGCTTGATGTTCACTCAATGCTTCCAAGCTGCAAAGAGGTGATCGTGTCGACGCCGCACCCTACTGCCGCGTTTGTCGCTGCAAGAGCGGGCGCGATGGCTTTGAAGACCGATCATGAAATCTTGGGAATCGTTGAAAATATGGCTTATTACGAAAGCGTCAAAACAGGCGAAAAAGAATACGTATTCGGCAAAGGCGGAGGCGAGAAGCTCGCAGAAGAACTCGGTGTTCCGATTCTGGGCAAAATTCCGCTGAAGCAGCCCGATTGGGATGACAGCGAATTTGCGCCGTCCGTTTATGATGAAAGTCATCCGACCGGTGCCATTTATTTGGATATCGCCAAAAAAATCGACGAAAGCATTGGCGTAAAAGCTTAAAGATCAGAAAAAGCTTCCTCCGCGGAAGAAGCTTTTAGTGAATGAAAAGCGGCTTAGCTTTGTTTTTCTTCGCCGCCTTTCATTTCTTCTTTCATGCTTTCAGAAGCAGCTTTTTTCAGTTCCTCTTCAAACTGCTTTCTGTAGAGCGGGCTTGACAGAGTGTCGGATATTACTTCCTGCAGGTGGGTTCGGAATTCCTGGCTTCTGACAAGTTCGCCGTATTTTTTGGCCATTTCAGGATCCTGCATGACCTGGATCAGCATTTTTTGGTACTCAGGATCTTTCATCAGTTTTTTCAGCACTTTTTCATGTTCATTTTGAAGTGTTTTGGCAAAGCCTTCTGCGAATTTTGGATCTTCGAAGACTTTTTTCCAAAATTCGGCTCCTTTTTTGGAGGTCATTGTTTTTTCAACGGTTTCTTTGACGGTTTTTTCATCCATCACAAGTGTTTCATTTAATTTGTCATCATTTAATATTTCTTGAATCGCTTTTTTTCCGTCATCTGTCTTTAATATATCGACAACCATCTTTTTGGTTTGATCATAGTCCATCTCAGCTGCTTGGTCCGTGGGAGCACAAGCTGTTACAGATAGAAACAGAAAACAGCTTATCGATAGCATTGTGGTCTTGAACATGCTTAAGCTCCTTTCGAAAACTCGTCTTACCTTTAATATGAATGTCTTTTATAAATTTATACATAACAAAATATCGCTGCTACAGCGTTTACTTAGGGGTTGGGAAGTCTACAATGAAAAGCCGTAATCTCGTCCGATTTTTCTTTTCCGTGTTGGGTGTCGGAGCTTTGACTACAAGTATTGTCGGTTTTGCCATTGAGTGGGGAAGATATAAGGAGCTGTTTCTTTCCTTCGAGGTATTGGAGATTCTTTCTGTTCTATTTTGGTTTATCGGGGTTGGCATGATCTTTAGCGTGATTGCTCAAATGGGGTTTGTGATTTTCTTAACGATTCACCGTTTTGCACTGGAAATCTTCAGATCTCATTCTTTGTGGAATTCGATTCAGCTGTTTTTGATTGTATTTGTCGCGTTTGATTTGGTTTACTTGCGTTTTCTGTTTTTTGAAAAAGAGGGAGGCTCCATCATTCCGTATATTTGGCTGCCGCTCTTTATTTTGGCGGTAAGCATTGCGGCCGCTTATGCAAAGCAAAAACAGTCCTCTAAAAAAACGTTCGTTTCCGCATTATTTCTAATGTTTGTTTTTACTGTGATGGAGTGGTTCCCGGCGTTAAGGGTCAATGAAGAGGACTGGCTCTATTT
The DNA here is from genome assembly GCF_056530265.1 of Bacillus sp. PK6-025. Classification (NCBI taxonomy): domain Bacteria; kingdom Bacillati; phylum Bacillota; class Bacilli; order Caryophanales; family Bacillaceae; genus Bacillus; species Bacillus sp. PK6-025. Next base: position 162,000 of record NZ_CP096509.1, read on the forward strand.
AATGCTGCTTCCTTTATTAGCCTGCAACGCTTTTCAACTTTTAATGCTGCCAAAGTTTCAGGCCCGCGCTTAGACCGGTTGCTATTTTACTTCTGATGATTTTGCATCCGTATTTGCAATTAAATCGCTAACGGTTACATTTTTGAGTCCCTTGCTTCTGAGATGGTGCACGATCTCAGGCAGGGCTTCTTTTGTTTGTTTGGCCGAATCTGAAGCGTGAAAGAGCACGATATCACCAGCGCTCACCGTTTCATTTACGTTTTGTACGATCTTTTGAACCCCCGGGTTCGTCCAGTCATCCGAATTGATACTGTAGTGAACGACGGTATAGCCGTACTGTTTAGCGACATCAAGTACGTTTTTATTAAATTGGCCGGTCGGCGGCCTTAAAAGCGTGAGATCCTCAAGACCGAGTTTTTGAAAAGAGTTTTGTGCTTTTGTTAAGTCTTTTTTGATTTCGCTTTTCTTCATTTGCGAATAGTTTTTATAAGCATAGCCCATGCTCCCGATCTGATGACCGTCTTTACGGATTCTTTCCACGACATCCGGATGTCGCTCCGCCCATGAAGCTGAAAGAAAAAAGGTCGCGTCTTTAATACCGTTTGATTTTAATGTATCTAAAATAGGCATGGCCTTTTGATCTCCCCAGCTAATATTAAAGGTAAGAGCGACTTCGTTTGTATCTGAGTCTCCTCTATATACCGCTTTTGCTCCGCTTTCTGTAGAAAACACAGGAAGAGGGAGCAGGTTTTGTACATAAAAAAAGCTTGCTGTCGCAAAAGCGGCTATCATAATAATGATTAACTGCTTAATCCGTTTCATATGCCACACATAAAAATGGTTCACAGAGAAACTCCTCCTTGTCCATGCTGCTTTGTATTCATCCTATGCTCGTTTAAAATAGAACATAACAATAATTCACCTTAAGAAAAAAATTAAAAAGAGGGTTGACCAGATTTGAATTAACATGTTATATTATTATTCGTCGCTGATAAACAGCTGACATGAAAAAGCTCCAAAAAATAATTTTGAGAAAAGTTATTGACAAATATGTGAGCTTGATGTTATATTATTAAAGCCGCTGAACGAAGCGGAAATGATCTTTGAAAACTAAACAAGACAAACGTACCTGTTAATTCATTAAATAAATCGTACATGCGAATGTGCGTAGTCATTATCAAACTTCATGGAGAGTTTGATCCTGGCTCAGGACGAACGCTGGCGGCGTGCCTAATACATGCAAGTCGAGCGGACAGATGGGAGCTTGCTCCCTGATGTCAGCGGCGGACGGGTGAGTAACACGTGGGTAACCTGCCTGTAAGACTGGGATAACTCCGGGAAACCGGGGCTAATACCGGATGCTTGATTGAACCGCATGGTTCAATTATAAAAGGTGGCTTTTAGCTACCACTTACAGATGGACCCGCGGCGCATTAGCTAGTTGGTGAGGTAACGGCTCACCAAGGCAACGATGCGTAGCCGACCTGAGAGGGTGATCGGCCACACTGGGACTGAGACACGGCCCAGACTCCTACGGGAGGCAGCAGTAGGGAATCTTCCGCAATGGACGAAAGTCTGACGGAGCAACGCCGCGTGAGTGATGAAGGTTTTCGGATCGTAAAACTCTGTTGTTAGGGAAGAACAAGTACCGTTCGAATAGGGCGGTACCTTGACGGTACCTAACCAGAAAGCCACGGCTAACTACGTGCCAGCAGCCGCGGTAATACGTAGGTGGCAAGCGTTGTCCGGAATTATTGGGCGTAAAGCGCGCGCAGGCGGTTTCTTAAGTCTGATGTGAAAGCCCCCGGCTCAACCGGGGAGGGTCATTGGAAACTGGGGAACTTGAGTGCAGAAGAGGAGAGTGGAATTCCACGTGTAGCGGTGAAATGCGTAGAGATGTGGAGGAACACCAGTGGCGAAGGCGACTCTCTGGTCTGTAACTGACGCTGAGGCGCGAAAGCGTGGGGAGCGAACAGGATTAGATACCCTGGTAGTCCACGCCGTAAACGATGAGTGCTAAGTGTTAGAGGGTTTCCGCCCTTTAGTGCTGCAGCAAACGCATTAAGCACTCCGCCTGGGGAGTACGGTCGCAAGACTGAAACTCAAAGGAATTGACGGGGGCCCGCACAAGCGGTGGAGCATGTGGTTTAATTCGAAGCAACGCGAAGAACCTTACCAGGTCTTGACATCCTCTGACAACCCTAGAGATAGGGCTTCCCCTTCGGGGGCAGAGTGACAGGTGGTGCATGGTTGTCGTCAGCTCGTGTCGTGAGATGTTGGGTTAAGTCCCGCAACGAGCGCAACCCTTGATCTTAGTTGCCAGCATTCAGTTGGGCACTCTAAGGTGACTGCCGGTGACAAACCGGAGGAAGGTGGGGATGACGTCAAATCATCATGCCCCTTATGACCTGGGCTACACACGTGCTACAATGGGCAGAACAAAGGGCAGCGAAGCCGCGAGGCTAAGCCAATCCCACAAATCTGTTCTCAGTTCGGATCGCAGTCTGCAACTCGACTGCGTGAAGCTGGAATCGCTAGTAATCGCGGATCAGCATGCCGCGGTGAATACGTTCCCGGGCCTTGTACACACCGCCCGTCACACCACGAGAGTTTGTAACACCCGAAGTCGGTGAGGTAACCTTTTGGAGCCAGCCGCCGAAGGTGGGACAGATGATTGGGGTGAAGTCGTAACAAGGTAGCCGTATCGGAAGGTGCGGCTGGATCACCTCCTTTCTAAGGATATTATACGGAATATAAGACCTTGCGGTCTTATAGACAGGTGCGTTTAGATCTTGTTTAGTTTTGAAGGATCATTCCTTCAAAACGTGTTCTTTGAAAACTAGATAACAGTAGACATCACATTCAATTAGTAATGCAAGATATCACGTAGTGATTCTTTTTAACGGTTAAGTTAGAAAGGGCGCACGGTGGATGCCTTGGCACTAGGAGCCGATGAAGGACGGGACGAACACCGATATGCTTCGGGGAGCTGTAAGCAAGCTTTGATCCGGAGATTTCCGAATGGGGAAACCCACTGCTCGTAATGGAGCAGTATCCATATCTGAATTCATAGGATATGAGAAGGCAGACCCGGGGAACTGAAACATCTAAGTACCCGGAGGAAGAGAAAGCAAATGCGATTCCCTGAGTAGCGGCGAGCGAAACGGGAACAGCCCAAACCAAGAGGCTTGCCTCTTGGGGTTGTAGGACACTCTGTACGGAGTTACAAAAGAACGAGGTAGATGAAGAGGCCTGGAAAGGCCCGCCATAGGAGGTAACAGCCCTGTAGTCAAAACTTCGTTCTCTCCTGAGTGGATCCTGAGTACGGCGGAACACGTGAAATTCCGTCGGAATCCGGGAGGACCATCTCCCAAGGCTAAATACTCCCTAGTGACCGATAGTGAACCAGTACCGTGAGGGAAAGGTGAAAAGCACCCCGGAAGGGGAGTGAAAGAGATCCTGAAACCGTGTGCCTACAAGTAGTCAGAGCCCGTTAATGGGTGATGGCGTGCCTTTTGTAGAATGAACCGGCGAGTTACGATCCCGTGCAAGGTTAAGTTTGAAAAGACGGAGCCGCAGCGAAAGCGAGTCTGAATAGGGCGCATGAGTACGTGGTCGTAGACCCGAAACCAGGTGATCTACCCATGTCCAGGGTGAAGTTCAGGTAACACTGAATGGAGGCCCGAACCCACGCACGTTGAAAAGTGCGGGGATGAGGTGTGGGTAGGGGTGAAATGCCAATCGAACCTGGAGATAGCTGGTTCTCTCCGAAATAGCTTTAGGGCTAGCCTCAAGGTAAGAGTCTTGGAGGTAGAGCACTGATTGGACTAGGGGCCCCTACCGGGTTACCGAATTCAGTCAAACTCCGAATGCCAAAGACTTATCCTTGGGAGTCAGACTGCGAGTGATAAGATCCGTAGTCGAAAGGGAAACAGCCCAGACCGCCAGCTAAGGTCCCAAAGTATACGTTAAGTGGAAAAGGATGTGGAGTTGCTTAGACAACCAGGATGTTGGCTTAGAAGCAGCCACCATTTAAAGAGTGCGTAATAGCTCACTGGTCGAGTGACTCTGCGCCGAAAATGTACCGGGGCTAAACGTATCACCGAAGCTGCGGACTGTTCTTACGAACAGTGGTAGGAGAGCGTTCTAAGGGCTGTGAAGCGAGACCGGAAGGACTCGTGGAGCGCTTAGAAGTGAGAATGCCGGTATGAGTAGCGAAAGAGGGGTGAGAATCCCCTCCACCGAATGCCTAAGGTTTCCTGAGGAAGGCTCGTCCGCTCAGGGTTAGTCGGGACCTAAGCCGAGGCCGAAAGGCGTAGGCGATGGACAACAGGTTGATATTCCTGTACCACCTCCTCACCATTTGAGCAATGGGGGGACGCAGGAGGATAGGGTAAGCGCGGTATTGGATATCCGCGTCCAAGCAGTTAGGCTGGGAAATAGGCAAATCCGTTTCCCGTAAGGCTGAGCTGTGATGGCGAGCGAAATATAGTAGCGAAGTTCCTGATTCCACACTGCCAAGAAAAGCCTCTAGCGAGGTGAGAGGTGCCCGTACCGCAAACCGACACAGGTAGGCGAGGAGAGAATCCTAAGGTGATCGAGAGAACTCTCGTTAAGGAACTCGGCAAAATGACCCCGTAACTTCGGGAGAAGGGGTGCTCTGTTAGGGTGCAAGCCCGAGAGAGCCGCAGTGAATAGGCCCAGGCGACTGTTTAGCAAAAACACAGGTCTCTGCGAAGCCGTAAGGCGAAGTATAGGGGCTGACGCCTGCCCGGTGCTGGAAGGTTAAGAGGAGCGCTTAGCGTAAGCGAAGGTGCGAATTGAAGCCCCAGTAAACGGCGGCCGTAACTATAACGGTCCTAAGGTAGCGAAATTCCTTGTCGGGTAAGTTCCGACCCGCACGAAAGGCGCAACGATCTGGGCACTGTCTCAACGAGAGACTCGGTGAAATTATAGTACCTGTGAAGATGCAGGTTACCCGCGACAGGACGGAAAGACCCCGTGGAGCTTTACTGCAGCCTGATATTGAATGTTGGTACAGCTTGTACAGGATAGGTAGGAGCCTTGGAAACCGGAGCGCCAGCTTCGGTGGAGGCATCGGTGGGATACTACCCTGGCTGTATTGACCTTCTAACCCGCCGCCCTTATCGGGCGGGGAGACAGTGTCAGGTGGGCAGTTTGACTGGGGCGGTCGCCTCCTAAAAGGTAACGGAGGCGCCCAAAGGTTCCCTCAGAATGGTTGGAAATCATTCGCAGAGTGTAAAGGCACAAGGGAGCTTGACTGCGAGACCTACAAGTCGAGCAGGGACGAAAGTCGGGCTTAGTGATCCGGTGGTTCCGCATGGAAGGGCCATCGCTCAACGGATAAAAGCTACCCCGGGGATAACAGGCTTATCTCCCCCAAGAGTCCACATCGACGGGGAGGTTTGGCACCTCGATGTCGGCTCATCGCATCCTGGGGCTGTAGTCGGTCCCAAGGGTTGGGCTGTTCGCCCATTAAAGCGGTACGCGAGCTGGGTTCAGAACGTCGTGAGACAGTTCGGTCCCTATCCGTCGCGGGCGCAGGAAATTTGAGAGGAGCTGTCCTTAGTACGAGAGGACCGGGATGGACGCACCGCTGGTGTACCAGTTGTTCTGCCAAGGGCATCGCTGGGTAGCTATGTGCGGACGGGATAAGTGCTGAAAGCATCTAAGCATGAAGCCCCCCTCAAGATGAGATTTCCCATTCCGCAAGGAAGTAAGATCCCTGAAAGATGATCAGGTTGATAGGTCTGAGGTGGAAGTGTGGCGACACATGGAGCTGACAGATACTAATCGATCGAGGACTTAACCTAAATGTTTGTGAATTGTCTGACCGTTATCTAGTTTTGAGAGAACACCTCTCATACATAGTTTGGTGGCGATAGCGAAGAGGTCACACCCGTTCCCATGCCGAACACGGAAGTTAAGCTCTTCAGCGCCGATGGTAGTTGGGGGCTTCCCCCTGTGAGAGTAGGACGCCGCCAAGCTGTTTATATATCTTTACCCTGCATGAATTGAAGCTTATCTTATTCCGCAGTAGCTCAGTGGTAGAGCTATCGGCTGTTAACCGATCGGTCGCAGGTTCGAATCCTGCCTGCGGAGCCAATGCTTCCATAGCTCAGCAGGTAGAGCACTTCCATGGTAAGGAAGAGGTCAGCGGTTCGAGCCCGCTTGGAAGCTTAAGTGAATACGTTGATATGACAAGGTTTCTCCTATGGTGGAGAAAGCTTTTTTTGTTTTATGATATTTTGCTTTCAACTTATAGAATGTATAAAAGCAGGCTTAACGCCTGCTTACTGCTATACCCTCTCATATAAAACGTTAATTGCGACTTCTAAGACAAGAAGGAACAACATATAACTCCCGTACTTTAACGTATCAGGTTCATGCTGTTTTGAGTCTTTAAAAGTCCATATAAATAATGCTACAACGCCAATAACGGTCACGATTTTGCTAAGCGTTAATAAAGACATGACAACCTTCCTTTATATTGAAAATTATTTATTATCCATCTTCCATATTTATAATTAAAATCCCTTTTAACCGTAAAAACTTTTTCTGCTATTAAACAAGCTCTCTGACTCGGATGACAGAGAGCTTGTTTAAATATGTTTAAAATCCATTTAAAATAGAGAAGATCCGATTGTTTACACTGCCAAAAGATTTGATGTTGTTTTGGATGTTAGAAAATAGAATGACGTATCTGCTCCCTGTCAGACTGAAGCTGTTTAATATGTTATAGCCGGGCATGACACCGTGACTAGAATAGCTTCCCGGCGACACATAAAAGCCCATACCGTATGTTGCTTTGTTTGGCGTAAACATTTTCATAAAACTTTCATTGGAAATGATTTTTCTTTCGTAAAGTGCTTTATCAAATAAATACATATCATAAGCGGTCATATAAATATCACCAGCCCCATAAAGCTGTGATAAATTCGGCATGTCAGGCGTATAAAGCTCTTTTTGCGGGTTTAATTTATACCCTGTCGACGGATTTGACTCTTTAGCAAATGTTTTATAAAAGCCTGCGTGTTTCATACCGGCAGGTTTAAAAACGTGCTTTTTGATGTATTGATCGACTGGTTCACCGCTTACCATGGAGACAATGTATGCCAGAACCGAGTAATTGGAGTCTCTATAATCCCATTTCCCAGTTGGGTATTTTACGCCTCGTTTTTCGATATCTTTCATTAAATCTTCCGGCGAAATATATCCGTGGCCTTCTTTGTGCCCCCTAATCCCTGATGTGTGTGTCAAGAAATGATAAAGGGTGATCTTTGAGCCGTTTGGAAAGTCAGGAAGATACTTAGAAACGGGGTCATTTACTGATAGCAATCCCTTTTCCTCAAGCTGTAAAATTGCCGTTGCAATAATTGCTTTTTGTGATGACCCAACATAAAAGACGGTGTCCGGTGTATTGGGGACCATTTCCTCGCGGTTTGCATATAAATACCCTTTGCTTGTCACAACGTTTCCGTCTTCTACAATTAATGCTGTGCCGCTGAATCCAATGCTTTTTAAATATTGATCCAATTGAGCATTATCATTTTTTGTGATGATAGGGTTCTTTTTTGTTTCATTTTGATTTGTCTTCTTCTTTGCTTCAGGCTGTTCTTTTTTTTCAGTTGCCTGTAGTTGATTTTCTTGGTGATCTCGCATACCGCTTGGAAGTGCAAGATAAATTACCCCACAAACAAGAAGAAAGGAAAGAATGATGAGCCTTCTTTTTGTTTTCTTCTTTTTTCTTTTCTTTATTCGCGTTCTGTATGTTCTTGCCATGGCGGGTACTCCTTCTTTTATATGTGACGTATTTACTGACGCAATAACCCCTTAAAAAGTTTCTTCAAAATGCTAATATTTTCATACATGGTTTGGGATAATGCCAAAATTTACATTTTATTTACACTTGAATAAGAACAAATGTTCTTATAAAATAAAGATGTGAGGTGAGACGATGAATAAGCTGTTGTATCGTTCAATGGAAGACGGTTTTCCGGTAGAAATCATTTACATGAAAGAAAGTAGTTTTTCTAAACGGGCGATTCTCGTGAAAGAAATTAAAAACGGTTATGTGAAAGCATTTTGCTTCCAAAAACAGCAGTTCAGAATGTTTAAGATAGAGGCCATTTTAACCGTGTTCCCCTATAAAAAAAGAAGCATAGCTCATTATGCCTAAAAGCTGCTCTTTCATCTTGCTGTCTTCTTTTCTGTATTCCCTTCCTGTTTTGATATTCCATCTTTTGTTATAATGAATGTAAATTCGATTTAAAGAGAGCGGGCGTTTTACATCTATGCTTCAGACGATCAATAAAACACTTGGTAAGATTATGCCTTTACTGACGCCTTTAAGTGTTGTCAGCGGGGTGTTGCTTGCGGATTACTTAAATGGGCTGGCGGGTCTTGTGCCGTGGATTTTTGCGTTTATGACATTTGCCGGCAGCCTTGGGGCAAATTTTCAGTCGCTGAAAACAGCGATGGTTCATCCCTTGCCGATGCTACTCGCTTTATTTGTTTTGCACATATTTATGCCTGTTCTGGCATGGGGCACGGGGCATCTTGTGTTTAGCGGAGATTCATTAACGATTACAGGGCTTACCCTTGGTGTTGTCATTCCGACGGGTATTACGAGTATGATTTGGGCTGCCATGTATAAAGGAAACATCGGCTTAACCCTATCGATTATTTTAGTGGACACGATTCTTTCGCCTTTCATCGTTCCGTTCAGTCTTTCCATCCTGGCCGGGGCGCATGTTGAAATGGATGTAATCGGTATGATGAAAGGTTTAGTCGGAATGATTGTGATTCCTTCTTTGTTAGGAATGCTCGTCAATCAATTTTCAATACCGGAGCGGACAGCGCGTTTAAGCGCAAATTGCGCTCCATTTTCGAAAATCGGGTTAGCCGCCGTGGTGGCGATTAACAGCTCAGTTGTCGCTCCTTACCTGAAAAACGTCGATTTAAAGTTTTTAACGATAGCCGTTACGGTTTTTTTGGTGGCATTTACTGGATACATGACAGCTTGGCTGATCGGTCGGCTGATGAAACGGCCCAAGGAGGAAATCGTGGCTTTAATTTTTACCGGAGGAATGCGGAATATTAGCGCCGGCGCTGTGTTGGCCACCGGATTTTTTCCGCCGCAAGTGGCGGTGCCCGTTGTCATCGGCATGCTGTTTCAGCAGATCCTGGCTGCGCTATATGGGCATTTGCTTGCAAGAAGCGAGCTGAAAAAAACGTATCATTTAGACAAAAAAACGAGTCTGCCCTCATAGTTGGCAGACTCAAACCTTACAGGAGTGAAAAAAAATGAAAACCAATAGGGTAAGTGTGATGATGTGGACTTTAATTTCCGCATTTTTGTTTTGTTCTTTATTAGTCACAGCTTCACTTTCTCCGCTCGCTCATTCAGGCCCCCATGCTAATGAGTTTGGCACTTTGGGGATGTGGGCGGCAATCGGAACCGTTTTACTCTTTTATATCCTTCCCCTTGCTGTTTATATGGCCGGGTTTGATGCGATGAAGTTTGTAATGGCTGTTCTTTGCGGAATTGGATTAATCATCACGCTGACCATGATTCCAGTGGTTATGTTGATTGGCGCTTTTGGCGGATATGCTTCTGCTTTATTGGGCGTCGTATGCCTTTGCATTCTGTCAGCGATCGTGAATGTGATTTGGTTAGTCGCCGCTTTTCGCAGGCCGTCAGCGGCTGCTTCTTTCTAATATTTAAAAACCGCTTTCCCGCGTTGTGTTCAAGTTCGCCAAGTTCCTTTTGCGATCAGGTGGACGTTTCCCCCGATGTGAATTTCTATGCTGTTTTCCGTTGTATGCGCTTCAATATAAAGCAGGGAAGGCCGGTTTATTTCATACCCTTGTTCAGCCCTTATGCTGAGGTCATTTTGATTAAAATAACCGTGATGCAGTAAATATCCTGCGAGATCCCCGATCGCGCTTCCTGTTGCCGGATCTTCGGGAACGCTGAGACAGTCGCAAAAAACTCGTGTATTGATATGATTTTGTTCATGATAGGTTTCCGTAGAAAAAACGAGCAGACTGGCTTCTGTTTCTTTCATAAAAGCTTCAAACCGATCCTTGTTGATTTTGCATTTTTTAACTGCACTTAGCGAATTTAACGGGACGATAACTGCTGGCAGACCTGTGGAAACCTCTTGTATCGGGAAATCCAAATCCATATCACATGTGTCGATACCGAGTACTTCTGCCATCATTTCTTTATCAAAAGTTCGATTAAATACAGGCGGATTTTGCTTCATCCAAATGATCTGATCTTCACCTTTGTCAAACGATACCGGTATTGCGCCTGCTCGAACATTTAAAATGACGCTTGAAGATGGTTCAGTTTCGATTTCATTCTTTATGATAAACGCTGTGCCCAGCGTCGGATGTCCTGCAAACGGAATTTCTTTTTCCGGGGTGAAGATTCGGACATCATACCCGCTGTTTTCCTGTTTCCCTAATATAAATGTTGTTTCGGAAAAATTAATTTCCCTAGCTATTTTTTGCATTTTATCACTTGATAGGTTCTTTTCTGCTTTAAAAACGGCGAGCTGGTTTCCTGTATATTTTGTTTCTGCAAACACGTCCACAAGGTAAAATTCCATCCGATGTCTCTCCCCTTTAAAATGACCTTCCTGCCCTAAAGGCAGTTTTACATATCTTACATGAGATGAGAATCATTGAACAGTCTAAAAAAATAAAGAAGAGCGGATCCCGCTCTTCCTAATAAAGCAAATACTTCTTTCTGATATTCATAAACCGTTTTTGATCTGCTTCGTATTTTTTGACGATTTCATCAATTGAAGCGCCTTGTTCAATCATAGCTTTGACCCATCCATTCCCGATCAGACGGTTGAAATTGCCTGAAGGGAGGAACTCAAAGTCGTCCGGGTAGAGGTCATGGACGGTTTTGATGATCGCGATACCGGTATTTACAGGCTTAAAAGCGGACCTGTTTGTCACGTAAAGCTCCACCCCGTGGCACAGTTTATTTTGATGCTTTGAAAATGTCGGAGTGAACGAGGCGGCTCTGAATCGGACGCCAGGAAGCTTCAGACCGTTTAATTTTTCGGCGAGTTCCGTACTTTTCATGTAGGGCGCACCAATTAATTCAAAAGGCTTTGTCGTGCCCCTTCCTTCTGACATATTGGTTCCTTCAATTAAACCTGTGCCCGGGTAGACGATGCCCGTATCCGGCGTCGGCATGTTCGGGGAAGGCAGGACGAAAGGAAGACCAGTGTCTTCAAAGAACATCTGTCGCTTCCACCCTTTCATTTTGATGATGGTTAAATCGGCGCCGATGTTAAATTCGTCATTAAACAGCTTTGCCAGTTCTCCTGCGGTCATTCCGTGCTTTAAAGGGATGGGATACATTCCGACAAATGAAGAATAATCTGGATCAAGGACAGGTCCTTCAACTTTTAAGCCGCTTTGCGGGTTTGGCCGGTCAAGAACAATGAATGGAATGCCGTTTTCTTTTGCCGCCTCCATCGCATAAGCCATTGTGTAAATGTAAGTGTAAAACCGCGTTCCGACATCTTGGATGTCAAATAGCAGGACGTCAACGTTTTTCAACATCTCCGGTGTCGGTTTTCTCGTATCTCCGTAAAGGCTGTAGACGGGGAGACCGGTTTTTTCATCAATATAAGAGTCAACCTTATCGCCGGCTTGAGCGTCTCCCCTTACACCGTGCTCTGGACCATAGAGAGCGGTCAGCTCAATACCGGGGGCTTGGTGAAGCAAATCGATGCTGCTTGTTAATGCTGAATTGACACCGGTTGGATTTGTGATGAGACCGACCCTTTTTCCTTTTAATATGCTTTTCTTGTTCATGATCACTTCAATACCCGGTGAGACCTTTGCTTTCTTTTCTTTGTCCGGAAAGGCCGCTGCTGCGGTTAATGTACTGAAGACAAACATTCCCGCAAGCAGCCAGATCGCTTTTTTTCTCATTATGACCCTCCTTTGTGAAGCGGCTTGCCGTTTTTAATATTCAACCCGTAGCCGAACGGGTAAAGGGTTTCTCCGGGGCGTGTGACCGAAGGAATGTCTACGGGCAATGTTCCTTTAGGCTTTGCCTTTCCGAAGATAACTTCCACTCCGGCCGGAATATTCGGCTGCCTGAAGCCCCCGTTTGCATAGCCTTTAAAGCCATATACTGCGATCACGGCAGCGGCTTCTTCAAAATTTGCCGTGTCATAAGGGTTTCGTAAGCTCATTAAGACAAATTTTTTCCCGTTTGCCTGAGCGTATTTCATGGCGGCGCGCGGAAAAGCAGTTGCCCACTTGCTTGAGTCTTGAATGCTGTCATCAATGACACCGTCGTTCACAACAGGATCGTTTTTGACTACATATGATCCTGTGATGACATAATCGGCCTCGTCAATTTTCTTTTGAATCTCTTCATCAAACGTTTTTTCTGCAAATCGATATTCGACGACCTTGATGTTTTTCTTTATTTTGCTGATGGTTTTGGCGATTGCTGCTGTTTGCTCTTCGTATGGGGCGAGAATGAGGACGGTATCCCCTTTTTTCGGTTTGAATGGCAAGGTGCTTTTTTCATTTTTAAGAATGGTGACGCTTTCTCTTGCCATTTTCCTTTCGGATTTCATGTGTTTGTTGCTGCCGACCGTTTTCAAGGCGTATTTGATTTTTTTCTGAAGCGGTTCGGAGCCGGTGTGATCGATGATACCGCGGTTTATTTTTAATTGAAGGATTCGCTCCACCGACTGATCGATTTGTTCGATAGGGATCTCACCTTTTTTAACGGCTGTCAGAAGAGCTTCGAATACACGCGCTAGATTTTTTTCGGTCTCAAGCGATGTGACTTGTGCGGGCATGAGGGCGATGTCGACTCCTGCTTTGACAGCCATGACGACGGCTTCCTCCTGTCCGAAATTATCAGAAATGGCTTTCATATTTAAAGCGTCTGTTACGACAACGCCCTTAAAGCCGAGGTCTTTGCGGAGAAGGTCTGTCATGACTTTTTTGGAAAGTGTTGCAGGCACCATGATGTCCTCGCCGTCTTTTTTGCTTTTATAGGTTGTATTGTCAAAGGCGGGGAACTGGACATGCGCTGTCATGATCATGTTAATCCCTGCATCGATCGCTTTTTGAAATGGCGCAAGTTCAATGCTTCTCAGCCTTTTTTCATCATGCGGAACAAGCGGCAATCCGTAATGACTGTCAACCGCTGTATCGCCGTGTCCGGGAAAGTGCTTTGCTGTAGCGATCATTTGCTCGTCCTGCAGGCCCTTCATCATCTGGATGCCGAGCTTTGAAGTCAGCTCAGGCTTGGAACTGAAAGAACGAACGCCGATGACCGGGTTGCCGGGATTGTTGTTGACATCAAGTACAGGACTGAAGTTCACGTTGATGCCCAGCGATGCTAATTCTTTTCCGATGATTTTTCCTGATTTGAAGGCATTTTTGCTGCTTCGCGATGCACCGACTGCCATATTGCCGGGCAGGTTTGTGCCTGATTCAAGTCTGGTGACAATCCCGCCTTCCTGATCGATCGTGATAAAGAGCGGAATGTCAGGACTCGCTTTTTGCAAGCCGTCCGTTAACCGTACAGTCTGCTCTGTGCCTGTGACATTTTCAGCAAAAAGAATGACACCGCCGAGCCGGTATTTTTGAATGATTCCCGCGACTTCGTCATTCATTTTTGTTAATCCTTTGGCGTTCGATTCCCCTTTTTTCTTCCAGTTTCTAAAGTCAGGCATCAGCATTTGTCCGATTTTCTCTTCAAGCGACATGCTGCTGACCATTTGTTTGAGGTGTTGTTCCGGCTGCTGTTTCGCTTCTGCTTCGCGAGCGGCGGGCTGCAAAGCGAGAGACGATAACAGCAATGCAATCAACGCGCATTGAAGAAATCTTTTCATATAAGGGTCGCCTCCTATTGGTGATGTAACGCCTCGTAAATAGCTGTAATGACGCTGCCGTACTTTCCGGTTGCAAATGCGTCACCTTCAAATTGATTCGGGTTTTCTTTAGGGTTGATGACAGGAGAGTGCTTTTTATTGGTTAACAACACAATGCCGATTTGATACACGGGATCGATGATAGTGACGGTTCCCGTCCAGCCGGTATGGCCGTATGCCTTGTTGCTGGCGTGCTTGCCGAACATCCACTCCATATCGGTATTGCCGTTAAGCCGCCATCCTAGTCCATATGTGGGATTTGTTTTTGACGGCTCAGTAAATTGTGAAATGACCGAACGGCTGAATAGATGTTGTTTCCCGTAACCGCCGCCGTTCAGCATGACTTGAAGGAGCACTGCTGCGTCGTCAACGGTGGAAAAAAGGCCGGCATGCCCAGAGACGCCTTCCATTGAATAGAACGCTTTTTCATCGTGGACTTCCCCTTGAAGCGTGTAAGTTCTGATATTTGGAAACAAGATGGTGCCATCTCTGGTGTTTCCCTTTCGTTCCGTAGCTGCAAAATGCGGCGGTTTAAAGCCCTTTTGGAGCGGATTAAACAAAGTATGCCGCAACCCGAGAGGCCGGTAAAATTGGTTTTCAACAAAGGTATCTAAACGCTCGTTTGTGACTTTTTCTATGATCAGCCCGAGGAGCATATAGTCGATGTCACTGTAAATTTGTTTTGTGCCGGGTTCATATGACAAGGGGGTTTTGACAAGATATTCAAGCGTTTTGCTCCGTGACTGAGAGTAGAGGTGTCCGGCTGCTTTCGGGTCGTAATAGTTCCAGCTTGCAGGGAAGCCTGCGTGATGGTGGAGCAAATCTATGACGCGGAGCCGGTTTTTTCCCTTTACATCGTCTTCCGGGTGATCATTGAAATCAGAAAGATAATGTGAAATGTTTTTGTTCAAGTCAAGCTTTCCGGTGCTCACTAAATGCTGCAAGGCAAAATTGACGGCATACATTTTTGTATTGGAGGCGAGGTCAAACATCGTGTTTGCTTTCATTTTTTTTGGATGTTTGAGCGTCGAGAGGCCGTTGTATTTCTGCTTGTAGCCGTATGCTTCTTTTTTGACGATTTTTCCGTCTTTTATCAAAATCAAGGCAGCCCCGGGAAAGCCCGCTTTGACATCCTGTTCGATCAGACGGTCCACGACTTTAAGCTTTTCCGAAGAAAAACCGGCTTCTTCAGGTGTTTTCGCCTTCGTTAATACGGGATATGTCAGCTGACCTGTTGTCTCGTTCGCAATTGCAGTCTGTGCTGATGACGGAAGCGGGAAAAAGCATGTCAGCAACAATAGGGACGATGCTGCAGCGCTGATCATAAACTTTTTCAGCTTGCTTCACTCCTTTCTGTCAAAAAATGCATAGTGGGAATTTTAAACAAACGTTTAATCAAATTCAACTGCCATATCGTCTTTAAAACCAAAGAGATATGTTAAGGCAAAGCCGGCAGCATAGGAAATAAACAAACCGAGAATATACAAAAGAACTTGGTGGGTATGGACTAAAAATGACAAAGGAAGACCTGATACGCCTATCGATTCGGTCGCGATTTTGAAATACGCTTGAAAGGCTCCACCTACTCCGGCGCCGAGGCACGCGGTTAAAAACGGACGTCCGAGTGGAAGAGTCACACCGAATATGAGCGGTTCACCGATTCCGAGCAGGCCTGACGGCAGTCCGCCGGCAATGGCTCTTTTGAGCTTTGCTTTTTTTGTTTTGAAATAGATCGCAAAAGCGGCGCCTACTTGACCTGCGCCCCCCATAGCCAGAATCGGCAGCAACGGGTCATCGCCGATTGAATTGATTAATTCCATATGAACGGGTGTCAATCCCTGGTGCAGTCCGGTTACGACGAGCGGAAGGAAGGTGGCCCCCAGTACAAAGCCGGCGATAATGCCGCCGAGATCTAAGATGGCGAGAAGTCCTGACGTAATGGCGTCAGATATCAAGCCGCCGACAGGCATGAAGACAACGTAAGTGACGATTCCTGTGATGAGAAGGGAGACTGTAGGTGTGATGATGATGTCGAGTGAATGAGGTACAATGCGCCTGACCCGTTTTTCGAGAAAAGCGATAAATGCAGCTGCGAATAAAATACCGATTAAACCGCCGCGTCCCGGCAAAAGCGCTTCACCGAAAAGCGAAATATCACCAACGGCCGGGTTAATGATTAAAATACCGGCTAATCCGCCGAGTGCGGGGGAGCCGCCAAATTCTTTCGCCGTATTGACCCCGACCAGGATGCCTAAATACGTAAATAAACCTGAACCTATTACCGTTAAAATAATGGCGGTTTGTGATGTATCAGCGAGCCAGCCTGCTTGGATAACGGCTTTGGTGATTCCGGTAATCAAGCCTGAGGCGACCAAAGCGGGGATCAGCGGTATAAAAATGCTTGCGATCCGCCGAAGAAACAATTTAAAAGGCGTCGCGTTTTTCTTGGAAATCTCAGCTTTATGTTTGGCTGCGGATTGTTTTAAGTCAACGTCTTCCGCGGATTGAAGCAACTTCCCGAATTCGTCTGATACGTGCTGTACGACGCCGGTGCCGAGGATAATCTGAAGCGTTTCCTCCTCAACGACGCCAATCACGCCTTCAAGCGCTTTGATTGAGCCGATGTCGGTTTTTTGACTGTTGACAGGCGTGATGCGCAGGCGCGTCATACAATGGGTATAATCCGCGACGTTAGACGGGCCGCCGATGTGTTGTAAAATCAGTTTTGCCAGGCCGGCATATTTTTTCTCATCGCTCATTTTATATCCCCCTTTTTTACAATTCGCTCATTCCCATCATGCGGATGGCCGCTTTTGTTTGATCAATATACTGAATGATGTCCTCGTAGCGCTCCGCGGCTATGCCTAAAAACAGAATGTCAATCATGTAAAGCTGAGTTAAACGAGAGGAGGTGGCGGCGCTGCGAAACGGCGCTTCGTTTGAGCATGACGTATACAGGGCGATATCGCTTAATGAAGAGACAGCAGACTGTCCAAACCGCGTCAGTCCAATGGTTTTAATGCCATGTTTTTTGGCGAGTCTGACTGCATTGGCGATTTCATGCGTTTCTCCTGAATGGGATATGGCAAACAGAACGTCATTCTCGCCGGCATTGGCGATTAATGTCGCGACAAGATGCATATCACTAAAAGCGGTGGCTTTTTTATTGATGCGCAAAAATTTCTGCTGGGCATCTTGTGCGACGATTCCTGAAGCCCCGATCCCGCAAAAATGAACCGTTTCTGCGTTGATCAGTATTTGAATCGCTTTTTGAAGATCTTCGTGGTCAATGTTTTCAAAGGTATCGCGAATCGCCTGAATCGAATTGCTGGTTGTTTTTTGAACGATTGAATGGAGCGGCTCTTGCGGTTCGATATCCCGGTATCCCTGATTAGACGGTTTCATTAAATCGCCGGCGACCCTCATTTTTAAATCTTGAAAGCCTTTCAGCCCCAGAGATTTGCAGAGCCGTATTGCCGCCGCCCCGCTTGTCTTTGCCGAAGAGCTCATCTCTTGAATGGTGCCGTTTACGACCTCGTGTGGGTTTTTCAAAATGTATTCGGCAAGCTTTCGTTCAGATTGCGGCAATCTGTGAAGCATATTCTGAATGATTTCCAATCCTCCTGCAGCCATTGTTTCTTCCTTTCTTCTTTAAACTTGATCTTCATAAATGGATAGAGCTTTTTCGATATCGCCTTCTGATTTCTCAAGCAGGTTTTCGGAAGCGGCCGCATCTTCGTTTGTTTTCAGCATGATGATGGCGGTTTTGACTTGGTTATGGGATTTTTCTAACGCTAGTGCCGCCGCTTCTTTTGGAACACCTGTGACCGTTTGGATGATGCGAATCGCCCGCTCCTTTAATTTGTCATTGCTTACTTTTACGTCTACCATGAGGTTTTCATAGACTTTTCCCATTTTGATCATGGCCGCCGTTGAAATCATGTTTAAAATCATTTTATGAGCGGTTGCTGCTTTCATTCTCGTCGATCCGGCAATAACTTCAGGGCCGACGACCACTTCTATGCTGTGATCTGACACCTGGCTGATCGCCGAGTTTTTGTTGCATGTCAGTGAGACGGTCTTGGCGCCACTTTCCCTGGCATACTTCAAAGCGCCGAGAACGTATGGAGTCCGACCACTGGCGGCGATTCCGATTACGGTATCATTGTTTGAGAGGTTAACGGCTGATAAATCCCGTCTGCCGAATGCCTCGTGATCTTCAGCGCCTTCGACGGCTTTGTACAGAGCTTTTTCTCCTCCTGCAATGATGCCAATGACCGACTCGGGAGATATGCTGAACGTCGGCGGGCATTCAGCTGCATCGAGTACGCCGAGTCTCCCGCTTGTACCGGCACCGATGTAGATGATCCGTCCCCCTTTCTTTAACGACCCGACGGCGAAGTCAACGGCGGTCTTAACTTCTGGTAAGACTTCTTGTACAGCTTCGGCCACAGTTTTGTCTTCATCATTGATGATTTTCAAAATATCAATCGTCTTTGACTGGTGAATGCGCCTGGATCTTTCATTTCGGCGTTCGGTCGTTAATGAACCTAAATGGCTGTTTTCCATCGACAACTCCTCCTGATGATGAAGTGCATATATTTCTTAATTTTCAGTATATTAAGGGTGGAATATTATTTCAATAACAAAAGGTAAATATTAAAATTTTATTTCAATAAAGTTCTAAACAACGGATTGCCGACATAAAATAAAGCGCAGATGAACTGCGCTTATGTTCAGGTATTACAGCTCGTCTATTTGGTGTTCGGAAATCACGCGGAAGCCTTCTTTTTTCAGAAGCGCCGCCGTAACGCCGTTGCCGGCTATTTTTTGGCTTGAGAAACTTCCATCGTATATATGGCCGCTACCGCAAGACGGGCTGTTTTCCTTCAACACGATCGTATCAGCCTTGATTTGCCTTGCCATCTCCAATGTTAGATAAGCTCCTTTTATATACAGGTCTGTTACGTCTTTTCCCGATTCTGTGTTGATCACCGCCCTGCCGTCTAAAACGTCTTCTCCCGACCCGCCTATAATTTCGGCCGGTTCCCTTGGCGTTTGAAATCCGCCGAGCAGCTCGGGACAAGCAATCACCGCTTTTTTTTCTTCAACAAGCTTATTGATTTTCCCCACATAGCTGTGCGATCCGTTATAGCGGCATTCCACCCCAGCCAGACATGAACTTACCAGTATCATTTTTCGCGTCCCCTCTCTTGCACATCAGATAGCCCTATTTTAAACAAAATTTCTGCGTTTTTCTCAATGTTTATGAATAAAAAATTTGAAAATAAAAATTTTAATTTACCCCTTTACAAATGGGGAGGAACCTGTATATAATAACTTTTGTCAGCTTTACGAGAGCTGCTTGAAACACGATGATGGCCCGTTGGTCAAGTGGTTAAGACACCGCCCTTTCACGGCGGTAACACGGGTTCGAATCCCGTACGGGTCACCATTCTTTTTTGGACAGCACGCTGCGAATGCCGGAATTTTTAAAAGGAAGGCATGCTAAGATCGCAACGTCCTGTTGCAACGCATGCACTTGTACGTCCTGTACTGCGGAGGATTAGCTCAGCTGGGAGAGCATCTGCCTTACAAGCAGAGGGTCGGCGGTTCGATCCCGTCATCCTCCACCATTTTTCTGGATCGGTTTATGTCACAACCGCGCCGGTAACTGCATAAGATACCGTATCATGCCGGTCTAGCTCAATTGGTAGAGCAACTGACTTGTAATCAGTAGGTTGGGGGTTCAAGTCCTCTGGCCGGCACTGTTTTTGGAGGGGTAGCGAAGTGGCTAAACGCGGCGGACTGTAAATCCGCTCCCTCAGGGTTCGGCGGTTCGAATCCGTCCCCCTCCACCATTATTGGGCTATAGCCAAGCGGTAAGGCAACGGACTTTGACTCCGTCATGCGCTGGTTCGAATCCAGCTAGCCCAGTTTTTGGACATCCTGTTAGGATGTCCTTTTTATTTTGTCTTTTTTGTATAACTATTCAAAAAAATGTCTTGTTGAGTCAATTCCGAATTGGAAGGTACAATGAAGGTCTGAAAGGGGGATATCATATGTTAAAACAGCAGATTTCAATGATTGGCGTACCGATGGATCTCGGTCAGCTGAGGCGGGGAGTCGATATGGGACCGAGCGCGATTCGCTGTGCCGGTGTTAATGAACGGTTGGAAAGCCTTTGTCAGGATATTGAAGACCTCGGCGATATGACAATCGGGCAAAGAGAGGATGAGAAAGAAGGCGGGGAGCCGGCATCTGAAGAGCTGAGAAACTTGAAAGCGATTACAAAAGCGAGTGCAAAACTTGCTGAGACCGTTGATAAGATCGTGGCTTCAGGTGCTTTTCCGCTCGTGCTGGGCGGTGACCACAGCATAGCGATCGGAACGCTGGCCGGCCTTGTGAAGCATTATCAAAACCTGGGTGTGATCTGGTATGATGCCCATGCTGATTTAAATACGAAAGAAACGTCTCCTTCAGGCAATATTCACGGTATGCCGCTCGCCATCAGCCTGGGGATCGGCCATGAAGGGCTGACAGGCATCTATGGAAAAGAAACGAAAATTAAAGCGGAGAACATCGTCATCATCGGTGCGAGGTCACTTGATGACGGGGAAAAAGAATTGATTCGCGACAAAGGGATCAAAGTGTATACAATGCATGAAATCGACCGCCTCGGTATGACGAGGGTGATGGAAGAAACGATAGACTATTTGCACGGCAGAACGGACGGTGTCCATCTGTCACTCGATTTAGACGCGCTTGATCCGAACGATGCGCCTGGTGTCGGAACCCCGGTAGCGGGAGGCATCAGCTACAGGGAAAGCCACCTGGCGATGGAAATGCTGGAAGAATCGAAGCTGATTACGTCCGCTGAGTTTGTCGAAGTCAACCCGATATTGGATGAGAAAAACAGGACGGCTGAAGCGGCAGTCGCCTTAATGGGGTCGCTGTTTGGCGAAAAGCTGCTTTAGGTGCGGTTGAAGAGCGGCCTTAGGCTGCTTTTTTTTATAAAAAAGTCTCAACTTCATAATATTTAGGTTGTATAATAATTTTAAGCTAATATTAAGCGCATGATCCCTGTCAAAGCATCTACACCCTGCCAAAAATTTGATAAACTATTTTTATGAATTTAATGAAACCTTATAAAAATCAATTCGTATACATAAAGACCGGTGAAGGCAGAGGTTAGATAAATATGGAAACAATGATTAAAAAAAGAATCAAACAGGTGAAAAAAGGCGATCGTAATGCATTTGCAGACATCGTGGATATTTACAAAGACAAAATTTATCAGCTTTGCTACCGTATGCTCGGCAATGCGCATGAGGCGGAAGATATTGCGCAGGAAGCGTTTATCAGAGCATACGTGAATATCGACAGTTTTGATATCAACCGGAAATTTTCCACATGGCTTTATCGAATCGCAACCAATTTGACCATCGATCGTATCCGTAAAAAAAAGCCGGACTATTACTTGGATGCAGAGGTGGCGGGGACTGAAGGACTGACGATGTATTCCCAGGTTGCGGCGGATGTTGCGCTTCCAGAGGATGAAGTGGTTTCTTTGGAGCTGCACAGCACCATCCAGGAAAAAATCTTAAGGCTTCCCGATAAATACAGGACGGTCATCGTATTAAAGTACATTGATGAGCTCTCACTCATTGAGATCAGTGAAATCCTTAATATTCCCGTAGGTACGGTGAAAACGAGGATACACAGGGGCAGAGAGGCTCTCAGAAAACAATTAAGGGATCTTTAAGTGGGGTGATGAAATGAGCTGTCCGGAGCATATTGTTCAGCTTATGCATAAATACCTTGACGGAGACATACTACCGGAAGATGAATCGCAATTAAAAGAGCACCTCCAATCATGCGAAGACTGCAAAAAGCACCTTCATGAAATGGAAAAATCCATCGCTCTTGTCCAGAGCACGTCGCATCTTACAGCTCCGGCGAACTTTACAGCCGATGTGCTGGCGAATCTGCCGAAGGAAAAGCGAACGGCATCGATCAACAGGTGGCTTAAAGCCCATCCGTTTTTAGTGGCGGCAGCTTTGTTTATCATTTTGATGGGCGGCAGCTTTTTCTCCAGCTGGAAAAACGATCAGGATTTCAGCGTATCAAGCCAGCCCAATCTCGTAGTGAAAAACAACACGGTCATCGTACCTGAAGGCGAAGTTGTCAAAGGCGATGTGACCGTGAAAAACGGAAAGCTGATTATAGAGGGCAAAGTCGACGGCGATGTCACGATTGTTAATGGCGAAAAATATACGGCTTCAGCAGGACAAGTCACCGGTCAGATCCATGAGATCAACGAAGTGTTCGACTGGATGTGGTATAAGATTAAATCGACCGGAAAATCGGTTTTTGACATGAAGGAGTCTAAAGAGTAGAGCAAAGCGGGCGAATGAGCTTTGCTCTTTTTTTATGAAGGGCCGCCATTTCACTTGGAAAATCAATTTGTGCTATAATAGCCTCTGTATATGTAAAAATAATAGATCATACCATTTTGAAACATATTAACCTTACTAATGACTGAATTCTTGGAGGACGAGGAAATGGCTTTTGAGGATATCCCTTTCTTGCAGTACCTCGGCGATGCCGTTGATATTCTCCTTGTTTGGTACGTAATATATAAATTAATGATGGTCATCCGCGGGACAAAGGCGGTTCAGCTTTTAAAGGGAATCGTGGTCATTGTTCTCGTCAGGCTGGCCAGTCAATATTTAGGATTAAGCACCCTGCAGTGGCTGGTTGACCAGGCGATCACATGGGGGTTCCTAGCGATCATTATCATCTTCCAGCCTGAATTGAGGAGAGCGCTGGAACAGCTGGGGCGGGGGCGCTTTTTTTCGAGGAGCGGAACACCTGAGGAAGAGCAGCAGCAGAAAACGATTGATGCGATTACAAAAGCGATTAAATATATGGCGAAACGCCGGATTGGCGCGCTTCTGACGATTGAACGGGAGACGGGAATGGGCGATTACATAGAAACGGGGATCCCTTTAAATGCAAAGGTCAGCTCTGAGCTATTGATCAACATCTTTATTCCGAATACACCGCTTCATGACGGCGCCGTAATTATGAAAAATGATGAGGTTGCTGCAGCCGCCTGCTACCTTCCGCTTTCTGAAAGCCCTTTTATTTCAAAAGAGCTTGGGACGAGGCACAGAGCAGCAGTGGGAATCAGTGAAGTGACCGACAGTCTGACGGTTGTCGTATCCGAAGAAACGGGCGGCATCAGCGTCGCCAAAAACGGAGACCTTCACCGTGATTTATCGGAAGAGGCATTGAAAAACATGCTTGAAGCGGAATTCAAGAAAAATTCGCGAGAAACTTCCTCAAATCGCTGGTATTGGAGGGCGAAGAAAAATGGATAAGTTCTTAAACAATCCCTGGGCTGTCAAAGTAGTCGCATTATTATTCGCGTTTCTTCTTTACTTTGCGGTCCACAGCGCTCAAGCGCCGACTCCGAAGAAACCAGGTGAATCGTTTTTCCCGACATCGACGACAGACGAAGCGACGCTCACCGATATACCGGTCAAATCGTTTTATGATGATGAAAACTACGTCGTAACAGGCGTGCCGCAGACGGTGAATGTCACGATTAAAGGCCCGACAGGAACCGTCAAGAAGGTCAGACAAGTGAAGGATTTTGAGATTTATGCCGATATGCAGCATCTGAAAACAGGCAGGCACAAAGTCGAGCTGAAGGCCAGAAATGTTGCCGAAGGCCTCACTCTGACCATCAATCCATCGGTGACAACCGTGACCATCGAAGAAAAAACGACGAAGGAATTCCCGGTCGAGGTTGATTTTTATAATAAAAACAAAATGAAAGATGGCTACACGCCGGAGCTGCCGATTATCAACCCGAAAAACGTCAGCGTCACCGGCTCAAAAGCCGTGATCGACAGAATCCAAAACATCAAGGCGACGATCAATTTAGAGGGCGTCGACCAGACGGTTGAAAAAGAAGCCAAGCTAACAGTATACGACAGGGACGGAAATGTTCTTCCGGTTGAAGTCAGTCCATCCGTCGTTAAAATCACCGTTCCCGTGACAAGCCCTAGCAAAAAGATTCCCGTCAAAGTTGACCGGAAAGGGAGCCTTCCGGACGGTATCAGCATTTCCAGCCTTGATATCAGTCCGGGAGAGGTAACCGTCTACGGGCCGCAAAATGTTCTTGATTCGTTAGAATTTGTCGAGGCTGATGAGGTTGATTTAAGTAAAATGAAAGATGACACTGAGTTGGAAGCCAACATTAAAGTGCCGGACGGCGCTAAAAAAGTGTCACCCGAAAAAGTGAAAATCAAGGTGAAAGTTGACAAGGAAGAAGAGAAAAAACTGAAGAACGTTTCAATTAAAACCGCGGGGCTGAATGACAGCCGGGATCTTGAATTTCTCGATCCGAAGTCAGGCAAGCTGGATATCACGGCAAAGGGCTCGACAGCCGCGATCGAAAAACTCCAGCCTTCCGACGTCGAGCTCTATGTCAATGTGGCGGATCTCGATGACGGCGAGCATAACGTGAAGCTGGAAGTAAACGGACCGCAGAACATGACATGGTCGCTTTCGCGGCAGAGCATTCGAGTGAAAATCTCATCTCAAACAACCCACAACGAAAAAAATAATGGTCAGAATGAAGAAGAAGAGAATCATTCTGAAAAGGATTCACAACCTTCATGAATCAAAAAGGAGCGATATTAATGGGCAAGTATTTTGGTACAGACGGTGTAAGAGGCGTGGCAAACAGTGAACTTACACCCGAGCTGGCCTTTAAAGTCGGACGCTTTGGCGGATATGTCCTAACAAAAGATAAGGAGCGCCCCAAGGTGCTGATCGGCCGTGATACGCGCATTTCCGGGCATATGCTGGAAGGTGCCCTTGTTGCGGGCCTTCTTTCGATAGGAGCAGAAGTCATGCGTCTCGGTGTGATTTCGACGCCCGGCGTCGCATATTTGACGAAGGCTATGGACGCGGAAGCGGGTGTAATGATTTCAGCTTCCCACAACCCTGTCGAGGACAATGGAATTAAGTTTTTCGGCGGTGACGGATTTAAGCTTTCCGATGAGCAGGAGCTTGAAATCGAGCGTCTGATGGATCAGCCTGAAGATCACCTGCCAAGGCCTGTAGGCGCTGATCTGGGTATGGTGAACGACTACTTTGAAGGCGGACAGAAATATTTGCAGTTTCTTAAGCAGTCTGCTGATGAAGACTTCACAGGCATTCATGTCGCGCTTGACTGTGCGCACGGGGCGACATCTTCGCTGGCGACCCACCTGTTTGCCGATCTTGACGCAGATGTATCAACGATGGGAACTTCTCCGAACGGATTAAACATCAATGACGGAGTCGGCTCGACCCACCCTGAAGCCCTGGCCGAATTTGTGAAAGAAAAGGGAGCTGACGTCGGCATGGCGTTTGACGGGGATGGCGACCGCTTGATCGCTGTTGACGAAAAGGGGAATATCGTAGACGGCGATCAAATCATGTACATATGTTCGAAGTACTTGAAGAGCGAGGGGCGCCTGGCGGACAATACAGTTGTCTCTACGGTGATGAGCAACCTCGGCTTTTACAAAGCGCTTGAAGCGGAAGGCATTAAAAGCGTTCAGACAGCTGTCGGCGACCGCTATGTAGTGGAAGCGATGAAAAAGGACGGGTTTACTTTCGGCGGAGAACAGTCGGGACATCTGATTTTCCTTGATTACAATACGACAGGCGACGGACTGCTTTCTGCGATCATGCTGATGAACACGATCAAAATGACAGGTAAGTCTTTGTCAGAGCTTGCGGCAGAGATGCAGAAGTTTCCACAGCTCCTCTTGAACGTGAAAGTAACCGATAAACATAAAGTAGCGGAGAACGAAAAGGTAAAAGCGGTCATCGAAGAGGTTGAGAAGGAAATGAACGGTGACGGCCGCATCCTTGTGCGCCCGTCCGGCACCGAGCCGCTTGTCCGTGTTATGGCTGAGGCGAAAACGAAGGAGCTTTGCGAGAAATACGTAGGCCGCATTGCAGATGTCGTGAAAGCTGAAATGGGAGCGGAGTGATTTTCCGCAGAAGACTGACGAACGAGACATGCTGATTTGACATAAGATAAAGGGAACCGTTCAATCTTGGAAAAAATGTGAACCATTTTGAAAAATGTTTGACGGTTCCTTTAGTGTATAGTAAAATCAGCTTGTCTTGTTTAATTTAAAAGGAAAGGCAGGGCAGAACCATTTTTTATAGTTATAGCGCCCGGACTAAGCGTGCGGATGAAACAGCTTAGTTGACGAGGATGGAGGTTTATCGAATTTTCGGCGGATGCCTCCCGGCTGACCACAAGATCACAGCCGCAAGGATTTCCTCAAACCAAAGAGGCGACTCTTTGAACAAAGGGAAATCGCATGATCTTCCATAAAAAACATGTAGGAGGGGACGAAGAATGTCCCCGCCTGATAAGCAGACTTTCTTCGTCTCCTGCCTGCGACCTTAGGAGGAAGAAAATTATGTGTGGTATTGTAGGTTATATTGGCCAGCTTGATGCAAAGGAAATTTTACTTAAAGGTTTAGAAAAGCTGGAGTATCGCGGCTACGATTCAGCTGGAATCGCTGTAGCGAACGAAGACGGCGTACACGTGTTTAAAGAAAAAGGACGGATTGCCGATCTTCGCGAAGTCGTTGATGCAAATGTGATATCGCAAGCGGGAATCGGACACACACGCTGGGCGACTCACGGGGAACCGAGCCGTCTAAACGCTCACCCGCATCAAAGCGCATCAGGCCGATTTACACTTGTTCATAACGGCGTCATCGAAAACTATGTTCAGCTGACGCGCGAATATTTACAAGATGTAACCCTTAAAAGTGATACGGATACAGAGGTTGTCGTTCAAGTGATCGAGCAATTCGTCAATAACGGTCTTGACACGGAAGAAGCGTTCCGCCAAACGCTTATGCTGCTCAAAGGCTCTTATGCGATTGCATTATTCGATCATGAAAACAAAGAAACAATCTATGTTGCGAAAAATAAAAGCCCGCTTCTTGTCGGCCTTGGAGACAATTTCAATGTGATCGCGTCTGACGCGATGGCGATGCTTCAAGTGACAAACGAATACGTGGAGCTTATGGATAAAGAAATGGTGATTGTCACAGACAAAAAAGTTGTGATCAAAAACCTTGACGGAGAATTGATGTCACGTGCCTCATATATTGCAGAGCTTGATGCGAGCGATATCGAAAAAGGCACATACCCTCACTACATGTTAAAAGAAATCGATGAACAGCCGCTTGTCATGCGGAAAATCATTCAGACGTACCAAGATGAAAACGGCAAGCTTTCCATTCCTGGAGACATTGCAAATGCTGTTGCAGAAGCGGATCGCGTCTATATCATCGCCTGCGGAACGAGCTATCATGCCGGTCTTGTCGGCAAACAATTTATCGAAACATGGGCGAAAGTTCCGGCTGAAGTCCATGTCGCAAGCGAATTCTCTTACAATATGCCATTGCTTTCTGAGAAGCCGCTGTTTATCTTTATTTCTCAAAGCGGAGAAACGGCTGACAGCCGCGCGGTTCTCGTACAGGTGAAAAAGCTCGGACACAAAGCGCTGACATTGACCAACGTACCGGGATCCACGCTTTCCCGTGAAGCGGACTACACGCTTTTACTGAATGCCGGCCCGGAAATCGCGGTAGCGTCAACAAAAGCATATACGGCGCAAATCGCAGTTCTCGCTATTTTGGCAGCTGTGACTGCGGAAACCCGCGGCAAAGCACTCGGCTTTGATCTTGTTAAAGAGCTCGGCATCATCGGAAACGCGATGGAAGCCCTTTGCGACCAGAAAGACGAAATGGAAATGATCGCGCGCGAATATTTGACAGTAACACGCAATGCTTTCTTCATCGGCCGCGGCCTCGACTATTTCGTCTGCCTCGAAGGATCCCTGAAGCTGAAAGAGATTTCTTACATTCAAGCTGAAGGCTTCGCCGGCGGTGAATTGAAGCACGGTACAATCGCATTGATCGAAGACGGCACACCAGTCATTGCCCTTGCGACACAGGAGCACGTCAATTTAAGCATCCGTGGAAATGTCAAAGAAGTGACAGCCCGCGGCGCCAACCCTTGCGTGATCTCCTTGAAAGGCCTGGAAGAAGCAGACGACCGCTTCGTCCTGCCTGAAGTGCATCCGGAGCTCGCACCGCTCGTCTCCGTCATCCCGCTGCAGCTAATCGCATACTACGCAGCGCTGCACCGCGGCTGTGACGTTGATAAGCCACGGAACTTGGCGAAGAGTGTGACGGTGGAGTAAGGCGACGTTTGAAATAATAGTTTGTACCCCTCTTGGATTGGATGATCTGGAGGGGTATTTTTGTGTTTGAAAGAGAAATAAGTCTTATCAAAAATCGAACTCTGGTAGTCTGAAAGTGCGCTAGATTATAATTGAAAGGATGTGTAACCATGAACAACGAGACGTACATTGAAGTCAACAGAACATCGCAGTTGATGAATAAAATGAGAAAATTCTCAGTGCTGATTGATGGTGTCGAGGCTGGGAAAATCAAAGATGGCGGGAGGCTGCGAATTGATTTGGAGCCTGGCGAACATGAGATCCAAGTGAAAATTGATTGGTGTGTAAGCCAAGCTTTGAGGTTTACGTTAGATGAAGGAGAAGCTTTAAAGTTTAGATGCGGAAGTCCGGTTCGTGGATGGAAGATGTTCTTCGGACTTTTTTATGTATTGGCCGATCCAGAAAAGTATTCGTTTATTGAGCAGGAATAGGCGGTTGCAAGCAGCTTTGGTCTGCATCATCGCCATCATACGCTGCACCGTAACAACCTGACGAAAAGTGTGACGGTGCAGTTTTTTATCCCCAGGTGAATATGAAGCGGTGTCGATGAAAGAAAAAGCCTAAAACACCTTATTTCTATAAATCCGAATCGACAGAAGCCATGAACACCCGTATAGCGTAATAATTGATATGGCAACGATCAGATACAGCAGAGCATTTTGTAAGGATAGCAGCATGTGAATCAACTCTCTAATTTGATCGTTCAAATTTTGGACAACAAAATTAACCGTTAGCATATACAAGCCAAATGCAACAATAGAAGCAGTCAACAAATAGTTACTTTTGAATTTATAACAGAATGGCAGCATGAATGAAGCAGCTGTCATCACAATAGCGACCATTAGCAAAATGTCTTTCCAGATCGTAAGTTCCTGGTGAATGATAAAGTTTACGATCAATATGGCTGCAGCCACCATAGATGTAAAGAGAACGACGACAATATATTTTGAACTGACAATCTCCTTCCGTGTATAAGGCAAAGAATTGAGAAGCATATGTATAGAGGACTTTTCATCTATTGAAATGGTATTCATAAAAATAGCAATACTAAATGCAATTCCAACCCAGATGGGGGAAGCATCTAATGTTAAATAAACACATAACCCCAAAAATAAAACTGCCAATGTTTTTTTCTGCAAGACAATGTCCTTACGTATTAAGTTGAACATGCTCTTTAGCTCCTTTCTTCGTATAAAACATAATATCTTCCAGAGTCGGTTTTTCAATTAACACCATATCCCCAAAAATGTTTTCTGTTCGTGATTTATTCGCAGTCAATGCTTCAAATCCATGAGTTGATTTTCGAACCGCTATAAACTCCTGTTCGGTTTCCCGGTCCAACAACTCCATGCCGCCTTTTACAATTGCATATTGTTCTTCAATCTCGTAAAAGTCCTTTGTAAAGATATGCTCTCCTTTATGAATGAACGTGATATAATCTGCAATCTTATCTAAATCAGTTGTTATATGAGTTGAAAAAAAGATCGTCTTATCCCCATCTTGCATGAGCTGATGCAAGATTTCCAACAGCTCACGGCGGAAAATCGGGTCCAGTCCGGCCGTCGGTTCATCCATAATAATTAGTTCCGCATGATGGGACAAAGCGACGGCTAATGATGCTTTCATCATCATCCCTTTTGAGAACGTCTTGATTTTTTTAGTGAGCGGCAAGTTAAATGTGTTCACATAATCATTGAATACTTGTTCATCCCAATTGACATAGGATCTTTTCACAATATCTTTCATTTCAGTCAATGTTAAATGTTCATAAAATATGTTCGAATCAAATACAAAGCCAATTCGTTGTTTGATTTCTTTCTCATGCTCCTTGTAATTCAAGCCAAATACCGTAATCGTTCCGCTATCAGGCTGCAATAAGTTCATGATCAGTTTAATCGTTGTCGATTTCCCCACGCCATTTCCGCCGATAAATCCGGTGACAAAACCTTTTTTTACATTCATTGAAAAGTCCTTTAGTTGAAAACCATCGAACGATTTATGAACATGCCGGAGTTCAATTACATTGTCCATCATTCTTCCTCCTGATATAAAATGGTAAGCAAATCTTTTAATTCTGTAAGGGGAACGCCAATGTCTTTGCTGTTTTTTATCGCTGCTGTCAACTGCTCTTCAATTGCTTTCATTTTTCCTTCTTTCATCATTTCGTTATTCTGATCTGATACAAAAGAGCCTTTCCCGACTACGGAATAAATGAAGGCATTTTTCTCAAGTTCTTCATAGGCGCGCTTTGACGTAATAAGGCTGACATTTAGATCTTTTGCCAATTGGCGCATAGAAGGCAGCGGCTGTCCAGGCTTCAATTCATCGGCAAGAATATGATCCTTAATTTGGGTGTAAATTTGTTCATAAATGGGTTGCTTTGAACGATTCGAAATTA
The DNA here is from genome assembly GCF_056530265.1 of Bacillus sp. PK6-025. NCBI lineage: Bacteria > Bacillati > Bacillota > Bacilli > Caryophanales > Bacillaceae > Bacillus > Bacillus sp. PK6-025. The sequence continues at coordinate 192,701 of NZ_CP096509.1, forward strand.
TAATTTTCATTTCAAAACCTCTTTTATTTATACACAATATATACAATATGTACAATATACACAAAGATTACCTGAATGGCAACGATTTTTTGTGCTGAAATTTTCTTGATACTCTACTCACGTCACCTTTTACACTTATATTGAAGAATAGATAGGAAAGGTGACTAAAATGGATGAAGAGCCATCAAAAAAAGCAATCTTTTCAGTACAATTAATGCTTGGAATTTCACTTATTCTTGGTGTTATACCTCCCCTTATTATGTTTTTAATTTCAAGAAAGAAAGACTTATATTACGGTGAATCAAGTCGCAAAGCACTTAACTTTCATTTGACGATTTTCCCATTGTTTGTAATTGGTAGTTTTCTGCCTTCATGGATTAAGTACGTTATATTGGCTATAGAAACATTAATAATCATGTATGCTATTATTCGAATAGCTTTTCAAAAACCATATTATTATCCAGCCATTCCTTACATTAAAAGTAAAGATGAAAATATAGAAAAGAGGTATTCGCATGTCAAATAATATGTTGACAATCGGACAATTGGCTAAACGAACAGGAGTTTCTATAAGAACACTTAGGTATTACGATAAAATTGGTTTGCTAATACCAACCGACTACAAAGAAGGAGGACACCGACTTTATAGCCTTGATGAACTCTCACGTTTACAACAAATACAATCTCTTAAATTCATAGGCTTTTCACTTAAAGACATCGCAGATTTATTAAAATCGCAATTTATAGAAGAACAGCAACTTAGCTATTCAATTTCATTCAAAAAAAGAGAACTTATTGCAGAACAAGAAAGAATTCGTCAAACGATTGATCAGTTGGATCATATGAAAACTATTATCTCAGGGTATGAAAAGGTAGATATAAAATTATTCAGCTTTATTATTCACTCTATTCTTTTTGAAGAGGAAAATTTTAATGAATATAGTCAAGCTAAAGGTTCTATTCACAATTTTAGAAGCAGTGAAAGAGCTAATTTAGATAAAGAGTACTTTTCATTGTTTATGGATTTGAAGGAACTTATAGCAAACGAAACAAATCCTGAATCCGATGAAGCATTAAAATTTATCAAACAGTTGGTAGATATTTCTAACCGAACGTTATTAAAGATTGATACAGCAGAAATAGAATCAACGGTTCAATATAATGAACCCAATATACTCAATCCCTTCACGGAAGAAGAAAGAGCCTTTCTTAAAAATGCTTTTGCTTATATGTCAAAGTTACAAGAATGATTAATTGAAAAAGAGTACACCCAATGGCTAAAGAAAAAAATTGGCGCTCCCACTTTCTGTGTATAAAGCTTATTTACGGAGGTTTTAGTTTTGGTTCAAGAAATTTTCCAAAGGGTAGAAGAAGTCAATATTATTTATCAATTTATAGCAGTATTTATAATTGGATTTGTGCCTTTCCTTGAGGCTTTCGTAGCTGTACCAATCGGAATACTTTTAGGCCTACCATTTATTCTCGTAGTTTTAGTGGGGGCTACCGCTAACTGGCTGTCTGTTATGGCTGTAATAGTATTTTCTTCTTTTATGAGATCTTGGTTTTCCAAAAAAGAAAAGAATAACACTGATCATTACATTAACAGACGTTTTCAAAAAGCAAAGTCATACTTCAATAAGTACGGAGTTCCCGGGATCTCACTTTTGGGTCCTATAATAGGAACAAATCACATTGGAGCATTGGTATGTATAATAGCGAAAGCAAATAAAAAAAGGATCATCGTTTGGCAAACTGTCAGTATAGTTATGTGGGCTGCGGGAACTGGAGTTCTGTTAATTTTCGGAGTTGATATCTACAGTAATATAAAGAACTAGAATATACTCAATACACCAAATTTTATAATTCTCGATTTGGAAGAGGGTATCGCTTTTTGTTAGAAATATTATCTTATCCTTCACTCCGTCCAAAGTGTGGTGCTATTGCAAACTTATATAAGTATGGCAACTAACAATTATTTTTCGATCTACCAACGTATGCGTGTTGGTATTCATATCAAACGCCAACGGTAAAAAGGTAGGGAATGTGTCGTTCAAGAAGTAAAAATTACCGTTGTATCATCACATGTTATGAGTGAGTTTATAAAGAAATATATGTTGCTGTCTTTTCCAAAAAGCAATGGTGGAAGTTTTTTTAATCCTCTTTCACAATATTTCAATTACCCGAAGAAAAAATAAACGGGCATATAACATATTGACAATTTGCGATATGAAGATATAATGATTGGTATGGAACCTATTGAAGTTTTCAAAGCTTTATCAAATGAATCAAGGCTGCAAATTTTGCAATGGCTGAAGGAGCCTGATCGTCATTTTGAACCCCATGAAGGGATTGATATGAACACAATCGGGGTATGTGTCAGCCAAATCACAGACAAATTGAAAATGACGCAATCAACGGCTTCTCAATATCTTGCCATTCTTTTAAGAGCCGGCTTGATTAAGGCGGAACGAATCGGAAAGTATACGTACTACAAAAGAGACGAAGAGGCCATCAGAAAGCTTGCTGAATTTCTTAAAACAGAGATATGAGCATTCAAAAAATAAACATCTCTAGATGATGTTTATTTTTACACCATACATATCGACATATTCCGATGTGTTTATTTTTTTGATTTACATATCGTTATTTCGTGATATGTAAATGTATAAAACGAAGAAGGAGCGAACGATGATGTTTAGTGCTTGGAAAATTTATATTTTAGCGATCATCAGTTTTTTGGTAGGGACCTCAGAGTACATTATTTCCGGGATTTTGGATCAGATCGCCCAAACACTCGGAATAACTTTAGCTGCCGCGGGCCAGCTGATTACGATCTTTTCACTTGTGTATGCAGTTTTCACACCGGTTCTCATGGCGTTGACGGCAAGTATGGATAGGCGCAAGTTAATGATGTATGCTCTCGGTTTGTTTGTGATAGGAAATATTCTGGCCTTTACCCTGCCTGGCTATGGCTGGTTTGTTGCAGCGCGGGTCATTATGGCCTTGGGGGCAGGCATGGTTGTGGTCACGGCATTAACGATTGCCGCCAAAATCGCACCGGCGGGTAAGCAAGGCAGTGCAATTGCTACAGTGGTCATGGGGTTTACCGCTTCTTTGATCATAGGTGTTCCACTCGGAAGAATGACGGCAGAAGCATTAGGCTGGAAGTCTGTATTTGGAGGAATTGCTTTACTGGGATTCATCGCAATGATTGTTATATTCTTAATCTTGCCGCATACTGAAGGCGATAAGCCCGTCCCTTTGCTTCAACAGCTTTCTCTTTTAAAGAACCGGAAAGTAGCAATGGGGTTATCAATCACTTTTTTCTGGCTCGGAGGATATTCCGTAGCATATACTTATCTGTCTCCTTACCTTCTGACCGTTTCAGGGATAAGTGGCAATTTGCTTAGCGGCTTTTTGCTTATATTTGGAATCGCCAGCTTGGTTGGATCGAAGTTTGGCGGATATAGCACCGATAAATGGGGCGTTCCCTTTACACTCGTTGGCGGGATGACGCTGCATATCATCGCATTGATTTTACTGTCGCTTGTCACCCATTCCTATGTCGGAGTACTGTTGATTCTCATCTTATGGTCGTTTGCCGCATGGTCTACCGGCCCGACACAGCAATATCACTTAGCGACGCTCAAACCGGAAGTGTCAGGTGTATTGCTCGGCATTAATCAATCGATGATGCAATTCGCCATGGCCGCAGGTGCAGGAATCGGAGGGATTTTTGTAGAAAAAATATCGCTGGCTTCTATTACGTGGTTTGGGGCACTGGAGGTTACACTTGCGATTGTTGTTGTTTTGGTGACTTTCAGTTCGCATTACAAACGGAAAGCAGGATCTGTAAGAGAAATCAGCTCATAATACGTTGCGGGATTGGTGTTGAAAATTCAATGGTTTCATTCCTCATATCTTACTTGTTTTTTTGGAAGTCTGGCAGGTAGTGTTGAGCCGAAAAATCTAACACCCGCCCGTTGTAAAACGAGCGGGTGTTTTTTATTTAGTCCGCTAAAATCCGCAAATAAGCCCTCCAGGGGCCGACATCATCCTGATACCGTTTCGCCAGCACTCTTGCAATTTGCGAGATGTGAGTAAGGTCGTGGGCAACCCATGTCGAGATCTGTTCTCTCAGTTTGACGATTCCAAACTCAGGGTGCATCCCCGTTTGTTCGAAGTCGGTTTCAGGATCAATGATCTGCTGTAATGTTTTCAGGTTCGCCCGTCTGATGTCTGCAAACTCGTTAAGCAACTGTTCCATCGTTTTTCCGTCGTTTTGATTCAACTGGCTGAAGCGGTCGAACGGCGGAAAAGGTTCCGTTGCTCCTTTTGTCACGATCAATTTGATGCGCGGCAACCAATTGTTTTTTTCTCCTTCAATCAGATGGCCGACGACATCAAAGGCGTTCCACGTGTCTTCGCCTTCATTGCAGCTGATCCAGGGACTCGATAATCCGGTCAGCAGCTGACTCAGCGTTTGTGGTGTGCGCTCCAGGATTTCGATTGCTTCCTCGAGTTGAAAGTTCATGTGAATGACCTCCATTCATAAAAGTTCACGTCAACTGCCGCTCCGCAAACTCACGATACAGCGCATGCGAAGCAATCAGCTCGTGGTGCCGCCCCCGCCCTGTGATCTCGCCTTTTTCGATAAATATAATTTGGTCCGCGTTCACGATTGTCGATAGCCGGTGGGCGATGACGAAGGTGGTGCGGCCTTCCATGAGGCGGGCGAGCGCCTGCTGGACGATGGCTTCTGATTGGCTGTCGAGGCTGGCTGTCGCTTCGTCCATCATTAAAATTTTCGGGTCGCGCAGGAAGGCGCGGGCGATGGCGATCCGCTGTCTCTGGCCGCCGGATAGCTTGACGCCGCGTTCGCCGACTTCTGTATCAAGCTGCTCTGGAAATTGTTTAATAAATGTGTCGGCATACGCCATTTCCGCGACTTTCCACAGTTTTTGATCGTCAATGCTGTCGGCGTGGTCCAAGCCGTAGCATAAGTTCTCACGGATGGTGCCGGACATCATCGGGCTGTCTTGAGATACGTAGCCGATCTGGCTGCGCCACGATTTCATCGACAGCTTGTTGATCGGTGTTTCCCCGATATTAATGACCCCTGAGTCCGGTTCGTAAAATCGTTCCAAGAGGCCGAACATCGTCGTTTTTCCGCCGCCGCTCGGACCGACAAATGCAATCATCTGCCCGGGATCGACGTCAAAAGATACCTCCCGCAAGACAGGCTCGTCATCGCCATAAGAGAAAGATACATTCTCGACGCGTATCGGCAGATTGGAGATGTCCATCTCAAGTCCTTCCTGGCCCTCTTCCTCTTCAGTATGCAAAATCTCGATGATCCGCTCTGTTGCCCCTTTTGCTTTTTGCAGCTGAGTGAAAAACATTGTGAACGATGTGATCGGGAAGATGATTTGAAACAGATAAAGCAAAAAGGCGATCAGTGAACCTGCCGACATCGTCCCCTCAGAGACGCGGATGCCGCCGTAGCCGATGATGGCGACGATCACAATCATAATGACAAGGTGCATAAACGGGGAGACAAGCGCAAATATACGGGCTTCCTTGAGTCCGTATTGAAAGAGCTTCGAAATGCCTGATAGCCCTTTCATTTTTTCTGTATGCTCGGCGTTTGATGCTTTCATTAATCTGATTTCGCTTAATGTCTGCTGGACATGTCCGGTGAAGGAAGCTGTTTCATCCTGCAGCGTTTTGGAGATGCGCTGCATTTTCATGCCGAGCGGGATCATGATGAAGGTCGTGATCGGAACGGAGATCAGCATGAGCAGTGTCATTTTCCAATCCATGATCAGCAAAATGATCACCGATCCGACAATGGTGATGATGCCGGAAACAAACTGCGGAAAATGGTCCGAAATCAAGCTTTCAACAATGCCGGTGTCATTGACAACACGGCTGACGGTTTCACCGCTCGTCTTTTCGTCAAAGTAGCGGACAGGCAGGCGCAGCAGCTTGAACCACATACGCTCGCGCAGGGAAGCGACCACTTTTTGCCCGGCATAGGAAAGAAAATAGGTCGAAAACCCGTCGCAGACCGCTTGAACAATAAAAACGAGCGCAAGGATTCCCGCTAAGGCCAGATTGATCGAATGGACGGAAAAGCCGTCAACCATTTCCCTTGTCAACAGTGGAATGGACAGGCCGACCAATGTAGTGACGAGGCTTGCGGCCAAACCGACGGTTAAAGCCAGCCTGGGGACGCCGGATGTGAGAATCATGGTGAAAAACGGTTTCATGCTATTGTTGTTTTCTGTTTTCATTTGATAAACTCCTTATCGATATAATGTCAAAGAAGTGGATGGCGCAAGCTGTAACTCATCATATTACGATATACACAGCAGAAAGTTCCCGATCATTGCCGATTTTAGCTTCATGCTAAAAAGATTGACAGGAGAGATAATTGTAACTATTATTGTTACATATGGTTGATTGCATATAAGAAAGGAAGAAAAAACATGACGATAAATATTAAAGTATATTCCGATTATGTCTGTCCATTCTGTTTCCTCGGAAAAGACCAATTCGAAAAAGCGATCGAAGGCAAAGATGTGGAAGTCGAGTGGCTGCCATTCGAACTGAGGCCGCGTCCATCTGAGCAGCTTGATCCGTTAAACGACCCGTCCAAATTGGCAATGTGGGACGGCGCCATTAAGCCGCGAATCGAGGCTTGGGACGTCAACATGAAGCTGCCAAACGTCTCACCGCATCCTTATACAGATTTGGCTCATGAAGGCTATCACTTTGCAAAAGAACACGGTAAAGCGAAAGCGTACAATGACCGGGTTTATCAAGCCTTTTTCCAGGAAGATCAAAATATTGGCGACATCGACGTATTAACAGCGCTGGCTAAAGAAGCCGGACTGGATGAGCAGGCTTTTAAAGAAGCTTTAAGCTCCAGAACATATCAGGACGTGCAGCGGAAGGCGCTCCAACACGCTTACGAAGAAGCAGGCATTACGGCCGTTCCGACATTTATCATTGGCAATGAACGGATCGCCGGGGCCGCTGCGAGGGAAGTGTTTGAACAGGTGATTGAAAAAGAAAGCAAACAAAAGCCTGCAGCCGGCTTGCAGTGCGACCTTGACGGAAATAACTGCTGAGCAGGAAAAATGAGCGATTTGAAGAACCCTTTAATAGGGTTCTTTTTTATACCGGAAAGAAGAGGGAAGACAGTTGACACTCCATCATTTTATTGCAGCCGATCAGGAGCTTCCGCTGGGGAGTTTCCTGGATCAAACAGAAGAAGGTTTGATTAGCATCGATGAGCTTGATCAAGGGTACGAAATGATCAAAACAAAATTCAGCAAGCCGTTTGTGTATGAGGCAACCGGCTGTTTGCATAGACCCGGAAATGGTATACGAGCGCTATTCAGCTATATCAATTCAAATATTGCCGATGGCGAAGATATTGAAGTTTACTCTTGCTGGGACGGTGAGGAAGACAGAGAAAAAGACGACCGCTTAGACTTTTTTATTGATCTAAAGGCTCTTCAGCTGGGCAAGCATGTCAAGCTGGATAAAAAGAAATACATCGATGAAATTGCAGGCATGTTTTATTTTGAGGAGCGGCAGGTGGTCAAGATTCGTAAATAAAACATTTGCTGGCGCAGGGTTTTCACACCTTTTTTCGGCCGGTTCATTTAGATGTTCAATCAGTGCACGCGCATTGTCATAGCTCACAGGCTAAGTACGATTAAGGATGCAGATCTCATATTAGTGCTAAAAGACGGGGAGATTCAAGAGATGGGCAACCATTTACAATTGATTCGCAACCAAGGGTTTTACACCAAATTGTACAATTCAAACAATGACCAAGCGATTGTGGGAGGAGGCTAAAACAGTGAATGATTTATTTGATGAAATAAGAGATGAGTCGATTAATATTGGGGGGATTGATGGTTACAAATTCGGCTCCTTAAAAGAGATATTGCGAAATAAAAGATTTGTATTTCTTGGTGAAAGCAGCCATTGCGTCAAAGAATATATTGAGGCGAAGGCAAGCTTGATCAAATATCTGCATCAGGAATTAGGATTTCGTATTCTTGCTTTCGAAAGTGAATTGGGAGATTGCAGCATAGGAAATTATCTTTCAGAAGAACTTAGTGCCAAAGAAAATATGTCCGGTTCCATCGGGAAAGTTTGGCAAAACGAATTTATGCTTGATTTGTTTGAGTATATGAAGGAAACTCAACAGCGGCAGCCTTTGCATTTAACAGGCGTTGATGTTCAGCAGAGCATGGATAAGCACTTTTCCTCCTACATGCGTTCGCATTTGACAGGGGATCTCAGGAAAACGTTTGTAACATTTGATACGCGTACAAATGAGATGCTCGATAAAGATTATATGTTAAAGCGGCGTTTTAGGAAAACAGTAGAAGAAATTGAAAGAATAGGCCAAGGACTGATAAGGGAGCTTGAAAAACAGACTTTCCCCTCTGCTATGCTTCGTGATGTCGTGTTACAGACGATGAAAAACAGACTCAATTATTTTAAGGCGAATTTTACAAAAGGTTTTTCAAAATTGTTTGAATATCGTGATGAATTAATGGCGAAGAATCTTGAATTTTTATCTCAGCATGTTTATCCTGATGAGAAATTTATCATTTGGGCTCACAACCTTCACATCAAAAAACAAAGCAGCGTCAATCGGTTTTCACCATATCGATCATTTGTAGAAAACCTTCCGGAATTTATGAAAGAGGACAGTTTTGTTATTGGTCTTTACGCGGGAGAAGGAAGAATGGGTGACAACCAAGGAGGCGATCATCCTATCAAAAAAGTTAACAAAAAGCACATGGAGTGGTTGCTCAGCAATTCACCCCATCCCAATTTTTTTATACCATGTGCTTCAAAGTGGGGGGAAAAAAAGTGGAAGGCTTTTGAGGGAGGAGGCTTGCGTATTTCTTTCAAGCCGGTTCAACAGTATGACGGAGTTTTATTCTTTAAAAAAGTAACCCCAGCAGTTGTTAATGTTGAATAGGATGTTGACGGGTTAAGCATAACCTCTAAGGTGAAGATCTCTGCTTATAGGAATTTTTTGTTGGGAAAAGAACTTTTTCGTTATATTAAATTGCTGGTGGCGGCCAAAGGGAGGAAAACTGAAAGCTGTTTTTTTGGTTTTCAATGGTGAATGGGATTATTGCATAGAGTGCACAAGTCAGACCCAGGGTAATTTCATGGACGTATTAACTTTTGGTAAAGGCGTTTATCAGGACATCCATGAAAAGATATGTTCGGCAGATGAGGAAGGGAATCCTGTTCCCGAGATGCCGGAGATGGTGGTTGAGGAGAAATATGAAGAACTCCAAAGGTAAATTGGTAACGCGTTCACAGTTTCTTGAGAGGAAGATCTTCAACAAATCATGATAAAGGGATGGCCGAAGGCTTTTCTTCACAGCTGGATCGCCTTGAAGACGATCTGAAAGCCATTCGTTAAAAGAGGGAGGGTATATTGATGACGACGTTTCCTGAGCATTTCATATAACCACGTAATCGCGGACCTCCTCATCAAGTTTTTCTATAACCATTAAAAAGAGGAGGTTGATATACATGCGTACAGAGCAGGAAATCATCGATTTGGTGCTGAATGTCGCACGGGAGGACGACCGCGTTAGAGCGGTCGGTATGAACGGTTCGCGGACGAATCCGAATGTTCCGAAAGACCCTTTTCGCGATTATGATATGGTCTATGTTGTAACAGATATGCAGTCTTTTCTTGATGAGCCGGGCTGGGTTGACGTTTTTGGGGAGCGGATCATCATGCAGACGCCGGAAGCGATGGAGCTGTTTCCGAATGAGCTTGGCAACCGCTTTTCTTATTTGATGTTATTTACTGACGGCAGCCGCATTGATTTGATTCTTGTGCCTCTTGAAGAAAAGCTGGAATACTGCCGGGAAGACGGATTAACCGTGATCCTGCTCGATAAGGATCAGGATCTGCCCGTTATCCCGCCGCCGACGGATCGGGAATATTGGGTGCAAAAACCGTCCCCGCAATGCTTCGCCGACTGCTGCAATGAATTTTGGTGGACGTCGACATATGTGGCCAAAGGGTTGTGGCGGCAGGAAATTCTTTATGCACTCGATCATTTAAACCTCGTCAGGGCCATGCTGCTGAAAATGCTCGAATGGAAGGTCGGTTTTGAAACGGGCTTTTCGCTGAGTATAGGCAAGAATGCAAAGTTTCTTGATCGCTATGTTGATCGAAATACGTGGGAAAGGCTTTTGGAGACGTATCCGCCAGCTGATTATGAGCGTGTATGGAACAGTTTGTTTAAGATGTGGGATCTGTTTGAAGAGACAGCGGCAGCAGTCGCTGAACATCTGGCTGAACAATATCTTTTCGCAGAAGCCGAGAAAGTCAAACAGTATGTGAGACGCGTTCAGCAGCTGAAGCCTGATGCAAAGGTAATAGACTAATCAGATGATGGCCGCACTCCCGGCAGGTGAGCCGGGAGTGTGTTTTTTGTGGAGGTGAACGCCATGTTCAGTCTTAAAAAAATATTGAAGGAGCATTATGGAATCGACAGTGTGAACATTTCTCCCGAGCAAGGGGGATGGACAGCACTCGCTTATCAAGTAACCGATGGAAAAGCCGCTTTCTTTCTAAAAGTGTATGATAAAAATAGGGCATCGACAGCGAAATGGACGGCTCTGATTGATGATTATATGCCTGTTCTCAGGTGGCTGAGTGACCGCACCGCTCTCAGCGGGAAGCTGCCTGTGCCGCTTTTAACAACAAATGGAGAATACAAGTGCGAAGATGATGATGCGGTTTATGTGCTTTATGAATACATCGCCGGGGAAACCATTGGTGGCCGGCCGCTCGGCAAAGGCTGCGAGGAGAAGCTCGCCAGCATCATAGCGGAGCTGCACCGATATGACGAGACGATCCCGGTGAAGACAGAAAGAATAAAAGAAAACTATGATATTTCGTTTTTAGGCGAGATGAAACAATGGCTTGATCACCTTCCTTGTGAGCTGGCGCCACTCATTCAACCCTACATCGGATCAATCCGCGAGATGATGGAGGCAGCCTTGTCCCTGGCGGATGATTTGAAATGCAGCGACAGAAGATTGGCTTTGTGCCATACAGATATTCATGGATGGAATATGATGAAAACGGGCGGGGAATTGATTCTGATCGATTGGGAGGGCTTGAAATTGGCCCCTGTTGAAGCGGATCTGATGTTTTTTGCCAATCAACCGTATGTACAAGAGTTTTTGCGGGTTTATCGTGAGACTCATAAAGGGTTTGAAATTGATCAGAACGCATTGCGGTTTTATCAGATCAGGCGAAGACTGGAGGACATATGGGAGTATACAGAGCAGCTGGCGTTTGACATTCAGACAGAAAATGAAAAGGCAGAGACGATGAGCTTGCTGAAAAACGAGCTTGAGGCCATAGAGGACAGCAAGATCGACTGTTAAAAAGCTAAATGGAGGAACATCTGTGAAAAATTATCGTACTTTATTTTTTGATGTGGATGACACACTATTAGACTTCGGTGCAGCGGAAAAGTCAGCACTGCGGAAGCTTTTTCAGGAACAGCAAATTCCTTTAACAGCTGAAATAGAAGCGAATTATAGACGTATCAATCAAGGTTTATGGAGGGCGTTTGAAAAAGGGGAGATAGACCGCGGCCAAGTGGTCAATACGCGTTTTTCCCTTTTATTCAAAGAATATGGTCTAGAGGCTGACGGCGTTTTGCTTGAGGAGAAGTATCGCAGCTTCCTTGAAGAAGGGCATCAACTGATAGACGGCGCTTTTGAATTAATTGAAAGCCTGCAGGATCAATATGATTTATATATCGTGACGAACGGTATTTCAAAAACGCAGTATAAGCGTCTGCAAGCTTCGGGATTATACCCGATGTTTAAAGGGATTTTTGTTTCAGAGGACACCGGTTTTCAAAAACCGATGAAAGAATACTTTGATTACGTTTTTGAACGAATTCCTCATTTTTCTGCCGATCAAGGGCTGATCATCGGGGATTCATTGACAGCGGACATAAAAGGGGGGCGGCTGGCCGGATTGGATACATGCTGGATGAATCCGGGCATGTCAGCGAATGATACGGACATTGAGCCGACTTATCAAATTCAAAGGCTTAATGAACTCCAGCACATTTTAAATCATGGAAAAGTACCTTCGGCCTGATTGCTGCCGATACGAGTAAAGAACGCGATGCTTGACTGGCTCAAGTCATAAAGAAAGCTCTCGCTTTTTGCGAGAGCTTTTTTGAAGTATTTATGATCTGTTGACCTTGAAAACGCCTAACCCCTGCTCAGTCACAACTGCCGGCTAAGGCCTATACGAAGCCGTTTGAATCATTTGAATAAAGTTGCTGGCGGAAGGAGCAAGGTGATCATCTCTTCTAATGCATAATGAAATAGGATTTTTTAAATCGACTTGTTCGACATGAACCCGCGCTATATCTCCCCGGTCAATATATTCGTTTACTTCAAGAGAGGATGTGAAAGCGACTCCATAACCTTCCATAACCGTTCTGATCGTTTCATTCAATCCGTTTATTTGTATACCTATTCTGGGTTTGTCGACATGATGCAATGTGCATAAAGAAATTAATTTCTCCCGGGAAAGACTTCCTTCTTCACGAAAGATAAACGGTTCTTTCACCACTTCTTCCAATGTCGTGTACTGTGATGCAAGCCTATGATTTTTATTGACGACAAACAGCATGTCATCTTCTAAAAGCAGCGTCCCTTTTATGAAAGGATCGAATTCCGTTGTCCCGCCGATCAGGCCAATGTCCGCTTCATAGTTGATCAGCTGTTCACAAGCTTTTTGAAAGTTCGTTGTCGTGATTTCAACTTCTGTCTTGGGAAATTGCTGTTTATAGCGGCTGAGCCATCTTGGCAGCAAATAATTGGCGGGGAGGAAGGTGGCGGCAATACGCAGTTTTCCAATTGACCCTTCCCTTAACTGTTCCACGTACAATTCAATTTCTTTTTCAAGTGAAAACAGCCGCTTTGCCTGTTTTGCAAGCTCTGCGCCGGACTGTGTCAGCAGAATCCCCCTGCCTTTAGGAACGAATAAGGTACAGTCGATCTCGCGTTCTAATTTCTTAATTTGGGAGGTGACGGCAGGCTGGCTGATGTTTAGCTGTTTGGCAGCTTGGGTGACGCTGCCTGTTTCCGCGACCGAATAGAACAATCGCAGTGCATGAAGATTCATATTTCACACCTCTATTTATAAATAAAAGTTATCAATATCAAATAAAGATATATTAGAGTTATCTAAATACTTTTACTATTATAAAGTTGAACAACATGTTTTACAAGAAAGGAGAAACGGCTATGAGTACGCTTATCCTAAATAAAACAGCTTATTGCAAGTCTCCGTATGATGTATGGCTGGAGGAATTGAACGAACCGGTGGCCATGCTGACTTCAACCGATCGTGCGGATGAATGCAGAAATTATGATGTGATCGAAGCGTTTGACGATTATCCGGTTAATGGATGCATCGAGATGCGTGCTTTGGAGCTGAATGAAACGTATCACTTTAAAACGATTATTGCATCATCAGAATTTGATATGTTGAGGGCGGGGAAGCTGAGGTCGCTTTTGGGTATAAAAGGGCAGTCTTACGAAAGCGCTCTGTTGTTCCGCAACAAAATATTAATGAAAGAGCAGGTCAGAAAATCCGGTGTAAAGGTTCCGGACTTTAAGAAAATCGACTCGGCGGCCGACTTATATACGTTTGTTCAAACTTTCGGTTTTCCTGTGGTCGTTAAGCCTATTTGCGGATCGGGGTCTGTTGATACAACCGTTTTAAGGCATCGGCAGGACGTGTGGAATTTTCTTTCGAAAGGTCTTCCTGATCATCTGGAGGTTGAGTCGTTTATCGAAGGGGATATGTATCATATAGACGGTCTGATCCTTGATGGAGAGACTGTCCTCAGCTGGCCGTCGCGTTATATCAACGGATGTCTGGCTTTTCAGGAACAACAGTTTTTAGGCAGCCTCCAGCTTGAACGGGAAAATCCGCTCACCCGTCGGTTGATTGATTTTGTTCAAAAAGCGCTTGCTGCCCTTCCTGTTCCGGATATTACAACATTCCATGCTGAAGTGTTTCATACACCGGATGATGAACTGGTGTTTTGTGAAGTGGCCAGCAGAACCGGCGGCGCTATGGTCCGTGAAGCTACTGCGCAGACTTTCGGCTTTGATATCAATGAAGCGTGTGTTAAAGCGCAATGCGGCCTGGACTTTCATATTCCGGCGGTGAACAACAATCCGCGCCGCCTAAGCGGCTGGCTGTTGATTCCACCAAAAGACGGCGTGCTGAAAGAAATCAAGCCGGCACCAGCTACAGACTGGCTAGCGCAACAAAATATTTTCGCTCAAGCCGGAGACAGGTTCCACGGCTCGTCTTCCAGTGTAGACGCAATTGCAGGCTGTTTGATTACCGGGCACACAGAAGCCGAATTAAGCGGCCGCATCAGCTGGCTTGCAACGTGGTTTTATGATCATACCGAATGGGAAAAGACTTCGGATGTTTACGCAATTTAAAGTATTCAGCCGCCTTCACCCGTTGATCCGATTTTTGCTGATAGGCACGCTTGTCACAAAGGCGGCTAAGTCGATGACAACCCCGTTTTTGGCACTCTATCTTCATATGAAAACGGGATCCGATTTTGGAACCATCGGGCTTGTGATCGGTTTCGGCTATTTTTCAAGCACTGTAGGAGGGGTAGTCGGGGGAGCGCTTTCAGATAAAATCGGCAGAAAAAAAGTGATGCTTTCATCCATTTTCATTTGGAGCTTTGTATTCATTCTTTTTGGACTTGTCCATGATTTCATGTGGTTTTTATTGCTAAATATTTTAAGCGGGCTTTGCCATTCGTGTTTTGAACCTGTGTCAAAGGCTTTGATGGCTGAGTTATCGGAACGGGAGATGAGATTCCGCATTTTCTCTTTGCGGTATTTGGCCATTAATATTGGAGCCGCTGTCGGACCTTTATTGGGCACTTATTTCGGTCTTGCCAAAACCGGAACGCCGTTTATCATCACAGGGCTTGTCTATTTTGGCTATGCTGCACTTTTAAGCTTGATGATGATTCGGCTGATCACGGTGAAAGAGACAAAAACCGCTTCTGAAAAAATTCAGGCAGGTTCCGTTTTAAAAACGTTAAAGCAAGACAAGGCTCTTCGATTTTACATAGCCGGCGGCATCCTTTTTTTATTCAGCTATTCGCAAATGGAAAGTACCTTGCTGCAGTATTTAAATAACGACTTTGCAAACGGAGTTAAAATATTTTCGACTTTAATTACGTTAAACGCAGTGACGGTCATCCTTTTACAAGTGCCGCTCACCCGTTTATTTGAGAAGTATAAATCCTTAACAACAATATCAATTGGAACCGTTTTTTGCATGTTGGGGAATGTCGGTTTTTCTGTCGCAAATGGCTGGATTGTTTTTATGCTTTCGATGTTTGTTCTGACAATCGGCGAAATTTTATGTTTTCCTTCAATGAATGTCCTTTTGGACGAGCTTGCTCCGGATCATATGAAGGGCGCGTATTACGGCATGCAAAACTTATACAACATCGGTGAATTTTTAGGGCCTTGGCTGGGGGGAATGATGCTTGCCTTGTACGGGGGAAAAGCCGTCTTTCTCATTGCTGCGTGTTCAGTCTTCTTCGCTCTAGGTGCCTACCATCTGGGAAGGAGAAAGTTTTTATCTGCACAGCATCATGGTGTATCGCCTTTTTCTTATTGAAAATTTAGGCCGCTCATGCATGAATCATCAAGAATTCACCCAACCTATAAGGTAAAAAAGGAGATTGAATCATGGACACAACATTGGGCTACCTCCGTGAGTCACTGTCGAATCACCTTGAACACGGCATAGGACAAAACATTTACAGAAAAATCGTTTCCGGGCGATATGCCAATGAAGAAGAGTTTGTCGAGCACTTGGAGGAGCGGGAAATGGAATTTCTGAATCAAGTGCTTGAACATGAGATGAAATATGCGCTGAATGAACAGGACCATAAACGAACAAGAGAATTAAACGAAGTGTATGAACTGTTGTTTTGAAAGGCGGGCATGAACAATGGGTGCAATAGAGCGGAACGGATACACGTTTGAACCGGAATACAGCGTGACCAGACAAAACGGCGCCATCCATGTATACCGGCGCGGCCGGTTTGTCGAGGAGATTCCCTTTGAGTTTCACGGAGAGTTTCCAGAACATGATTTAATTGAAGAGCTTGTCAATCATTATTGCTATGAAAATAAAATATAAGGTTTGAAGAGGCTGCCGACGGGCGGCTTTTATTTTTGGATTTTTTGATATCTATCATCCGCCTGCAGTTTTTACACGGCAGCAGAAAAGCTGCCATAAATATGACAGCTCATGCATCGCTATTTTTTCTTTTCATCGTAGTATTGAACAGGGTACATGGATCCTTCCGATACCATTTTGTTATCTTCGATATCATGCGGAGACGGATGGCCTGCTTTTTCAACCGGGAATGAATCTACGTTGTGTTTTTCCGAAAAGTAAGGGATCTTTTCTTTGACGCTTTGCAAGTGCGATTTCAGTTTTTGTCTTCTTGTTTCGTCTTTGAGCATATATGCGGTGACTCCGGCGGCAACGGCGAGACCTGAGATCAGATTCTTTTGCTTCATGGTCATAACCCCTTTCTGATTAGGTGTTTGCAGATGTTATTCCCATGATGGCATCCGTTTAAACCAACTGATCGAGCGCTTCGTCTATATTCGTCGTCGGCTGTCTGCAGGCGAAGTTTTCACAAATATAGACAGTCGTTTTGTTATCGACTGCTTTGTATTCGGCCGCAAAATCGGCAATCCCTTTGAAATCGTCAGGCGATTCTGCGGCGAGGACGGCGTAATTCGGCTGGAAAGCCTGCTGCAAAGTGCTTACGATCTTCTGTCTGTCCGGGTCATGGCGCTTTCCGAGCACAACGATTTCTTTTTGCGGCATGACATGGCTCAACAGGCCTTGGAGAAAGTTTGTATGGCCGCTCGGATAAGCGGAGACATCTCCATTGAATGCAGAAAACATTTTTGCCGCTTGATCATGGAGCGTTAAATCGCCGGTCAACCGACCAAGCCGGGACAGCTGCACGGCCAGGACGCCGTTTCCGGACGGGAGGGCGCCGTCGTATACTTCTTTATCCCGCACGATCAAAGCCTCGGCATCGCTTCCCGTAAAATAAAAACCCCCGTGCTCTTCATCCCAGAACAGCCCCGTCATGTCCTCTGCGAGCTTTTTGGCTTTTCGCAAATCGGTTAAATCAAGTGATGCTTCATACAATTCGATGTAGGCCCACAGCAGGAAGGCGTAGTCATCGATAAACCCTTTATGTTTCACCTCGCCGTCACGGTAGCGGACCATGACGCGTCCGTCTTGAATCAATTTATTCTCGATGAACGCGACTGCAGCTCGCGCCATCTCCAAGTATTCGGTCGCATTGTAGACTTTCGCCGCTTTGGCAAGAGCCGCGATCATCAGAGCGTTCCAAGATGTCAGCACTTTGTCGTCGACATGGGGATACGTTCTTTCCTGCCGTTTTTCAAAAAGTTTTATTCTCGCTTCTTCAAGCTTGTTCTGAAGCTCTTCATCTGTCAGCGCGAATTCATCCTTGATGTTTTCCAGCCTGGTGTAGATCAAGTTTGGGATATTGTGTCCTTCAAAATTCCCTTCTTGCGTGATGTTGTAAACAGCGCAATACAATTCGCCTAGTTCATCCCCGAGCGTTTCGAGGACTTCGTCTTTTGACCACACATAATATTTGCCTTCCACGCCTTCTGTGTCGGCATCAAGCGCTGAATAAAAAGCGCCTCTGTCATCGGTCATTTCGCGGCGGACAAATGTGATGATCTGCTCGGAAATCTGTTTATACCGTTCGTTTTTCGTGATTTGATAGGCTTCAGTATATGCGATCAGCAATAAAGCATTATCGTAAAGCATTTTTTCAAAGTGGGGAACGAGCCATTCGTCGTCTGTCGAATAGCGGGCGAACCCGTAGCCGACATGATCGTAAATGCCGCCGTTCGCCATGCTGTCCAACGTTTTCGTCACACTGTACAGCGCGTTCTCCTCGCCGCTATATTGATGATAGCGAAGCAGAAATGCCAGCATATGGGGGATCGGAAATTTCGGTGCGCTTCCGAAACCGCCGTACGCCGCATCGAAGCTGTTGATCAGCTGTTGATACGTCCGTCTCAACATGTCTTCGCCGAGCGAATCGCCGGCATCGCTTTTCGCTTTGATTCTCAGGTTGTTGGCGGCTTTTTCAGCAATATCCTCAACATGTTCCCGGTTGTTCGCAAAAGTATCGGAAAGCTGCTTCACCACCTCAACAAATCCCGGCCGGTTAAACCGGCTCGTCTTCGGAAAATATGTACCCGCATAAAACGGCTTCTGATCAGGCGTTAAAAACACGTTCAGCGGCCAGCCGCCCTGCCCCGTCATCATCTGGCAGATCGTCATATAAATTGAATCCACATCAGGCCGCTCTTCGCGGTCCACTTTAATAGAGACGAATTTTTCATTCAGGAGCTTCGCAACTTCTTCATCTTCGAAGCTTTCATGAGCCATGACATGGCACCAATGACAAGTCGAATAACCGATGCTGACAAGTACCGGCTTGTTTTCGCGTTTCGCTTTTTCGAAGGCTTCTTCGCCCCAGGGGTACCAGTCAACGGGGTTGTGGGCGTGTTGGAGTAAGTATGGTGACTTTTCAGCGATTAATCTATTGGGTTTACTTTTGTTTGGCATGGGATCACCTTCTTCCTATAATTAGTGTATATTTAACTTAACACATTTTTTCAAAAATAATCCCTGTTTCTTTATACAGCTGACTGTTCTTTAAAATTGTACGTATTATCCCCGAAGCATTTAAAACACCTAATATAACTAACAAAGACAATAACTTGAAATACCTTTATCGGTGTTCCAACGGCAAATGAAATAATCATCGTTACAACGGGAACAAGGTTGAAAAATAAAGATGTTTTACTTGCCCCAATCTCCTTAATCCCCTGGAAAAGTATCAAACAAAGTTGATCAATTCCCTGTTAACAATATAAACAAATTGTTTGAACGGCTTTTCATGGGGATAAGGCTAGAACAGATAATCAAGGAACCGGACTTGGGCTTGCTATATCAAAAAGAATTGTAGAACTTCACCATGGTCATATCCATGCGGAGTATAAAGAAGGCTGGATCAGCTTTATTGTTGAACATCCAATCCGGATGTAATGGCATATGGGATTAAAAGTTCCCTAGGCATTGTGAAAGGTGTTTTTTCATTCTCATAGCTTATGAGGGGTTTGTTTTGATTTCTATTGTATCCCCATTAAAATTTGAGCCAATTTAAAGCAGAAGCAAAGTGAAGTTACCGAACGACTTTGCAGCTTTGTTGATTTTGCCATAGAGATACTAGTCGAATAGCCGATGCTGACGAGCATCGGCTTTTTTTCGCGATTAGACGTTTTGGAAGCACAACAGCACTTCCTCGCATCTTTGATTGTAAAAATAACCGCAAAATACTCAAAACCTTTTCATGGCCCCTCTTTTCATTCCCTCCTTGGACAAGATTATGCACAGTTTTCAAAAAAAATTTAAAAAACGACCCTTATCATTTTTTCATAAAACGAACCAAATATTTTCATAAAAAGACAAATGATGAACCGGAAAATTGGAAATTTATGAACCCGATTATTAGCAAATATCTTTGATGAGATGTAAAGCATCTGAATTGCGAACCCGACTTGAAGAATGAAAAAAAGCTAAGAAGAGACAAAGATAGGATTGGTAAAAAAACTATATATTGGATGCTCCTTGGCTTTGATTCGGTTTGCGAAATTTGAGTGTATCGTCACATTCAGTGTTTTCATTCTTCTTGGTACTATTGGTTTACAGAGAAGGAAGATTTTTAATTGGGAACGAGTATCGCGGAGGAAAGATACAGCTCTTTGTCAGCTCAAATGTTCATGCCTCGGATTAGTCATAAGATTTAGCTCGGATTCAAGACTCTCAAAATAATATAGTTTCATAAACTGTCATAAAAATGATCTTAAATCATCTTGATAATTTCCATTTATTAATAATCGACAGATAAAAAATATACAAATTTGTCGATTATTTGAATTTAAATATCAATATTTTGTTATATTGTGAAATATAAAACTATTTTGGTAAGTTTTTATTGAAAGGAGGGTCATATTGAGAACATATTTGAAAATATTAGGTTGAAATATGATATTTCAGCAACCGTTACAGCAAATATTGTCTGTGAAAAAATGACTATTGGAGTGAGGAATTGATGCAAAAGAATTTTCTGCCTAAAGCTTACAAACTGAAGCTCAGAAAATGTCTAATGTTTTTTGCAATCTTGCTATTAATCGCAAGCAATCTGTCGGCTGCTGTTTTGCCTAATCAGGTGCATGCGGAGGAAAGTACGGAAGCAACCCAAGCGGCAGAAAATCCTTGCCCAGCTCCGGTAGCGCTGATTAACGGCAGCTTTGAGCAAGGTGCTGCCAGAGGAACTGCATATAATAATTCAGGTTATTTTTTTTACGAATCTGAAGTTCCAGGCTGGAAGACAACTGACGAAGCCGTTGGTTATAAAGTGATTGAAATATGGAATTACGCAGAGAATCTCCCTTCAACGGTGAAAAATTGGCCTGCACCTCCTGATGGAAACAGGTGGGCTGAATTGAACGCTTTTGAAAACGGCATGCTGTATCAAGATGTGAAGACAACGCCTGGTCAAACCATCTACTGGCGCTTGTCCCATATGGGAAGGCAAGGCGTTGACACCATGCAGGTTCGCATTGGGGCAGCGACTAATAACCCGTACGATACCGTGGTCCAAAAACAACTGTCTGATGGGAGAGCAGCATGGGGGACTCATACTGGTTCTTATACCGTTCCAGCTGGACAGACGACAACACGATTCGGCTTTGAGGCAGTGAGTTCCGCCGGCGGAAGCTTAGGAGCCGGGAACTTTTTGGATGATATCTTCTTGGGCACAGAACCGTGTATAACTGCCAATAAAACGGTTTCTCCGCAGGGAGAGGTGCACGCCGGCGATGAGCTGACGTACTCGGTTCAAGTCAAAAACGAAGGCGGAGACATCGCTGCAAATGCAAACTTCACCGATCTTATCCCGGAGGGAACGGAATATGTCCCTGGATCGTTAAAATTGATCAAAGGTTCGACGACAAAAAATCTAACTGATGCATCAGACAGTGACGAAGGCCATTTTGACGGCAGCAAGGTAAACGTCAAGCTAGGTAATTTGCCAAATACGACCGACTTGCCTAATGGAGTCACTGTTGAATTTAAAGTGAAAACGCTAACGGACTACGACGTTACAAAAGTCAATAACAAGGCGCAAATTAACTACGACAATTTATTAACGAAAAAAGATGAACAAACGGAATCAAATGAAGTAACGACGCCGATCATCTTTAATGAACCCAAGCTTGAATCAAAGAAAACCTCATCCATACAACAAAAAGGGGACGGCAACACAGATGCCGACCATCCGGAAGTGGGAGATACGCTTCTGTACACGATTCAGACCCGAAATACCTCTGAAGACAGTATTGTAAAAAATCTCACCATTTCAGACGCGATTCCGGAAGGTTTGGAATATGTCCCGGATACTTTAAAAGTGGACGGTAAAGCGGTAAGCGATGCCCAAGACGGTGATCAAGGCCATTACGCCGAAGGAAAAGCGACAGGCCAGTTTGGCAATGTAACGGACACCGAATGGCACACCGTGACATTCCAGGCGAAGGTAAAGTCCGGCCAATCCGGTAAGGATATTGTCAACACGGCAAACGTAGACGGAGACAATATCAATGATCCGGATAAGCCGAACAACGAAGTGAAAGTGTATCCGCGTAATCCGGAGCTCGAATCGAAGAAAACCGCGTCCATTCAGGAAAAAGCTGAAGGAAATACAGACGCAGACCATCCTGAAGTCGGGGACACGCTTCTGTATACGATTCAGACCCGAAATATTTCTGAAGACAGTCTCATAAAAAATCTTACGATCTCAGACGCGATTCCGGAAGGACTTGAATATGTTCCGGGGACATTGAAAGTGGACGGTAAAGCGGTAACTGACGCACAGGGCGATGATCAGGGCGATTATACAGATGGCACAGTAAACGGCCAATTCGGCGATATCACCGATATGGAATGGCATCATGTGACATTTGAAGTGAAGGTGCAGCCTGGCCAAGCAGGGAAAGATATTGTCAACACGGCAACCGCCGGCGGCGATAATGTTGACAAGCCTAATAAGCCGAATCATGAAGTGAAAGTCTATCCGCGTGATCCAGTTTTAGAATCTGAGAAAACGGCAAAGAACCTCGATTCGGACAAGGATATATTTGAAGTGGGCGACACGGTCGTCTACACGATTAAGACACGCAATAAGATAACTGAAAGTACGATAGAAAATCTCGTCATTTCCGACGAACTTCCAGCCGGCCTGACATATGTCGAAGGCAGCATAAAAGCGAGCAACGGCGGCGAAGCGAAAATTGAAAATGGAAAGATCACGGCGAATTTCGGTGACGTCACCGACACAGAGTGGCGAACTGTGACGTTCCAAGCGAAAATCGAGTCCGGCTATATAGGCAAAACGATTAAAAACGTGGCAACCGTTGACGGCGGAAACATCGATGATCCTGACAAGCCGGGAACAGACATCAAAGTTGATCCGAAAAAGCCAAAGCTTGACTCAAAGAAAACGGCTAGCCTTCAAGAAAAAGCTGAAGGGAACACCGATGCGGATCACCCTGAAGTCGGGGACACGCTTCTTTACACGATCCAGACCCAAAACAAGGTTGAAGACAGCCTTGTCAAAAACCTCACCATTTCCGACGCCATTCCGGAAGGCCTTGAATATGTTCCAGGTACATTGAAAGTGGACGGCACTGCGGTGACAGACGCTCAAGACGATGATCAAGGGCATTATGGAGACGGAAAAGTTTCAGGGGAATTTGGCGATGTCACGGACACGAAGTTGCATACCGTAACATTTGAAGTGAAAGTTAGGTCCGGCCAAGCGGGCAAAGACATTGTCAATACAGCGACGATCAGCGGCGGCAATGTTGACAAACCTGACAAGCCGAGCCATGAAGTGAAAGTGTATCCGCGTGATCCAATTTTAAAATCTGAGAAAACAGCGAAAAACCTGGATTCAAATAAAGACAAGTATGAAGCGGGCGACACGGTTGTCTACACAATTAAAACCCGCAATACGGTAACAGAGAGCCTGGTAGAAAACTTGACGATTTCGGACGAACTCCCAGCCGGCCTGACATATGTCGAAGGCAGCATAAAAGCGAGCAACGGCGGCGAAGCGACATTTGAAGACGGCAAGATCACAGCAAACTTCGGCAATGTCACCGACACGGAGTGGCGAACTGTGACGTTCCAGGCGAAAATCGAGTCCGGCTATATTGGTAAAACGATTAAAAACGTGGCAACCGTTGACGGCGGAAACATCGATGATCCTGATAAACCGGGAACGGACATCAAAGTCGATCCAAAAGATCCTAAGCTTGAATCAAAGAAAACGGCAAACCTTCAAGAAAAAGCTGAAGGGAACACCGATGCGGATCACCCTGAAGTCGGAGACACGCTTCTTTACACGATCGAGACGCGAAACACAATTGAAGACAGCCTGGTGAAAAACCTTACGATTACGGATGCGCTACCAGAAGGCCTTGAATATATCCCAGGTACATTGAAAGTAGACGGCACTGCAGTAAGCGACGACCAAGACGATGATCAAGGCCATTATGAAGACGGAACGGTTGCGGGCCAATTTGGCGATGTCGCCGACACGAAATGGCATACCGTGACCTTCGAAGTGAAAGTCAAAGCGGGTCAAACAGGCAAAGACATTGTCAATACAGCGACGATCGGCGGCGGCAATGTTGACAAACCTGACAAGCCGAGCCATGAAGTGAAAGTGTATCCGCGTGATCCAATTTTAGAATCTGAGAAAACAGCGAAAAACCTAGATTCTGATAAGGAAAAGTATGAAGCGGGCGACACGGTGGTCTACACGATTAAAACCCGCAATACGGTAACAGACAGCAAAGTTGAAAACCTGGTCATCTCAGACAAGCTTCCAGCCGGCTTGTCATATGTAAAAGGCAGCCTAAAAGTGAGCCATGGTGGTAAAGGTACATTTGCAGACGGCAAGGTTACAGCGAACTTTGGAGATGTAAGCGATACCGAATGGAGAACGGTGACATTCCAAGCGAAAATCGAGTCCGGCTATGCGGGCAAAACGATTAAAAACGTTGCATCTGTGGACGGGGGAAATATCGATACACCGGATAAACCGGGAACAGACATTACGGTTGAACCGAAGGATCCCGAGCCTAATAACCAAGGAGAGCCTGAAAAACCAGAAAAGCCAAGTCCATCTGAACCGAAAGATAAAGCTAAGAAGACAGGCGGAGTACATGAGCTTCCGGATACTGCTACAAATACATTTAATCTGATTCTTGTCGGCTTAGGATTGCTGTTGGTTGGATCGGCCATTTGGTACTTGAGAAGAAAGAGAAGTGTCTAATCTCTGTCGTGAAAAAGAATCTTCCTATCCTCATCATTGCAGCCGGACTCGTCCTTATTGGCTATGGTGTCTGGAAGGTGATGGATACCAGCAAAAAGACGGAGCAAACATTAGAAGCAGCTAAACTCGCAATCGAGCATCCTCAAAAAGCAGATCGAGACCGGTTCAAACCCAAGTTCGGCGAAGCAGCCGGTATTCTGGAGATTCCAAAAATCCACGCAGAGCTTCCGATTGTGGAGGGAACGGATGCCGATGACTTGGAAAAAGGAGTCGGGCACTATAAAGGCAGCTACTATCCAAATGATAATGGTCAAATTGTTTTGTCGGGCCATCGGGATACAGTCTTTCGGCGAACGGGTGAACTAAAAAGAGGGGATCGATTGAAGATTTTGCTGCCTTATGGAAGCTTTTCATATAAAATTGAAAAGACAAAAATCGTAGATAAAAATGATACATCTATTATTACGCTGCAGCATGACAAAGAGGAGCTCATTCTTACGACTTGCTATCCCTTTTCGTATATCGGCAATGCCCCGAAACGGTACATCATTTATGGAAAAAGAGTTTGATCATAAGTCGCAGGAATCTCTGCGACTTATTTAAATCGAAAAATTCGATTTACATACCGTTCTTTCGATGAGGTTTTTGATGGGTTACAGCGAAACATGTACAACCTGTTGGCTGTAGATGAAGAATTATGATTTGATGTAGTTATGCTCGTTTTCGCTGCTGGTATTAATCAGCCTTTCAGGTTAGAGGTGAAAGATATGGAACAATTAAAAAGCAGAATAAAAAAAGCAATGATAAAGAAAGGTCTTATAAAACCCTGCACAAATTGCAATCATGATGAAGCGATCATAATAGACCCATATGTAAGGCTGGATCTGCAAGATTATTCTTCTGTTTTGAATGTTAGGCCTGAAGCGATTCCTTCCGTCGCTGTCGTATGTGCCGGCTGCGGAAAAATTGATTTATATGCAGCTAAGGTGTTAATGCCTTCGGAATTTATCTGAAAAATCATTCTGCCTGAGTTTTATACAGGAAAATTCAAAAAAGATAGGGAGGATGTTTTTTGGAAAAAGGAGCATTTATTAGGAAAATGGATGACCTGGGGAGAATTGTCTTACCTAAAAGGATAAGAAAAGTATTGAAAATTAACGAACAAGATTCAATAGAGATATTTGTTGAAGATGAAAAAGTCATATTGCGCAAATATTTAGAAGGCAAAGCGTGTTTTGTTACCGGCACGGTGTCGGATAATAATAAAATTTTATCAGGCGGGATTGTGTTAAGCCCTGAAGGAGCGAGAATTCTACTGCAAGATTTATTGTCTCTCCGATTACAAAAAGAAATCTAAAGTAACCCATTATCAAGCTTGCAAATCAATGGCGGAAAAGGCGGTGCGGGAAATGTCAGATTATCCGTTAAAGCATGACCATGTAGGGAGTGTCGTTTGCAAACTGGAAAAAACGGATTTTCAGTCCCTGCTGCTGAAATTCAAATCATGGATGTTCCAGGAGAAAATGCATCCTTTTCTTTTCAAATTGAAAGAAATGAGAGATTTGGGCCTGACCTTTCGTTCGATTTTTCAAAATGATTGTCCGCAGGTGTCTGTGAGTTCGGACAAAATGTACGGCTCCAAAATAGAAGCTTTACAGGCGGCCACAGATGCTGTCGAACATATTCTTAGAAAGCATAAAGCACAAGATAAATTGGAGTTTGGAAATACCGGAAAATCATTAATTATAGAAGCTCGCCCTTAATTTCTAAGGGCGATTCTTTGTTTTGTAGAAAATGCATCCACTTAGAAAAGACATTTAATGAAACCGTGGCAGGCCATCCTTAAATAGAATTCCTTCTCATCAAAAAATGTTTGAGGGCCGTTGCCGAAACTGGCAACAGCTCCGCTTCAGCTCTTTTGCAATTTAAAAACGATAAAATCAGGACATCTGAAATCTTCTGCAAATGACGAATTTTTTTCAGCATCTCTTCTGCTGGCTTTGGTTCTATTAAGCCTTACAGCATGAAGCCTGGTTTCATCAAAGTGTTGATATCGCTCGTCATGCTTATTTTAATATTCAAGTCTTCACAGCGCCCATCCTGATACTCAATCGGCAAATCATTTGGCGTGCCTTTCTATTCCCGGTAACGCATCGACAGCTGTTACAGAAGCTCCAGACTTGGTCAACGGAATCCCGTTCTTGCCTTAAATGTATGGAATATGACGAGATGGCGAATTTTTGATTTTTAATAGAGGGGAATTTTGGTATAACAAAGGGAGAATAGGCTCCTCTATAAAAATAGAAATAAAGACTTCATTAGAGGAATTTAACACCAAATAGTAATAAAAAGGGTTCATTTTTGTAGTTTTCTTTTGAAATCCCATGGAAGCTATTTAATTTTTATGTTAATTTATGCTTTGGACATTGGGAAGGAGCTTCTTTATGAAAAAATTGGTAACATTTTTAGCAGCTTTCACTCTATTATTTATTTTATCTATGAATTCAGTTTCTGAGGCTAATGCTGAAGAATCTAAAAGTTTAGGAACAATTAAAAAAATGAATGACAGTGAACTTGAATTAACATTTTATCATTCTGAAGTTGTTATGAATTCAAATGGTGATGTAACCGTGATTGATAGTATCACTGGCAAAAAAGAGACATTGCCAAGTCGTACTGTCGACAAAAATGATAATCCGGTAGATTTAGAATATGAAAAAAACGATAATGGACTATTAGTAAAGGTGATAAAAAGAAATAGCAGCAATATGTTCAGAACACAATCAGTTGCAAAATGTGTACTTGGAACATCTGGAGGAGCTGTTACAGGCGCAGGTACAGGGGGATTAGCAGGAGCAGCTGTTGGTACTGTAACGATACCGATTGTTGGAACGGTTAGTGCAGGCCTTGTAGGAACTATTGTTGGTGGCGTCGGTGGAGGATTGACTGGTGCTGCAGCATCTTGCTTTGATTAACTGTTTAAAAAAATAACGAGGGAAAGAGAAATCCCTCGTAATTTAATCTGATATATATAAAGGTGATTCCATATGAATAAGTTAATATTACCTTCTATAATCGTAATTTTTATATTGTGGATTTTGTTGCAAATATCATTAAATATGAATATTTTTAAAAATCCATTGAATTATTGCATCGTAATCGTTATATTTTTCTTGTTTTTGAAGTTTGCAAAAGAAAAATAAATAAATACTTTTTCCTTATAATCGTTCTTGTTTCAAATTCTTGCTTTTAACGTTTTTTTAATTTAAAAACGATAAAATCAGGACATCTGAAATCTTCTGCAAATGACGGATATTTTTTCAGTATTTCTTCTGATGGCTTTGGTTCTACTATGCTTTCGAGCATGAAGCCCGTTTTCCTCAAAGTGTTAATATAGCTCGTCAAGGTTCTATGGAAGAACAGCATATTCTCCCGATCGCCAAGCTTTTGTTCGTATGTACCTTCATAAAAATACCGGTCTACATTCCAATGCAGTTTTTTTCCGTCTTTTGTTTTTTCCCAGCCGCTTTCCGGCGTAATGAAGCAGGGATGCAAAATTGAAAAAATAAAAAATCCGCGGTCTGTCAGCAGCCGATGCATTCCCTGAAACGCTTTTTCATAATCCGCAAGGTCTTGCATGACCATATTCGATATAATTAAATCAAAGCTTTTGTCTTCTAACATATTCAGGTCTTCACAGTTCCCGTGCTGATACTCAATCGGCAAATCATCCGGCGTTCTTTCCTTGGCAATGTCGATCATTCTCGGCGAGTAATCGACAGCCGTTACATTGGCTCCGGCCTTGGCCAGCAGCCTGCTGAAATACCCTTCACCGCACCCGGCATCGAGCACACGTTGATTCTTTACCGTTTCAATGAGAGAAAAAATAGCAGGATTTAAAAACACTTCTTTGTGGATGTCTCCAAGTTCGGTATGATTGGCGGCATACGCATCGGCAAATCGATTCCATCTTTGAATGGCTTCTTCTGTGCCAATTTTCTTTGTCATATTTCTCCTCCTTTTCAAAGTCTGTTTATTCATTTAACACGATATCCCCTGATCATAAAACTGATCAATTTTTTCAAAGACCCTTTGAATAAGGGTATTAGAGATAAAAGGATTTAACAAAACGGCACGGAGCCAGCGGTTTCCCCTATATGCAGGCAATGAAAAGAAGACGTTTTCTTCATTCAACAAAAACTGCTGCAATTCGAGATTCCAGTTATCCCATTGAGCTTCATCAAGGTGATGCGGGATGCCTCTAAAGCAGACAACGTTTGTATCCGGCTCGCTGGACAGTTCGAGATAATGGCGCTGTTTCACCCGCTTGGTAAACTCGTCTTTTAATGCGAGGCTTTCATGCAACAGCTCCCTGTAGCCTTTTAATCCAATGTGCTGAAGCGATAAATATAACTTTAGGATATCCGCATGCCGCGTGCCCTGAACACTGATTTCGCCCAAGTTAGCAAAGGCTGTTTCATTCATATAAGGGGCGGAAATGCGAAAACCGGTTTCCAAAACGCCGTGATTTTTGAATAAAACCATTGCACAAGTCTTCGCAATGTACATCCATTTTTGCGGATTGAATGTGATGGAATCTGCCATTTCGATTCCGTTCAGCTTATCGCGGTAAGTTTCTGAAAAAATGAGTGCTCCTCCGTATGCCGCGTCGACATGCAGCCATAATCCGTTTTCCTTTGCGATGTCAGCGATCGATCGAATGGGGTCGATGCTTCCTGTGACTGTCGTTCCGGCCGTGGCTGCAATTGCAAAAGGAATCTTGCCTTCATTTTTTGCCTGCTTGATTTTCTTTCTTAAATCGTCAAGATCCATTTTCGAATCGCTGCTGCTTTTCACCGGGATTACGCTGGAGGTACCCAGTCCCAACAGCATCGCTGCTTTATGCAGGGAAGTATGGCTGACGTCTGAAGCAAAGACGACCGGCTGTCCGGAAAGACCGAATAACCCCGATTCCTTTACCTTCAATTGATCGTTTCGTGCTGCTGCGAGCGCTTGAAGATTCGCGAGGCTTCCGCCGCTTGTCATCACACCTCCTGAGTTGTCGTCATATCCAAACATACGGGCAATGGTGCCCAAAAGCTGTACTTCCATCTTCGAAAAGACAGGCGACATTTCAAGGCTCAGCATATTGTTATTGATTGAAGTGCTGACGAATTCGCCCAGACAAGACATTAGAGTCGGTATGGAATCCATATGCCCCATATAATTCGGGCCTAGAGGATTCATGGAGTTTTTTACAATCGCCTGCAACTTTTTTAAGAGCTCTTCTAATTCGATTCCGGTCTCGGGTATATCGCCGTAATGTGATGATTCCGGAGAAGGCAAAGTGCGGTGATTTCCGGCGTTGCTTGCGTGCTTAATGACAAATTTGACGATTTGATCAACAAGAATCGATATTTCCTTAATATTCTGTCCGTTCGGATCGATAAAAGTGTTACTGGGCAAAAAGGATAGTTTCATAGTTCACACGCTGCTTTCTTTCACATTTTTTCTCAATTATAGCATTTTGATTTTGGCGTAGCATGGTTGATTGCTGAGTATAGAAGGTTCGAAGGAAAAATTAATGTGGTGACAGAAGCTGCTATGACGCCGGTCACAAGACATTTGAGCATGTCTATCGACAGAAGCCCGACACCACGCCGCGTTCTCTTTGGTTCATGTGAGCGTCGCTAAACAATAGGTAGCTTATCGCCGATCATAAAAGTAAGGATATTGATGCAAAAGGATAGATGAATGGAGTTTTTTGAAAATGGAATTTAACGAGCTTATCGAAACGCGTCACTCTGCAAATAATTTTCTGGAAGATGTTCAAATTACGGTGAAAGATTTGGAGCCTATCTTTGAGGATATCAAGCTAGCGCCTTCAGCGTTCAATTTGCAGCACGCAGAGTATAAAGTGGTATTGGAGAAGGATTTAAAAGAAAAAATCAGGGAAGCTGCGAGCGGCCAATATAAAGTACATTCAGCCTCTGCCGTGATTTTAGTGACGGGAGACCGCTACGCCTACCGGCAAACGGAAAAAATCAACGAAGGCATGAGGGATTTAGGAATTATTAAGGACTTTGAGCTGCAGGAAATGGTTGAAAACAATACCCAATTTTACGAGACGCGCGGGGAGCCATTCATGAAGGAAGAAGCGATTCGCAATGCTTCTCTTTCTGCGATGATGTTTATGCTTGCCGCCAAAAACCGGGGGTGGGACACATGCCCAATGATCGGATTTGACAGCGATCAGGTCCGCGAGTTGCTAGAGATCCCGGATACACATGAAATCGTCCTCATGATTACGATCGGCAAAGAAAAAGAAAGCAGCCGACGCTTGAGAGGATATCGCAAGCCGGTTAATGAATTTGTTTCTTTCTATTAAAAAAAGGAGAGGGCGCCTTAAGACAGGCAGCCCTCTTTATCATTTTTCCCCGCGGTGAGACAGTACTTCGACTAAGTGGTCAAGATCAAGCTTAAGGTGGCGAATCATCGCTTTTGATGCCTGCTCGTCGTCTCTTTGTTTCATATGGCGGAAAATTTCCCGATGCTGCTCCAAAATGGCTTCAGCCCGTTTTTCTCCTTCAAAATTCAAAATGCGGAAATAATAAATTAATCCTTCCAAATCGTTGAGCTGCTTCCGCAATAGACTGTTTCGTGTATATTGGATAATTAAGTCGTGAAATGTATCATTTAATTGGATAATTGTGTTTTGATCCTTGGATTGAAGGATGGCTTCCTCCGTTTTTTGCAAAACGTCTTCAATCGTTTTCAGTTCCTCTGCCGTTGCAATTCTTGCCGTCAATCCCGCAGCGAATGATTCAAGCGCCGTTCTGCAAAAATAGATTTCTTCAACGTCCTTGATTGTCGGCTGATAGACCTTCACTCTTGAGTCGATGACGATGAGCCCCTCTTTTTCCAGAACTCTGATCGCTTCTCTTAAAGGGCTTTTGCTGACGCCGAGCTCCTTAGCTAACTTCGCTTCGGCGATTCGTTCACCGGGCTTTAATTTCCCTTCAAATATCATTCGCTTAATCGCATGGTAGGATTGTTCATAAAACGGTTTTGGTTTTTCAATCACGCTTCTCATCCTCGTATTCGTTTTCATTTCGTATTTTACCACAGGTTCCTTCGTGATCTCCCGCTATAGCCATTCCAAGTTAATTAAAATAAGAGAATGAACCCTGAAACGGCGGGAGTTAAAAATAAACCCGATTTCAAGACGACTTTCGGCAGGACATTGGTGAATTTAGCTCCGACATAAGCGCCGCACATCGTACCGATCAAGATTTTGACCAACAGAACATAATCGACGAAGCCTTCTGAAATATAGCCCGCCCCACCGCCTAACGAGAGCGGAATAATGACGAGCATCGTCGTTCCTACGGAATGGCGAATAGACAGATTCAGCATCATCATCAACCCGATTTGAATAAAAGGCGCCGAGCCGATTCCGAACGTTCCGGACAGGATGCCGGCTACGATTCCCAATAAACTGGCCTTGATCCAAAAGGCAAGGTTCGTTCCCTGGTCAGCTTCTTTTTCTTGCAAAAAGAATAATCTGATTAAAATCAGAATGGCCGATAAGAATAACATTCCTGCGGTCATATAGTGCAATGAACTTGAAGGTATCAGAGAAGTCAGCTTAGCTCCTGCAAAGGATCCTATTGCAGCAAAACAGCCGACGGTTAAGCCGATTTTTAGCTTGATATTTCCTTCGCGAAAGTGGCTGTACGTTCCTGATAAGCTCGTAAAAGCCATACCGGCCAGAGATGTTCCCAATGCTGTATGAATCGGAATGTGAAACATCATCGTTAACAGTGCGATGACGAATCCGGCTCCGCCGGCCCCGACAAAGCCAAGCACAAGACCTAATAAAAACATAACCAACACAATCAACATGTTGCTTCTTCCCCTTTATGAATAACTGATTTCGCATCATCTGAGGGTCGACGGTATCTGGTCGACCAAAATCAATGATAACATCTTACTCTATTATTTCCATATTGACAAGAGAGCCAGGAGGGCGTATGTCGTCTACTTTTATTTTTTTAGCCAAGTGAAAGACATTCCTGTTGACAATCAGTCTATTTGTAATTATGATAGTTACATCAAGTGTAACGTTTTTTGTTACAGTTCGACATTAAAACATTAGGAGGAATTTGATTATGAAAATGTTAGTAACAGGAGCAACTGGAAAATTAGGATCGAAAGTTGTGAAAAAACTGCTGGAAACTGTACCGGCGGATCAGTTGGCGGTCAGCGTGCGCAATCCGGAAAAAGCGGAAGCGCTGCAGGCGCGAGGAGTCGATGTGCGTCAAGGGGATTTTGACCGCCCGGAAACATTGGCATCCGCATTTCAAGGCGTTGACCGTCTGCTGATCATCTCTGCCGATGGAGACAATGAGACGAGAATCCGTCAGCACGGCAACGCGGTAGCCGCCGCAGAACGCGCGGGAGTTCGGTTTATCGCTTATACGAGTATTGCGAATGCCCGCGAAAGCAAAAACTTCCTTGCGCCGACTCACAAAGCAACTGAAGAAGCGATTTTGAAAACGGGGATTCCATACTCCTTCTTGCGCAATAACTGGTACTTGGAAAATGAAATGTCGAGTATTCAAGGTGTTTTGGCGGGAGCCCCTTGGGTGACGTCAGCAGAGAACGGCAAGGTGGGCTGGGCGCTGCAGCAGGATTACGCGGATGCAGCGGCGGCGGTTCTGTCCGGCGAAGGCCATGAAAACACCGTCTACGAACTTTCAGGCAAACTATTAACTCAGGAAGAAATCGCTTCTGCCCTTGCAGAAGTATTGGGCAAAGAAGTATCCGTTCAGCATGTTGACGATGCTGCCTATCGCGATATCATGAAAAATGCGGGTGTACCGGATTTTCTGATTCCGATGGTTGTCGAAATCCAAAAAGGCATTCGTGAAGGCACACTTGAAGTCGAAAGCGATGATTTTGAAAAAGTGCTCGGCCGTCCGCTCACTCCAATTAAAGAAGGATTGGCTCAAATTGTTGCAAAAATCTCAGAAGCGAAATAATTAACGGCATTCGAAAGAGTGATGAACAAGATTCCAGTGTTCATCACTCTTTTTTTAAAGATAGATAACTAAAAAACTCACCACAATCACCGCGCATACCTTATAGCCCAAATTCCTTTTTTTAAATAAGTAAAAAATCGACTGGATTCCAGAGCTAATGATGAAGGCGTAAAAAAAGTGTTCAAATGTAAAGTGAAATCCGCGAAATATAAATTGCATGAAAAGGGCGATACCGGTCAGGTAAAACCAGCCGTGATCATCTAACATTTTTTTAAATTCGGATTTAGCTTCATCAGTGGAAGATATAGAAACAGATTCAGTTGACAGCTCTCTTTTTAAAGATAAAAAGCCGGCTGCGAGAACCGAGACCCCTAAAATAAATAGAATAATTGCTTCGAACATTGAATACCTCCGTTTCGACTAACAATAAAAATCCGTCGGGGACGACCATTTTGAATCTTTACAAATATGCACCTGACCGTTATTTGATCTTTTGTTGCTGTATTAAACTTACGGCCACAAGCATGGCGGTGCCGAGTAAGGCAACCGGAAGAAACCATCCGCCAAATCCGCTTCCCAAGTCTAAAGCGATTGACACAGATTCCATTAATATGAGAGAAAAAATGATGAGGCATGCATTTTTTAAGCGGTTGATCAACTTTCGGCTGAGCAGGTAGAACTGTTCAGCGTTTGTTTCATTCAGACGCTTTGGATGATTATGAATCTCAGGGTGCTTTTCTAAGAATTGCATGAACAGAAGGATAAGTAATCCGATCCCCGGCAATATCAAAAGCTCCCATTTTGATCCCCAGCGATCGACTTCACCGAGTGCGTTGTAATGTGCAGGCACTTTTTCGGGGAGTGCTCCCCAGACAGCGGCCAAAAAGATAATTGATCCCAGGTAAAAGAAATAGCCAAATACGTTCCAAACCCGTTCCCCTTTTGTCTTTTTAATTTTAATGTGAGTACCGTTAGCTCTGTTTGGCATATGTGATCTCTCCTTTAGTTTTAAATACGGTTTAACCCATGAAAAAGTTCGGGATTTTTGCCTGTTGGAATAGGGTATATTTGCGATCAGTCCAGGCAATGTTAAGGGAATGTAAATCATCAGCCGGCAATGTTAAGTTATTGTAAATTTTCGATTTGAATCGTTTACATAGGCTTTAATCTCCATCATAATCATAGTGTTTGGTTTGTAGATTTATGTCGAATTAGGGGGGCAACGACTTTGGAAATAGATGTGCAGAAATTGCTTTTTGAATTCATTGGAGGTCTCGGGATTTTTCTTCTTGGTATTAAGTTTATGGGAGAAGGACTCCAAAAATCAGCCGGAGATAAGCTGAGAGACATTTTAGATCGTTTTACAAGCAACCCTCTGATGGGTGTTTTGGCAGGTATGATTGTCACGGTTTTAATTCAAAGCAGTTCCGGCACCACCGTTATTACTGTCGGTCTTGTCAGCGCCGGCTTTATGACCCTCCGCCAGGCGATCGGCGTCATTATGGGTGCGAACATCGGAACGACGGCCACAGCCTTTATTATCGGCTTTGACGTTGGGGCATATGCGCTTCCGATCATCGCCATTGGTTCATTTTTGCTGTTTTTCTTTAAAAACAAAAAGCTCCAGAACATCGGACAAATTCTGTTTGGATTTGGTGCACTTTTCTATGGCTTGGAGTTAATGAGCAGCGGGATGAAGCCGCTTCGGACGGTTGAAGCTTTTCATGATTTAACAGTCAGCATGAGTGCGAATCCAGTTCTCGGTGTGATTGTCGGCACCCTTTTCACCGTTCTCGTCCAAAGCTCAAGTGCAACGATCGGGATCCTGCAAGGGCTGTTTGCCGATTCATTAATAGATCTCAACGGCGCTCTGCCTGTATTATTTGGAGACAATATCGGTACGACGATTACCGCCGTACTGGCATCTCTTGGCGCCTCCGTTGCAGCCAAACGGGCCGCGGCCGTTCACGTATTATTCAACCTGATTGGGACAGTTATCTTCCTGATCTTGCTGAAGCCGTTCACAGCTTTGATTTTAACGCTTCAATCCTCTTTAGGGCTGGACCCTAAGATGGTGATTGCGTTTGCCCACGGGATCTTTAATACGTCGAATACGCTGATTCAGCTTCCGTTTGTCGGCATATTGGCTTTGATCGTTACGAAGCTGATTCCGGGCAAAGATTCGGTTGTGGACTATAAAGCAACACATCTGGATCCGCTGTTCATTCAGCAGTCTCCTTCAATTGCGCTGGGTCAGGTAAAAGAAGAAGTATTGCGCATGGGTGAATTTGCGGTAAAGGGACTTGAGGAAACAAAAGAGTTTTTTAATACAAAACAGGCAAAACATGCGCAAAGCGCTTTTCAAATAGAAGATGCGATCAACAATTTGGACAGAAAGATTACTGATTATTTGATCGAACTGTCAGCGACCACTCTTTCTGAACAAGAATCTGAAGAACATCATATGTTAATGGACACAGTCAGAGACATTGAAAGAATCGGCGATCACTTTGAAAACTTGGTTGAGCTTGGCGAGTACCAGCAATCCAACAGGGTGAAAATTTCCGAAGCGGCAATGGCGGACTTAACAGAAATGCTTGATCTGACTATTTCCACTGTTAAGGAGTCCATCACAGCTCTTGGAGAAAATAACGAAGATGCCGCAAGACGTGTAGTCGAAAAAGAAAATCAAATCGATAAAATGGAACGCAAGCTTCGCAAAAAGCACATTCTTCGCTTAAACGACGGATTATGCAGCGGACAAGCAGGCGTGATCTTCGTCGATATCACCAGCAATCTGGAAAGGATCGGCGACCATGCCGTCAATATTGCAGAAGCTGTTTTAGGCGAAGAAAAGCATTAAAAACCGGGAGTCATTCCCGGTTTTTTATTTTGTAGGCCTTTTTTATCACTGTGTGACATATATACTAAATTATGTGTGGGAAGGAAGAACATTCTTCTTCTGTTGACCTAAATAAAGTATAATAGTTTTATTCTTTAGGAGGTATTAAGATGCAGAAACACAGAAGAAGAAACACAACGGCCTTTACGGTTATGTCATATTTCACATTTTTTGCGGGGGTCTTTTTGTTCGGTATCGGCCTTTACAATGCGGACAACCTGCAGCTCAATGAAAAAGGCTATTACATAGCTGTGATGATTTTAGTGGCGGTCGGCGCGATTTTGACGCAGAAAGTGACGAGAGACAACGCTGAGGATAATGAAATCATCGCGGAGCAGGAGAGAAGACAGAATTTGTCTAGTGGTGAGTAAGCATAAAAAAAGCATCTTTAGGGATGCTTTTTTCAATTTGAAATATTTTTATATTTGTTTTCCAAAACGAAGTCAATCATTCCAATAATTTTTGTATGGTTCGATTTTTTTCTAAAGTGTAAGATGTTTTGGTCTTTGTTTCTCTGTGATTTAGTGATCGTGCCGAACACCCAGATCGAGCTGGCTAAAAGTAATATTGTTAATATCAAAGGAAAAGAATTATGCTCGATGTCATATGAAATGGAAACGACTTGACCAGAAAATATAGCAGTTATAATGCTGGCAGTGAAGGAGCTGTAAAGCGAAGCTTTGATCACGTGGCTAATTTTTAGCGTAGGACCCGAAAAATAAACTTTCAGCCGGTTTAGCGTGGATAAATCTTGTTTTTCGAGGTATGCCATCAGCTCTTCATCGTTTTCAGCTTTCGATGACAATATAGCTTCAGCTTTTTGTTTTGTTTCTTCGAATAATTGTTTGTCTGTTTGCATGTCTTTTGTCCTTCTTTTTTGTTTAATAGACCAACCAAAGCAGAGGTAATGTTTCTCTGCTTTTTAATCAAATTCTTTTTTAAAACGTTCATCTAAAATAAAATCAATCATACCCGTGATTCTGGAATATTCCGCTCTTTTTTGGAAGTGCAGGATTGTTTGCATCGGTCCTTTTCGTGAGGAGATCAGCATCTTGACGATCCAAAGAAAAGAGAAGATCAGATAGAACATGAAGAAGAATGA
This sequence comes from Bacillus sp. PK6-025, assembly GCF_056530265.1. Lineage (NCBI taxonomy): Bacteria > Bacillati > Bacillota > Bacilli > Caryophanales > Bacillaceae > Bacillus > Bacillus sp. PK6-025. The sequence continues at coordinate 230,399 of NZ_CP096509.1, forward strand.
AAATAGCCTTGAAAGACCATGGTTGAGGGAGGAGATCTGACCAGATAAAAAGGCCGCCATAATGACAGCAGTCATACTGCTAAAAAAAATCCCTTTAATCAAATACGTTAATGTAAAACTTGGATTTGAGTAATAGATTTTTAGCTGATTTAATGTAACAGATTCTTGATTTGCAAGGTATGTAAGCAGCTCTTCGTCACTTTTGTGAGACTCAAGAAGTTTGGCTGTATGTTCAGCTTTTTGAAATAATTGTTTTTCGTTTCTCATTGGATTGTCACTCCTATTCATAAAAAACATGAGATTTTATTGGTTCGGTATATTTTTTAATGCCTTTTTGTATTTTTGTTGTAAAACATAATCAATCATTTTTACGATACGTGCAAACTCGGCTTTCTTGGAAAAGTGTGTAATGAATTGAATCGGCTTTTTTTTCAGGATGACAAGCTGTTTAAGCACCCAGAATAAACACCCCGTAAATATGACAGCTAATATTAGAATGGAGATGCCGGAAATGAAAGGGAATATCGAATCTGCTTGACCAGAAAGAATTGCAGTTATGAACGAAGCCAATATTATACTGAAAAATGCTGCACTGATGAAATAATGAAGCGCAAATGAAGGATCTGAGTAATAGACTTTCAGCTGATTTAAGGTCAGTGAATCTTGTTTAGCGAGAAAGGCTAATAGCTCTTCGTCGCTCTTATCGCGGTAAGTTTTAAGGGTTTTGGCTGTTTTCTGCGTTTCAATGAATACTTGTTTGTCTGTGTTCAATATGAATACCTCCACGATATTTTATATATTAAAGATTTGGAAAAACTGCATAAATACATTATATTATGTATTTATGCAGTTTTCATTAAATAAACAAATTAATCAGTCGTTTCACCAAATATTGCAAATAACACAGCGGACACTGCCGTGCCAATAGCGATTTCAGGTGCTGCAATTCCCGCTATGACAACAGCTGCTACACCCACAGCAGCTACCATAAACCCTCCGACTGCAACCCCAATTGCTCCCCAATCGATTGGTAACGCTTCTACAGGAGCTGCAACTGGTTTGTTAGGTGAGACATATAATTTCTTAATTTTAAAGGTAATTGTAGCCGACATTTCAGTTTTTGTACCATCGACTACCGGAATTTCATCGCTGAATATTGTTAATGAAAGATCCAAAGATTCAACAGAAGGTGAAACGTTTACCATGATATATCCGTTACGAACCGACAAGCCGATATTCTTTAAAAGCTCATCATACGAATGAATTTGTGAAGAACTCAATGATGTTTTTGAGTTTCCTAATACTTCGGTAATGGATGCTCCGACCTTTCCGTTTTTAACTTGTAGTGTGCCCGGTGATGTTTCACTTGGCTTTTTAAATCTCAGTGAAGTAGATAACGTAATATCTAAGTATAGAGACTCGTAAACTGTCTCAGTTTTATCAAAAATAAACATTGTTGTAAATAGTTCAGAAATACTGCTCAGTGCCGGGATATTTGCCAAAACATTTCTCAACATTCTAACTCGTGCGTCATAGACCGGATCTGACGACGGGGTGACACTAGCTGTTCCCTTGTCTCTGCCAGAATAAGCGTCTTTATCAATGCCGATGGCGCCGCTGCCTGTGCCGATTGAATATTCGTAGAATTGGTCAAAGGCCCAGTTTTGCGGCATCGTATACCCGAGGTTGCCGCTGAAGCCGGTCGACATGTCGGCGACGAAGCTGTATTCCGTTAATCCGGCGTCTGCTGTTCTGATACAAATGTTTCTTGGGCCATATACACCGATCTTATATTTAGGGGTATTCGGAATGCTTTGCATTTTATCAAACGCTGCTCTGATTTCGTTAAAATACGGGATGATTTTATTTGTTACTTCATAATCATACGCGTCGAAATCAACGGCAAAATAAATGGTTGTGCCGGATGGGAAGCCTAATCCTTGCGCTGCGTTGACAGCGGCATACGCATCTGTTGTTCCTTGATTTTCTACAAAATACGAGGATTCATAGCCGCCGTCTTGGTAAATCGGAAACACTCTCAAACCTTCATTAAAAATGATTGAAAGCTCGGCAGGAGTCATCGCTTTTGATTTAAGCCCACTGCTTGTCCGCACATTGCCAGTCAAATATCTGCCGACCACTTTATATCCGTTTGTCCGTAAAGTTTTCGCAGTGTCCGCCGTTAAGATTGTGGCAGTATCGCATGCCGCAGCAGCACGTGAAGTATCGCCGGAGCTTGCCAATAAGGCTTTAATCGTTGCCATATTGGCAATTCCTGTTACCGGCAAACACATGAAACTTTGGAAACGTGAGACGGCAGATTTTACTTCAGCATCGTATTTGCCGTCAAATTCACCAGAAGGATAGCCATTGCAATATAGTGCGTACTGAAGAATCTGCACGAGCTTGGTTCGGGAGTCTCCGGGTGAGAGTGTCGGGCATTTGCTTGTTGTACCTGGTCCAAAAAAGCCGTTAGCCACACTTGTACTCATACCTTCTTCTTTTTGCAAGGCATAAATGAGCGCCTTATTTGTCTCTCGGGAATAAACACCGTCACAAGGCATTAGTCCGAAATAATTGTTGTAATCCCGATTTAGATTTTGCTGAATTTGACGGATTTTCGTATCGCCGTTTGAAACCAATGTAAAAGCGCTCATGTTGAGCAATGCTTTCATGATCTGTGCTGTGACAACACCATCTTGTTTGGCCAGGCCCGCAGCTTTTTGAAATTTTTTCACGGCTTCCTCTGTACCTTCAAAGAATTGACCTGTTAATCCGCCGGGATTAAACCCGCTTCCTTTCACCCAAAAAGCGCCTTGTAGAATGTAATTGAGGTTTGTCGGTTTTTCATTTTTGGCCTGCCGTTTGAGCGGAATAAACTTACTCTCTGTTGCCGGTCCGAAATTATCAGCGGGCTCCGCGATTCCGAGCTCGATCTGCAATGCTCTCGTTAGACCGTAAATCGTATTCCAATTCGGTATTCCGTTCTCCTCCACCTTGTTGTAACCGTGTTTCCCGCTGTAGGTTTTGTTTAGCCATTCCTGCGTTTTCAACACCATTTCATCCATTTATGATCCCTCTTTCTTTCATTGTGCTTTCACTATTAGGTGGCAAACGTATGACATAAAAAAATACGGAAATTGATCCTTCATTAAATGAAGCGAAGTCAATTTCCGTATTTTGTTTATCTCAACAGCCCCAAGCTTCCTGTCAGCCGCGCGACTTTTTTCTTATCGCCGCAAACGCCGATTCCAAAATAGCGGTAATCGGAAGCTGCGGTGCTTTGAAATGTTTCAATAAATTCTTCATATGTATGAATGCCTTGCGCGACATCGGTGAAATCGACAGTCAGAATATCGTTGAATTCGTCGGTCAACAGCTTTTGTCTTAATTGATGAAGCAGCTCGGCGTTGCCTTTTAAAATGGGGATTGGAAGTTTGACGATACCCAAATGGTCGATTCCCGAGCCGTCCGTTACATGTTCTCCGAGCAGGCCGGGGTTGTTTTTGCCGAGTGCAGCCCCCAGGATTGCAGCTGTATTGGCAATTAGCCCGAGCGGCAGGCTTTCATCGATGATCAGTGCGCATTTTGTCTCTTCTATCAAATTTGTTCCTCCTTCAGCTGCGGTTTTGGTTTTGTTTCAGAAATATAAAGACCGGCCAATGTGAGCGCTCCTCCGCAAAAAGCAACCCATGTCAGTTTTTCTTGCAGAATGACGACGGATGCGGCAATGGTGATGATGGGTACCATATAGATATAAGCGCTCGTTTTTACCGCCCCAAGCACACCGACCGACCAGTTCCATGTCACAAAGCAAAGCGCAGATGCGCCCGCACCTAAGAACAGGATATTCAGCCAATTGGCGGGGGAGGCGAAAGGGCTTGCGTCGAAGCGGAAATCAAACAGGAACAGAGCGGGAACCATGAATAGCAAGCCGTACAGAAAGATCCGCTGTGTGCATTGGATTGTATGATAACCGAAAGTGCTGATTTTTTTCATCAAAATCGCATATGCTGCCCAGACGAATGCAGAGGCAGCAGCAAGAATGTCGCCGAGCGGATTCAGCTTGAGCATCATTTGTCCGTTAAAGAAAATGAGCGCAAGTCCTGTAAAAGCAGCGGCGAATCCAATGAAGAATCGGGGCTCCAGCTTTTCGCCCGAAAGGAAAAAATGCGCCAATACCGCGGTGATCATCGGAATAACCGCGACGATCATGCCGGCGTTTGAGGCGTAGGTAAGGGTAAGCGCGATGTTTTCCAACAGAAAATAAAGCGTCACCCCGCATAAGCCTGCTCCCGCAAACAGCGCTTCCTGCCTCCAGCTCCGGAATGTCAGCACATGCGGATGCACCATAATCAGCACGATCAATCCGATGAGAAACCGGTAAAACAATATATCTACGGGCGCAAAATCCTCGAGCAGCACCTTTGTCGAGACAAAAGTGGTACCCCAGATGATGATCGTGATAACAGCTGCGAGGTGTCCGGCGGTTTCGCGTCTTGTCTTCATCCTTTGATCTCCTGCCTGTCATATTCAAAGATTTTCATATATTGTTTCGGCGTCAGCCCGACCTGCCGCTTGAAAAATTTCGTCATATGGCTCTGATCGCTGAAGCCTGTTTGGAAAGCGGCATCGATTGGTTTTACGCCTTCTTCCAACAGCTTTTTCGCATGATTGATACGGACGGTTTCCAAGTAGCTGTAGGGGGAAATTCCTTTCTGCTTCGTAAACGACCGCAGGAGGTGATACTTGCTCCAGCCTGCCAGCTTGCTTAAATGTTCAAGCGTAATGTTTTCCTGGTAATGGGATTCCAAATAACCGCACACCGCTTTGACTTCGTCGGACGGTTCAGGCGCATTTTCGAGAAACGCAACATCAGAATACGTCCGAATCAACTCCTCGAGGAGGTTGAGAAAAAGCTCCTCTTTTTTCAAGGCTTTTTCTTTCTGCAATATTTGAATGTGAAGCTCCTTCAAGCTGGCGTTCAGCTCATGACGGAACAAGACATTTTTCGTGAAATATGGGAGGCTGTCGGTTCCGGTGATCTCCTTCACAAATTTTTTCATAACGTCAGGCATCACATTTATGCAGCGATAATCGAGCGCCTTTCCGTCAATCTGCTCGCAACTGTGCGTGTCATAAGGATTGAAAAGCACGAGATCGCCCTGATTAATGATGTATTCTTCTCCTTTGCAAAGCAAATAGCGCTGCCCCTTCTCAATAAAACCAATCACAAAGTACTCGTGAAAGTGATTCGGAAACTTCTGCATAATGCCTTTAAAGCGGTAGGCTTCAACATTTAGATCAGGGTCGAGGAAAAGCGTGCGGGTTTCATTTCGCATGTCGGGCCTCCTTGGTGTGATGATGTTTAAGTTTATCATGTTTTTGAGAAATTTCTTGTATGATGTTGCTTAATGAAAAAATCGTATTTTTTGTGAAAAGAATGAGCACTTTAAAGCTGTCGTGGAATGGAATCACAATGGTGAAGATCATAAGGAGAGTGTTAAACTGACAGCAATTACAGGGTCATAAAAATTGAACCATTGTAACTTTTAGTGTAATATTACACTAAAAAGAACATCGGAGGTTCCTCCATGGATAAAGAATACATAACCGAACTCATTTCATCCAAGTTAAGATTAATCCGTGCGGAAAGCGGCTATACGCAGGAGAAAATGGCGAACGTGCTCGGGATGTCGAAGAAAACGCTCGTGCAAATTGAAAAGGGCAGGTCGGCAGCGGGGTGGGCGCATGTTGTCGCGGTATGCGCGCTTTTTCGGAACAGTGAGGTGCTGCAGGCCGTGCTCGGGGATGAGCCCCTTGAGGTGGTGGAGACTGTCGCTCACCGAAGCATCGACAGACCAAAAGGGAAGACGCTCGGCGGAAAAGTGTGGTGGCGGGACATTGAGAAAAAAGGCGAGTTTCGCCTTCAGCAAAACTTGATTTCTCACCATTACCGCATTTTGGATTCGTATGACGACCTATGGTTCAGCACCTTTGAAAAACAGGATGCTGTGGCGCGTTTGGACGAGCTGTTCAATGAACAGGATGGGGTGGAATGAAGAAAAAGTTAAGTCCTCTGAATTTGCTGGTCTTCATTCCTCCAAGATAAGACATAGTGAAAAAGACTTCGTGTCTCGTCTGTGGAATCGGAGTTGAGAACAGTTTTCCACCCGCTTTATTTTCACTCCAGCACATCATCAAGCAGCTTCCACATCAGCTCCCTCCGGTTTCCTGCGCCCGTCTTCAAAAAAATCGATTTCAAGTGGTCTTGAACGGTGTAAGCCGATATATGCAATTCGTCTCCGATGGCTTTTGTTGAAAGTCCGCGGATGACCCGGTACACGATGTCTTTTTCCCGGTCGGACAGGTTGTAGGCTTCTGCTATCAGCGGTATGGTTTCTGCCGGTGAAGCAGGCTCGAATGAAACGGCGATCTGGCCTGATGGACCAAAGCCGTCTAAACGACTCGCTTTAATGGATAGGCAGGAATGACCCGGAATCGAGATGACCGTTTTTGCCGGATCGGCAGTTTCAGCCGCTGCCCGCGTGCAGACGGCCCGGACAGGTCTCGGCACGGCATCGCTGCCGATCCTTTCCCAGCCGCGCAAGATATTTAGCCAATGGAGGGCCGCTCGATTGCATGACAAGGGCTGCAGGTCTTCCGACAAAATCAGAATGCCTCCGACATGTTTCATGTGAAACACGTCTTTTTTTGACAGGTGGTGTCTGAATTGCTGAAGGTGCCGGCCGATAAGCGGTGCGAGTGAAGCGAGTAAGCTCTTATCCTTTTCTGTAAATAGCGGCTGTCCTCTTTTCCTCAACAGGGTAAGGTATCCCCGGCACTCCCCCTTGCTGAGCAGAACGGCGCGCAATTCATCTTCATAGCCTGCAGGCCCAAGAATGTTGCTGTAGCGTTTGCTTTGCCGGAAGTCTCCTTTGACCGATTCACTTAATATAGCCGCTGTCTGCCGTGTCTGAATTAAGGCTTCGAATCGATTCACATCCTCCTGCGTGTACTCAAGCTCGAATAATTGCGGATGGATCGCTTCAATTTGATCGTCTGTGACGGCTCCGATGGACAGTAAGGTCTTGGGGTCTACAGCCGTGCAGCATGATGCATCAAACGGAATCGCCTGTTTTAATGCAGACAGCATGGCTTCGATATATTGGGGCGAAGAACGGGTTGTGCGCTGCAGTTCGTTCAGTATGTCTTTTAACGGCCGGTTCATGTCGGTCCTCCTCTTTAAAAATCCCAGGTTTAAGGGATGGTGCTTTGTTGCAACTCCTTTATAATTGAGAACAATTCTTAATTAATTTTACTAAAAGGAGAACGGCTTGTCATGAACATGGACTGGAATCATCCTGATGTCTATCAATACGAAAAGAAAATCCCTTTAAAAATCCCATGCTATGAAATGCTCTACGATATGATGGATCGCTTGTTGACGGTCCGGCTTTCTGAAGATGCGGCTAATGTGATGGTCGTCGGGGCCGGAGGCGGGCAGGAGCTCGTGACGCTTGCAAAAAGGCACCCGAATTGGTCATTTACAGGAGTCGATCCGTCTGCCAGCATGCTCGGTTTGGCGAGAAAAAGGCTGGAGCTCGCCGGAATTCAGCTTCAAGCCGATCTGATTGAAGGAGAAGTACAGCAGCTTGAGTGCGGATTTCAATATGATGCTGCGACATGCATGCTTGTGCTTCACTTTGTCCGCCATAAGCTTGAATTTTTGCAGCAGATCGCCTCAAGATTGGCGGATGGCGCTCCATTTTTCATTGCGGCCATTCAAGGCGACATGACGTCAGAGACATTCAAGTGGCAGATGTGTGCCTGGAAGGAGCATATGCTGGCAGGCGGGATTTCTGAACAGGAATGGGAGAGCTTTTCCGCTTCAATCGGCAGCCGCTCTCATCCGGTGCCGGCTTCAGAGGTGGAGGATCTGCTCGGCAAAGCAGGCCTTACAAACGCAACGAGATTTTTCAGCGCTTATGTAATCGACGGCTGGTTTGCTGTGAAAGGAGGCGGCAAACAATGAAGAAACATATTGTCGTGATCGGCGGGTACGGTCATGTCGGCGCCCAAATCTGCCGGAGTCTCGGGGAAAAATATCCGGGCCGTGTGTATGCTGCCGGAAGAAACCTGGATCACGCCGAGCGTTTTAGTCAGGAAACGGGCGGCCAAGTGAAGCCGATGCGTTTCAACAGAGATGCACCGGCTGACTGGGATTGGCTCAAGACGACGAAGCTGGTGATCGTGTGCATCGATCAGGAAAACACTGAGTTGGCAGAGGCTTGTCTGGCGAGCGGCACGGATTATATCGACATTACGGCGAACGGTTCATTTTTAGCTCAGCTTGAACAGCTGAATGACAAAGCATGCCGCGGCACTGGATTATTAAGCGTCGGCCTGGCTCCGGGGCTTACCAATTTACTTGCGCAGAAAGCCGCCCAGGCTCTCGATGAAACGAGCCGGATTGATATTGCGATTATGCTCGGTTTAGGTGACAGCCACGGACAAGCGGCGATCGAGTGGACAGTTGATCATCTGAATACGGTGTATGATGTGAAAGAAAATGGACGCTTGATGGAAGTCAGCAGTTTTACAGACGGCCGGCGGACAAACTTCGGCGGGCGATTGGGGCGCCGGACAGCGTACCGGTTTCCTTTTTCCGATCAGGTGACATTGCCAGGCACATTAGCCGTCCCTTCTGTTTCTACCCGGCTTTGCTTTGATTCAAGGCCTGCCACCGCACTGATTGCGGCCATGCAAAAAATCGGCGCAGCCAAGCTCTTAAACAATAAGGGAATTCGAAATCTGGCGGTCCGTATGCTGGGGGCGCTCAACATCGGATCAGCGCAATACGCGGTAAAGGTGGATGCTGAAGGATTGAAAAACGGCCGGAGCACCGGGACAGGCATCGCGCTGTTCGGCGAAAATGAATCATTCATTACCGCACAGACAGCCGCTGCAGCCGCATCAGCTTTGTATACCGGAAGCTTTCCGCACGGAATATTTCATTTGGAACAGCTGTTTGAGCTTGAATGGGAAGGAAGAGAGTCTTGCTTAATTCAGAAAGAAACCGGTGACCGGTTTGTGATATCGTTTGACATCTTGTTAGAAAGTGAGATGATAAATATTAGAAAATAATAGAAGGAGTGGGAAATATGCAGCCTGAAGATATTGTCAGAAGCGGTCCGAACCAGTACGTTTGCAGAGAGGGGATCGCGAAAGAACTGCCGTCATTTGCGAATGCATTCGAACGGCCCGTCATCATTACTGGAGTCAAATCGTTTAAAGCTTTTACGAGTTATACAACGCCTCCAAACGATTGGAAAGTCGTTCAGCATACGGGCTGCAGTTCCCTAAATAAGATTAAAAAAGCAGCAGAAGCAGCAGAATCGGCAGATGTCATCATCGGGATAGGCGGGGGAACCGTCTTAGATACGGCGAAGGCAGCCGCCGATTTGTTGAACATTGAAGTCATGATGATTCCGACGATCCCGGGAACATGCGCGGCAAGCACGCCGTTAAGCGTGATCTATGATGATGACGGCAACTTTTCGGGCGTCCAATACCATAAGCGCTCAAGCTATTTGACGCTGGTCGATCCGCTGCTTCTCCTTTCTTCGCCGGTCGCTTATGTGAAAAGCGGAATCGGTGATACGCTTGCGAAATGGTATGAGGCCGAAGCGATCATCAGAAATACGGCCGATTCGCTTTCCATCATGGTTCAGACAGGGCTGAGGCAGTCTGTCTATATTCGGGATATTTTGTTGACAGAAAGTCTGAAAGCCATAGAAAGTCTTGAAAAAGGCGAAACCTCCTCATCTTTCGCAAATGTCCTCGAAGCGGTTATCGCGCTGGCTGGCACAGTAGGCGGATATGCGGGACGCTATGGCAGAATGGCCGGAGCCCATGCCATTCACAACGGCTTAACGTTCATCCCCGAAACCCATCGTGTGCTGCATGGCCAAAAGGTAGCCTACGGGATACTCGTGCAGCTTGCTTTAGAAGGACGGACAGATGAAATTGCCGAACTGATTCCCTTTTATGAAGGGCTCGGTTTTCCGAAAAGACTTAGCGATTTAGGCATTTTAGAAAACGTTGAAGAGGCAAAACGGACCGTTGCCGCTCATGCCGTGCGTCCGGATGAATCTTTATGTCTGATGGGATCTTTTCATGAAGCTGATGTGATGGCGGCGATAGAGTCGCTTGAATAAACCTGATAAATAAAACGAGTCAGCCATCCTGTAACGGATGGCTGACTTTGTTAAATTTCCACTTTCACATCGGCGCTTTTTTTCAGTTTTTCAACCTGCTGTCCGAGTTTTTCCTGTCTTTTTTGCTGTTTGAGCATGTCTTGGATTTGTTTCTTGACATCGTCAAACGCAGGTGTGTTTTTCTGTCCGCTGTCTTTTTGCTGTGCGGCAAATTGATCATAGTAATCTTTGATTTCTTTGTCTGTGACCTGATCTGCCGGCAGTTCTTTGTCAATATATTTTTCTGTTTTGATATTGTCGGCAATGTCACTTTTCAGCGTGTTCATGTTTAAGCCGGCTTTCTTGACAGCTTCCTCAAAATCTTGTTCATTTTTATACTGCTTTTTGCTTTCGTCCAGCTGTTTTTCAATTTCTTTCTCAGATGCTTTGTAGCCTTTTTTGTCCGCTTCTTGGGTAATTAAAGCCTGTCCGACCAGGCTGTCGATGGCCTGCTTTTTGATTTGCTGTGCCGCATCTTTTGAAGTCGGATCCTGTCCTGTTTGCTGATACTGCATTTGTGCGGTTGATAATACGCTGTTATAGTCCTTGCCTGTGATCTTTTCATCGTTAACGACAGCCACTGTTTTTGTATCATCGACTTTTTGCTGATCAAGCTTTTTCTGCATGGCTTTCATTTGCTTTTCTTGATCCTGCTGCCCGCTTTGGGCTGTTTTTTCTTGATTGTTTGCCTTGGATTGCTGATCATCATGATTTGAAGTGCAGGCGCCCAATACGACAGCCAATAATCCAATCATGAGAGATGATATGCCTTTTTTCATAATATATCTCCTTTCTTCAAACAGAAGTGATTCTTAAAATGACCTTTAGTGGGCATTCTAAACGATCGTCTCTGAAAAAGAAACCATTTGGAATCAATTTTCCAAAATGTAATCGAATTGAAAGGAGATCGTAATGTGATGGCCGAGTTCCGGTTTACTTGATATGTTTCGGATCAAAGCCGTAGACTTCGAAGTCCTTCGCAAAAATCTCCTGCACCAGCTCTTTTGTTTCGTCATTGTAAAAGCTCTCAAAAGTCGGTAACACCCAGTCGAAGGATGACATGGTGAAAACGGTGTCCGCGAATTTTCCTTTTTTGAGCATAGTATCGGAAAGATGGTGCGGTGATTTCGACAGCTGTGATATCGGAGATTTCAATAATTTGTATTTGTTTTCAATCTCTCTGATTTGCGCGCTGAATTGCTCGAGGTAAATATAATTGGTGACAAACTCTTCTTCTCCTTCGAGATACTGAGGACCAAGGTGCCGGTCAATGGCGCTGATTTCCGGCCCCAAATCTTTTAAATAATGCAAGAATTGGGTGAAAGACAGCCCTGTATTCATGTCACTGTTGAACAGACAGATATAATTCGGGGAGCAAATTGCCGCCAGAAAGGAACTGACTGCTCTCCGGAAAGGGTTGCGCACAAGCTTGTAAGTGTCCTTTTTTCCCTCTTTTAATTCTGCCAGAAGATCCTTCACATAATCCGGCTGCTGCGTATAGATCGTATTTCTGTAGTGATGAACCTCCCCCGCGCATCTTCGGCCAACATCTTCAAGCAGTCCGTTTTGGAAAAAGAACCAGCGATTCAGCGTCGTGCAGCCGCTTTTTGGAATCCAGAACAGAATGATCGGAAAATCTTTCGCAAAAAGAGGGGTATAAAGGTAAATCAAGCGATTCAGTCTCTCATCTTCAAACATGCAGAACACATCCACTTCTTTCTTTGTTTTGGTCCGCCTGAGACAGCGGTTGCCTTTATACACAAAGTATGCCGTCACCAATGAATTGATAGGGCGATAATATGAATATATTTCAAAATGATAAGATCTGGCAGACGGTTCCTTATTGAACCATATATAGAAAAATAAGTTTATGCTTTAAAACAATCTTATGATACTAGAGCATGCCTGTACAGTTTATATTTAATGGAACTTTCTGTTTCACTGCATGCTCCGCCTGAGGTAACATGAAAATGAGAAATGCCTGGGAGCGTTCTGAAAGGTCAGATGCTCAAGGAAAATGGAATAAAGGGAGGGTCGCTCATGCAGATTCGCATGACTGAATATCACGTTCCCGACCCCGAGTCGGGTCCGTACGGGATCGCCGTATGTGCAAACGGGCGCATTTGGTTTACTGAACAAAAGGGAAACCGGATCGGTATGCTCACAGAGTCTGGAGATATTACCGAATATACGATTCCGACGAAGAGCGCAGGCGCCTCGATTATTACTCCCGGGATTAGCGGTGAGCTATGGTTTACGGAGTATAAAGCGGGGAAAATCGGAAAAATGACGCCTCAAGGGGAAATAACTGAGTATGCCCTTCCTCCAGGTACTGCCCCGTTTGGGATCGCCGTAGGCTGTGACGATGCCATGTGGTATACCGATATGGCCGGACATCAAATCGGCAGGCTGTCATCTTCAGGCGAAATCACTGAATATAAACTGCCCAAACCGGGAGCCTTCCCGTCATTTATTACAAGGGGAGCAGACGATGCACTCTGGTTTACACAAAATCAAAGCGGCTCCATCGGGCGAATAACGGCAGATGGAGACATCAGCGAGTATCCGCTTCCTGGAGAACAATCCGGACCCGTCGGAATCACTGCAGGCCCGGACGGAGCTTTGTGGTTTACAGAAATAAACGGAAATCAAATTGGGAGAATTGCGGTCTCAGGGAAGATCAGCGAATACCCGCTTCCGACAGCCAATGCCCGCCCGCACGCGATTACCGCCGGCGGCGATGGTGCCCTGTGGTTTACGGAATGGGGTGCGGGTCAAATCGGCCGCATTACAGTCAACGGGGATATTACGGAATATCCAATTCCGACGGCCGAGTCTGAACCGCACGGGATAGCGGCCGGACCAGCCCAATCGATCTGGTTTGCAGAAGAGTGCGGCCGTATTGGGAAAATCTCTATTCTTGATTAAAAAACGTCCAGTTTTCTGGACATTTTTTATATATTATTCCGTTCTCGTTTCCATTCTGCGGTTGGGAGAGCCAAGGCCTTTATTCATCAAGTAAAAATGGAAAATGTATTCACCGATTGCCATAGCGACTGCTGCAAAAAACGCGGCCAATGCAGCGGTGTTTGCAGCCGTTCCCATCGCAAGAGCCATCAGCCAAACGACAAGAAAAGCGACGCCTAAATCGGCTAAAGTGGCTGTGATGTTATTGGTCTTCGGCAAAATAAACAAATCACCCAGCAAATAGGATACCGCGCCAAGAACAATTGTGATGAAGAGGGTGTTTTCAAAACTGAAACTAAACCCGAGCCCGAGAACAAGGTACAGTATCACAATTGTCATGATGCCTTTAATGGCAAGGGCTTTCACATGTTCCATAACAATTCGCTCCTTTATACGAGATTTTAGTTTTTCTTTTCCTCGTATTCAGAAAACGAAACATGCAAACTTGCTTTTTTAACGGGCTCAGACATTTTTCCGCCATTCTTTCTGTTTCTTGCATAGTAGATGATATAGCATAACGCCATAAATGGAACACCGCAAAAAAGGGCGATTCTTTGGTTCGGATCAAAGGCAATGCCGATGCAGGATGCCAGACATAATAGAAAAGCGGCAATCGGTACTGCCGGATAAAACGGTGTCCGGTATTTTAAGCCGTCTGCGGTGTTTCCTTCAGCCAAAAAGCGTCTGCGGAACATGAACTGCGAGGCTGCAATGCTCATCCAGACGGCAACAACGGCAAAGCCTGAAATTGATACAAGAACGATATAGACGGAATCAGGTGCAAAAACACTGGAGAGCAGCGACAGAATGCCGCCGATCATACTGAAAATCAGCGCGTTCAACGGAATTCCCCGTGAAGTCAGCTTTTGAAAAACGGGGTGTAACGTTTTTTCTTTTGACAGTGACCAGAGCATCCGGGAGCAAGCATATAAGCCTGAGTTGGCCGCGGAAAGCAGAGCCGTCAGAATCACAAAATTCATAATGTCGGCCGCGTATGGAACACCGATACGGTCAAAAACGACGACGAACGGGCTTTTGATCACACCGGCTTCTTTGACCGGAATGAGGCATGAGAGCACGAAAATCGTTCCGATGAAGAAAAGCACCAGTCTCCAGAGTGTTGTCTTGATCGCTTTTGGAATGTTCTTTTCCGGTTCCGCGCTTTCTCCGGCGGCAATCCCGATCAGCTCCGTACCCGAAAACGCAAAATTCACGGAGAGCATCGCCATAAAAATTGGAAGGAAACCGTTCGGAAAGAGCCCGCCTTCTCCTGCAAAGTTTGAAAGAAGCGGTGCGGAATCTGTATTTTGTAGCGGGATGATGCCGAATATCGCCGCTCCGCCTAAAATAATAAACAATATAATGGCAAGCACTTTAATGCTCGAAAACCAAAATTCGGACTCGGCAAAAAATCTCACTGAGACAGCATTGAACACGAAAATCAGTGCAGCGAAAACCGCGCTCCACATCCACACCGAAGTATCGGGGAACCAGCGCTGCATTAATAACCCGGCAGCGGTAAATTCCGAACCCAGCGCGACAGCCCAGGTCAGCCAGTAAAGCCAGGCGACGGTGAATCCGGTGCCCGGCCCGATGAATTTAGAGGCATACATATGAAACGATCCGGTCACAGGCATGGCGACCGATAATTCGCCGAGGCAGAGCATGACAAGGTAGACGATCAGAGCCCCGACTAAGTAGGCTAAAATCGTTCCGGCAGGACCCGCCTGTGAGATCGTATAGCCGGAACTTAAGAAAAGACCCGTGCCGATAACGCCTCCCAAGGAGAGCATGATCAGGTGTCTCGTTTGCATTTTTCTTTGAAAGTTCTGACGATTGTTGTTTGACTGTTCCATCATATCTCCAGCTTTCTCGCCCAGTCGGCGACGGCTTTTATGTCTTCAGGTGTTGTTCTGCAGCAGCCGCCGATCAGCTGTGCTCCTTGGTTGTACCAGCTGCGGGCGCTTTCTCCGAAGGAAGCTTTGCATGCCGCACCATGCCATGTTTTTGTCTCCGGATCATACTGTTCACCGGAATTCGGATAGACGATAATCGGTTTAGCTGTATGCTTTTTGATGCCGCCAATGAGCGAAGAGACATGCTCCAGCCGCGTACAGTTTACGCCAACTGCCGCAACCTGGTCATGCTGATCGAGCCATTTCGCGCATTCGCCGGCTTTCGTGCCGTCGCTGATATGACGTCCGTCTTTAGCGCTGAAACTGATCCACGCATGTGTGTCAGGGAATTCTTTCAATAAATGAACGATTGCTTTTGCTTCTGAAAGGCACGGTATTGTTTCACAGGCTAACATATCGGCGCCTGCATCGATTAAAGCGGCCATTCGCTGCCTGTGAAAATCGGCCAATTCGTCTTCTGTGACGTCATAATCCCCCCGATATTCGGAACCATCCGCTAAAAAAGCGCCGTAAGGGCCTACTGAAGCGGCTACAAACGGTTTGGGCCGGCCTTTGCGGTTTTCCGGAACCGCCCAAAATTCATCGCGTGCTTCTACAGCAAGACGTACAGACTCCCGGATAAGGTGGAGCGCTTCTTGTTCACTGAGGCCGCGTTTTGTGAAACCTTCAACCGTCGACTGATAGCTGGCTGTCATCGCGCAATCGGCGCCCGCACGGAAATAATCCAGATGCACTTGTTTGATAAGCTCGGGGTTTTCGATGAGCATTTTTGCAGACCACAGGCTGTCGTTCAAATCACAGCCGTACCGTTCAAGCTCGGTGGCCATCGCGCCGTCAAGTGTGATGATAGGAAATTGTTCTAAAATCGATTGGATCGGATTGGTCATCTCATTGTTGAGGATCTGTCGTTTGAGACCCCGGCCTCCTTTTTTAGAGTTTTTAAAAATATATGAAAAATAGTTTAAAAGACTTCAGTAGCTTTTGTCAATCTACCAAAAATCAGTTTTTACTAGTAGCTTTTGTCGTTTTCTATTTAGGGTAAAACGGTACGTCTCCGCATATTTTTTTAAAAAAAGACTGATAAGGAGTATTGGATGGATGAAAAAACTGATTATCAATGCTGATGATTTTGGATATTCAAGAGGCGTGAACTATGGAATTATTGATGCCTATAAGCTGGGGATTTTAACATCAGCGACGTTCATGACAAATATGCCGGGCGCAGGTCATGCGGCGCGGCTGGCTCGCGAATCGCCCGGGCTCGGGATCGGCGTACATTTGGTGCTGACCTGCGGAAGACCGCTTTTGTCTGATCACCGGACGATCGTCGATGCAAAGGGGAATTTTCGCAATCTCGCATTTTATCAAGGTGCTTTTACAATTGATACTGATGAAGTATACCGCGAGTGGAAAGCGCAGATTGAAACATGCATCAACAAGGGCTTGGAACCCGATCATTTGGACAGCCACCATCATATCAACGCTTCCCCGGGCATCTCAGACGCATTTTTGACGCTCGCCAAAGAGTACCGTTTGCCTGTCAGGCGCAATATGGAGAGTGCTGTGATCACGGAAAAAGGAGTGAAAACAACAGACTTTTTTTCACCTGTCCTCGAAGCGGCTTTAAAGGATGAAGAAGCCGTCTCTGAACTGTTTGAAGAGCATGATACTGTGGAGGTCATGACCCACCCGGCATACCTCGATAAGGAGCTTTTGACGAACTCTTCTTATACTTATCCGAGAGTCGATGAACTTGAATTTTTAACCGATCCGGACGTTGTCATCCGTTTGAATAAGCTTACTGATGTCCAGCTCGTATCATTTAGGAATTTGACATAAGGAGAATGCCGGAATGAAACATATTTTTCAGCTGCTGGGAAAGTCTTTGCTGATTCCGATTACCGTTCTTCCGATCGCCGGCCTGCTGCTGCGTCTTTCTGCGGAAGATATGCTGAATATACCGCTTTTTCAAGCGTCAGGCGTGATATTGAACAATATGGATGTCCTGATCGCAATCGGCATCGCCATGGGCTTTGCCCGTTCAAAAGATAAAGGAATTCCTGCGCTGACAGGATATTTGGCGATAACCGTATTAAAAGAGGGGCTCGGCATCTTGAATCCTGATCTTGATATGAGCGTCTTCGGCGGGGTGCTCGCCGGCCTGATGGCGGCTTTCATTTATAACCGGTTTCAACATACGAAACTGCCAAGCATGTTTTCATTTTTTGGCGGAGAGAAGTTTCCGATTACGATGATCGTATTGGTGACGATTCCGGTGGCAGGCTTTTTTTCAATCGTCTGGCCTTATGCAGAAGCGGCGATCGACACTTTTAGCCAGTCGCTTGTAGGTCTTGGCGCTTTCGGGGTGTTTGTATTCGGATTTCTGAATCGGTTTTTGCTGCCGTTCGGCCTTCACCATGTCATGAATACGTATATTTATTTTGGGCTTGGGCGCTATGAGACGGCATCCGGCGAAGCGGTGACAGGGGAAATTACGCGGTTTTTGAATGGAGACCCGACAGCCGGCTACTTTCTCGGCGGCTTTTTTATCACGATGATGTTTGGCATTCCGGCGATCGCTTTGGCAATCGCGCATGCAGCCAGAACGAGAAAAAAGGAAACGAAAGCGCTCATGTCTTCAGGAGCAGCCACATCACTGATCACCGGGATTACGGAACCAGTTGAATTCACGTTTTTATTTACTTCGCCTTTATTGTACTTTCTTCACTCGGTCTATACGGGACTTGCCGGAGCGGTGCTCTGTTTGCTTGGGATTCGTCACGGCTTCTCATGGGGAGCAGGCGCAATCGATTATTTGCTGAACCTTAATTTATCAGACGGCGGATTATGGATCATACCCGTCGGCCTTGCCTTTTTTGCTCTCTATTATGTTACGTTTTACTTTGTGATTATAAAGCGAAACATTCCGGTGATCGGAAGGGAACAGGAAACACCTGAAGGAAACCGGCTGCATCAGTCTATGGCTGCAGGCATTCTTAAGCATATCGGCGGCCGTGAGAATGTCGTGACTTGCGAAAACTGTATAACCCGTTTGCGAATGAAATTAAAAGACACGTCCTTGGCGGATGAAGCGCAATTAAAGCAATTAGGAGCGCACGGTGTGGTCAAAATTGACCAGCATCATATCCAGATTGTGATCGGAACGGATGCTGGGAATGTGAAAAAAGATTTGCAGAACTTAATCGGGGAGACTCCGCCGGATTAAAAACTGGAGTTGATTGTCCCGTACCTTTTGGAAAAATCACGAGTCTGCGAAAAATAAGCTTGCACCTCCAGCAGCGTGAGGCGTTATGATAGGAATAAATCGTCAGTTGGAGGGGATTTTTATGGAAAATGACGGATATTATTCAATCGGTGTTTTTTCAGAAATGACAGGGACATCCATTCGGACGCTCCATTATTACGATGAAATCGGCCTGTTGAAGCCTGAAAAACAGCCGGGAACAGGCCGCCGTTTCTACACAGACAGAGATGCGAGAGAGTTGCAGAAAATCACATGTTTTAAGTTTCTCGGGTACAGTCTTGAACAAATTCGCGCTTTCATGAAGGATGCATGCTTTGATGCCGGCCTGATTGAGGCGCTGCAGGAGCAGAAAAAGGTGCTGGAGGAGAAAAAGGAACATATTGAAACAGGGCTGAAAGCGATAAACAGGACAATCGGTCTTCTGGAGGAGGAAGAGGAAATCGACAGTTCTGTTTTCATGAGCCTGCTGAACAGCATCCAGACTGAGAAGGAGCAGCGCATATGGCTTGAACAGCAGGTGTCCAAACGTTTTGCCGATGATGTATTCGGCAAATCAGAAGATGAGATGGCCAAATTGGATCAAGAGTATGTTCGTTTATCTAAGGTAGCCAAGCGGCTCATGGGAAAACCGGTTGATGACCCCGAAGTGCAGGAAATGGCGGACCGATATATGAAGACGAGTTTGGAATTTGTCGGAGAGGGCGTGCTGTCGGCTTTAGGACAGATGGAGACAATCGAATCGCAGCAGCTGGCAGAGAAGTTTTCTTCACCTTTTACAAAAGAAGAGGATGAGTGGCTGCAGCAGGTGTTCGAATATTACATGATTCACAACGATTTCTGTCCCGAAAACGGCCGATGAAAAAATCCGCCGGAGCTTTTAATGCAAAAGCTCCGGCTCAATTTTCGCCGTTTCATTATCAAGTGAAACATGCAGTTGATGGTTTTGATTAACCGAAGCGAAAAAGATTTCATCCATTCGTTCAAGCCCTTTTTTTTTCAGCTGGTTTTTGAGCCAGCTTTCCGTTACATTCAATTGGTGAAGGACAGATGTGTACACTTTCCCTTCAATGATGACCGGATATGAAAATTCGCCGCTGCTTTTTTGAATCCCCATATCTTCAGCCGTGACTTCCATTTTATTTGGCTTTTTGTATACCGTTAAATTTCCATTCGCCTCTATAAACGCCATTTCTACGTCGCTGACATTGAAAACATCTTTTTCACGAAGCATTTGCAGAACATTATCCACCGAATATCTGATTCGTTTTAAATTGCCGACAATAAACGTTCCATTTTTGATGACGATGGTCGGTTCAAATGTAATCAGACGTCCGAGTGTTCTGTTTTTGATCATGATTTTTGAAGCGAGTCTTTGCAATAGGGCAATCGCAGCCACCGCAGCGGCGGTATGCAAATGTTCAATCCTCGGATCGGCTATGTCAGCTCCGACGACAGCCCCCAATGTAATAATGATTAAAAAATCAAATACAGGCATTTCGCCGATTGAGCGTTTTCCCATTAGCAATGTAACAGCCAATAAAAGCGGAAGGATGGTGATGATTCGCCCGTAGACAACCAAAATTTCTTTCATAGTTTCCATTTTCTCGCTTCCTTTTTATAGCCTTTTGCCAATTCAAGATTGACGGCCGTCATTTTCGAGTTGAGGTCATGATATGGATAAGAATCGCTTATTTCAGGAAGCCGGTTGGCATCCTCCTGGTTTGAAATCACACGACCCGCCGAAACAAACCGTTTTGGGGGAATTGTAACACCGATTACTGTTGCTCCCGGTTCAATCACCGTATTCTCTTGGATATAGGCATCAAAAACAAGGCTTTGCATCCCGACAAAAACATTGTTGTCAATTCTTACGGGGCCGTGAATTTGACATTGCGGGGCGAGTGATACTTTCTCGCCTATGTAAATGGAATACGATTCACGATCTTTAAAAACGGATTGTTCAGTAACAGGGCTGTTGTATTCATAGTTTTTCATACCGTGCAAGACAGCTCCGTCCTGGATATTGCAATCATGGCCGATGTAGATTTTTAATCCCGTGTCTCCTCTGATCGAAGAGAAAGGCCCGATGAAAACGTTTCGCCCGATGACCACACTGCCGATGACCGAGGCGAAATGATGGATGTATGAGGACGCATCAATATCTGGAATATCAGCTTCTTGATTAAATGACGCGGTAATATTGGGGCTGACATTGTCTTGGATCAGCAGCTTTTCAAGAAACTTCCCGGCGAGTGACGAAACCGTTAACCCGAGGATGAGTTTGTTGCTTAATTTCATATGACCTGCCTCCTTTATTCAGGTAGTCTGTCTAAAAAACGGGATAATATTTATGGGCGGCGGTCTGAAACTAAAAAAGAGGATATGGGGAGATAACGGCTAATAAAGCAATGGAATAGGTTTTAGGAAGCGTTCAAGACGATTACCATTCTCATCTCTAAAAAAACAAAGGAAAGGATTCATTTAGAGGAGGAAATTTACGGTCAGCTTGCCTTGGCTGACTCCTCGACAGAGCTCTATTTTAAGGGAGGTTGAAACTTTGAATCTATCTTTGGCAGTTGCATTAGTTATATCTGTGTTTTTAAATATATTTCAGCTGGCACAACTCAAATCCAATAACCGTAAAAACGCAAACTGGAATGAGAGTACAAAAAGGCCGCTCAATCCCTTTACTTCCATTATTTGGACTTATTTCGCCATTATCATTCTTTTGATGTTGGCTGCATTAGTAACCGTTATCATACAGCTTAACGAATAATATTAGCGCTTCTCTTCTGCTGCCGGCTTTTTATTATTGCCACAGTCATAACGAAAAATGCGCAGAAATTGCAAGGAGAAAAAACGATGAAAACGGGATCGCTCGCTTTGACACACACGGAAACGATTGCCCCGAAGGGATCTATTTTAAATGAAGAGACGTTCGAATTTGAAACTCAAAAAAGATGGGCAAATCGTAAAGCATGCGGTAGAAAATCATAAGGAAGAGACAAATACCGCAGCTCCTCCTGCCAAAAAGGATAGAGACATTGGACATGTCAAAAAAACAGGAGGCAACCCGCTGCCGAATACAGGAAATAATCGCCTGTACCGTGCTTTACTTATTGGACCCATCCTTCTTATTATCGGACTTGCTATGTTTGTTTTAAACTGTAAAAAGACTCAAAATCAAAGTGCGTAAATATTCCCCAAAAGACAGCGTTACGGCTGTCTTTTTCGTTTGCGGAACAGCACTTCGCCCACGGCACCTGCGGAAACGCCGAGCACATAAGCCAATAAATCGCTCCACAAAAATCCATAACCGAGAATGAGTCCGCCGAGCGGAACGGCTCTGATATCATCAATCCATGGAGCGTGATACAGCTGGCTGCATTCGATTAAAAAACAAAATGCGAGCGCAATCAGCGCCACTGAAGCTGTCTTCGCGTTTTTGAACAAAAAGCCTGCGCCGAAGAAAATCATCAGCGCCCACAGCGCATCCCCTAAATAGGCATTCACGATGTCCGGCAGCATATCGGCCGCCTTTCTTGAAGCAAGCCCCGCCGCCATCGCTGCGAATATCAGCGCAAGCCGGCGGATACGGCTTCTTTTCATATTCATGGCTGGACCCCTTTTCTGCCAAAGCAGGTGAAGTAAATCTTTGGAGACATGACGGATACAAGAGGAAAAACGTTTTATTATTTTGGACGGTTTAAAATGAACGAAAAAAGCCGCCGGATACGGCGGCTTGTGTTATATCGCATTTTTGCTTTCGGTTTTTTGTTCGGTGCCGGAGCGTTCCCAGCATTCGACGCCTTCATGGTTTTCAAGAACATCTTTATAAAAGACCGGATCTTTTCCAGCTTTTCGCTGTTTCACATAGTCTTTCAAGGCGGCAAATGCCACTTTTGACAGCAGGAAAATCGCGATTAAGTTGACGATGACCATCAAGCCCATGAACAAGTCGGCGAGGTCCCACACAAGCTGGACTTTTGATACCGATCCGAAGATAACCATCGCAAGCACACAGATTCTGTAAATGAAGAGCCATGCTTTGTTCGTGTGCAGGAATTCGATATTCGTTTCTCCATAGTAGTAGTTTCCGATTAAGGTGCTGAAAGAAAACAGGAACACCATAATGGCAAGAAAGCCTGAGGCCCATGCTCCGATGTGCGTGCTGAGCGATGCTTGCGTCAACTCGATTCCGCTCAGCCCCGGTTCTTGATACGCATCGGAAAACAAAATGATAAAAGCTGTGCTTGAACAAATCACCAAAGTGCTCGTGAAAACCCCTAAAGCCTGGACAAGACCCTGTTTGACAGGATGGCTCGTTGTCGCTGCGGCTGCTGCATTCGGCGCGCTGCCCATCCCGGCTTCATTCGAGAAGAGGCCGCGTTTGATTCCGTTCATCAGCGCTGCGCCGATGGCTCCGCCTGCCGCTTGTTCAAGGCCAAACGCATGACCGACAATCAAAGAGATGACGTCCGGCAGTTTCGTAATGTTCATCAGCATGACAAAAACGGCGACGCCGATATATAAGACGGCGAGAAATACGACAATATATTCGGACAGCTTGGCGATCCGTTTGATACCGCCGAAGGTAATGATGCCGAAGGCAATCGTAATGATAATCCCCAGTGTAAGACGGTCTGTGCCGAATGAGTTTTCAAAAGCGACCGTTATCGTATTGGACTGGACCGCGTTAAACACGATTCCGAAGGATAATGTAATCAAGACGGCAAACAGCGCACCCATCCAGCGTTTTTTCAAACCCTTTTCCATATAGTAAGCAGGGCCGCCGCGGAAGCCGTCTTTATCCTTTATTTTATAAATTTGCGCCAGCGTGCTTTCGACAAAGCTTGACGCCGAACCGATGATGGCGATGATCCACATCCAAAAGATAGCGCCGGGTCCGCCCAAGGCAATGGCGATCGCAATCCCCGTAATATTTCCTGTGCCTACTCTCGCGGCCATGCTAATGCAAAAAGCCTGAAAAGGAGAGATTCCGTTTTTGTCGGGTGCTCCTTCCTTTAAAACCCGGAACATGTCTTTCAGCAAGCGAACTTGAAAGAACTTCGATTTAAAAGTAAAAAACAGTCCCGAAGCCAGAAGCATAATAATTAATAGTTTTGACCAAAGAAAATCATTTGTGACAACAATGACTTCTTGAAGGAATTGCTGCATGCTTTCACCTCTTTTTTGTGATTTTAAAAAATACTGAGATCCCATTCACGGGCTATATGTTTTAACAGCATTCCGCCCGTCATGCTGTTGCCGTAATCGTCAATCGCCGGACCGTAGATGCCGATGCCGCATCCATGCCGAAAAGGCTGTTCTCTTTTCATGCTGGCAGGCACCGCGCACATGATTCCGCCGGAGACGCCGCTCTTTGCCGGAATGCCGACAAAGGCCGCGAATTTTCCTGAAGCATTGTACATGCCGCACGTCAGCATTAAAGCTTTTGTCAGCCTGGCGACATCCTTCGGGATCACCTGCTCTTGGCGGAGAGGGTGATATCCGTCATTTGCGAGAACCATGCCGATCAAGGCGATGTCTTCAGTGCTTCCTTCCATGGAGCATTGCTTCAAATAGACTTCAAGCGTTTCTTCGACGTCTGCTTCGAGGAAGCCGGTTTCCTTTAAATAATGGGCCAATGCTCTGTTCCGATGGGCGGTTTGCCACTCTGACCGAAATACTTCCTCATTGATTTCAAGCCGTTTTCCAATCATTTTTTCAATGACTTCATGAAGCGACTCCATTTTTTCCAGTGCCGATTCACCGGGTAGGATCGACGCAACGGTCAGCGCTCCGGCGTTGATCATCGGGTTAAACGGCTTTCCCGGCTTGTGCATTTCAAGGCGGATGATTGAATTGAACGCGTCTCCCGTCGGTTCTACATCAACACGGTCTAATACGTAAGAAATCCCTTTCGT
Source organism: Bacillus sp. PK6-025 (assembly GCF_056530265.1). Taxonomy (NCBI): domain Bacteria; kingdom Bacillati; phylum Bacillota; class Bacilli; order Caryophanales; family Bacillaceae; genus Bacillus; species Bacillus sp. PK6-025. Next base: position 254,733 of record NZ_CP096509.1, read on the forward strand.
CAAACACGCTGCGATAAAGCTGACCACCTTTGAGATGCTCTGGAGTGTGAATGATACGTCCCAAGTTCCTGCTTTGATCACCGTTTGATCAGAACCGATCACACAGATGCCGAGCTGGTTAGAGTCGATTTTTCCTAAAGCGGGAATGTATTCGGCGTTGCGTCCGCTTGCGGAAAAAGGACGGTAATGTTCAACCAAATCTTCAAGGCGGGATTGCCAGAAGCGGGCGTCATAGCGTTCTTCCAATACTTCATTCATCGAATTTCCTCCAATCTGACCTGTTAAAGCTTGCAGGTTTGCTGAAAAAATACGAGGCTCTAAAAAGCGGTGATTAGGGCATGGCGGCAGAAGGCAAAGGGGTATAAGCCTCTGCCGCACAAGTTGTTTTAAAGCCTGTTCTTTCCTGGGAAAAGGGGTTTGGGTTGCGCAAGGGAGTGAGTTGCGGGAAAATATAAGCGTTTTCAAATAGAGAAAATATACATTCAATTTATAATAGAACCTACATAAACCTACAAAAAGCGACAAAAATATTTAAAAAATAAGCCAATTGATTTAAAAATCAAATCGACTGTGGGTAAAATGGGAGTTGCGGAAAACGTGCGGTTAAAGTCAAAATAAAGCAACACGTTTGTAATGGAGGATCAGCATGATGGGTGGAAATTGGGGAAGCGTGATGAAAAAGGCGGCCCGGCTTGTAAAGAAAGACGGCTATATCTTAACAGTGATGATGTTAACGGTGCCGCTCGCAGGAGAGCTGAAGTTTTATCCGTTGAACGAGACCTTCCGGGTCAGCTTCGGCGTTCCAACTTTTTTCTTTCTTTTGTTGCTGCTGCGGAATGTCCCGGCTGTGCTGTCCGGCTTTTTAACGGGAGCGGCCGTCGTCGGGTTTCGGGTGCTGCTTGATGCATTCGGCCCGGGGCAGATCGATTGGTTGTCATCCTTTTATCACCATTATCCGACTTTTTTCTTTTATTTCACATATGCGTTTCTATTCTACTTGGCAAAAGTGAAGCGATTTCAATTTCGCCCGCTCTACATCGGGTTTCTGGGCTTCGGAATTGAACTGATTGCCGATGGAGCCGAACTGGTTGTTCAATATATGATGTTCGAGTCTACCGTCACCCCGGGAAAGATCCGCGACATGATGGCGATTGCTTTTTCCCACAGCTTTATTGTGCTGAGCTTTTTTAATGTCATGAAGCTGTATGAAACGCAATCGCGGGAAAAGCAGATCCGCGAACAAAATGAGCACATGTTGATGATCGTTTCAAATTTATATGAAGAAACCGTTCATTTGAAAAAGACGTTGAAGAATACTGAAGAGATTACGAACGAATCCTATCAGCTGTACAGGCTCTTAAATAGACAGAGCGATAACAATTCCTCTGTCCGGCAGATCAGCCAGAAGGTGCTGCGCCTCGCCGGTGAAATCCACGAGGTCAAAAAAGACAACCAGCGCATTTTCGCCGGGCTTTCAAAACTAATTTCGAAAGAAAGCTTCAGAGACTACATGGCGGCAGAAGATCTGGTCCGGCTTGTGACCGGCATTAATCGAAAGTATGCCGAATCGCTCGAAAAAGACATTGACTTTCATTATTCGATAGGCGGAGAACATCCAAAATACCACGTGTATACTGTATTATCCGTGATTAATAATATTATGGCAAATGCGGTGGAAGCGATTCAAAGACAGGGCTCCATCCGCCTCAGCCTCTATAGGCGCGCCGATGACATGCTGGAATGCCGCGTGGAAGATGACGGACCGGGCATTCCAGAGAAAGTCGGGGATGTGGTGTTTGAGCCGGGATACACGTCAAAATATGATGAATTCGGAACCCCTTCAACCGGAATCGGTTTGTCTTATGTGAAGGAAACTGTCGAGGAACTCGGGGGGAGCATTCGATTTCAGAGTGATGCAAGCGGTGTTGTGTTTACGATCAGACTTCCGGTCCAACAATTGATTCAGAAAGGGTGAAGGCCTGTGCGTTTTTTTATTGCAGATGATGACCGTGCTGTGCGATCGATTTTAAAACAAATCATTGAAGACGAAGATTTGGGAGAAGTGGCCGGAGAAGCGGAAGACGGCTGCGATTTGGAAGGCCACGTCCTGAATTTGCAGCAAATTGATATTTTGTTTGTCGATCTTTTAATGCCGCTCCGCGACGGAATTGAGACGGTTCGTCATTTGTATGGCGCTTTCTCAGGGAAGATCATCATGATTTCCCAGGTGGAATCGAAGGAAATGATCGGTGAAGCCTATTCTTTGGGGATTGAATATTATATACATAAACCGATTAACCGCATTGAAATCTTGAACGTCATTCAAAAAGTCAAGGAGCGCATCGAGCTGGAAAGGTCGATCCATGATATACAATCTTCGCTGAACCGGCTCGTGAGTCTCGGCAGCGGACGAAAAAACGGCTTTAGGGAAAAAAGCATTCAGGAAACGGGCGAATTTCTCCTTTCTGAACTCGGAATCGTCGGGGAGAGCGGGTCCCAGGATTTACTCGCCATCCTTCAGTATTTGTTTGATGATGAACAGACTTCATTATATGAAAAGGACTTTCCGCCGCTCAAACAGATTTTTCATCAGATTGCCGAGCAAAAGCTCGGGCCGGCTGCTTCACCCGTGGAGATCAACAGGGAGATTAAAGCGTCTGAGCAGCGGATACGGCGGGCGGTCAGCCATTCGCTAAACCATTTCGCATCACTCGGTTTAACAGATTTTTCAAATCCGCGGTTTGAAAGCTATGCGTCCCGTTTTTTTGACTTTACTGTCATCAGCAAAAAAATGAAAGAGCTGCAGAAAGACTCTGCCGCCGCCTTGCCGTCCGCCCGCGTCAACACGAAGAAATTTATTCAGGTTTTCTTTTTGGAAGCCAAGCGGTTGAGCGAAAGCGCCGGAAAAAGGGGTTAAAAAGAGCTTCCTCACCTTAGAGGAAGCTCTTCTGCATGCCGGTTACCCAGCGTATTCTCTTTTCAGCAGCGAAAACATGTATACGTCAATCAGTCTTCCTTTCGCTTTCTCGTAATCTCTTAGCAGTCCTTCCTTTTGAAAGGATAACGAGTTGAGGAGTTTGATTGAAGGCGTGTTTTCGGGCTCTACCTTCGCTTCGATCCGGTTGAGGTTCAAGCTTGTAAAGCCGTAGTCGATCAGCTTTTGAACAGCTTCGGAAGCAAAGCCTTTTCCCCAATGATTTCTCCCTAAGTCATAGCCGATTTCAGCTCTGCCGTTTTCCTGGTCGATCATATTAAAACCGCACGTCCCGATGACTTCATCCGTTTCTTTCACAATGATTGAAAAGCGGTTTGCCTGCCCTTCAAGGCTTAAATCATTGATCATTTGGATCATGTCCCGCGCCTGTGAGACGTCTGTAAAAGGCGTGATATTCATATATTTTGTGACTTCCGGATCTGACCAGTATTGACAGAGGACATCTGCATCTTCCAATTCCATTTTTCTCAAAGTCAATCTTTCTGTATAAAGGGTTTCCATGTTCTTGCCTCCAAGTTCCGTATTATTAGGAATGTGAAAGGACCATTCATCGATTTGCGCATCATTCATGTTCATAGAATAAAAAGTAAACTGTTATCGGGAAACGGAGGGATAAATCCCTTTTTTATCTAAAATGGAAAGTGCAATTTCGGCAGCGGAGCTTCCGGCAGCCCGTTTTTCACCTTGAATATGAACAGCAAAGAAAAAAGTATTATCGGCAGTTTCTACATACCCGATAAACCAACCGGCATGGAGTTCCCCGTTGATTACCGAGGTTCCGGTTTTACCGGATAAAACCCTGCCATTTGATTCTTCTAAACGTATTGAATCTTTCACAGTTTCAATATTAGACTGTTTAAAATCAAATTCGTTATCATAAAACTTTTTTAATATATTGACCTGTTCAAGTGGGGAAATTTGAAGAGAGCCATCCAGCCAATAATCGGCCGGGACTGAAAAATCCTCATTTCCATAATGTATAGATTTGAGATAATGACGTAAATGATCCTCCCCAATTTGCCGGTCCAATTTTTGAAAATACCATGTTGTGGAGCTGCTCATCGCAGAGAATAAATCCTGGTCTTGATTCCATTCTTTATACGGATATTGAGTCCCATCCCAAGTCATGTGAGAGTCGTTCTTCGTGATGATCCCGGATTCCAGTGCGAGCAATGCGCTAAACACCTTGTAGGTGGAAGCAGGTGCGAATCTGGAGGTGCTTTCTTTCCTATTGTATATTGTATACTTTTTCCTATTAGAATTAAACAGGACAAAGCCCCCTGAGGCTGAAAATTTATCAAAAAAAGTGCTGTAATCTTCGTATTCTACATTGGTGCCGGGTAAAAAGCGTGTTTCTTTTTGCATGGCCAATATAGACACAGAAGGAGTACCGGCTAATATGGTCCCAAGAACAAGAGTGAACACTAAGGCGCTTTTCGCCTTTAGCAAAGGTGATGCCGTCTGAAAGTTGACAACTGTAACAATCCGTCTTTTGATATGTTTGTATGAGCTGCTGAATTCAGAAGCGGCTAACAAAGACGATGTTCTTTGCTTAATTGAAGTGAATTTTAAAATCACCTCGCCATATTTGAGGTGCAACTTTTTATCAAGCGTTTTTAATACGGCAAAGTCGCAAGAAATCTCCATCTCCGTTTTCGCTTCCTTTGATAAATACCATACGAGAGGATTAAACCAATAGACGATTTTCAACAGGCAAAGAAAATAGTTGATAAGCATATCTTTTCGTTTGCAATGGTACAGTTCATGAAGCAAAACACATTTCATTTCGTCGGCTGAAAACATTGAAATATCTTTTGGCAAGATAATATATGGACGAATGACCCCAAATGTAATGGGGGATTTTATCAATGGGGAACGGCCCAAAATGACTTTTTGATGAAAGCGTATTTCCTCTTTACATGTGTGAAAAAGGGATAATAGCTCTTTGTTGTTAACAATTTGCAGGTTCTTTTTTATTTTGCCGATTTTTAGATTGCTATAAAGAGTAGCCAAAAGCATAACGGCAACGCCCAATATCCAAACTGCGAAAAAGGCTGAATCTATCATTTTGGAAGACGATTGTTCAATCGACATCGAAAAGTCCTGCACCCAGTTTACATGTTGGCCGATTGCTTCTGTCGTCTTGTCTGTGGAGTGGGATTGGGATAATGCCGATTGAGCTCCTCCTAAATTCAGAATCCAGTCAAAATGATGGCTTTTTAGAAAATGAAAGGGGATAAAAGGAGCGATCAATGCCAAAAGAGAAATCACGCTAATATAATAGTGGGTGCCTACAGTGATTTGAGTCCTGAGCAGTTTTTTAATGAGTATGATGATAGAAAAAAACAGAGACAATAGAATTTGACTAACCAAAAAGGGAATAAAGAAAGAACTGCTCATTTCATTCCTTCTTTCTGTTCTTATGTTCTTCTAATATTTGATACAATTCATTAATTTCTTCACCTGACAGCTGATCATTCTCCAAAAAGTTTAATACCATCGAATTAAGAGTTCCATTGTAAAACCGGTTTAAAAAACTGTGACTCTTAACCTCTATATAATCACTTTCGTCTATATTTGGTGTGTAAACGAAAACCCGTCCTTCTTTATGGTGGTTTAATGCGCCTTTTTTAATGAGGCGCAGCAGCATGGTTTGGATGGTTTTAGGGCTCCATGTACTGGTTTTGGATAACTCTTTAATTACCTCATTGGTATTGATCGAAGAATGCTTCCAGATGACTTTCATCACTTCTAATTCCGCATCAGAGATTTGAGGTATTTTTTTCATTTTAATCATCCTATACTTACAAATGTAATACTCTCATTATAGGTTTGCCATTTTAAGAAGTCAATTTAACTGGAGTGAACATGCAGTTTCTGCATTTTTAATTCCATCACTTCCCTCCGTTCATTTGTCCCCGGTGGAAACGAGGTCATCATTTCCTTCCGAAAAAACGGTTGCATTTAAATCTTACATATGTAATACTTTCAAAGACTACATTTGTAAGATTTGATGTTTGAGTCGGCTGAAAGATCGTACGTACCAATTATTGTTTCGTGATCGTTCAAGCCATAACACTGTAGGGATAGTGGAAAGAGTGCTTCATCTGGTTACGATCAATCAAATATTCAAACGGAGGGAGACGATTTTGATGAAATTATGGTTCAGTACTTTAAAACTGAAAAAGGCTGCAGCAGTGTTGCTTTTCTCTTGCGTCGCGCTTGCAGGATGCGCTAACAATCAAACGAATGCCTCGCAACCTGCCGAGAAGAATGAAAAGACGGAGATGAAAAATGATTTTGCAAAACTTGAGGAACAATTTGATGCAAAACTCGGGATCTTTGCATTGGATACAGGTACAAACCGGACGGTAGCGTATCGGCCGGATGAGCGTTTTGCTTTTGCTTCGACGATTAAGGCTTTAACTGTAGGCGTGCTTTTGCAACAGAAATCAATAGAAGATCTGAACCAGAGAATAACATATACACGTGATGATCTTGTAAACTACAACCCGATTACGGAAAAGCACGTTGATACGGGAATGACGCTCAAAGAGCTTGCGGATGCTTCGCTTCGATATAGTGACAATGCGGCACAGAATCTCATTCTTAAACAAATTGGCGGACCTGAAAGTTTGAAAAAGGAACTGAGGAAGATTGGTGATGAGGTTACAAATCCCGAACGATTCGAACCAGAGTTAAATGAAGTGAATCCGGGTGAAACTCAGGATACCAGTACAGCAAGAGCACTTGTCACAAGCCTTCGAGCCTTTGCTCTTGAAGATAAACTTCCAAGTGAAAAACGAGAGCTTTTAATCGATTGGATGAAACGAAATACCACTGGAGACGCCTTAATCCGTGCCGGTGTGCCGGACGGTTGGGAAGTGGCTGATAAAACTGGAGCGGCATCATATGGAACCCGGAATGACATTGCCATCATTTGGCCGCCAAAAGGAGATCCTGTCGTTCTTGCAGTATTATCCAGCAGGGATAAAAAGGACGCCAAGTATGATGATAAACTTATTGCAGAGGCAACAAAGGTGGTAATGAAAGCCTTAAACATGAACGGCAAATAAAAACATTGCGATGAATCCGTCAAAACATCATCTTACATAAAGTCACTTGGTGATCAAGCTCATATCATTGTCCGGCAATGGTGTGGGCTTTTTTTGTTTTCTCTCTTTAAAGATCATGTGAAGAAAAACGGGAAAATCGGTCTGCGGGAAAGGACCGGGTTTTTGTCGAAATCATAGGCGAATGGGTTGGATTGTGACAAAATTCGACACATCTATTGGCGGTGCGACTTGATGGACCATCAACCGCGTCTCTCCTCCTGTTTACAATACTTTACAGTTCATTAATAAACTCTGCCTATAATAGAACCCGATCAATCATTTGTATAGAGAGGGGTAATACGAATGACACATGAAGGACCGCTGGAGGAATGGATGAAAAAGCTGAGCGAGGAAAGCCTCAAGGACAATACGTTTGACCGCCGCCGTTTTATTCAAGGGGCCGGCAAAATAGCCGGGCTTTCGCTCGGACTTGCAATTGCGCAATCGATGGGGGCAATGGAAGTCAATGCAGCACCGACATTCTCCGAATATCCGTTTACACTTGGCGTAGCATCGGGAGATCCGCTTTCTGACAGCGTCGTGTTGTGGACAAGGCTGGCGCCCGATCCGCTAAACGGGGGCGGGATGCCGAATGAAGCTGTATCCGTGAAATGGGAGATCGCGGAAGACGAACGCTTCCGCCGTATCGTCAAACGGGGAACCGAAAAAGCGACACCGCACCTTGCACACTCGGTACATGCTGAGGTATCCGGACTGAAACCGAATCATGTGTACTATTACCGCTTTAAATGCGGCAGCCAGCTGAGCCCCGTCGGCAAGACAAAAACGCTTCCGGCGGCAGGGGCAGATGTTGCTACATTCACATTCGCTTTTGCTTCATGCCAGCAGTACGAACACGGCTATTATACCGCCTATCAGCATATGGCGAAGGAAAAGCTCGATCTTGTGTTTCATCTCGGCGACTATATTTATGAGTACGGTCCGAATGAATATGTTTCAAAAACAGGCAATGTCAGGACACACAGCGGTCCTGAAATCATGTCGCTGCTTGATTACCGAAACCGCCATGCCCAATACCGTTCAGATGCAAACTTGAAAGCCGCGCATGCCGCTTTCCCGTGGGTTGTCACATGGGACGACCATGAAGTGGAGAACAACTATGCGAATGTCATCCCTGAAAAAGGCCAGTCAGTAGAAGCGTTTATTAAACGGCGCGCCGCCGCATACCAAGCTTATTACGAGCATATGCCGCTCCGCCGCAAATCCCTGCCGAACGGTCCTGATATGCAATTGTACCGGAATTTTTCCTATGGAAATCTGGCGGACATTAGCGTGCTTGATACCCGTCAGTATCGCGATGACCAAGCCAATGGAGATGGCAATAAGCCTCCTTCTGATGAATCGAATGATCCGAAGCGGACACTGCTTGGAGCCGAACAGGAGGCTTGGCTGTTTGACAACCTGAGTCGTTCGGGGGCGCACTGGAACATCATTGCACAGCAGATTTTCTTTGCGCAATGGAACTTTGGGACAAGCGCGGCGCCGATTTACAGCATGGATTCGTGGGACGGATACCCCGCTCAGCGCAAGCGGGTGATCGACTTCATCAAATCTCAAAAACTGAACAACATCGTCGTCCTCACCGGTGATGTGCATGCCAGCTGGGCAAATAACCTGCTCGTTGACTTTGACAATCCAAAATCGGACATCTTCGGTGTGGAATTCGTCGGGACGTCGATTACATCTGGAGGAAACGGCGCTGATAAAAGAGCGGATACGGATAAGATTTTATCGAACAATCCTCATATAAAGTTTTTCAATGATTACCGCGGCTATGTGCGCTGTACGGTCACACCGGAAGAATGGCGGACAGATTACCGCGTGGTCCCATATGTGACAGAACCGGGTGCCGCGATTTCGACAAGAGCTTCCTATGTTTATCATAAAGACTACACAGGGCTGAAACGGACCGCTTCTAACATTGTGCCTGGAGGCGTGAAGAAGTCAAACGAAGTCGAAGAAGACCGTTTCCTCGCACATACAAGAGCCCATCAGAAGCAAGTGAAGCAAAAGGAGAAAAAAGTAACCCAGTAATCAATGAAAGGATGACAGCAAAATGCTTTCAAATATCGGTATTCCGGGTCTCATCCTGGTTCTGGTAATTGCGCTGATCATTTTCGGGCCTTCAAAGCTTCCGGAAATCGGCCGGGCTTTTGGAAAAACGCTGACCGAATTCAAAAGCGCGACAAAGTCTTTAGTATCTGCCGATGACAATGAGATCGGACAAGAGACTAATGTGAAAAAGCAAAGCGATCCATCGGCAAAATAGATGATCAATAGAGCGGGCGGGTGAACCCGTCTGTTCTTTTTTTCTGTTTAGCATGTGAAGGGGAGGAAGTCGAAGGTGAAAAAAAGGGAAACACATTTGATTGCCCATCTTGAAGAGCTGCGCCAGCGAATCATTAAAACGCTTCTGACGTTTATTCTGTTTCTCATCACCGGCTTTTTGTTTGTTCAGGACATCTATGACTGGCTGATCAGAGACCTTGATGAAAAGCTTGCTGTACTGGGGCCGGGGGATATTCTATGGGTTTATATGATGATTGCGGGGGTGCTGGCGATCGCAGCCACCATACCGGTGGCCGCTTTTCAGACATGGCGGTTTGTGGCGCCTGCGCTGACCGACCGCGAACGGAGGGCGGCATTATTTTATATTCCGGGGCTGTTCACTTTTTTTATTTTAGGGATTGTATTCGGTTATGTTGTGCTCTTTCCGCTCGTTCTTCAGTTTTTAATCGGATTATCCGCCGGCCATTTTCAAACGATGTTTACGGCGGAGCATTATTTTCGCTTTATGATGAACCTGACACTGCCATTCGGGTTTTTGTTTGAAATGCCCCTCATCGTGATGTTTTTAACGAGCCTCGGGATTTTAAATCCGGCCAAGCTCCGTAAAATGAGAAAAATTTCTTATTTTGCGCTGATCGTCGTATCAGTTGTGATCACGCCGCCCGATTTTATCTCGGATGTGTTGGTGATCGCCCCGCTGCTTGTATTATACGAATTAAGCATCTCTTTATCGGCATTGATTTACCGGAAAAAAACCGCTGTGCAACCAGGGGCTGAGGCCCAAGGCTGAAGACGGACCGTGTCTTCAGTCTCTTTTTTTTTGCTTGATATAAAAAAATCAGAAAATAATGATATTGACAATTTGTTTATTTGTCTTACAATTAAACAAAAAGATGAATGGAGGGGTTTTCTAAAACAGAAACATCGCATTTCAACTGAATGATAACGCTTTCTCAGGAAATGAACGACAGGGGGATGACGGAGATGAGTCAATTACGGAAGGCGCCGGAAGGCATATTAGGTTTCCCGGTGGCACCCTTCAACAAGGAAGGAAAACTGGAGGAAGAAGCACTTTACGAAAACATCCGCTTTTTATTGGATGAAGGGCTTGAGGCGGTTTTTATCGCTTGCGGCTCAGGAGAATTTCAGTCTCTCAGCGCAAAGGAATATGAGCAAATGGTCGAAATTGCCGTCTCGGCGGCGGGCGGGAAGGTGCCTGTTTACACAGGAGTGGGCGGCAACTTGAGCACCGCTTTGGAATGGGCGCGGATTTCCGAGGAAAAAGGGGCTGACGGCTATCTGATTCTCCCGCCATACTTGATACACGGAGAGCAGGAAGGCCTCTATCAGTATACGAAAACAATCATTGAAAGCACGGATTTAAACGCCATCATTTATCAGCGAGACAATGCGGTTTTGACACTTGAACAGATTCAGCGGCTGACCGATCTCGAGCAGCTTGTCGGGCTCAAAGACGGCATAGGGGATATGGCGTTGAATATCAGTTTGTCGTATACGATAGGAGACAGGCTGGGCTGGCTCAACGGAATGCCGATGGCTGAAGTCACGATGCCGGCCTATGCTCCGATTGGCTTCACGTCGTATTCTTCGGCGATATCCAATTATATTCCTCATATTTCAAGGATGTTTTATGAGGCATTATTAAACGGCAACGACCAGCTTGTCAAAGAGATTTATGAGCATGTCATCATGCCGATTAACGAGATCCGCAAACTTCGGAAGGGCTATGCCGTGTCTTTGATCAAAGCCGGTATGGAAATCATGGGCCTTCATGTGAAAAACACGGCGAGACCGCCGATCGTTCCGGTGGAAAAAGAACATTGCCGGCAGCTCGAAAACATTCTGAAAAACGCGATGGCGCGTTATCCGAAAACGACCGCTGCCCTATAAACAAAAGGAGGAATTTGAAGATGTCTGTTGCAGCTGAAAATAAAACGTATTTTAACTTTATCAACGGCCGCTGGGTGAAGGCTGAATCGGGCGGGATGGAACAGAGCTTGAACCCGGCAGATACACGGGATATCGTCGGGCTTGTGCAAAAATCTTCGATTGCGGATGTAGACCGGGCGGTTGAAGCGGCCAAGCAGGCCAAAAAGGCTTGGAGAAAGCTGTCGGGAGCGGAGCGCGGTCAATTTCTTTACAAGGCCGCTGATATCATGGAACAGCGCCTCGATGAAATTGCCGAGTGTGCGACGCGTGAAATGGGGAAAACACTGCCTGAAGCAAAAGGAGAAACAGCGCGGGGAATCGCGATTCTCAGATACTATGCCGGAGAGGGAATGAGGAAAACGGGCGATGTGATTCCCTCCACCGACACATCCGCTTTCATGTACACCGACAGGGTGCCGCTCGGTGTCGTCGGCGTCATCTCGCCTTGGAATTTTCCCATTGCCATCCCAATTTGGAAAATGGCGCCTGCCCTCATCTATGGAAACACGGTCGTCATCAAGCCGGCTACAGAAACCGCAGTCACCTGCCTTAAAATTATCTCGTGCTTTGAAGAAGCAGGGATTCCGTCAGGCGTGGTCAATGCGGTGACAGGGCCGGGATCATCGGCCGGCCAAAGGCTTGCCGAACACCCGGATGTGAACGGAATTACATTTACAGGGTCGAACCAAACCGGAAAAATTATCGGCCGGACGGCGTTTGAAAGAGGGGCGAAGTATCAGCTTGAGATGGGCGGCAAAAACCCGGTGATCATAGCAGATGACGCCGACCTTGATAGTGCGGTTGAAGCGGTCATCAGCGGAGCGTTTCGGTCGACGGGTCAAAAGTGTACGGCGACAAGCCGCGTCATCGTCTTAAACGGTGTTTATAACCGGTTTAAAGAAAAGCTGCTTCAACAAACAAAAGAAATTACAATCGGCGACAGCTTAAAAGAAGATGTCTGGATGGGACCGATTGCGAACAAACAGCAGCTTGACAACTGCCTGTCCTATATTGAAAAAGGAAAGCAAGAAGGAGCGGACCTCATTTTCGGCGGCGATAGGCTGGCAGATGGAAAATACGAAAACGGCTATTATATCAGGCCAGCCATTTTTGACAATGTCACTTCCGGCATGACGATTGCCCAAGAAGAAATTTTCGGCCCGGTCATCGCATTAATCAAGGCGGATACACTTGAGGAAGCTTTGGAGACGGCCAATGACGTCAAATTTGGCCTGAGCGCCTCCATTTTTACGCAAAACATCGGCCGGATGCTGTCATTCATAGATGAAATTGAAGCGGGGCTCATTCGCGTCAACGCCGAAAGCGCCGGTGTCGAACTGCAGGCGCCATTCGGCGGCGTTAAACAATCGAGCTCGCATTCACGGGAACAGGGGGAGGCAGCAAAAGAATTTTTTACAGCTGTGAAAACCGTATTTGTCAAACCGTAAATCAATCGTTTCGGTACAAATGAATAAAGGAGAAGATGCTATGAAAAAAAATCGTGCAGCCTCCCCCCATACCGCGGGGAAAAGAAGTTCTGTCCGCTGGTTTGTCGTGTCTATGCTGTTTCTCGTCACATCCATTAATTATGCCGACCGTGCGACACTCTCGATCGTCGGCGATTCTGTGCAGCATGAGCTTGGGCTGAGTTCGGTGGCGATGGGGTATGTCTTTTCCGCATTTGGCTGGGCGTATGTTGTCGGCCAAATTCCCGGAGGCTGGCTGCTCGACCGCTTTGGGTCGAAAATCATCATCGCCGCCAGCATCTTCTTTTGGTCATTGTTTACCCTTTTGCAGGGAACGCTTGGCTTTTTCGCCGCGGGAACGGCCGTTATCCTTTTATTTGCGCTCCGGTTTCTCGTCGGTCTGTCAGAAGCGCCGTCCTTCCCGGGCAACGGCCGGGTGGTGGCTTCCTGGTTTCCAAGCTCTGAACGCGGAACAGCATCGGCGATCTTCAACTCGGCGCAGTACTTTGCACTTGTCATTTTTTCACCGCTGATGGGGTGGCTCGCCCACTCATTCAGCTGGCATACGGTTTTTGTCATTATGGGTGCTCTGGGGATTGCGATGTCGTTTATTTGGCTGAAAACGATTTACGAACCCAAAAAACACCCGAGAATCAATGCCGCCGAACTGGCGTACATCGAAGAAGGCGGCGCGCTTGTCTCGATGGATGAGGGAAAGAACGCGGAAAAGAAGGAAAAGGAGTCCCAATGGCCTTACATTAAGCAGCTTTTAAGAAGCCGGATGCTGCTCGGGGTGTATATCGCCCAATACTGCATCACAACGTTGACCTATTTCTTTCTGACCTGGTTTCCGGTCTATCTCGTTCAGGCACGCGGCATGTCGATCCTTGAAGCGGGTTTTGTCGCATCGCTTCCTGCAATCTGCGGATTTTTAGGAGGATTGCTGGGCGGGTTCGTGTCAGACTTCCTTTTGAAAAAGGGCTGCTCGATAACGGTTGCCAGAAAAACACCGATCATCCTCGGCATGCTGATGTCCTGCTCGATGATCGTATGCAACTATGCAGATTCATCTTGGCTGGTCGTTTCCATCATGTCGCTTGCCTTTTTCGGAAAAGGATTTGGCGCGCTGGGCTGGGCGGTTGTGTCAGATACCTCGCCAAAGGAGTGTGCCGGCTTGAGCGGCGGCATCTTCAACACCTTTGGAAATATTGCGTCCATCACGACACCGATTATCATCGGATATATCGTGAATGCGACAGGCTCATTTAACGGAGCGCTTGTGTTTGTCGGTGCCAATGCGATTGCCGCGGTATTAAGTTATCTGTTTCTCGTCGGGCCGATCAAGCGCATCGAACTGCAGAAAGAGGAAGACCATGCGGACACCACTTTATCCATATGAAATGTAAGCGCTTTAATAAGAGGGAGGCTAAATCGATATGAATACAAACATCCACCAGCATGTAAAAGAGGAGAAAGCATCGCAAACACCGTCAATTGCTGATATGAAGGTCATACCCGTGGCAGGGCGCGACAGTATGCTTTTGAATTTAAGCGGAGCTCACGGCCCCTTTTTCACACGGAATATCGTAATTTTAAAAGATTCATCAGGCGCTCTCGGTGTCGGCGAAGTTCCGGGCGGCGAACGGATCCGCCAGACGCTGGAGCAGGCGAAGCCGCTTGTCATCGGTCAGCCGCTCGGCGCTGTTCAATCGATTTTGCAGTCTGTCAGGCGTCGTTTTAAAGACCGGGATGCCGGAGGACGCGGGGTGCAGACCTTTGACCAGCGGACGACAATACACGCAGTGACCGCATTGGAAGCGGCTTTGCTCGATTTGCTCGGGAAATTTCTCGGCGTCCCTGTAGCGTCGCTCTTGGGGGAAGGCCAGCAGCGGGAAAAAGTGAAGATGCTCGGCTATTTGTTTTACATCGGCGACCGAAAGCGCACAACGCTTCCCTATATTAGTGAGCAAGAGGCAAGTGACGATTGGTTCCGCCTCCGCCGCGAAGAAGCGTTGACACCCGGGGCGATCGTCCGTCTTGCTGAAGCAGCTCAAGAACGATACGGTTTTCAAGATTTTAAATTAAAAGGCGGCGTCCTTTCGGGAGAAGAAGAAATCGAGGCGGCATCCGCTTTGGCAAAACGGTTTCCCGAGGCGAGAATCACCCTTGACCCGAATGGCGCGTGGTCATTGGAAGAAGCGATTGCGCTTTGTAAGGGAAAACGGGATGTGCTCGCCTACGCGGAAGACCCTTGCGGAGCGGAAGCCGGATACTCGGGTCGGGAAATCATGGCCGAATTCCGCCGTGCGACAAGCATTCCGACAGCGACGAATATGATTGCGACAGACTGGCGGCAAATGGGGCACGCGATACAACTGCACGCTGTTGATATACCGCTGGCAGATCCGCATTTCTGGACGATGCAGGGATCTGTCCGCGTTGCCCAAATGTGCCATGAATGGGGGCTGACGTGGGGTTCTCACTCCAATAACCATTTTGACGTCTCATTGGCCATGTTCACCCACGTTGCCGCAGCAGCTCCCGGCGACATCACGGCGATTGATACGCATTGGATTTGGCAGGATGGACAGCGTCTGACAAAACAGCCTTTTTCAATTGCTGACGGATATGTCCAAGTTCCTGATCAGCCGGGGCTCGGCATTGAAATCGACATGGAACAGGTGGAAAAAGCAAATGAACGGTATGAGAAAATGAAAGCAGGCGAGCGGAATGATGCCGTTGCCATGCAGTTTTTGATTGAAAATTGGCGTTTCGACCCTAAACGTCCTTGTCTTGTTCGTTAATTGCGGAAACAGCGGTTTGAGAGGCCCCTAGCCGACATTGTCATACGCGATATTTTGTCTTACAATATGAACAACTGAAAGGGGGCCCACAGTCGTGGAAGAAGATATGGAAACATTGCAGGTCGAATCAGTCAATCGCAAGACATTGGCGAAACAGGTTGTAGAACGAATCGTCCATTTATTATCAAGCGGCCAATTGAAACCGGGGGACAAACTGCCGACGGAGATCGAGCTCATGGAAAAACTGAATGTGAGCAGACCCGTTCTCCGCGAAGCTTTAATATCACTCGAAACGCTCGGAATTATTAAAAGAAAAACCCGGGACGGCACGTATTTTAATGATAAAATTGGCATCCAGCCGTTTTCTGTCATGCTGGCTTTGGCGGTTGATAATTTGCCGGCCATTATTGAAGCGAGGATGGCGCTGGAACTCGGGCTTGTCACGATCGCCGCAGAAAAGATCAATGACAGTCAGCTCGAAAGGCTGCAGGAAACGATCGATATCATTGCAAACAGCACGGATAATCATTATGGAGAAGCAGATAAAGAATTTCACCGGATTATCGCTTTGAGCGCGAACAACCCGGTGCTTGAGGGCATGATTCAATCACTCTTGATCACACACGCCAAAATCGACAGCCAGATTCCATACAGGGAAAGGGACCGGACTGTCGAATATCATACGAATATTTTGAAAGCCCTTCAACAAAGGGACCCATATCAAGCCTATCACCATATGTATGAGCACTTAAAATTTGTACGTGACAAAATACTGAATGGTCTTCGTGATGAAAAAAACAATCATTAAGTTGTTTGACAGCGCTTTCTAACATGTGCCGCAGCGGGAGAAGGGCTGTGGAAAGGCGCTGATCGAAAAGGGGAGTTGATCAATACTTATGCTTGTCAATCAAACTGAAACCCCGCTGTACATTAAGGTGAACGAAAAAGACAATACCGCAATCATCGTCAATGCCGGCGGACTGCCGAAAGGGACGGTGTTTCCTTGCGGGCTTAAACTGCAGGAGCGGATACCTCAAGGTCATAAAGTGGCTTTAACGAACATTACACAGGGCGGAGCCGTTATTCGCTACGGTGAGGTTATCGGCTATGCCGTCAAACCAATCGAAAAAGGCGGGGGGATTTCCGAGTCGCATATCATGCTTCCGGAAGCTCCGCCGCTCGATGAACTGCCCATCGCCAACAAAGTTCCAAAACCCGCTCCCCCTCTTGAAGGGTACACATTTGAAGGATACCGGAATGAAGACGGGAGCGTCGGCACGAGAAACGTGCTTGGCATTATGACAAGCGTGCAATGCGTCGCAGGCGTTCTCGATTACGCAGTTAAACGAATTAAAGAGGAACTGCTTCCAAAATATCCGAACGTTGACGGTGTCGCTGCATTAAATCATCAGTACGGCTGCGGTGTGGCGATTAATGCGCCGGAAGCCAAAATCCCGATCCGAACGATTCAAAATATCGCCAGACACCCTAATTTCGGCGGGGAAGCGATGGTGATCGGACTCGGCTGCGAGAAGCTCCTTCCGACGAGGATAGAGCCGGAAGGAGACGCTGAAAACATTCTTTCATTGCAGGAACGGCGAGGGTTTGAGCAAATGATACAATCGATTATGGAAATGGCCGAAGAGCGCTTAAAAAGGCTGAATGAACGGAAGCGGACAACATGTCCCGCTTCAGACCTGGTGATTGGCCTTCAGTGCGGTGGCAGCGACGCTTTCTCAGGAGTGACCGCAAACCCCGCGGCGGGATATGCGGCCGACTTACTCGTCCGGGCAGGGGCCACGGTTTTATTTTCGGAAGTCACCGAAGTCCGCGATGCCGTTCATCTCTTAACACCGCGCGCTGTCAATGAAGAAGTCGGCCGCGCCCTGATTCGGGAAATGGCTTGGTATGACCGCTATCTGGAAAGAGGCGAATCAGACCGAAGCGCCAATCCGTCGCCAGGGAACAAAAGGGGCGGGCTGGCAAACGTGGTTGAGAAATCGCTCGGCTCGATCGCGAAATCGGGAAGCAGCCCGATCAATGCCGTACTCGCGCCAGGTGAAAGGGCTGTACAGAAGGGACTCACTTTTGCAGCGACACCTGCAAGCGATTTTGTATGCGGCACCCTGCAACTGGCTTCGGGCATGCATTTGCAAGTATTTACAACCGGAAGAGGAACGCCGTACGGCCTTGAAATGGCTCCGGTTATGAAAGTGGCAACCCGGCAGTCATTATCAGAAGATTGGCGCGATTTAATCGACGTTAACGCCGGACGGATCGCAACAGGTGAAGCTTCAATAGAAGAAGTCGGCTGGGAAATTTTCAGGACGATCCTTAACGTCGCAAGCGGAAGGAAAACATGGGCGGAACATTGGGGGCTCTCCAATGACTTGTGTTTGTTCAACCCCGCGCCTGTGACTTGATCGAAAAGCACCTTGATAAGGTGCTTTTTTAATTGTGAACTCGTTTTTAACAAGAAGTATAAAGTGGTTCTTTTTTCATATTTCCTCTTTGGTAAACTAAACCGCAGTACCTTTCGGAGCCTTGGCGCATCAACCATACTGCCTGTTTTTTCAGAGGGCCGGCATACGATTTGCAGGGTGGTGATTCTTATTTCCTATTTATCTAATTTATTCCATGTTGTAACATAAAAAAGTATCATTTTCAAGCATGTCATTCGCATTAAAATGAAGTGCTTGCAGCTTAACTTAAAAGCCCTTGGAGGTTTAATAAAATGAAAAAGATGATGATATTGTGTTTTTCTATAATACTAATCTTTACAGGAGGATGCAGTATGAACGACAGCCAAAACGGCAAGAACGGCAATCAAGAAGAAGCGGTCAAGCCGAAAGATATGGACCCGAAAGACCTCCCGCAGGTTCCGGCGTTCCAAGATGAGAAAACAAGAGAATACATGGCATCAACAAAGGAAGTCGAGCCGGGCTATTATTTGCTTGAGTCTAAACTGAAAGGGTTTACGATGTTGTTTCCGGAGGATGGGGAGTATGAAGCAGAGCTATCCTCAAATAATGGAAAGAACATAGAGAGCCTCGCCTTTAATAGCTATGACAAAAAAACAAATATTGTTCTTAATGCTCAAGTTAAGTATTATTCTCAGCAATCGTATGTTAATAAACCCAAAACGATGCTTGAAATTATTAGCGGACAGAATGGATACAAAGGAAAATACCAAAAAATCGATCAGTCCGGAAAAGATATATATTTTGCTCATATGAAAGAGGTATTTGATGATATAGATCGAAAATACAATTTTTCATATAGTTATTTTGGTTATGTAAAGTCTACAGAAGAGGACTATTTAGGTGTTGAATATAACTTTACATTTGCATGCCATAAAGAAGATCAACCATGTTCCCTCTCAGAAGAAAAAGCGAGAAAAACCGCAAAGAAACTTGTTAATTCAATAACCTTCAGTACAGAAGGGGAAGAAAAATGAGGAATAAAAATTTATTTGAAAATGAGAATGTGAAACTGCGTTTAATAAATTTAGAATACAGCTATAAAGAAAGATTTGCATCTGAAAATGCAAATGAAGTGAAAAAAGCTAAAGAGGACTTTGTCGCTGATGTACGCAGAATCTATAAAGAAGAAACAAATAAAGAACTTCCCAAAGATATAAAAATTTATACCTCAAAGGAGATCTTACAGAATAAAGATTCTTCTGTTAAAAGCTCAGGCTATGATGGTACTGCTATATATATTCAAGATAAAACTCATGACACCAATCAGCTTCAAATAATTTCTCAGGGAAGTGCTGATAATGAGGACTGGGTATATAACTTTTCAGGTCTTTTTCTGGGAATGGATGATAGTCAATACAAAGCAACTAAGGAATTTACCATCGAAACAAAGAAAAAAACGCAAGATGTAAAAAGTCTAAACACTTATGCAATGGGACATTCTCTTGCAAATAATAACCAAGTGCTAGTTCAGTTGATTGATGGTGAATTTGATGAAGTTTATGGAGTGAATGGAGCGCAAATCAGTGTTGACCATATTTTAAAAGCAGACTATAAACTTACTAATTATCTTAAAAGAAAATTCAGCACAATAAAAATCAGTGAAATTCCTAAAAATGATCTAAAAAAAGCCATCATCAAATACTACAACGACAAAGGCGTCACAGCCAACATCACCCAGCGCATTTCCAGTGACGATCCGCTCTACGGTGTCAGCGGGAAGGCTGATTTTATTACGTTCGGCGATGTGAAGATGACGAACACACACCCGGATATAAAAGGATTCCGAAGTGTCATTGATCATATTCCTGATGAAGATGTGAGCAAACTGAAAGGGTACTTTCAAAAATATGCTGCTGATTATCGAAAGGGCGGCATTCAGGGTTTTGCTATGGAAGCAATCGGCGTAGATATGGATTTTTTAAACGGAATAATGAATGAAGAGGGTACAGCTCAGCAAATAGCATATTGCTTGAAACATCCGGCCCGCCTCTTGAATATGGTGGGTGCACTTGATAAAAAGCTGCCAGAGTTTAAAGCATTTTTTGCGAAAGTCAAGGCCTACAGTGGCCCTGTTCTCAATCAGCTTGAAGCAAACGGTTATATTGATGAAGCGAAAAAAAAGACCATTCAAAAAGACGTTGCCGAAGTAGAGCGACTGACAGGAAGGCTTGACGTTTTATATGAAAAGATCAAATTTCTTGTCGACTGGAAGACTGTCATATTTACTCTAAATAATAGACAACTCTCTCAATCACTAATGAAAAATTTAATCGAATTTTATTCAACTTATAAAGCATTGGAAGAAGCCTTAGGCAAACTGGATCAAGACACAAAAGACCTTCTCAATCTTATTGGCGAAGGCCACAGCATCACCCCGCTTCTAAACGCCCTATCCAAAAAGAAAGGCATCAGCTACAAAGGAGGAGACATCTATTTTTCTAAGAAAGGCAAGGACGGAAAAGAGATAAAGGTCAATCTGTCATCTGCCATCAGGATTTACCAGGCGGGGATGGCTGCCATTTCAAAGATTGAGGCTGAAATTGAACGCTACCAACGTGTTTTCCACCATGAAATCCACGATCATTTCGCAATTAAAAAATCTGAGTTGACAAAAGCCATTCATGACATGGAAGCCAATCCTTCCCGCTACCAATTCGACATTCAGTTCAAGCTCGCCTCAGGCTTCGCCGGATCAAACGGAAAGCTGAATAAAATCGTCGTCCACGACTCGTACCACACGGCCCCGCTTCCTCAGTGCGACGGCGTCGTCAGCGAATTAAAAAAACAAACCTCCAGCAAAAAGAAATTTGTAAAAAGCATTCGCGCCAGCATTGAAAAATTGTTCGATGAAGATGAGCAAATTTCGGCGCTGTTTGATTTTAAGGCATAGGGGAGGGGGATTAAGATGGTAAAACCGTTATTGGAGGAAACTGAAACAGTTTCAGCGACATATATGTTTTTAAGCAGTATTTCAGCAAAGGATAAAGCGGCCCGGCTGAACGCGCCGCTGAAAAGCGTTTTAAAAGAACTGAAAGAATTTGATAAAGTGCTAAAAAGCGAAATCGAAGGGCAAAAAGGTATGATGATCACGAAAATTAAAGAAGAATTAGATCACAAAAGTGAAAACCGCAAAACCGTCATCACCCGGATGAAATCAGACAACGAGCAGTTTGCAAACAGTTATCATGACATGATTGAAACTTTGCGGAAGCAAAACGTAACACTTTACTATAAAAAGAATAAGCCCCTTGATCAATAAAAGATGACCCCTGACATCAGAGGTCATTTTTTTGTTCCAATGACTTGTGTTTGTACAACCCCGCGCCTGTGACTTGATCCGTGTTAGTGGGAAAGTAGATTGGTATCCGTCAATAGATCCGGAAGCTACAAGAGGATTCAACTAGAAATATAAATAATTTTTGTAAAAAACACACGTTTTTCAATTACAATGAGTGTAATTGCACGTGTGTTTTTATGTTGAAAAGGATAGGTGAACAAGATGCAGCGCATATTGCTTATTGAAGATGATCATTCGATCAGTGAAATGGTCGATCATTATTTAACAAAAGAAGGGTTTGAGGTCGTGCTTGCTTTTGACGGAGAAGAGGGCGTTCGCTTGTTTCAGCAGGGCAATTATGATGTGATTCTGCTCGACATCATGCTTCCTAAACTGAACGGGATGGATTTTCTGAAATTGATCCGTGAACAGAGCAAGGTCCCGGTTTTAATGATTTCTGCAAAAGACGGGGATGTCGATAAAGCGCTGGGGCTGGGTTTTGGTGCGGATGATTATATTGCCAAGCCGTTTTCGATGATCGAACTGACCGCAAGAATAAAAGCCGCCATTCGGCGCGCAACGCAGTATTCCGCCAGTGAGCCGGCAAATCAAAAACTAGTACGTATTCACGAGCTTACGATTGATATAGAAAATGTATCCGTACAAAAAAATGGTGAACCGCTTCAGCTGACATCAACGGAATGGAAGATGCTGACCTTGTTTGTGACAAACCCTAAAAAAGTATTCACAAAAGAACAAATCTATCGTTCGGTTTGGAATGAGGATTATTTTGGCGATCAAAATATTATTAACGTCCATATGAGGCGCTTGAGGGAAAAGATAGAGGATGATCCTTCCTCTCCGCAATATATTAAAACACTTTGGGGCATCGGTTATAAATTAGGAGAGTTTTAGCATGACAATGTTATGGATTGGCATGCTGATGATTTTGGCGTCTCTCAATATCGTTCAATATAAAATGAAAAAACAGCGGGACCAAAACTTGAAGTACATCACGGAAAAGCTCAGTATGATGCTAAATGAGCAGGCGGCTGATCAAATTTTATTAGGAACGGATGATAAAGTACTGCGGGATCTGCTCGTGCAAATGAACCTGTTTGTTGAGGAGCGTCAACGCATAACAGCCCGCTTTGCAAAAACGGAGCAGTCAATGAAACGAATGCTGACCAATATGTCCCATGATCTGAAAACCCCGCTGACTGTTGTGCTCGGATATATCGAGGCGATTCAAAATGACTCGGATATGGCGGAAGAAGAGCGTGAAAGGCTGCTGGAAAAACTTTATCAAAAAACAGGAGAAATCATTCAGCTGATGAATTCTTTCTTCGACTTGGCCAAACTCGAATCAGAAGATAAGCAAATACTGCTCACGAAAATACATATCAACGAAATATGCAGAAAAAACATTCTCCAACACTATGATGCCGTTCAGGCAAAAGGTTTTAAAGCTGTCATCGACATCCCGGATACCCCGGTTTATGCACACGGAAATGAAGAAGCGCTTGACCGGGTTCTGCAAAACCTTTTATCAAATGCGATTCAATATGGTGCAGATGGAAAGCTGATCGGATTGTCCCTTACATATGATGACACGCAGATTGTTATTACGGTTTGGGACCGTGGGAAAGGGATTGGCGAGTATGATCAGCAGCGGGTGTTCGAAAGGCTGTACACCCTTGAGGAATCGAGAAATAAAGCGTTCCAGGGAAGCGGGCTCGGCTTAACAATTACAAAAAGGCTCATTGAGAAAATGGGAGGGGGCATCTCTCTCCAAAGCAAGCCGTATGAACGGACAGCGTTTTCCATCACGCTAAAACGAATGACCTATTAGCAAACGTAAGAATTTCTTAAGAAACAAGAAATAAAAAAGACAGCGTCCATCGCTACAATAGACACATAGCAAAGACAGGAAAGGGGAAACAGAGTTGACTTACATCGTACAAACAAGCGGGCTTACCAAGACATTCAAAGGTCAAGAAGTTGTGTCAAATGTAAGCATGCATATACGAAAGGGAGAAATATACGGTTTTCTCGGCCCGAACGGAGCCGGGAAAACGACCGTCATGAAGATGCTGACGAGCCTCGTAAAACCGACAAGCGGGGAAATCAATATTCTCGGGCATAAGCTGACAAATCAATCATACGAGATTCTCGGCAAAATAGGCAGCATGATCGAATACCCGATTTTTTATGAAAATCTGACAGCCAATGAAAATTTAAATCTGCACTGTGAGTATATGGGATATCACAATAAAGCCAAGATTCAGGAAGTGCTGGACATGGTGAATTTAAAAAATATCGACAGCAAACCTGTCAAAACATTCTCGCTTGGTATGAAGCAGCGTCTTGGAATCGCGCGTGCCATTCTTACCAAACCCGACTTGCTCATCTTAGATGAACCGATTAATGGCCTTGATCCCATCGGGATTAAAGAAATCAGAAACTTATTTCAAGTATTGAGCAAAGAATATGGAATGACATTGCTCATCTCAAGCCATATCCTGAACGAAGTAGAGCAGATTGCAGATACAATCGGAGTGATTCGGGACGGCAGGCTTGTTGAAGAAGTATCGATGGAAAGCGTAAGAGGCCGGAACACAGAGTACATTGAACTCGTGACGCCGAATCCATTGCGGGCTTGCTTTGTGCTTGAACATGAGCTTCAGATTGCTAATTTTAAAATACTAAATGATAAAACGATCCGAATTTATGATGCCGAAGATTCTCAAACAGCCATTTCTAAAGCTCTGATTTTGAATGATATAGAAATTGAGTCCATGAATAAAAAGCATACTTCGCTTGAGGACTACTTCCTCAGTTTAATCAACGGCAATGCGGCCAGCGCACAAGGAGGCGGAGATGCTTGCTGAATTTATTGAAAATCGAAATGAAAAAGATGAAGCTTGGCTGGTATGTACGCGGAGCCGTCTTTGCCAATTTCATCATCCTCGGTTTTCTGTGGATGGTGACCTTCACAGAAGGCAAGGATACGTTCCAAACGATTGATGAAACATTTCTTGTGATCGGCACTTTCGTCAGAGCGGTTTTTATCATTTTCGGAGCCGTGCTGATTTCAAAATTAATCATTTCAGAGTTTAAAAACAAGACAATACTTGTGATGTTTACGTACCCGATCAACCGAAAAAAACTGCTGGCTGCTAAACTGCTGATCGCAGCCGGGCTGACTTTCATTACGATATTGATATCAAATGCATGCGTTGCCGCTGCTTTTTTTCTGCTGAATTCAATCTATGGGGTCATCCCCGGCGAATTAACAGCTTCTATGGTTTCTCAGCAGGCTCTGAAAATGATCGTTTTTGCTTTTGGCGCCGCAGGAACGAGTTTAGTGCCCATCTTTTTCGGAATGCGGAAGCACTCCGCTGCGGCAACGATCATTTCGTCTGTCGTGATCAGCATGTTGATCAGTTCCACAAGCCCGGACTTTTCCATTTCTTCAATTGTTTATATTCCTTTATCTCTGGCCGCTGTCGGTCTGATTTTTTCCTTTTTGGCAGTAAGGCGGATCGAAAAAATAGATGTATTTTAACGGAGTTGAAGTTCAATGCTGAATTTAATTAAATTGGAGTTTAAAAAAACGAAACTAGGGTGGTATTACAAAGGTGCAGTGATTGCAAATCTATGTATACTCGGTTTTTTGTGCCTGATCGGATCGGAGGAAAAAAATCTTACTCAAGACCAAATGGCGATGGCTGACGCGGGATCCACGCTGCTGCTTCTCGGAACTTTTGTAAGGTCTGTGTTTATTGTCTTTGCAGGCGTGCTAATTGCCAAACTGATCATCGGAGAGTATAAAAACAGAACCATCACGGTCATGTTTACATATCCGGTCAGCCGAAAAAAACTGATCGCCGCAAAACTGCTGCTCACCGGCGGATTGACCTTCTTGACAATGATCGTGTCCGAACTGATTCTTGCGTTTATTTTCTCGCAGCTCAATGATATCTATCAATTCAGCCCGGAAAAACTGACGCTGCAAGCCATTGGAAATGAGATTGGCAGTATGCTCATTTACGCTGCTTCTTCGACAGGGTTGAGTTTTATTCCACTATACTTTGGGATGCGCAAACAATCCGTTCCTGCCACTATTGTGACATCCTGCATTTTGATTGCGCTGATCGGTCAGCAAAGTCCTGGATTTTCAATTGCTTCTATTATTTATATTCCTGTTTCATTGGCTGTAATCGGGATTGTTATTGCGTTTTGGTCGATCCGAAAAATTGACCGGGAAGATGTATTATAATGGATCAATTATATAGTGAAGGTGCAAATTGACGGATTCCAGGCATTTACCTATACTTGAAGAACTGAAACAACAAGGAAAACGGGTGAACATGTCATGGAATTTGAAATTCGCTATATTTCTTTTTACGTCATTCAGGTCGACGGCAAGGATGAGCAGGCCAACAAGCAATATAAACATTTTCAGACGCTGGATACAGAGGAATTTGAAACCAGCGAACTGAAGGATTTCTTAGACGGGGAATTGAAAAAAATCGTGAAGCGGAAAGCCGAACGCCATCCGAAATCAGAGCAGGTGCCGACGAAAATCGGCCGCTTCATCACAGAGCCGGGGCATGAGCTTGATTCTAATCCGAACTACAATCTGTTTCACAAAACAAAACTGGCGGAGACAAAGGAAGAATTCAATGAGCTGAGCGAACAGTTCGTCCGCACATACCTCGACACGAGCGCCGTCAGGGGAGGCGTTTTTTTGGTGGCGACAGCCGTACCGCGCAAATACTTCGATGATACATTTGTCTTTGTCATGAAGTGCGACTTTGAACCGAAGGTCGCTTCGATCGCCGATGAATCATCGCTGATCCGCAAGGTCGAAATGGCGATCACGACGAAAAACATGAAATCGATCCAGTATCCGCACATGCCTGAAGAGGGCATGACAGAGGAAAGCGAAGTGAAAATCCACCAGGCCTCGCACGCCCGCTACTTTGAAGACTTCTTAAAATTCGTCGAGTACGGCGAGTCGATGCCGGAAATCATGAAGTCCCAAGTGATGAACATGGTGCAGGAGCATGTGTACGAAGCATTTGAAGACAAAAGCGAAGAACTCCAGCAGTTTGAACATGATCTCGAAATCTGGGAAGCGAGCGAAAAGCGGGAGATTCAGGAACGCCTCGACACCCATCAAGTCATCGAAGCCTCCGCCCAGATCGTTGAGCATATGCCTGAGGCAGAGCTGAAAATGAAGCTGGGAGCAACCGAGATTAAAGGACTGCTGGCTGAATTCGGAGATTCGATCCACCTTGCCAAGGTAAACGGGCGCTATGTCGCGCTGATAGAAGCCGAGACGATTTCCTTTGAAAAGGGCAGTTCTCCGGTGGAATTTTATAAACCTGAGGGACTGCATGAGGTGATTGAGCGGATACGGAATAAAAGTGACAGGGAAGATTAGAAATAAGGAATGGCATCCGTTTTTTCGGATGCCTTTTGATTTTTCATCCAAATTGATGAGGGTGCTATGTAAATTACTGTTTAATAAGGTTAATATAAACATAATCAAGCCGATATAGGGATTATAGAAAGAATTGAGGAGAGGTACCCAATGCGTCTCAATAGTCAATACATCCGTACACAGCTGATGATTCAGAATATGTTGAAAAGGAATGCGGCTGATACAACTGTAAAAAATGTCTCTTCCGATATCACTGCCTTTGCGAAGAAGGCCAGCAGTCAAGCGGGAAGACCATCGAAGGAAAGTTTGAGTAAGCTGAACTACTCAAAGGACAGTATTGTGAATCATGCCGAAGCTTTCAGGCGGGCATACGAAGCAGCAAATGATCAAACTGTGGAAGAAACGAAGATCAATGCCCAAAACCCCTATGAGTCAGAAAGTGATATCAGGAAAAAAATCTTAGATGAAAAATACAGCAAAATCAATGCAATGAACAAAACGAAACCTGATCCTTTAGGCTATATTAAGGATAAATACAAAAATTCCAATTCCCCTTATTTCAGAAATGACCTGTCGGCAGCAGAAAGACAAGCTGCATATGACAATGAAACTGAGTGGCTGTTCAAAGGAAAAGCGCAAAACTATAATATGCAGGATGCCGCGTTTCGAAATGTGAATTTTAATGGGGAAGTAGAGGCGGAGAATGAGAAAATATATCAGCGCAGCCAAGTCAACAAACAGCTTCAAGCGCTGCTGGATCAATATCATATTGCCATTCCTGCGGATACGGCGCTCACCTTTACAATTTCACCGATTGATTATCAAGTAAAAGTGAGCGGAACTGATGATGAGCAGCTCATCCATCAACTTGAACATATATTGCAATCAGGAGAAAACAGCAAACAGTTATTTCTGCATATCATGAAAAGCTTGAGCAGCGATTCAGCCCAATATTCCAAAGAAGCGCAGCAAAAATATCACACGGTTCGCGAGATATATGAGGTGACAGGCTATCACCTGAAGGACTTGGAAGTGGTTGATGGCCGATATGTAACACCTGACGGCCGTGATTTGTTAGATGTGTATAAAGAAGAGCTGGAGAAGGACCCTGTCCAAAAGAAAACGGCTCATTTCGCAATCGCTCATTATGGAGCAGAGCTGAACAGACTTGCAGAAGCCGGATATGATTCTGTTCCGGATTTTATCTTATCTATTGACTACAGCAACGGATCTTTGCGGGATACAGGGCAAAAGAAAAGCTATGGAACCGGGGATACGGCTTGGCTAAGAGAATTAAAGCGCCGAACGGGTGTTAATTATTAGTTAGGCAGGAACATATGGGTTTCCTCTATCAGGTTGATTTTCTTAATAATTGAATTTTGCGTTGCGGGTCACCCTGCCACCTGTTAAAATAAGGATAACTTTAAAGAACGGAGGGATTTCCCAAATGGCATACATCAGATTCCGATTGAACTTTGTCCTCGCTAACTAAATCGTGAACAAAGTCTCTGCCTGTGTGCAGGGTAATCGGGATCAGTCTGCCTGTTTTTAGAGGACCCTTTATGCAATAACAGAGGGAGAGGCGCGGATTCCAGCGCCTCTTTTTTTGCCTTTAAAAATAGCTTATCTGAAGCTTGCCTTCAGTTTATTTGTCATATTATCTTTTTCCGTTTACTTTCCAGCGCAGGCAGACGACCTGTGCTTTTTTTTATTAAAAACCTTCAGTAAAGGGGAAAATCGTATATGACAATTGTAAATGAACAAATTGAACAAATATTAAAACTTGCGGAAAAACACGGCCTTCGGCTGAAACGAAAGCATGCGGAAATCAACGAGTCCGGCATGGATTTTCAAGTCGTCTTTGCCGAAGATGAAGCAGGCAAGAGATGGGTCTTGAGAAAACCGCGGCGCGACGATGTGATTGAAAGAGCAGTGTATGAAGGGAAAGTGCTGAAGCTGCTGCAAAACCATCTTCCCGCCGCTGTGCCGGATTGGCGCATTCATACTCCCGAACTGATTGCATATCCGGAGCTTCCGGGGGTTCCTGCCGCGGTCATTGACATGGAGGTGAAGAATTACGTATGGAACATGGATCATGAGCCTCCGGCTGAAGCCTTTGTCAAGTCATTGGCGAAAACGCTCGCGCTATTGCACAGCATTGATCATAAAGCCGCAGAAGAAGCGGGCATGCATGTGATGAATCCGGATGGCGTCAGGCGGTCAAAAGCAGAGCAGATGGAACAGATCAAAAGAGAGCTCGGGGTTAGCGGCGAGCTCTGGGAAAGATGGCAAAAGTGGCTGTCCGACGACTCGTATTGGCCTGAACATACTGCGTTTATCCACGGCGACTTGCATCCCCCGCATATTTTAATTGACCAGCATCAGAGCATAACTGGGCTGTTGGATTGGACGGAAGCGAAAATCGCCGACCCGGCAAAAGATTTTCTATTATACGAGACGATTTTAGGAGAAGCCGAAACCGCCCGGCTCATCTCTTATTATGAAAAAGAAGGGGGCCGGGTCTGGCCGCGGATGAAAGAGCATATTACGGAATTGCAGGCCGCCTACGGCATCGAAATCGGCATGTTCGCCCTGCAGACAAAACAAGAAGAGCACTTGAAGATGGCGCTGGACGCGCTTGGGGTCAGACAATAAAAAAAGGGCTGTCGATTTCGATCGACGGCCCGTTTCACATCATAATTTTTTCAATTATAGCAAAAAAAACCTTTTTTTCTTCCTCTGACAATTTGCCGAAGAGCTTGTCGATCAAGGCCTGGCGGTTTTCCACCATTTGTGCGGCGATCCTCGTGCCTTCTTGCGACAGTTCGATCCAGACGGTGCGCCGGTCATCGTTATTTCTCGATCTGATCACAAAGCCCTCTTTCTCCAAATGGTTCAGAGCTGTTGTCGTTGCTGATGGAGACAGGGCGACCTCCTGTAAAATCTCCTTTATCGTACATGTTCCGTGTCTGTAAATGATACGCAAAATAAACCCTTTGCCGCTCGTGATACTTTTCGGAATCGTTTCTTCGTCCAATTTCTTTGAAGACCGCAAATATTTCGTGAAAGCATGATCCAATAGATTCGCTTCAATCCGATGGTGATTCATGAAGGTTTCCTCATTTCCGACATCGTGTAGTAGATCAGCAATTTTATGCTGGTCAAACAAACATAGGTCTATTTTATCATAAGCGAATGCTCCGCAAAAAACGATTTTATGAATTTTAACATGAGTCATTTAATTTCTTTTGTTATCAATTCATAAAGATAATAATTCTATTATGAAATAGTTTTACAATGGATATATTTTGTTTTAGAATGAATTTGTGCGTCACATAATCTCACCAGGTTTTGTGAGAAACAATGAAAATTTGGAGATGAAAATTTTGAGTACACTTCAGCAATTAATCAATCATCATATGGAAACGTCAGATGGGTTGGAAGCATTGTCCGGAGGAGATCGAACGTTTACGTTCAAAGCGTATCATCAACGGGTGAACCAGCTGGCTCATTATCTGCTGGAGGAGGGTGTTCAAAAAGGAGACCACATCGCGGTTTTATGTAAAAATAATCATCATTTTCCCGTCATTTTGCTGGCGTCTCTTAAAATCGGGGCGACAGTCGTGCCGTTAAGCTGGCAGCTGACATCGTATGAATTAAAAGGAATCTTGAACAACTGCCGGCCGAAGGTGATGTTTTATGACTTGGAATTTGCCGATATACTAACGCCGCTCCGCGAACAGCTTCAGTTCTGCCTGATGATTGAAGCGGGTGCGGGAATGAACACGACTGAACAGTTTGAGAGCCTATTTAAAAACAGGCCGCTGGAGGTGGAGGCCGACCAGGTGACCGAGCATGATTTGGCTTTAATGCTGTTCACCTCGGGCACGACCGGAAATCCGAAAGGCTGTATGGTCAACCACGGCAGTCTGGCCGCATACTTGACAGAGGTGAACGTGAAATCGAAACAGCTGAAAGGCATGCGCTTTTTAGCGAGCCATCCGCTTTATCATATGAGCTCGCTCAACCATGTTTTTCAGGCGGCTTTTGAAGGAATTGGGCTTCATTTCTTATGGGACCCCGAACCGTTTGAAATCCTGCAGGAGATCGAGAAGAAACGCATTCATATGATGATGGCGTTTCCTTCCGTCTACACTTACATGCTGGAGGAAATGAAAAGACATCCATTCGACCTGTCGTCTGTGAAAATGCTTGTCTCCGGCGGCACCAAGGTGCCGGCGCGGCTGATTAAGGAGTACAATGACATGGGAATCCTGATGGTGCAGGGGTATGGCAGCACAGAAGCATGGACGGTCAGCGTATGGCGGCCTGACATGGGCTGGGATAAAGTCAATTCAGCCGGCAAGCCGATTCCGCAAGTCAGCATAAAAATCGAAGACCCTGATACACATGAAGAGCTGCCAAGGGGCGAAGTCGGAGAAGTCGTCGTCAAAAGCCCGTATGTTTTTGAAGGGTATTACCAAAATCCTTCCGCCACGCAAAAGGTGCTGAAAGACGGCTGGTTTTATATGGGGGACTCCGGCAAACTTGATGAAGACGGATTTTTATATATTACCGGCCGGTATAAAGACGTCATTGTCTACGGAGGCGACAACATTTATCCTGACCAGGTGGAGGAGATCATCGATCAAGTGCCCGGAGTCGTCGAATCGGCCGTCATCGGCGTCCCGGATGAAATGTACGGGGAAGTTCCGAGGGCGTATGTGGTGAAAAACGAAAGCTCCGGCCTTAAGAAGGAGGACATTATCGCGTATTGCAAAGAGCGCCTGTCCGACTATAAAATTCCTGAAATCGTTTTTACCGACAGCCTTCCGAAAAACAGGCTCGGCAAAATCGTCAAAAAAGATTTGCGCGAACTGGCTGTTAAAGGACAGTGAGCGCAGTAACAGAAAGCTTATCCAGCATTGGATAAGCTTTTTTTGCTGCCGTTTTTTGTAACGTTTTCCAATGCTAAACCCACTACAACAGTAGGAGGTGTTGACAATTGAAATCGAAATGGAGTGCGATGGTGATATGGACCGGTCTTTTATTGTTGGCCGGATGCGGAGTGCACAAGGAGGCCGATCCCCCGCCCGTCAGATCCGCGCAAAAAACGGACGCCTCGTTATCTGAAGCTGAACAGCGGTTTGCGCTCGCATTGTTTCAAGACATGATAAAAGAGGAAGGAAGCCGGAAAAACATCTTCCTCTCGCCTTACAGTATTCACCAGGCACTTGTGATGACGGCAAACGGTGCCGCGGGAGACAGCAGAAAGGAACTACTCGGCACTTTAAACCTCAACCAGACGGATATGACATCGATCAACAGGATGTCACAATCTGTGAATCGTTCGCTAGAAACGCTGCCTCACGGCGAATTTTCATCGGCCAATTCGATATGGTCCAAAAGGGAGCTGAAAGAAAGCTTTCAAGACGCGATCAAAGGCCTTGGCGACGCCTATCAGCTTCATGATGATCCAAATCGGGCAGCAGAAGAAATCAACGGCTGGGTCAAAAAGAAAACGAAAGACCGCATTGATCAGATCGTTGACAAGGTCTCGTCGAATACGATTGCCTACATCATCAATGCCGTTTATTTTAGAGAAAGCTGGAAGCATCCATTTGATCCTCACATGACAGCGGAACAGCCATTTTATTCTGCGGACGGCTCCGCAAAAAAACACCCCATGATGACGCAGACAAACCGCTTTCCTTATCTGGAAAACAAACATTTTCAAGCCGTCAAGCTTCCTTTTCAAGACGAAGGTCTGTCATTGGCTGTTTTTCTGCCGAAAAAAGCGGCAAATCTTGAACAGCTTCTAGCTGGCATGACGTATGATCAATGGCGCGCCTTGCATAAGGGCTGGACGATGAAACAGGTGGAGCTCAAGCTGCCGCGCTTCTCATTTCAAACAGACTACATGTTAAATGAACCGCTTAAACGGCTTGGAATGAAAACCGTGTTTAGCAGCGCGGATTTTTCAAATATGTTTGCCGGAGAAGGCGCCGCTCAAATTGATAAAGTCAGACATAAAACATTTATCAAAGTAGATGAAGCGGGTACCGAAGCATCCGCGGCAACGGCGGTTGAGATCATCGAATCAGCTCCTGTCCCTGAAGTGACGATGACTGCAGACCACCCGTTTTATTTCGCGATTGTTGATGAAACATCCGGAATGAACCTTTTTGTGGGCAGTGTGGCAGAGCCGTCGGATGAGTAAACTTGGAAAAATTCTATTATTTTATAAAATATTCATTAAACTTCCAATTCAATTACCGATATAAGGAAGGGAGTTCCTTTATGGTGATGAATAAACGGGAGGCAATGACAAATGAAAAAAAGTTTGTTTCTTTTCGTGTTCAGTGTGTTTTTGATGGCGATTCCAGCATTTTCGGCTTCGGCAAATGTTTACGAAGATGAGTATGAACCCAACAATTCTTTCGCTGAGGCTTACGATTTAGGATTGTGGAAATACAAGACGATTTCGGCGACGATTCACAGCGAAAGCGATAAAGATTATTACAAATTTTACGCGACAAAGGGAGAACAGCTTGCCATTCACCTAAAGAACATCCCAGCAAATACAGACTATGATCTTTACTTATTTAAAGATTCTTACGGCTATCCTGCAGTAGGATCTTCTGAAAGAACGGGAAACCAAAATGAAATCATCCGCTTGGATGTTCCGGAGACAGGCCGGTACATTGCGGTCGTCACGTCTAAAGACGGTTCATATGACGGTTGGGGATTTTACAGACTTGAATTTATCGACAGAATGAAGAGCGGTGCTTATACGGCGAATTTGTCTCCATCATCCATCTCAAGCCCGGGACAGGGAGTCGTTTCTCCGGTTGCCGCCGTCAATCTTGCCAATGTCTCGGCCATTCCCGAAGGAGCGACTGTGAAAAGCGTTTCCGCCGAGGGAACCATTTCTCCGAGCCTCGGACACACCTACAGGGAAGTTCTGAACAAGGAAGAAGGCGTTTGGCACACATCGGTTTCCGGCGGCACACTGTTTCCGGATCTAAAGCCTGAACTTGCGCTTCCGGTCAAAACGACATGGAATGTGAGATACTATTCGCTCGCTTGGAGCAGTTCAACATGGAGATCGCCTCAGCTGAAGATCAATTATCAATATGATTCAACATACGGCTGGTAAACAGATCCAAATTCCGTCCGATATAAAAAGTAATCGAATGTAATTGGCATGAAAGGAGCTCCCATGAATATTAGAGACAGGGTAAAACTTTCGCTTTATTCCGAGCAGCTGATGAAGCCTGCCGCCGCGGAGATGCCGGCTAAGACTACAGGTTCCAAGAGAATGGCCGGCAGCCAAACAGACACCCTCTCCATCAGCAAACAGGCTGAAGCGGCTCAAAAAAATGCACCGTCATTACGATCACAAATGAACGGCGTTCAATTTGAGATCTATAATCTTTATGTGGACAGGCAGCGTTTGAACAGCCAGATCGATGAGACGCTGCGCGAGAGCGGAATTTCTCTTTCCGAGAGTGAACATCTGACATTGCATGTAGACGGAAATAACCGGATTATAGTTGAAGGCATCGAAGATGAACAAAAAAGAACCCGGATCGAAGCCGTTTTAAATAACAGTGATAAACGGTTTGGCGCCCGTCTGTTGAGCCATGCGGAATTGATCGGTGAACAAAATGGAACGCCGCTGGATAAAGAAGCTTATGAAAAATGGCATGTGAATGAGTTTTTGAAAACGATTGCCGGTCTGTCTTTGGCTGATGTCAGTTTGGATGAAAAAGGAGAGCTTGAAGGCGGAAATGAGAGGCTCATCAGAGTGATTGACTCTGCCAAAGACCCGAAAAGCGACTTGGAGAAGAGCTTTCAAAACATGCTGAAGAAGCTGAAGAATGTTCTGGCGAAAGGGCCGGACACCATTGCGGACAGATCGGCTTCTTTCGGATATGCCGGCGGAACGCTCATCGATCTCAATGTATCAAAAGGATTCTCCGCGGGCCAGCTGAACGAGTGGCTGGATGATCCGTTTCTTAAAGAAGTCTTGCTGAACAATTCTTAAAAGACCTGGCGAAGCAATTTTGCCGGGTTTTTTGTTTGTATAAAAAAAATTTCAAATTTCGCATTGACCCTCACGTTGCGGGATACTTTATAGTCGATATTGAAGGGAGGTCAGATAAATGAAAATGAAAGTAAAGGAAGTGGCCGACTTAGTCGGCATCAGTGTGCGCACACTGCATCATTATGATGAAATCGGATTATTAGCTCCGTCGGAGACGACCGAAGCCGGGTATCGGCTGTATTCAGATGACGATCTGGAAAAGCTGCAGCAAATCCTGTTTTTCAGAGAGCTTGACTTCCCTTTAAAAAAGATTAAAAGCATTCTTGAGAACCCTTCATTTGACAGGAATGAGGCGCTTCAGCTCCATCGCAAAGCGCTGCTGGAGAAAAGAAGCCGGCTTGACCAAATGATTGCGACAATCGATAAAACGATCCAATTCGCGAAAGGAGAAATCAACATGACAAACGAGGAAAAATTCGCGGGATTTGATTTCAGTCAAAACCCGTATGAGGAAGAAGCGCGGGAACGCTGGGGCGATGAAGCCGTCGACAGATCGAAGGCCTATATCGAATCCATGCCCGAAGGTGAACGGAAAAAGATGGAACAGCAATATGATGCCATTTACAGAAAAATCGCCGCCCTCAGAAAAGGCGCCTCAGACTCAGAGGAAGCACAGGCGGCTATAAAGGAATGGTACGACTTTCTGAACAATAACACCGGCCACAGCTATTCGCTCGAAGCTTTCAAAGGTCTGGGACAAATGTATGTCGCTGACGAGCGCTTTACGAAAAACATTGATCAATACGGCGCCGGCTTGGCAAAGTTCATGTGCGACGCCATGACGGTGTTTGCTGACAGGAATAAGGAATAATCGCTGGAAACCGCCTGATAAGGTCGTGAAATGACCTTTTAGGCGGTTTTTTTAATTTTAATGTGAGCTATTCCTTTTGGGCAATAGCCTGTGCTCACTTATTTGATTTGCAGGGTAAATGCTGTGTTTGATTTGTGTCGAATCTTCTAATATGTTATTATATCGTCAGTCGATATATCGTAAGGCGATGTAAAATAAGGAGGCGAATGATTTGAATACACACTTTACCGGGATGTTATTTGTTTTGAGCGGAATTTTTTTATTAAATTTAGCGATTTTATCAGGAATAAACGGTGTATGGTGGGGACTAGCTCTTGGCGGCAGCATCATTTTCAATCTAATAGGTGTTGTACTGCTCATGAGATATATAAATGAAAAACGCCATACTTAAAATGAGGTGCGAAAAGTGAAGAAAAAAACGGCGGAAAGCTATTTACCGCTTACGCAGGCTACGTATTACATATTATTGTCATTAACTCAACCATTACATGGCTACGGCATTATGCAAAGGGTTGAGAGCATGAGTGAGGGTGAGGTCAAACTAGGGCCTGGCACTCTTTATGGTGCATTAAGCAAACTCGAAAAGCAGGGGCTGATTAGAAAGGAAGGCGAATCCGGCGATAATCGGCGAAAGCAGTATATTTTAACGAATGAAGGATGGCAGGTGATTGAACTCGAATTTAAACGCCTATCCAAATTGGTGGCGATCAGTCAATCTATTTTTCAAAAAGAGGGAGATACAAGTCATGAGTAAAAAAAGAAAGCGTAAATTCCGTTTTTTTCTTGCTTGGCAAGACCGGAAGGAAGAGAACTGGCTGAATGAAATGGCAAAACAGGGGTGGATGTTAAAGTCCTTCTTTTTATTTATCTATATATTTGAAAAGACAAAACCAAGCAATACAGTATATCGGCTCGACTATAAGACAACATCAAACCTGGATCAGGAAGAATATATTCATATATACGAGGATGCAGGCTGGAAGCATGTGACACAGTTTTTAAATTGGCATTACTTTGCGGCTGATCCCAGTCAAGTTCAAACAAATGCGATTTATACAGACCGCGAATCTGAAGCAGAAAAATATAATGGCTTACTAAAAGTGCTGTATGCTGCATTTGCCAGTGTATTTCTCAGCTTGGGACTACCGCTTCTCGTCATAGTGTATATTAAAGGTTCGTAAAAAAACAAGAATTTAATGCTGATTGACACTTGCTAATTTTCAGAGTAATATATTTTTTACAAATCATGTACGGTTAAACGATATTGAGGAAGAGCAAGTACGTGTCAGAGCATGGGTTTAAGAGAGTCGGTGGCTGGTGTGAACCGATGCCCTTCTGACGCCGAATGGGCTTCTGAATCGCTTCGCTGAAACGGACAGTAGGCGAAGCCGGGATAGTTCTCTCCGTTATCAAGAGAAGCGTATCGAAAGGGCTGACTGTTCCCTTTCCGTATGTTCCAAGCGAATCGTTGATGCGATTAATAAAGGTGGTACCGCGAGACCCTCGTCCTTTTGTGACGGGGGTTTTTTGTATTTTTAAGGAGGTGGTGGCCATGGAGGAAGGCTGGCCGGAGTGGCCGCATCATATTAAACGGAAACGGAGGTGTGATGGTAAATGGTGATTGCAACGGACGATTTGGAAACGACATGTCCAAATTGCAATGGAAGCGGAAGAGAAGAGCCGGAGCCTTGTCCAAAATGTTCGGGAAAAGGTGTGATTTTGACGGCCCAGGGAAGCACATTGCTCCATTTTATAAAAAAACATATCCACGAATAAAAAGGACGGGTGTTGAAAGTTGAGTCGAGAAGAGAAGAGTACAGCTGAGCAGAGCGGCCATATTCAAAGCGGCGTTCGAAAAGCGGCCGGGGTCGTTTTTATGGTCTTTGGGACGATGTGTTTTGCTTCAAAATCCATTTTTGTCAAATGGGCTTATGAACAAGGTGCACAGCCGGAAGCGGTGCTGTTGTACCGGCAATTATTTGCGGCGCCGCTGTTTTGGCTGATTTTTGTTGTGTATCGTTCAAAGCTTCCGGCTAAACCAGAAAAAGCGGAGATTTTTAAAGCTTATGCGGCCGGATTGCTTTGTTTTTTTCTGTCGCCATTGCTTGATTTTATCGGCCTTCATGATGTTTCGGCAATCGTTGAACGGATGATTGTGATGAGCTATCCCATGTTCGTATTGATCATCACTGCCTTTGTAAATAAAAAAATGATCTCGGGTCAAACGTTTGCTGCCATCTTGCTTGTGAATGCCGGGCTGTTCTTGGCTGTCGGCGGATGGGATGTGCAAGCATTTGAAGCGAACCTGTCAGGAGCTTTTTTGATCTTATTGTCCGCTGTCGCCTATGCGGTTTATCTTGTTGTGGCGGGAGGCCTTGTCCGTCAAATCGGCGGGATTCGGATGAATGCCTATGGAATGTCGGCGGCAAGTCTTGCGATGGCCGGTTATGCGCTGTTTCGCGCAACAGGAAAACAGCCGGGAATCCTGCTTTCTTATCCTCCCGCAATGTATGTTTTTTTTATGATCATTGCAGCGGTGACGACGGTCATTCCTTTTTTATTCATGCTGGAAGGCATGAAGCGGATAGGAGCGGAGCGGGGAGCCGTCATTTCTATGATCGGCCCCGTTCTTACCATCTTCGGAGGTGTTTTGTTTTTAAACGAACGTTTAACATCCATTCAGTGGCTGGGGTGCTTCCTTGTGCTCCTGACCATCAGTCTGCTGGAATACCGGAAATAGAAAAAGGGATTCATATCCCTTTTTCTGTATGCACTTAAATACATAAAGATCGTTTACTCAGTGTCGCCTGTTTTCATGACCCATGAGACGAAGTAGTGCACGAAAGCCTGCCATAGCTTCATCTGTGCATCGGAGCGGCATCAAAAGCGGATACAAAACGTATACCAGCAGTGCTGTTGCACCGACCTCAGGAGATCCGTCTCCAAATCAATGCGGATGAAAAGTGTAATCCGACCGCCAATACGCAATCGATCAACAATGCACCCGCTCTAACCCAAAAACCAGCGTATTGCAAAATGTATAACACCCTCTGTCATAAATGGATGATAAAAACACAGAACTAACCATTTTATAGTCTTTTTTTCTATTTGTCCTCTTTTATAAAATTTTACTTTTCAGCTAAATCATACTGATTTTCATTATCGGATTTCCCCCTCCTGAAAGTTTTGATAAAATAAATAAGTTGTAGTATAAGATACGGAGGTTTAAACGTGGGAAAAGTAAAGAGAAATATGCCTTGCCCATGCGGCAGCGGGCTGAAATATAAAAAATGCTGCGGCAAAGCGGAGGGAGCGTTTCCGGCTGTCGCGGTGCAGGAATTGAAACAAATCCAGAAAGACGTCATGGAATTCGCTTTTACGGAACATAAAGACACAATCGATCAATTTCTTAATCAGTATTCTTTTCTGTCAGACTTGGAACAGTCTGCACAAAAGATATGTGTTTTTAATCTGGGCGTGTGGGGAGTATTTTCCCGGCCGTTGGCAGACGGAGGATTGACGATTTTCGAAGACTTTTTACAGAAAAAGGGTTCTTCGATTCTCAGATCGCAGACTAAGGAAGCCGTTCAATCGTGGAAAGACCTCTCCCCTGCGCTGCTGCGTGTGAAACATATAACAGATGGCGGCATTCGCTTTGAGGATGCT
This sequence comes from Bacillus sp. PK6-025, assembly GCF_056530265.1. Lineage (NCBI taxonomy): Bacteria > Bacillati > Bacillota > Bacilli > Caryophanales > Bacillaceae > Bacillus > Bacillus sp. PK6-025. Next base: position 294,172 of record NZ_CP096509.1, read on the forward strand.
GTAACAAATGAAGAGCTCACTATAAGGATGAATGTGAAGCGGGAAGGGCCTTTTGTAGGCGAGTACGTGCTCGGCTTTCCGATCAAGATCGGAAGCCATACCGAGTTCTTCTTACAATTCACCATCTATCCTGCAAAAATGGCGGATGCTCTCAAAGACAGGTTAAACGATGCTTTAAGCCGTTTCACAAAAGAAGGCGGAACAAAAGAACAGCTGATGAGAGATGATTTTCATCATGTGTTAATGCAGCTTTGCCGTCAGGAAGAGAGTGCACCGTCTGAACAAGGGTCGGAAGACATCGAATGGGCCAATGAGATGGAAAAAGAAACAGCGCTTGTCTTTGAGAAAGGTATGCTTGACGAAGGACATTCTGAATCATTTGTCTCCTGGGCGGTCGGCCTTTGGAAATCGTATTGTGTTAAAAAAGCGCCGGTCATCAAGAAAACAGAAGCCTTTGCAGCTGCTTTGGAGTATTTTATCAATACGATCTCCAAATCGGAAAAATCGTTATCCCAGGCGAAGCTTGCAAAAAAATACGGTGTCAGCGCTTCGACCGTATCGAATCGTTTTAAAGATATTGAAGCCGTCCTGCAGGACGAACTGGATCATCATCTTGAGCTTATGCCTTCTTAAGGCAAAGGCCGCTAAACCTTTCGGGGAACCGGAAGGTTTTTTGTGTTTGATTCTGATTAAATCTTGAGAAAGGTATTTTAAGATATCGGTACCGATCAGATCAAACAAGGAGAGATTAAGATGAGTACAATTCTATTGGAAACAAGGCATCTTCAAAAAAAGTTTGGAAGGTCGCAAGCGGTCTCAGACGTCTCATTGTCAGTTAAAAAGAACAGTATTTACGGATTGCTTGGACCGAATGGAGCAGGAAAATCAACGACTTTAAAACTTTTAACCGGAATCTTAAACCCGACTGCCGGGGACATTTTGGTTGAGGGGCGGAAATGGAAAAGGTCTGTATTAAAAGACATCGGTTCTTTAATAGAATCCCCGCCTCTGTATGATAATTTAACAGCCTACGAGAATGCCAAGGTGCATGCCACATTATTGGGTCTTCCTGATGCGAGAATAACAGAGGTGCTTAAAACTGTTGATATGCATCATGCCAGAAAGAAAAAAGCGGGGCAGTTTTCTATGGGAATGAGGCAGAGGCTGGGGATCGCCATCGCTCTTTTAAATCGCCCTAAATTACTCATACTTGATGAGCCTACGAACGGTCTCGACCCGATCGGTATACAAGAGTTAAGGGAACTCATCAGGTCATTTCCAAAGCAAGGGATGACGGTCATCTTATCAAGCCACATTCTGTCGGAAGTCGAGCAGATCGCAGACCATATCGGGATTATCAGCGGAGGATACCTCGGATATCAGGGGAAAATCAATAAGGGGGACGATCTCGAGCGGCTTTTTATGGATGTTGTCAAATCAACGCGGGGGAAAGAAGGCGGAGAACAATGATCGGATATTATGCAAAAGCGGAAAACCTGAAGTTTAAAAGAACATTTTCGAGAAAGATGATCTTCATTGTGCCTTTGATTAATATTTGCTTCGCCTTTTTAATGAATCCGGGATTCTTTGTAGCAGGTACGTATAATTGGTGGTCTGTCATCTTGATGCCGGTCATGATCGCCTTGCTTTGTGCATTATCACACCAGAAAGAAATGAAAGCGTCGAATTATAACGGCATTTTTTCTTCTCCCGTACATTTACATATGATCTGGTCTGCAAAAATAAGCGTCATTGCGCTCTATTCTTTAGCGTCTCAAGCTGTTTTTTTAGGGTTCATGGTTGTGATGCAGTTTGTCATTCCTCAATTTTCGAGCATTCATTTGACAGTCATTGCCGCGAATCTGCTGCTTTGGCTTACGACACTGTGGGAGATCCCCATCTGTTTATGGATAGCGCGAAAATTTGGGTTTATATCTGCCGTTTTGTTCAATATGCTGGGCAGTATCGTGTTGGGCATCATGTCGGCATCAAGTCCTTTTTGGTGGCTGAATCCGTGGAGCTGGCCGATCAGGGTCATGTGTCCGACAATTGGCATCCATCCCAACGGTGTGCCTCTTGAAAATGGCGATCCTTTAACAAGCTGGGCAGTCGTTCCTCCGGCTGTTGTTCTATCTATTGTTTTATTTGCTATTTTGGCTCGTCTGACCAGGCGGTCTTTTTCCCCTGCCGTTGATCGCAAATCGATAAAACGGGAGGCGGTTTGATTTGTTGCTATTTTTCAGATGCCTTGCGGCTGATTTTCAAAAAACAAAGCGCACATCTTTTATTTGGCTTCACTTGACCATTCCGGTTATCTGTGCGGGTGTTTTTCTGCTTTATTTCTATAATAGAGATCATGATCCATATCAATTATACCGCACGTATTTTGAGGCAATTGCGATTGCCCTGCCGCTTCTGATTGGAATAGTGTGCGGAATGACGGCTTCATTAGAGGAGCGGGCAGGCCGTTTTCAAGTGCTGTTGGGCGGCACGGCGCCCAAATTAACGGCTTATTTAAGCAAAGTCACACTGCTTCTGTTCATGAACTTGTGTGCGGTATTCTTGGCTATTGGACTCTATGTATTGGGGCTCAAAGTTCTATTTCATGTGCCGAACCTGACAATCGCCCTTTTTTTAGAGGCTGGGGCATGGCTGGCAGCCGGAAGTGTCACACTTTATTTCATTTATTTTCTGATCAGCTGCATATTTGGAATGGGGGCTTCGATTTTAATAGGCGGGGCAGGTCTTTTGATGACAGCACTGATGAATACGGGATTGGGCGATGTCATTTGGAAATATAATCCCTGGGCATGGGGTATCAGGCTGACAGGGTATAAGGGGATTGACCGATTTGTCCAAATTGATCCGTCTCTGCGTTCTGTTCTAGACGGGGAAATCAAGCAGGGGGCTTTCATCATGGTGTTTGCTATAATAGCTGTATTCGCTCTAAGCATCGTTTGGTTTATCCGCTGGGAAGGAAGAAAAGCTTATGAATAATGAAAAAGGGTGGTCAGCAAGTGGCGAACATTTTGGCAGTAGATGATGAGAAAGATATTCTTGTACTCATACAAAATATTTTGCGCCGCGATCAGCATCAAGTTCATACATTGAGTCAAGTTAACGCCGAATCTCTCGACGTGTTTTCAGGGTATGATTTAATTTTGCTTGATGTGATGATGCCGGGGATGGACGGATTTGAATTATGCGAGAAAATCCGGCCGCTGGTAGATTGTCCGATCCTGTTTCTCACCGCTAAGACGGAGGAAGAGGCCATCGTTAAGGGCCTCCTGACTGGAGGAGACGACTATATTTCAAAACCCTTCGGCGTTCTTGAGCTCAGTGCGAGAGTAAATGCACACTTGAGAAGGGAAAAAAGAGAGAAACACGAAACTAAACGTGTGATTTCCGGTTTTTTATTTCACTTTGACAGCAAAGAAGTATTTATTCATGATCAAAAGCTGAATTTAACAAAAAATGAATTTAAAATATGTGAGCTGTTGGCTCAGCATAAAGGACGAACTTTTACACGAGAAGAAATTTATGATTATGTATACGGGCTGGAAGGCAATGCATTATACTCCACGATAACCGAATTTATCCGCACGATCCGAAAAAAATGCAAAGAACACGAAAGAGATCCGATCAAAACGGTATGGGGCGTAGGGTACAGATGGGAATAATCCGTAAAAAAAAGACGCTGCGCAGAGAACTGATCAAATATATGCTCACTTTGAGTTTCAGCCTGATCGCGATCACGGCTGTATATGTTTTGATCAATATGATCGGAATGAATGCAGGGCTGTTTTATCCTGCCAATTACAATGAAATCGAAGCTGAAAAGCTTAAGCCCAAGCTTCAATCGGCTGAACGGATAACGGAAGACATGATACCTGATACGATGCTGTATGCCATATTGGATAAAAAGTCGAAACAAAAGACAGCGGGAAACATGAAAGAAACGAATCTTTCCATTGTACGGAAAAAAATTGAGAGCAGGCCGTATGTCACCTTAAGTCAAAAAGGCTATATGATCATCGAACGCAAAGACGAGTATTGTGTGTTGGAGTATCCTTTGCGCGCTGAGTTTCGGTCTCCCCTGCTGAGACGGTTTCTCCCGAACTATGAGCTGACAAGCTTATGCATCATCATTCTGCTTCTAATTACGGTCGTTTTTGCGGTAACAACCCGATTTGCAAACAGGTTAAAAGATCATTTTCAAACATTAAACACCATCGCTGAGCAAATTAAAAAACAAAATTTAAATTTCACTCCGGAGTTTTCGAATATTAAGGAATTTGATCATGTGATCAGTTCCCTGATAGACATGAGGAATGCCCTTCAAGCCTCCCTCCGCGCGCAGTGGCACTTAGAGAAAACGAAAAAAGAACAGATCGGCGCATTGGCTCATGACATTAAAATTCCAATGACCATTATTAAAGGTAATGCGGAATTGCTGAGCTTATCACCGCAAAATCAAGAGCAGTCGGAATATATCAGATACATACTTGATGCGGGACAAAAAATCGGCCAGTACATTGACCAATTAATCCATTTGTCAAAAACGGAGGAAGCATTAAATATCGATTATAGAGAAAGTGCTGTGAAACCGTTAGTCGAAAGTGTTCTCAATGACACTGAAGCATACATAGGGAACAAATCGGTTGACATTGTGCTGAAGGAACAGAACCTTGAAGATAAAAAAGCACTGTTGGACAAACAGCTGCTTCATCGAGCGTTGATGAACATCATGACGAACGCTGCAGATCATACACCAGAAGGCGGGAGAATCGATTTTGAAGCTGTGTGTACGGATGATCAATTGATTTTCACAATCACTGACAGCGGAAAAGGATTTTCTCAAGAAGGCCTGCAGAAAGCTGCCGAGCTTTTCTATATGGAAGATAAAAGCCGGACATCGAATGGGCATTACGGTATGGGACTTACCTTTGCGCTTCGTGTTGTCAAGCTTCATCAAGGCGATTTATCGATTAAAAACGGTGAAGCGGGGGGCGGACAGGTGCAAGTAACCATCCCCCTCTGAGACCAGATCATCATCATTCAATGTCCCATTATGTCATCATCCCAAACCTTCCGACATCAGCCGGAAGGTTTTTTCGGTTCTCCCAGTTCCTGTTTCAAATATTGGTAAAGCTTTGCGTCCGCTTGTTTCAGCGGGAAAGACGCGGTTTTGCAAAGGATGCCGAAGGTTACGCTGATCGGGTCATCGCCGATAAACCGGACAATCGTTCCGGGAGGAGGAGGGGAGACGATGCTTTTCGGAATCAGGGCAACGCCGAGGCCAGCGGCAACATAATTTTTCAAAGCGGTCATGCTTCCAATCTCCATCGTGTTCATTTGGCTTCCCGGCAGCTCTTGAAACGCGATTTCGACTTTCTTCCGGTAGGTGCAATTGTTGGCTGTGATCAGTAGACGGTGCTCCCTAAGATCTTTCAGATGGATGTGTTCATTGTTTCCGGCGGGGTGTCCTTCAGGAAGCAGCACTACGAGCTCTTCAGCATATAGCGGTTCAAAATAAAGATCAGTTCCCATTGCCGGAGTCGAACAGACGGCAAGGTCCAGGCTGCCTTGAACCAGCCTTTCCCCCAATGTCGATGAGTTGGCGATATCTACGGAAACCCGGATCTTCGGATAATCCGCTAAAAACCTCCCCAACATCCGCGGCAAATCACAGCTCGCGATTGGTTCGACCGCTCCCAGACGGATATTTCCCGCTTCGCCAAGCAATAAGTCGGCCATATGATGTTGAAGGTGATCCATATTTTTGACAATATGGCTGCTTTCTTCAAAAAAAAGCCTGCCGGCTTCAGTCAGTCGGAATGTTTTCCCCCGCTCGAGCAATCGGATGCCGAGGTCTTCTTCGAGTTTTTTGATTTGCATTGTGACTGTGGACTGCGCATAATTCAGTTCTTCAGCCGCGCGGTTAAAGCTTCCGCAAGCCACGATTTTATGAAACGTCTTTAACGTTTTGAAATCCATCCCATCACCTCAAGTTCAATAAAATTGAATGAATCCTTCAAATGATTCAATTATACAAAATGATATAACCGTTATACACTATTAAACAATACAAAGGAGGAATAAATATATGCCATTTGTCAGGATGGATCTTTTAAAAGGAAGATCAAAAGAAGAGCTTCGCCGGATCAGCAGAACGGTTCACAAGGCGATGACGGAGACGATCGATGTTCCGGAAGATGATTATTTTCAGGTCATCACCCAGCACGATGAGGAAGAATTCTTTTTCGATCCCGGCTATATGAATATCGAACGGACGAAGGATTTGATCTATATTCACATCACAATGAAAGAGAGACCGGTCGAAAAAAAGCTGGCGCTGTATCAACGCATTGCAGAATGTTTACAAAAAAACGCCGGCATCCGCCAAGAGGACGTCATGATCATTGCGGCCGAAAACGTGAAAGAGAACTGGTCGTTTGGGAATGGAACAGCACAGCTTGCATCAGTTGAAAAGGGAGTGATGAAAAATGGAAATGAAAAATAAAACAGCCCTTGTCACAGGAGGCGGCACTGGGATCGGCAGAGCGGCATCGCTCGCTTTGGCAAACCGCGGCGCAGCGGTTATTGTCAACTATTCGCGTTCCGAAGCGGAGGCTGAAGAGACGGTTGGGATGATTGAAAATCAAGGCGGCCGCGCGCTCGCGATTAAAGCCGATGTTTCTAAGGTCAATGAAGTTCAAGGCATGTTTGATCGGGCGGCCCGTGAGTTCGGCACCGTCGATCTGCTCGTCAACAATGCAAGCATCACCAGGCATATCGAGCTTGATGACTTGGATGGAGCTTCTGAAGAAGTCTGGGATGAACTGTATGCGGTAAATGTCAAAGGGATGTTTTATTGCGCGAGAGCGGCGGCATCTTTAATGAAGCAAAATAAGCAAGGCGCCATCGTAAATGTTGGCAGCATCGCCGGACTGACGGGCTCAGGTTCTTCGCTCCCCTATGCCGTATCAAAAGCGGCGGTCCACGGACTGACGAAATCATTGGCGCATGCGCTCGCTCCGGATATCAGGGTCAGCTGTGTGGCACCTGGCGCTGTATCGACGAGATGGTGGGAGGGGAATGAAGAGAAAATGAAGCGGCTCAGCCAAAAGCTCCCGCTTGAACGGATCGCAAAGCCGGAAGATATCGCCTTGCTCATTTGCGCGCTGCTCGAACAAGAAACGGTTACTGGTCAAATCTTAACGGCGGACTGCGGCCAAACATTATAGCGGTTATAAGTCTATTATCCTATTTCTATATGAAACCATTTACCTTATGATTAGTCATATCGAAATAGAAAAAAGAGGGAAGAACGTATGAGGCGTTTACAATCGTTAGAAGCCATTGAAAAAGTGAAAAGCGGGGATTATCATGTTTTGCGTGATGCCGAATGGCTCAAGTATCTTGTTTTAACTGAAGAACAAAATGTCAATCTGGAGCGGATATCTTCGCTGGAGAACATGCCTCAGAATCCCGTGTTTCTTTATGTGGAACAGACGCTCTCCATCTTGGAGAAAGCGGACATTCCTGAGCGGGAAAAAGAAATCATTGAAGAGGTTCTCATATGGAGTGAAACGGCTAAGTGCGGCCAGCCTCATAAAAGAAAGGAATGGCGTGAGAAAGGCTTTCAGCTTGCGATCCATAATATCGGGTCGGCGCAGATTTATGCTGATCGAAGACAGGCGTATATGCCGGAGCGGCAGGATATTGACGAACTCATCTATATTTTGATTTTGACGCATGGACTCATCGGGCAGTATATCCGCGGGGAATCAAGGTATCGCCAATTCACTCCTCTTATCGATTGGATTGAAGCATCGGAACTTCAGCACATCGACATCAGGCGGGTTCTGTACGTTCTGAACAAATGTATCATTGAAGGGGTTTCGCCGGCACTTTGGGAATCGATTGAACAAGACGTGAACCGGATAATCGGCCAAATCTGCACAGGAGAAAGAAACAAAGATTGGCCGTTCTCGGAAAGGATCAGAAAACTGCGGGGACAGGCGCTCGATTCCGGCGAAGACAGCAGCCGGTACGAGCGGTTTCTGAGGGAACTTGCCGCGGAAGATGTGCTGAGACGCTTCTTTCAGCGGGTCGATTTATGGTATGTGGAATCCGCCTTGTCATCGTTCAGTTTTGAAGAGTTTGTCAAAATCTTTTTGCTAGTGCTTCGTTCTGTCAATCCTTTATCAGTCAAGCATATCAGCTTTGAGCCGCTGATGAAGGACATGTACCGTGATTACCAGGGTGTGCGTCATACGAATGTTTATAAAAAACGGATTATCGAAGCGTGCTTAAAAGAGATGTCGATCAGCGATTTGCTTTTCGGCGGGGTGCCTGTAAATGAACACGTTTCGCTTGCTGTTCAGCCGTTTGATCAGGCTTCCGAGATTGTCGGCGTCACGTTTTCGTTTTCGCAGGCCGGACTGAAGCTGATTGAATTTTGCCAGGAAGCGGAGAAATCGCCTTTATATGAACGGGCGATCGTGCTGCTTTATGATTTTTTTGAGTTTCGCAAGGATTCGTTTGACCGGCTGCAAAATGAAGCGGCTTATCTGTCTGACATGAACGGTGCGGAAGATTATAAAAAGAAGATTGCCGATTATGCTGTTGGAGAAAGAATGCTCGACATCGGAGCCGGAGGCGGCGTGATGCTTGATTTGCTGACGGACCAGCATCCTGAAGCAGAGGTCATCGGCATCGACCTTTCCGTCAATGTCATTGAGGAGCTCCAAAAAAGAAAAGTGCGCGAACATAAGCCGTGGCATGTGAAACAGGCTGATGCGTTGGATCTTCCTGAGTACTTCGAACAGAAAAGCGTCGACACGATTGTATTTTCATCGATATTGCACGAATTGTTCTCATACATTCCGTATGAAGGAAAACGATTTAATCACCTCGTCATTGTCCAAGCGTTAAAAAGTTCCTTTGATATTCTGAAGCGGGGAGGCAGAATCATCATCAGGGACGGAATCATGACCGAAAACAAAGAGGAAACGCGGCGGATTCGCTTTAAAGACCCGGATGGAATGGATTTCTTGAAACGGTATATCCATGATTTTAAAGGGAGAAAGGTGCAAATTCTTGAGGCTGAAAAGGATGCGGCCGTACTGTTTGTGAATGACGCGATGGAATTCCTCTATACATATACTTGGGGAGAAGAAGCCTATTCGCATGAAGTGAAGGAGCAGTTCGGCTATTTTACGCCGTCTGAATTCCGGCGCTGTATTGAGAAAGAGTTGGGGGAACGCGCGAACATTCTTGTGTTCGAACACTATGTACAGGAAGGGTATGAAGAACACCTTAACCCTAAAATCGAGCTGACAGACCGGCTCGGCCGACGCGTGCCGCTGCCGGACAGCACTTGTTTTATTGTAATTGAAAAAAAGCACCACTAGGGTGCTTTTTTTAGTTGTTGCTTTTAAGGAAGCTTGAGAAGTATTGTTCGGTCTTGTAATTATCAGCATCCATTTTCCATTTGTCATTTTTTGATTTTTCAAGCTTAACTTCAACTGTTTTCTCACTTGAAGTCGCCTGTGCTTTTTTGATTTCTTCACTCATGATGTCAATCGCAGGATTGATCAATTCATCTCTGGACATGAAGTTTTTGCCGCTGTCTTTCACATAGTCTTCCAGTCTTTTCTTCACTTTCTTTTGGACATCCGTATTATCGATTGGTGTAACGGTTGCCTCAACAGTTGCTTCATCGCCTGAAATTGATTTTGTAACTGCTTTGACTTGAGATTTTTCTTGATAAGCGTTTTGGATGGCGCTGATCAGTTTATTCAATTTCTTTTTATCGACATCTTCTTCATCATAATATCCTAAAGAGCGAACGATTGATTTTTGAGCGCCTTCAAGGTAATCGGTAACGACTTCACGTTTATTTTCGTCGACCAGTTTATCAAAGTTATCATTATCTTTGCCGAAAATCGTTACATCTGTGTAAGCCAGCAAAGCTTTTGCCGGATCTTCAAGTTTTTTGGCTGTTTTCAGCAAATCGTCGCTGCCGCCGTCGATCTCGAATTTGACAGGATCGGCTTTGTTTTCACCGTACATGTCAGGTGTGTATTCAAGCTGAAACTTTTTGCCCTTTTCAACGATGTAATAGATATTTCCGTCGACTTCCTTGTCAGAATTCAGCGTGGAAGAACGAAGTCTCTTGTTTCTTTCATCATATACGCTGACGTCCGACATTTTTGAGTCGCCTTCGTAAAGGCTGAATTGGCTTTTATCAACCATCAATGGTTCTTTTCCTGTATTTTTAACGGAAACATTGATCTTTAGTATAAGTTCATTTTCGTGCAGGTTTGTTGATGAATCATCTGGAAGCGTATATTCGGAGCTTAGTATTTTAACTTCTGCATTATCTGCTTTTTTCGTATCTTCTTTCTCTCCGCTCGCACTTTTGCTGCCTCCGCAGGCTGTTGACACGACTGCTACAATCATCAAAAGCATCATTAGAAAAAACTTTTTACTTCGCATGGTCTGTCTCCTTTTTTATTATTATTTTTTCAATGTTATGTAAATGAAAAGAATGAGGTGGTTAGGGTAAAAAGGCCCTTCATCGGGACAAATCTTACTCAAGTCCCGGTCATTTCATTTATCTAACAGTGAAAATTTGATTATAATTCTTCCTTTTTCCTTAGTTTCTTTAAAAAAACAGAAACAACATCACTCATTTTAAGGTTTGAAGAATCAATAATAAATAGGTGTTAAATACTAATTTTGGTCAATGTTTTGCAAGATTAGGCATGTTTTCAAACTTTGGGTAGTATGAATAGACTAAAACTAATGACTTACAAAACGGTGCATTTAATTGAGATTGATCCATTTTCCACCTTAGCCATGACAAGGCAGAACAGGTGAAAAATATAAGTGTTTTGTTTAGAATCCGCCACTTTGTTGATGAATTTTGAAATTGGACTATGGTGGATAAAAAGTCCTGTTTTCGGGTTTTCTTAACCTGAGCTTAAAATTTAGTAGATCAATCGTCTCAGAAACGCCGGTTTTGATGGTTTAGCTTCTCTATGGTCAGGGAGACGGAGACATGTATGAGGAATGCAGCCGGGGGCTCCGGCTGCATGTTGTGGACCGGATGTTTACTTAATACCGATGATCATGGCGATAACAATTGCGGCGGCGCCGATGAAAATCCAGCCTGCGACCAGCTTCCAGACAAACTTGACCCAGCGTTCGTAAGTGACGCCTGCGATTGACAGCGAAGCCATCAGTACACCGGAGGTCGGAATGATGGAGTTGGTGATTCCGTCTCCGTATTGATACGCGAATACGGCAATCTGGCGTTCGAATCCCAATAAATCGGCCAGCGGCGCCATAAGCGGCATCGTTGTGGCTGCCTGTCCGCTTCCGGATGGAATAAATGTGTTGATCACGATTTGCACGGCGAACATGCCAATGGCGCTGATTTCGTTCGGAAGTGAGCTGATGGCTGAAGCAAGGCTATTGATGATCGTATCGATAATCTGTCCGTTTTCCAATACGATGACAATGGCACGGGCGAAGCCGACAATCAGCGCTCCGTATACAACCTGTTTCATACCATCGACAAATGAATGGAATGTGTCGTTGATGCCGAGTCCTCCCGCAAGGCCGGCGGCAAAGCCGATGATGAGAAAGCCGGCCGACAGCTCGCTTAAAAACCACCCCCATTGAAATACACCGAACATATTGATGCCGAAGCCCAATGCTGTAATCAGCAGGACGAGGCCGTGTCTTCCGGTGAAGGAAAGATCAGCGTGTCCTGCGGCTGTCTCTTCATTTATCTCTGTTTCGCTTCCATACATCAAACCGGTATTTGGGTTCGCTTTGACTTTTTCAGCGTACCGCATGACATAAAAAATGGAGAAACCGAGCATGGCGGCATAAACGGCCAATCTATAACCGAGGGCGCTAAACACCGGGACTTCCGCAATTGTCTGTGCGATTCCGACTGTGAACGGGTTCAACATGCCGCCGGTGAACCCTGCAGCCGCGCCAAGGGAAATCATCGCCAGCCCGGTCATTGAATCATAGCCAAGCGCTCTTGCAACAGCGATGCCGATCGGAATAAAAATAATCGTCTCTTCAGATAAACCGATCGTTGCGCCTCCGATGGAAAAGACGAACATGGTGACGGGAATCAGGAGGAAACCGCGTTTCTTCAAGCGCTGCACGAGCACATGAACACCTGCACGAATCATCCCGGTCTGATGGATGATGCCGAAAGCTCCGCCTATTAAAAAGATGTAAAAAATAATATCCGCCGATTGAATCATGCCTTCCGGTATGGCTTTAAACATCTCGAAAAAACCGACCGGACCGGCGTCAGTCTGTGTGTAGCTCCCTTGTACGATAACCGTTCGGCCGTCTTCTTCAACCCGCTCAAATTCTCCTGATGGAATGAAGTATGAAGCCAGTGCAGCTAAAATGATAATGAAAAAAATCAAAGCATAAGTATGAGGGAAGTGCAGTTTTATTTTCTGGGGGGTGCCATTGCTCATTCCGTTCGTCTCCTTTATAATGTATTAATATTCATAGAATTATATATTTAATCATTTTGAGGATATGAGATTTACTTTGTCAACCCTGGAAAAGAACTTCCGGTAATGGAGAAGGGAGAACCGTTATGAAAAAACAAATTGAGAAAGAGATCGAACATATTCGTGAAGAGCTGCTGCATATCAGCCAGTATATAGGCAATCACCCTGAACTGGGGCATGAAGAATTCAAAGCTTCAAAGATTCTGTCCGAGGAGCTGAAAAAACACGGTTTTCAGGTGGAATTAGGAACATGCGGCCTTGCGACGGCGTTTACGGCCGAATTTGACAGCGGCCGTCCCGGCCCTGCCATCGGGTTTATGGCTGAATATGATGCATTACCTGACCTTGGCCATGCCTGCGGGCACAATTTGATCGGCACGATGGCGGTCGGCGCCGCAATCGGCGTCAGCAAAGTCATCGCATCATGCGGAGGGAAAGTGTATGTTTACGGAACGCCTGCGGAAGAAACGAAAGGCGGAAAAGTAACCATGGCTGAACAAGGGGTTTTTGATCACTTGGACGCCGCTATGATGGTTCATCCGTATTGCAGGCATGAAAAAAGCGGAACATCGCTGGCGATGGATGCGATTCAATTCGAATTCTTCGGAAAGGCCTCGCATGCGGCGGGAGCGCCTCACGAAGGAATCAATGCGCTCGATGCCGTCATTCAGACATTCAACGGCATTAATGCGCTCAGACAGCATATTCTCCCTGATGCCCGGATTCACGGGATTATCCCAGAGGGAGGGAAAGCGGCAAATGTTGTGCCGGATTATGCGGTTGCCCAGTTTTATGTCAGAGGAACGGAACGTGCTTATGTCAATGAATTGCTTGATAAAGTAAAAAATTGTGCAAAAGCAGCCGCACTTGCGACTGGAGCCCGACTTGAGAGCTCTTTTTACGAGCTGTCTTACGATGATTTGAAAACAAATGAAACGCTGTCAGACGCCTTTACACAAAACATGATCGAGTTGGGCGTCGATCCCGATTCGATTCATGAAAAAGCGGACGGAGGAGGTTCAGTTGATATGGGGAATGTCAGCCAGATCGCACCTTCCATTCATCCTTATGTACAAATTTGCGATGAACCGTACGCGTGCCACACACCCGAGTTTCGGGAGGCAGCCATGAGCAGCCAAGGGTTCGAAGGCTTAATGCTCGGCGCAAAATCTATGGCATTCACGGCCTATGATGTGCTCACCAATGAAGAGCTGTTGAGAAAAATAAAGGAAGAATTCAGCTTTTTAAAACAATAGAAGGTCTGAAGAGGGAAACGAGGTTTCCCTTTTTTTAATGCCAAAAAACGCAGAAGAAAATCTAACATATGAATAGACAACGTATAAATGCATTTTAAACTGGTATGAAAGAGAGGAGGAAAGAGAAAATACATATATAATTAGCGGACTTCGCAGCAGGGAGAGATCAAAACATGACGAAAAAACGAATGTTATTTATTGTGTTAGGCTTATTGCTTTTGATCAATGCCGGGTGCTCCGGTTCAAACGAATCTCGAAATGAAACAAAGGCCCGGGCGAAGACGGAAACTGCTTCTGTTAAGACTGCCCAAGGAAATGACCGTCTGCCCAACATAAGAATTTTGGCTACAGGGGGGACAATTGCCGGAGCGAATCAGTCCAAAACGTCGACGACCAATTATAAAGCGGGTGCAGTCGGGATTGATACGCTCATCGAAGCCGTTCCGGAAATGAAGGATATCGCGAATATCAGCGGAGAACAAGTGGCAAACATCGGAAGTCAGAATATGACTAATAAAACGCTCCTGAAATTGAGCAAGCGCACTGCGAAGCTTTTAGCTTCAGATGATGTCGATGGAATTGTCGTCACTCACGGAACGGACACCTTGGAAGAAACGGCTTATTTTTTAAATCTCGTCCTCAAAAGCGATAAACCCGTCGTTGTGGTCGGATCTATGCGGCCTTCCACAGCGATTGGAGCCGACGGGCCTGCCAACTTGTACAATGCTGTAAAGGTCGCTGCGAGCAAGGAAGCTTACGGGAAAGGAACCATGGTGGTGCTGAATGACCGGATTGCTGCGGCAAGATATGTGACGAAAACCCATACGACAGCTCCTGACACTTTCAAGTCGGAAGAAATGGGTTACCTCGGCAATATTGCCGACGGCATCTATTTTCATAATGACATCACAAAAAAGCATACGAAAGATACCGATTTTAATATTTCCAAGATCAATCAGCTTCCTCAAGTCGACATCATATACGGGTATCAAAACGACGGGCGCTATCTGTTTGACGCTGCAATCAAGGCGGGAGCGAAAGGCATTATCTATGCGGGAAGCGGAAACGGTTCAGTCTCTGACGAGGCGAAAAAAGGGGCAGTCGCAGCGGTGAAAAAAGGGGCGGCAGTCGTGCGTTCTACACGCACCGGCAGCGGGGTTGTCACGCCCAATCCTGATCTTGAAAAGGAAAACATATTGGCTTCCAACTCTTTGAACCCGCAGAAAGCCCGGATTTTGCTGATGCTGGCGCTGACCAAAACAGATGATCCGAAAAAGATCCAGTCCTATTTTGATGAATATTGACGAGAATCCGCCGGGGAGCCCGGCGGATTTTTTAAAGATCGAGCGCTAAGCGAACCATATCGATGCAGCGCATGCCGTTTTCGTATATCGGTTTCTCATAATGCCTCAAGAAAAAGTCGCGGTCGATGCCGGTGATTCTAAATCCGCATTTTTGATAGAGCGCAAGCTGGCCGATGCTTGAATTCCCGGTTCCGATTTCAATGGTCTTAAATCCTTGTGATTTTGCCGTTTCAATCGCATGCATAACCAATTGTCTGCCGATTCCTTTTCCCTGCAGATCTTCTTTGACGGCGATATTGACGAGCTCTGCTGTTTCTGGTCTCGTCGGCAGCAGCACATAGACACCTACAATCCGGCGGTCGATTTCTGCTGTATAGCATTGTCCCCGTTTGAGATAATCGATAACCAGTTTTTCGGAAGGGTCTGCCGTCAACAGTAAATCAAGCGGCGGCTCATGTTCTGGGTGTAACCTTCGAATATTCATTTCACTCATCTCCTTTTTGATCTAAACTGAAAACATTGAAATCCTCAAAAGGCTCATGCACAATAGTAAACACAAGCGAACAGTAAAGTGAGGTACTGATATGAATATATCTGACTATATGAAGCATGACGCAGTTGCTTTATCTAAGCTTATCAAACATGGGGAAGTAACGGTGAACGAATTAATCGATGCTGCTTTTTCCCGCCTTGAAGAAGTCAATCCAGAACTGAATGCGGTCGTTCGGACGAGAAAAGAACAAGTCAAACATGAATGCAGACAGCTCGATATCAGACAGCAGCCGTTTGCCGGGGTGCCGATCCTTTTAAAGGACATTTCCCAAGCGTTGAAAGGGGAGCCTCTTACAGCCGGCGCCAAGCTACTTTCATCTTATCAACCAAAGCGCGATTCGAATTTCGTTGCTAAATTGCGCGGCGCCGGCTTTTTATTTCTCGGCCAAACGAATACGCCCGAATACGGATTGAAAAATATTTCTGAGCCTGAATTATACGGGCCGTCGCGAAATCCCTGGAACACCGATTATTCACCCGGCGGTTCAAGCGGCGGTTCCGCTGCAGCGGTGGCGGCCGGAATCGTTCCCCTTGCAGGAGCTAGTGACGGGGGAGGCTCCATTAGGATCCCCGCTTCATTTACCGGGCTATTCGGTTTGAAGCCGACCCGGGGCAGAACGCCTGTAGGACCGGGCGTCGGGCGGCAATGGCAGGGAGCATCGATCGATTTTGCGCTGTCCCGTACGGTCAGGGACAGCGCTGCGCTCCTTGATATCCTGCAAACCGTTCAGCCTGAAGCCGCTTTTCAAACGCCTTTATTTCCGGGCCATTATGAAGAGGATATGAAAAAAGGGCTGGAGCGCCCGTTAAATATCGCATTTTCTGTAGAATCACCCGTCGGAACGCCTGTCAGTGATGAAGCCAAACAAGCCGTCCACCGCACCGTTAAATGGCTGGAAGCGCAGGGACACCGCGTCGAAGAGCAGGCGAACGGCGTTGATGGACTCCGGTTAATGGAGAACTACTACTTAATGAACAGCGGTGAAATTTCCGCGATGATTCTAGGAATGGAAAAAACGCTTGGAAGAGCGATCACTGTTCAGGATGTTGAAATTGTCACATGGGTGCTTAATGAAGCAGGCAAAAAAGTGTCGGCAGCCGAATTTACGGCAAGCCTTGCTTCCTGGGATCAAGCAGCTGCACAAATGGCGGCGTTTCATGAGACCTATGATCTGTATGTGACCCCTGCAACGGCTTACCCCGCTCCAAAGGTCGGCGAGCTTACTCATACCGAAAAAGAAGCCGAAGCGCTCCTGAAAGTGAGTGAGCTGGAAAAAAATGAGCAGCAGTCGTTGATTTATCAAATGTTTTTGAAAAGCTTGACATATACACCATTCACACAGCTTGCCAACTTAACCGGACAGCCTGCGATGAGCGTCCCGGTCCACCTCACAAAGGAAGGTTTACCGCTCGGCGTTCAAGTGACGGCACCGAAAGGAAAGGAACATTGGCTGCTTCGCACCGCACATTTATTAGAGCAATCAGACTTATGGATCGGAATGAAAGGCAATCCGATGTTCGGCAGTCTGTAACAGAATAAAAGAAGACCGGCTGTTAATCAGGCCGGTCTTCTTTTGGATCATACAGTTTTTCGAGCTCGTCAACCAATGTTCCGACATACGCAACTGCCTGGCGTATCGGTTGATCCGTCGACATGTCAACACCCGCGTGTTTCAACAGGTCCAGCGGTTTCATTGTACCGCCTGTTTTTAAAACGTTCAGCCATCTCTCGACGGCAGGGCGGCCTTCTTCTTTAATTTGCTGCGAGACGATCGTCGATGCTGTCAGCCCGGCTGAATAGGTGTAAGGGTATAACCCCATGTAGTAGTGCGGCTGACGCATCCATGTTAAACCTGCCCCTTCATCAAGCTTCACTCCGCTGCCCCAGAATTCGGACAGCACGGCGGTGGTTTGTTCAGACAGTACGGAAGCGGTAAGTGCGCACCCTTGTTCGGCGAGTTCGTAGACTCTCCGCTGATATTCCCCTTCAAGCAGATGGGTGACGAAATTGTGGTAATACGTGCCCATCAATTGGTTGATGACCCAGCGCTTCATTTTCGGGTCATTTGTTTTGGAAAACAAATGCTGGGCGAGAAGCATTTCGTTCATTGTAGAAGGCGCTTCGATGAAATATAGAGACGGTCTGACATTCATGATGCGCTGCTTGCGGTTTGCCAAGTAGAAATGACCGGCATGACCGAGTTCATGGGCAAGGGTAAAGGCGTCCCGCATCGTATCCGTCCATGTCATCAAAATGAAGGGATGCACTCCGTACGGACTTGAACAAAACGCACCCGTGGATTTGCCGATGTTGTCAGCGAGATCAACCCACCGCTCAGTCAATGCGGTTTCCATGACTTCCGCGTACTCGGGTCCCATCACTTGTAAAGCGTCCAAGATCATCCGGCCGGCCTGTTCGTAAGTCGTCTTTGGACTGAAGTCGTGATCAAGCGGAGCCTGCAAATCGCAGAAGCGCATGTCGTCGAGGTCTAATACGCGTTTTTTCAAGGCGGCATACTTGCGCATATGAGGTGCAAGTTCGTTTTTAATCACATCAAGCTGGTTGTGGTACATTTCGAGCGTGACGCTTTGCGGCTGAAGAAGCATATCGGTGGCGGATTGATATCCGCGAAGCCTTGACATGCCGACCTGTTTTTTGACTTCTGTTTCATAGACGGCGGCGATGGTATTTTTGTATGTTTGCAGGGTATTTGTAAAGGAGGCAAAGGCGGTTCTGCGAATATGCGTATCAGGAGAGAACATGTATTTTCCTTCATATAACGCGAACGAATTGGCCAACTCATTGCCGTTCCGGTCCTGAATCGGTGAAAATTGCATATCTGCAAGCTTCGCCATCCCGAAAATTTTGTACGGTGCATCATGCACTTCGCCTAAAACGGCTAACGCTTCCTCTGTTTCGGGAGCAAGCTTATACGGCTTGCGCTCCATTATCTCGGACAGCATTTTGCTGAAAGGCTCCAGTCCTTTCTCATTTTTTATGTACGTCTCCACTTGATTTTCGGGGAATTCGAGAATTTCCGATTGGATAAATGAAAGCCCGGCGTTTAGTTTTGCTTGAAGTGCGGCCATCCTTGAAGCGTCGGCTTGGTTGACGGGGTTTGTCAAATCTTCGGACTTTCTGAGGTGAGTATAGGCGGCGGCCCGGACTAGGCGCTCTAGCAGTTTCTCCTGCAGCATTAAACAATCGAGCAACACGTCAGCTCCTTCGTGAAGCCTTCCTTTAAATGAGCCGATGGATACGAGATCTTCCTCAATTTTCACAAGTGCGTCTTCCCAAGCTTCATAAGAAGAAAATAAATCAGTAAGATTCCAAGTCAGTTCCTGCGGCACCTCAGAGCGCTTCGGTCTTTTTTCTGCCACTTTTTCCAATGTACAGCCTCCCCTTGAAAATATTTCGTGTTTCTAATTAATTATATAAAAGACGGCAGCAGAATGAAATAAAAAACGACGGTTTCTAATGAAACCGTCGTAAATCATCCATTATTGAGCATTGCGGTTTCGTCCGCCCATACTTCTCATGACAAGACTGACGATGAAAATCAAAATGATCGCACCGATCAGAGCCGGAATGATATTAAATCCGCCGATCATCGGACCCCAGCGTCCCAAAATCATGGAGCCGAGCCATGAACCGATAAATCCCGCGATAATATTTCCAATGATTCCTCCGGGTACATCACGTCTGATAATGAGGCCGGCCAGCCAGCCTAAAATTCCGCCGATGATCAATGACCAAATAAATCCAAACATTGAACAAAACCTCCTTGTTTTTTAGACATTTTCAGCCTTATACCTATCTTTTGGAATTCGTGAATAAATATACAAATTTTCTCTAAATGAAACCATTCGGGCGAACAAACGTATGGAATACGGACACCTGGAACAGGCATAAGACGCTTAGATCAAGAGAGGAGAGTAAAATGAGACAGCCTATAAAGGAATTAAAAGGCTTTCGGGCATTTGCCCTGGAAAAAATGAAGGAGTGGAACGTTCCCGGAGCCGCTGTTGCAGTCATTAAGGAAGACGAGATCATCATGGCGGAAGGGTTTGGATTCAGGGATAAAGAACGGAAATTAAAAGTGAACCCGGAAACGGTATTTGCGATCGGTTCCGCTTCCAAGGCATTTACAACGGCGGCGATGGCGGTTTTGGCTGATGAAGGGAAAATGGAATGGGACAAGCCGGTAAGGGAATACCTCCCGGAGTTTAAGATGTATGATCCGGTGGCAACCGAACGGATGACTCCCCGTGATCTGGCGTGCCATCGTTCGGGCCTCCCAAGACACGAAATGATGTGGTACAATTCCTCCTTTTCAAGGGAAGAGCTTTTCAGACGGCTCCGCTACCTTGAGCCGAATCTGGATTTTCGATCAAAATGGCAGTATCAGAACCTGATGTACATGACGGCCGGTTATCTTGCAGGAAGAATAGCGGGAACGACATGGGAGGAGTTTGTTCATGAGCGGATTTTCAAACCCTTGCATATGACATCCAGCAGCTTCTCGGTCGAAGTTATGCAAAAGCTTTCCGATTTTGCCTTTCCATATCAAGAGAAAAACGGAACAGTTGAAAAAATTCCTTTTCGCAATATCGATGTGATCGGGCCGGCTGGATCGATCAATTCCAATGCCTTGGATATGGCAAATTGGGTGCTGCTTCAGCTTGGCAGCGACAAATTCAGCGGTGTTCTATCAGAGGGAAGCCTTCATGAGCTGCATACGCCTTGCATTTCCTGCGACTCCATTCTTAAAGCGAAGGAACTCCCTGTCTGCAGCTATGGGCTCGGCTGGTTTGTTGAACCGTACCGTGGCCGTCATATGATTCATCATGGCGGAAATATTGACGGTTTTTCATCGCTTGTTGCTTTCATGCCTTATGAAAAAATCGGGATTGCCATTTTGACAAATATGAACGGCAGCTTTCTCCCAAATGTTCTGGCGTACAATATTTTTGACCGCTTGCTTGGATTGGAAGAGATTGATTGGAACGGCCGGCTGAAAGGCGAAGCGGAAAAAATAATGAAAGCGGCTTTAGGCGTGGATCGAACCGCGGATCTTACCAAAATTGAAGGAACGAAGCCTTCTCATGACCTGAAGGACTACACAGGTGTATACGAGCACCCCGGCTACGGTGAAATCAAAATAGAGTGTAAAGACGGTATGTTACAGGCGCTCTTCAATTCGTTTGTGATGCCTTTGAAGCATTATCATTACAATATATTCGAGATGAAAATGCCGCTCACGGAGATGGCGATGCTCTCATCTTTCAGCGCTGATATACACGGACATATCAGCCGCCTTTCCGTACCGTTTGAAATGGCGGAAGGCGCTGGAGAAATCGAATTTGTCAGGAAGCCGGATCAGCGGTTGTACGATCCTGAATTTCTTGCTTCTTTAACGGGCGAATATGCATTGGAAGACGGAACAGATGTCGTTGTGTCTTTCAGAAACAACCGGACGCTCTGGGTTTCATTGCCCGGTCAGCCTGATTACGAACTTGAGCCTTACCGTGAGTTGACATTTCAAATCAAAAACCTGCCGGGTTTCAGCGTCCGGTTCGAAGCCGGCGATTCCGGACAGGTAACAGGTTTGCGCTTCATCCAGCCGAATGGAGAATTTCCTGCTGTCCGGAAATAGCAGCAGAAGACATATTTCGATTTATTTCCCGAGAAATATACCAAATGTGAGCCGCCTAGTCACTCCTGGACGGCTTCCAGCAATAAATCCGCCAGATGAACAGCTCTCACTTGGTTTGTAAGCCCAGCTCGTTCAATGCCGAGCTTCATTTGCAGCAGACATCCGGGATTAGCTGTAACGATCGTAGCGGCCCGGGTCGCTGCTGCTGCTTCCATTTTTGTATCGAGAATTTTCATCGACATTTCGGATTCGACAATGTTATAAATACCGGCTGATCCACAGCAGCTTTCGGCATTTTTCATTTCCTTGAATTCAATGCCGTTGATGCTGCGAATAAGGTATCTCGGCTCAGCGGAGGTGTTCATGACATTTCGCAAATGGCACGAATCTTGGTAGGTGACGATTTGCTGCGGCAGTTCAAGGGATCGCTGATCAAAGTTCAGCTCCAACAGGACGGAAGAAAAGTCTTTCAGTTTCCCTGTAAAAACCGCTGCCCGTTTCCGCCATTCAGAGTCATCTTTCAGGAGATGATCATATTCCTTTAAAAATGCTCCGCATCCCCCTGCATTTGTCACGATAAAGTCCGCGTTTGAATCCTCGAATGCCTGAATATTTCGTTTTGCGAGCAGGATGGCCTCAGACTTTTCGCCGCTGTGTCCGTGGAGGGCGCCGCAGCAGGTCTGCTGTTCGGGAATGATGATCTCGCAGCCGGCCAGCCGCAGCAGCTCGATGGTTGCCATATTCGTATCTAAAAACAACGTATCCATGAGGCAGCCCGAGAAAAAGGCGGCCCGTTTTTTTCTCTCTCCGATCGCAGGGAGCAGGTGCGGCCGTTTTTTCAGCTGTTTCATATCGGGAACTTTCGGCAAAACAGCCTCCATTTTCGCGAGATGGTCCGGCAAAAGACGAAGTAAGCCCGATTTGCGAATCACATTTTGCATGCCGGAACGCTGATACACGCCGAGTATTCCAGTCAGCGCCCTGATTCTGTTTTGGTGGGGGAAAAGCCCTTTGAATACCGCGCGGCGAAGCACTTTAACCGGAAGGGTGTGTTTTTTGTTCTGCTGAATAATATCCCTCGCTTCTTCAAGCAAGCGCCCGTAGTTTACGCCTGAAGGACATACAGGTTCACACGCCCGGCAGCCGAGGCAAAGCTCCAGTGACCGTTCGACATCCTCATCAGGCTCAATCGCCCCATCGACGACCGCTTTCATGAGCGCGATGCGTCCGCGCGGTGAATGGCTTTCCTGAAAACCGGATTCGATATAGGTGGGGCATGACGGCAGACAAAAGCCGCAGCGCATGCAATTCAGCAGCTCTTCCTCGTCCATTCTTTGTTTAAACTGCTGTTCAATGACCTTTCTTTCGTTAGCTGTCGTCATTTTGTCACCACCACCCGCTTGCGGGAGTCTTTCGCAAATATCTTCCCGGGATTCATGATGCTGTTAGGATCCAGCGCCTGTTTTACCGCCTTCATGGCGGCGATTCCCGCTTTGCCCAGCTTCAGTTCCAGATAAGGAGCTTTCATTTCGCCGACCCCATGTTCTCCGGTGATTGTTCCTCCCAGCTCAACCGCTTTTTTAAAGATGTCTTCAAAAGCCTGTTCGACCCGTTTCATTTCTTCACTGTTTCTGACATCTGTCGTACAGGTCGGATGAAGGTTGCCGTCGCCTGCGTGCCCGAATGTACAAATCGATATTTTGTGCTTTTCGGCGATCGTATTAATTGCTTTTACCATTTCGGCAATTTCAGAGCGCGGTACCGTGGCATCCTCCAGAATGGTCGTCGGCTTTAAACGGGCTAAAGCGGAAAGTGCGGTGCGGCGGGCCTCCCGAAGATTTTCCGCTTCAGCTTCTGTTTGCGCGGTTTGAACGGACACAGCATTTCCTTTTGTGCAAATCTCTTCAATCAGGGCAATGTCACGGCGGACTGCTTCCTCGGTGCCGTCCTGTTCGATCAGGAGAACCGCTTTGGCATGGACGGGAAGGCCGATTTTCGCGAAGTCTTCGATCACCTGAATCGTGGGCTGATCGAGAAATTCGAGCGTCGTCGGAATGATTTTGTGTGCGATGATATTTGAAACCGTTTGGGCTGCAGAGTCGATATCTTGATAGAGGGCGAGGACGGTTTTTTTTGTTTCGGGTGCCGGGATGAGTTTCAATGTTGCTTCAGTAATGATGCCGAGCGTTCCTTCAGAACCGACGAAAAGACGCGTCAAATCATAGCCGGCAACGTCTTTGGCGAGTTTGCCGCCAGTGCGGATGATATCCCCGTTTGCGAGAACGACTTCAAGCGCCATGACATAATCGCGTGTCACTCCGTATTTCAGCCCGCGGAGGCCGCCCGAGTTTTCATTGATGTTGCCGCCGATTGTCGAGATCTTCATCGAGCTCGGATCGGGCGGATAAAATAATCCCTTTTCTTCAGCGGCGTGAATTAAATCAAGCGTGATCACGCCGGGCTGAACGGTTATCGTTAAGTTTTCTTCATCGATTTCTAAAATTCGATTCATATGCTTAAACAGGAGGACAATTCCTCCTTCAGTCGGGCATGTGCCGGCGCAAAGGTTTGTACCTGAACCTCTCGGCACAATCGGAATGCGGTGCGTGTTGCAGATTTTCACGATTTGCGATACTTCTTCTGTGCTGCGCGGGGCTATGACCGCGTCAGGCATCGATTGAAACTGGGGTGTCGCATCATAAGAATAGACGAGCCGTCCGGCGTTCGAATCGTCATAATTGACAGAGCCGACAATTTCAATCAACTGGGATTTCACTTGTGAGGAAATCATGTATGATCACATCCTTTACCAATTATTATACAAAAACAAACGCTTTCAAAAAATCATTCTTTTAAACTTCAAAAAAAAAGAACCCGTTTTCAAAGAAAACGCGGTTCTTTGCAGGAGGCATCAGGTTGCAAGGCTGATTGCCTGATTCAGCACTTTTGCTCCGTCCATCATTCCATAAGCCATTTGATCAATGACGGCCACGGGCGTATGATAAGGCTCGGTACGCTCTGTCATTTGCCCTTTTAAATACCGGACCTGCGGACCAATCAGTATCACATCAATTTCATCCAGATGACTTGGCAAATCTGCCTCCGCATATGCATTAATTTCGGCCTTCAATGAACGGTTTTTCGCTTCTTCCCTCATTTTTTTGACCAGTATACTCGTAGACATTCCGGCTGAACATACAAGTGCGATCTTCATTTTTCCCTTCCTTTCTGAAGCTCTTGATATAAATGAATCAATTCTTTCGCCAAATCTTTTACAGTCATGGCTGTCATTAAATGGTCCTGCGCATGGATTAATAATAGATTGGGTGAAAGGCCTTCGCCTTGTGCTTCTTTTTGCAGAAGGCGGGTTTGCGCCTGATGAGCTTGGCTCAGCTCCGATTCTGCTTCTTGTATTTTTTGATATCCGGTTTCCCATTCGTGTTGTTTCACAAGCTGCAATGCTTCCATTGCAGAAGAACGCGCATTTCCGGCGTGAAGAATGATTTCAAATGAGACCTGTTCCAATTGTAGTGTATCTGCCATAACATTCACTCCTTACTTATTCGTTTTCTGTCTGGTGCAAGGCGGAACGTTCTGCTGCTTTTATAAACGGGAGGTAGAGCAGGGTGGCCAGCACCAGGTTGAAGATTTGCAATAAGACTCCCCGGACTGATCCTCCGGTGACGAGATACCCGCTGACAATCGGCGGCGTTGTCCACGGAAGGATCGCGACAGTTTTCGGGACGAGACCGGAAGCCAAAGCGACATATGACGTAATCGTTAAAATTAATGGAATCAAGATAAACGGAATGAACATGATCGGGTTTAATACAATAGGAAGTCCGAACAGAACGGGCTCATTGATGTTAAAAAGGCCGGGTGCGAGAGACACCTTCCCGATCGTTTTGTAGTGCTTCGATTTCACGGCAATTAAAATGCCGGCAAGCAGAGCCAATGTCGTTCCCGATCCCCCCATAAATACGTAAGAATCGAAGAAAGGCTTTGTCACAATATAAGGCACTTCAAAAGCGCTCATTCCTTGCGAGAATAAGTGTTGATTTTCCTGAATGAGCGGGAGGTAGACGGATTCCATGATCGGCCCGAGGATATTTGTTCCATGCAATCCAAAGAACCAGAGCAAATGATTCAAGAAAGTGAAAATCAAGGCTGACCCAACCGTGTTGGAAAGACCTTGAAGCGGCTCTTGAATCGTGCTGAAAACAAGCTCATGGATGCTTTGTCCCGAATAATGAACAATCAGAGCATTACATAGCCCGGCAGTGGATAAGATGACGGCAGCCGGCAATAGAGCATTCAAGGATTTTGTGACGCCGTCAGGCACTCCTTCAGGCATTTTTATTTTCCATTTCTCATTTTGTGAAAACAGCCGGAAGACTTCCGTCGACAGCAAAGCCACGATTAAGCCGACGAACAGGCCTTGTGCTCCCAGCCAAGTCATTGAAAAGCCAAAGTCTTCAGTGGTCGGCGTAAGCACGGCGAATGCGCCAATCCCGATTAATGCGGCAGACAGGCCATCTGTGTGATAGGACTCGGCCAGCTTAAAGCTGACAGCCGCAACGGCTAAAAGGCTCAACAGAGCAAAAGAGCCATTCCATATCGCCCCGCCGACAGCAGTCCATCCCTCTCCGAACAGGCCGGTCATAAAGTTTTGAAACGCCGGTATTGGAAAATTATTAACCAGGATGGCGAGGGAACCGATGATAATAAGAGGCATAATGGCGATGAATCCGTCGCGTATTGCAATCAGGTGTCTTTGGGAACCGATCTTTCCGGCGATCGGCATGATGTTTGCTTCGATGAATGCCATCATTTTATTTTGTTTCATGTTCACAGACCTCCTCAAAAAATTGCGGGAGGTAACGTTTATGCGCCTCGAGCATTTCATCCAGTACCTTTTGAGCTTTGTGATCAGAGGAGACCAACGGATTGGTGATCATGGCTGAATATGCCGTATTGTAGTCGCCGGTGACCGCAGCTTCAATCACTAATTGTTCAAATTTTTTCATCAGGCAGATCGGCCCGCAAATGGCAGCAGGCAGTTTTCCGACGGTCAGAGGAATCGGTCCGCTTTTTGTAATGACACTGTTGACTTCGATCACCGCATCATCGGGAAGGTCTGGTATGCTTCCTTTATTCAGTGTGTTCACGGTCTGAATATCCATTGAATGATGATAAAGCGAGTTCATTAATGAGCAGGCTGATTCACTATAGTAAGCCCCGCCGCGGCCTTCCAGTTCTTTAGGCTTCTCATGGATCTCGGCGTCTTTGTATTTCTCAAACAGCTGCCGCTCCACTTCCATGACGGTTTCCGCTCGTGTTCCGTTGTTATTGTACGCTTCGATATCTTTTGCGAGCGCATCTTCATGTTGATAATAGTACTGATGGTACGGGCTCGGAAGCATACGTAAAGACCGCAGAAATTGGCGATTCCACGGCAACGCCGCAATATTGGAGGGCGAGTAGCCGAGGTGATCATTCAACAGATGCTCAATCGTCTCTTCCGTCCGGTCGATGCCGTCGATCCATACCCTTTTTCCGAAAACAAAATGGTTGAGGCCTGCGAATTCAATCATGACGCGGTTCACATCCACGCCGAATATTTCTGCAATGCTATTTTTCATGTTGTAAGGAATATTGCATACCCCGACGACCTTTTGATGAGGTCCGTGCTTCAGCAAAGCTTCCGTTACGATGCCGGCCGGATTGGTAAAGTTGATCAGCCATGCTTCGGGACAAATCTTTTGGATATCGCGAGCGATATCCAGCATGACAGGAATTGTGCGGAAAGCTTTAAACATACCGCCGGCTCCGTTTGTTTCCTGCCCGATTAGGCCGTGGCTGAGCGGAATTTTTTCGTCTAAAGCTCTCGCCTTCAGTCCGCCGACTCTGATTTGAACCGTGACGAAATCGGCACCTTGCAACGCTTCTGCCCGATCTATTGTATGGCTCAGTTCGATGGGAACCCCCGCATGCCTGATCATTCGCTTCGCGAGTTCTGAGACGATGCGAAGTTTTTCTTTGCCCTCCTCGATATCAACAAGTGCAATCTCATTCACCGGAAATTGATGTTGCCGTTTGATGATGCCTTCAATAATTTCCGGTGTGTAGCTGGACCCTCCGCCTATAACAACTACTTTCAGTGCCATAATCCCCCTCCTTCATTCTCTTTATATGAAAGCGCTTCACACAATTGAAACTTAACATGTCATAACAAATTTGTCCATACATATTTGTTATGACAAATTGTTTTTTTTAGGAACCTTTTGTGTTATTCTATAATTACGAACACACCCCAAAGGAGAACATGTATGGCGAAACAACCACAGCTCCACAGTCAAATTAAACAAGATATTGTAGATAAGATTGAAAGCGGTTATTATCCGCCTGGCAGCCTGCTGCCGACGGAGTCCGAGTTTTGCAAACTGTATGATGTCAGCCGGACGACGCTGCGGACCGCGCTGAATCATTTGCTTATGGAAGGGGCCATTTACCGAAAGCAGGGAAAAGGGACATTTGTCGCCAAAGGAAAAGTAAAGCAGATCTTGAGCTCCAGCAGCCTCCGTTATGCAGAGCAATTGAAGGCTCAAGGCTTTAAACCGAAAATCAAAGTTGTTGATTTGCAAAAAATAAAGCCGTCTGAAAAAATCCAAACCCTCCTCGGAATCGACGCTGAACAAATGGTCTATCAAATCAAAAGAATCCGCTATGCGGACGATGAAGAAATCCAGTTTGAAACAGCCTATATCAGAACGGATCTCGTCCCCGAAGTAACGGAAGAAATGGCGAATATTTCACTTTACCAGTGCATCAGCAGGCAAGGAAACAACATAAAAAGAACAGAGGAACAAATCAAAATTGTGATTTCTGATGAGGAGATTGCACAACATTTAAATATTACACAAGGCACACCTTGCTTCCAGATATCGACGCAAACATTTTTGGCGTCGGAAGAAGTCGTCGAGTATTCTATGGCCTATTTTCGCGGTGACCGTGTTGAGTTCTTCATTGAACGTGATTATGAACAAAGGGGGAATGAAAGGTGAAATCTCTAATCATAAATGCGGATGATTTTGGATTTTCAAGGGGAGTCAACCTTGGAATCATTGAAGCTTTCCAGCACGGGGTGCTCACATCGACTACGCTCATGGTCAATATGCAAGAAGCGGAGCATGCCGTCGAACTGGCACGGCAAAATCGTGAACTCGGAGTCGGCGTCCACTTGATATTGACGGCCGGGCGCCCGATTCTCGGCGGACTGCATACGATAACGGATGAAGAAGGGAATTTTCGCAAGCTTTTGTACTACCAGGGTTTCTTCGACATTGACCTTGATGAAGTATACCGAGAGTGGAAAGCGCAAATAGAGAAAGCTTTGTCTTTCGGTTTAAATCCGACACATATCGACAGCCATCATCATATTCATACATACGGAAATCTCCCTGAGGTGTTTGTAAAGCTTGCGAAAGAGTATGACCTGCCATGCAGAAAGGTCAATCATGATCATCCTTCACTGTGGAAGGGTGTAAGGTCGAACGATGCTTTTGAGCTGAAAGTCGATCGATTGAAGGATCTTTCGAGCATCCTTCGTGATTATCAAGACGCAGCAGTGATTGAAGTGATGTGCCATCCGGCTTACGTCGATAAATGTCTGCTTGAAAAATCGTCTTTCCATTATCCTCGGGTATATGAACTTTCACTGCTGACGGAACCTTCTCTTAAATCGGCTTTGCAACAATGTCCGGATATTCGTCTTACGTCTTACGCTAGTCTATGAAGAGGCTAGAGGCGCCGCTTCTATTCCTTAAATGGAGTAGAAAGCGGCGGTTGTGTAGTCAATGTCTTCAAGTTGACAGTTCAGAAAATTCTGATTAATATAGATTTGTCATAACAAATTCAGCAACCCTTCGCCATTAAAAAGTCTTCTTTTATACGCAAATGTATAGACATCTATACGTGTTTCACCCTCAGCACAACCAGCTTTACCAAACGAACACACCCGAAATTTTAATGAAATCATGATGTCAATCTCATTTATGTAAGCGTTTTCCCTTGTTGGCTTCTGTGCAGCTGCAGCTATTAGATGACAAGGAAAATATAAAACAAACAAAAAAGGCGGTGAGGAATAGGAGATTTCTAGTTTCATAGTTTGTCAAAAAAATTGGATGAAAAGGAGATGAACATCGTGTTGGTCAACAAAAGCAAAAAGTTTTTCGTTTTTTCTTTCATTTTTGTCATGTTGCTGAGCTTGTCATTTGTAAATGGGGAAGTTGCAAAGGCCGATTCCGGAAAAAACTATAAAATCATCGGCTACTATCCATCATGGGGTGCTTACGGAAGGAATTTTCAAGTTTGGGATATGGACGTTTCAAAAGTCAGCCACATTAATTATGCTTTTGCTGATATTTGCTGGGAAGGGAGGCACGGGAACCCCGATCCGACAGGCCCCAATCCCCAAACATGGTCATGTCAGGATGAAAACGGAGTGATCGACGCGCCAAATGGAACAATCGTAATGGGCGATCCCTGGATTGACGCACAAAAGTCAAATCCCGGGGATGTCTGGGATGAACCGATCCGCGGCAACTTTAAACAATTGCTGAAGCTGAAAAAGAGCCACCCTCATTTGAAAACGTTCATATCGGTCGGCGGATGGACTTGGTCTAACCGCTTTTCAGATGTCGCGGCAGATCCTGTGGCAAGGGGGAATTTCGCCGCTTCGGCCGTTGAATTTTTAAGGAAATACGGGTTTGACGGGGTCGATCTTGACTGGGAATACCCGGTCAGCGGAGGATTGCCGGGGAATAGTACACGGCCGGAAGATAAAAGAAATTACACGCTGCTCCTGCAAGAGGTGCGTAAAAAACTTGATGCTGCAGAAGCAAAGGACGGCAAGGAATACTTGCTGACGATCGCATCCGGCGCAAGTCCGGAGTATGTGAGCAACACTGAGCTTGATAAAATTGCTCAAACCGTGGATTGGATTAACATCATGACCTATGACTTTAATGGCGGATGGCAAAGCATAAGCGCCCATAATGCGCCGCTGTTCTATGATCCAAAAGCAAAAGAAGCAGGCGTTCCAAATGCTGAGACCTACAACATTGAAAACACTGTGAAGCGCTATAAGGAAGCCGGTGTTAAGGGGGACAAATTAGTGCTTGGAACACCGTTCTACGGAAGGGGCTGGAGCGGTTGTGAGTCCGGCGGCCACGGAGAATATCAGAAGTGCGGACCGGCGAAAGAAGGGACATGGGAAAATGGAGTATTCGACTTTTCAGATCTTGAAAAGAATTATGTAAATCAAAACGGCTATAAAAGGTATTGGAACGATCAAGCGAAAGTGCCGTTTTTGTATAACGCGGAAAATGGCAATTTCATCACTTATGATGATGAACAATCATTCGGCCACAAAACGGATTTTATTAAAGCAAACGGATTAAGCGGAGCGATGTTCTGGGATTTCAGCGGCGATTCCAATCGGACGCTTCTCAATAAATTGGCAGCCGATTTAGATTTTGCACCGGACGGAGGCAATCCGGAGCCGCCTTCATCGGCACCTGTGAATGTGCGTGTAACCGGAAAAACTGCTACAAGTGTCAGCCTGGCGTGGGATGCGCCGAGCAGCGGAGCAAACATTACGGAATATGTCGTGTCATTTGAAAGCCGGTCGATATCTGTAAAAGAAACATCAGCGGAAATCGGCAACTTGAAGCCGGGTACGGCCTACTCATTTACAGTTTCAGCAAAGGATGCCGATGGAGAGCTCCATACCGGACCAACAGTAAAGGTCACGACGAATTCTGACCAGGCATGTTCATATGACGAATGGAAAGAGACGAACGCATACACGGGCGGAGAGCGGGTTGCATTTAACGGAAAAGTGTATGAAGCGAAATGGTGGACGAAAGGCGACCGGCCGGATCAATCCGGTGAATGGGGCGTATGGCGGCTGGTCGGAGGCTGCGAATAACAGAAAGTCAAATGGATAGAAAACGATAAAGAGAGATTTGGGAAAAAGCTTCTCACGTCTCTCTTTATGGACAAAGGAGTCTGAATAAACATGAAGATAGCCGCTTCATCTATTTTATCCTGTGTGCTGCTCCTTGCGCTTTTTATCCCGAACCGGCACATTTCTGCAGAGACTTCAAATGAACAACCGGACTGCCGTCCGGAAGGGCTTTGGGACTCAGGCGTTGAACATGTGCCGTACTGCGATGTATACGACCGGGACGGCCGTGAAAAGCTTGCCAATCAGTTAGACCGGAGAATCATCGGGTACTTTACAAGCTGGCGTACTGGAAAAGGCAATCAAGATCGTTATTTAGTAAATGATATCCCCTGGAAGTACTTGAGCCACATTAATTATGCGTTTGCCCACATCGGGGAAGATCATCGGATTTCAGTCGGAGATGAGACGGATGAGAACAACCCGTCCATCGGGATGACCTGGCCGGAGCATTCCGATGTAAAAATGGATCAAACCTTGCCGTATAAGGGGCATTTTAACCTTATCCATCAATATAAAGAGAAATACCCGAATGTAAAAGTTTTGGCGGCTGTCGGCGGTTGGGCCGAAACCGGCGGTTATGTTGACAGGGACGGGAAGCGGATTCCAAGCGGCGGCTTTTATTCGATGACAACGAATGGAGACGGATCTGTAAACCACAAGGGTATTCACACCTTTGCGGAGTCGGTCGTTGCGTTTCTCAGAAAATACGAGATCGATGGAATCGATATTGATTATGAGTACCCTACATCAATGCAGGATGCAGGAAATCCTGCAGATTGGAACATCGCCAATCCGCGGCGCAACGGGTTAAATAAAAGCTTTGAGGCATTGATGAAAATATTAAGAGAAAAGCTTGATCAAGCGTCCGCTGAAGATGGAAAGTACTACATGCTGACCATTGCAGCGCCATCATCGGCATATTTACTGAGAGGGATGGAAACGTTTAAGCCGCTTCGATATGTCGATTATGTCAATATTATGTCCTATGATCTTCATGGAGCCTGGAATGAGTTTGTCGGACCGAACGCTTCTTTATTCGATAACGGCGAAGATGCCGAACTCAAGCATTCCAACATATATACTACGCCGGAATATGAAGGGATCGGATATTTAAATACGGACTGGGCTTACCATTATTTTAGAGGAGCTATGGAATCGGGGCGAATCAATATCGGTGTTCCTTATTATACGAGAGGCTGGAAGAATGTGAACGGCGGAGTAAACGGGCTGTGGGGAACATCCAAAAGCGCAGATTGTCCTCAGGGACTCAGGCAATGCGGTGACGGAGCAACCGGAATCGATAATATTTGGCACGATAAAGATGAGCAGGGGAATGAAATTGGAGCAGGGGCAAACCCGATGTGGCACGCCAAAAACCTTGAAAAGGGCATTGCCGGTTCTTATCTGGAAAGGTATGGATTGAGCAAGGCTGATTTGACAGGCGCTTATCAAAGGCATTATGACGCGGGGCTGGCAGCGCCTTGGCTTTGGAATTCAGAAAAGAAAGTGTTTCTATCGACAGAGGATGAGGAATCGATCAAAACGAAGGCGGATTATGTCGTTGATAAAGGAATCGGGGGTGTCATGTTTTGGGATTTGAGCGGTGATTATGACTGGTATCCCGAACGAAACGGCAATAAAGGAGAATACGATATTGGCAATACTTTAACGAGCACGCTGTATCACAAATTCTCGGATACAACACCATACGATAACCGGCTCAGCACATCGCCTTTTCCTGATGAATCATTGGATGTAGACATAGAGCTGACGAACTTTCCATTAGGAGATCAAAATTACCCGATCCACCCGGTAATGAAGCTGATCAATAACAGCGATGTCACGATTACGGGAGGTTCTGTTATCGAATTTGATGTGCCGACATCCACTTCCCCTCGGTTTGGAAGCTGGAGCGGCGATCAAGTTGAAGTGATTGCTAAAGGGCATACGGGACCGAACATTGGCGGACTGACGGGAGATTTCCACCGCATCGGAGTGACTCTATCAAGCTGGAAAACGATTAAACCTGGTGAGGCGGCGGAGTTTCAGCTTGTTTATTATTTGCCGATCAGCGGCCCTTCAAATTTCACGATATCAATAGATGGAAAAAAGTACAGGCTTAATGTGAAGTAAGTGTGCAGCCGTTAGATATAACAGCCCGTTCCAAAAGGAAGCGGGCTGTCTTCGTGTGTTATTGGGCGCTGTTTTTCCAGTTGCTCAAATTGTCAAACACTTCTTTTGTAATCCGGGTGCCTCTGTTGTACGAAGAGCCGCCGTATACTCCATTTGTGTGGACGGCAAGCGAGCATGGACCGCTGCAGTTCGTTCTTGAACTGCTTTGTTCGAATACCGGTGAACCGCTCTGGCCTCCGTACGTGTCCATTGCATACTGCAATTTATACGTTTCGGAGATGGCAATCGGTCCTGAATGCTGCCATTGTGTGCCTGTTGTTTTATCGCCTGGATAACCGCTGATAGTAACAGTTGTCCCGACAAGTGATGAAGTGGTGTACGAGTATCCGAAGTATCCGACAGTATTGCCGATTGGTTCGCTTAGTTCGATTGCACCGTAATCGTAATTGGTGTTACCGCTTCTCCATCCTGACGGAATAAAGTAGCGCGTCGATTTAACAGAGCCGTAAGGGTAGCTTGTCCCGTTCCGTCCCGGCGAAACAGTAGCTGTCCCGGCAAATGAACCGCTTGATGTGTCATAGATGCAATGTCCGGCTGTTGCGACGGTTTTCGGACCGATCATCCATCCGGTGCACGAACCGATGCTGCTTGAAATATGAACGATCGCTCTGTACGGATATGCGCTTGTGTTGGTCACCCTTGTCCGATCATCAGAACCAATCACCGATTTAATGCTGTAAGGAGCTTTGGCGGAGGACTCTTTTGCCGTTTTTTCCTTTGTTTCATTCACTTTGCCGGTGCCTGTAAATGCCTTTGAATACGAGCCGTATTGATCGCTTTTCATGTTTGGATCATAGGTAACCGATGTTTCCGCTTTGTATGAAGGATCGCTTGAAACAGGAGAATGAGGCGATGGTGCGGCTTGGGCCGGGTGGATACCTAAAGAATAAATAGAAATACCAATGAGACCTGTGATCAAACCTCGTTTAACACTCTTTTTACTAACCAAATCGTATCACTTCCTTATTTTGTTGTAAGTTCAAGTTAGATATTAACAAAATAATTCTGAATTTTCCATATGTTCAAAAAAGATCATACTAGAGGCATGTATTAACATTTTGTTTGATCATATTGATACCGGGTAATGTACATGAAGAAAAGAAATTGAGGGGGGTTTAAGTTGTACAGTGATTTAAAAGGAAAAACAGCAATTGTGACCGGTTCTTCAAAAGGTATAGGCAAGGCGGTTGCAGAACGGTTTGGAAAAGAAAAGATGAATGTGGTTGTCAATTATCACAGCGATCCCGGAGGCGCACGGGAAGCCGTCGACAATATTCAAGCAGCGGGCGGAAACGCCCTTGCGGTAGAAGCTGACGTGTCTTCTGAAGAGGATATAAAAAAGCTGATTAAATCAGCAGTTGAACATTTCGGCTCACTTGATGTCATGGTCAATAATTCAGGATTTAACGGCGCAGAAGCCCTCCCGCACGAACTTGAACTTGGTGAATGGCAGAAAGTGATCGACGTTAATTTAACCGGTACGTTTCTCGGCGCACGGGAAGCCTTAAGATATATGGCGGACCGCCACATGAAAGGGAGCATACTCAATATATCAAGCGTTCATCAGCAAATTCCGAGGCCGAAAAATGTTCATTACTCCGCTTCAAAAGGCGGAATGAAGCTTTTGACAGAAACGCTTGCCCTTGATTATGCGGACAAAGGAATCCGCGTCAATTCGATCGCGCCGGGAACGATCGCAACCGAAAGCAATGAAGACTTGGAGGGAAGCCACAAGTCGGCACAGCTGAAAAAGATACCGATGAACGAATTTGGCGAGCCTGAACAAGTGGCTTCCGCAGCGGCATGGCTTGTGTCGAAAGAAGCCGCCTATGTAACGGGCGCGACTTTGTTCGTTGACGGCGGCATGACGCTTTACCCGTCACAGCTGGAATAGCAAGTGCATTTTTCAGCTCCCGTTCTGCCTTTTTCGAATGGCGGAATGGGGGGTTTTTTATTGCGTCACCTTTTATATCCTGTTTTTGTATATAATAGTTAAAAAGATGAGTTTAATAGCTTTAATGCTATTACAACTTAACTAACAAGGAGATTATAATGCAAAACAATGTCGTTCACATTGCCTTCGGCGAATCTGCCGGCGGCAGTATTAACATGATGCTCAAACAGTCGGGAGGAACCCAGGAAAAGAGTCTGATCGTCATTCCTGAATTATTTTCCATCGGGCCGCTTCAAAACCTGGAAATTAAAGAAGGCAGGGTCAATCGTTATGAATGGTTGAAAACATATCTCAATGACCGATTTCACGAGCTTGGAGAGATATACAGCCGTTTTGAAGATGCGGTTTCTGCATTAAGCCGTATTCAGGAGCAAGCCTCCGTCTTTATGTGGACGGGCGATCATGCACACGAACAAACGGGCCTGAGATTTGTACATCATATCCTTCGGCAAATGAACCTGGCTGTTTTCCATCTGAATACGTCGAAGTACTTTCCCTATACCCGAAGTTCTGGTGAATTGAATGATGAAAAACTGAGATTCATTTATGAACAAGGGGATCAGTCGGCTTTGACAGCCGCTGAAAGACGGGGCCTTGCGGAGGAATGGACAGCGCTGTCTCAGCAGACAAGCGTGTTGCGAGTATGGGAAGACGGCAGAATTAAAAGCGTGAAAGAAGACTTTTATGATTCGTTCATCATCGGCAAGCTCGCACAGCTTCAAAAAAACCGTTCAACCAATACCTTTATCAACTGTCCCCGCCTGATCGGCGAAGTCATTGGCCATCTGAAGGAGAACATCGGAGATGAATTCATCGAGTACCGCATTTTAGAGCTGATCCGCAAAGGCATTTTTGAGATGGAAGGCGTACCAAAAGGAATGAGATATTTTAGCATAAGGTTAAAATCGCCATTTAAGTTCACCATTTAAATCCAATTATCTCAATTTTCATGAAACGATTAATGGTATATTTCGTATACATAAGGAGACGAAAATGAAAGAGAGGTAGACAGGATTTGGTTCGTGAACAGTTAAAACAAAAAGCGCAGTCCATCAGTAAGGTTCCCTCACATTATCAGCTCATGATCGAAGATTACGGAGAAAAGGACGAAAAAGAGAGGCCGGTTTTTTTCGTCTGGAAGGATATTGAAGAGCCGGATCAGGACATATCGGTAGAGTTAGATCATCACGGCCGCTTAATCAGTTTGACAAAAGAGTATGAACCGGCGGTCGAGGAATCTCTTCCAGAGGAAAGGCTGCTGAAAATCGCCCTTCAGTTTACAGAACAGCATTACCCGAGTGCGTCTCATGAATTTGTTTACCATGAAAAGAAGGAAACAGAACAATTCGTCCGTTTTACGTATGTTCAGACTGTCCTTGATCTTCCGCTGCCGCAAACAGGCTTTTACGTCAAGGTCGCCAAGAACGGAGAGGTGATGGAGTTTCGCTATAACGGTGGAACAAGCTCTTTCTCCATTCCAAAGCAGATCGCTGATAAGGAATCGGTGACAGCCGATTATCTTAAACATATTCAATTCGAATTGGCGGTCGAAAAAGTCCGCAGTGAGCTTTATGAAGGGGGAGATGATCGCCCGCATCTCATTTACGAAGCAGACTTGCCGTTTTTCAGCTATCCTGCCGATATCACGGGAAAATGCCATATGAAGCCTGCGGCGGATGAAGAGGAAGAGGAGGAAACATTGCCGCTCCCTTTGCTGCCTGAGGCTGACCGTCATGCTGATATCGATGACATGATCGGCTATACTCCTTCGATGCGGAAAATCCGTGAAACCGATATGGGAGAGTCAATTGGAACGGTATGGCGCCTGGGAAACGAACCTGAGCCGAGAGACCGGAGTATAGCCGGCTATTTCGAAACATGGAACAAAAATACGTTGAAAATCATGAAAGATAAAAAGTCAGGGAAGCTCAAAGGGGTAGCTTCTTTCATCAAATCAGAAGGACACCTTTCCTTGAGCGTGGAAGACTGCTTGAAACGGGCGCTGCAATTTTTGTACAAGCTTTATCCCGGCGCAGATCAGCTTTTTCGAATGCATCCGGCGGAAAATGACGGGGACAGGCAAAACGCTTTTTTTCAATTTGATCTTCAATACAAAGAGGTGCCGTTAAGGCTTGGCTCTGCCAATATCAGTATCAGTCGGACAACCGGCAGGGTCGTCGGTTATAACGGTCCGGAAATCGAGCCGGAAGCGCTGGCCGATCTGAGTCCTTCGCCATCTATTTCAGAGGAAGAAGCGAAAGCGGTTTTTGCAGCGGCATTTGATGTGAAGCTGCAATGGGAAAGGGATTACAGTCGGGAAAAGGATGACTTCTACAGGCTTATTTACCGGCCGGTCTACCCGTACTTTATCGATGCCCATGACGGAAAGGCGTTTATGAGCAAAAACATGTAATAAACGGCGGCTGGCTAAGGCACAAAGGCCCCCGGCCGCCGTCTCTTGTAAGATCAGGTGTCGTCCTCTGTCCCAGTGGAGATCGGATGGTCGGGGTAGCTGATCCAATCGCTCCAGCTGCCGGCATACAGCTTCACATTTTCAAATCCGGCTTCTTTCAGGCCGAGCACATTTGGGCAGGCTGATACGCCCGATCCGCAATAGACGACAATTTCACTGTCCGGGTCTAAAACAGCATAGTGCTGTCTGAGTTGTTCTTTGCTTTTCCATAATCCGCTTTCGGTCAGATTGCCTTTCCAAAAAAAGTTTTTGGCTCCGGGAATATGGCCGGCCCGGTGATCGAGTGGCTCGTTTTCCCCTGTGTATCGAGAAGGATCACGCGCATCAATCAGGATGGAGTTTTTTCTGCCGATTCGCTTCAGCACGTCTCCGGCATCAAGGAGTTCGTTTTCTCTGAGCGCCGGCTTAAACTCGCGCTGGATAGGACGGGGAACCTCGGCGGTCATCGCATAGCCCGATTTGATCCAGTTGGACAGACCCCCATCCATAATATAGACGCTGTCATGCCCGAGGTAGTGAAGCTGCCACCAAAAGCGCGCTGCAAACATGCCGCCGCTGTCATCATAAACAATGACATCTGTTTCCCGGTCAATGCCGATTTTCCCAAGCTTTGCGGCCAGACGGTCAGGGTCTTGAAGCGGATGTCTGCCGCCGTGCACTTCCGCATTACGCGACAGATCCTCTTTTAAATCAATGTAAACGGCTCTCGGCACATGGCTTTTCGTATACGTTTTCCGGCCTTCGTCCGGTTTTGTCAAATGAAACCTCACATCGACAATAACCGTTTGGTCCGGATTTTCCCTTAATCGTTTGTATACCCATTCAGGGCTTTTCAATACTGACAATCCGATCCCTCCGCTCCCCTTTGTTTTTTCTCGGGTTCTGATAATAGAAGAATAGCTTTCTTTCAAGGGGAATGTCAAAGATAAATCCCGAAATCGTCATCACCTAAATGAAACAGAATATGATAAAGGTGACGACATCATGGGGGTGACTAATATGGCAGTAGTTAAGGCTTCTTCTAAAGATATCAATCTTTTGGCCAGACTTTTGAGAGCGGAGGCTGAAGGCGAAGGCGTGCAAGGAATGCTGATGGTCGGAAATGTCGGAATCAACCGCATCAGGGCAAACTGTTCCGACTTTGTGGGACTTCGCACCATTCCGCAGATGATCCATCAGCCGCATGCGTTTGAAGCCGTGACGCACGGTTATTTCTATCAAAGGGCACGGGAAAGCGAAAGGCGCTTGGCGCGCAGGGCGATCAACGGAGAGCGGCTCTGGCCGGCAAAGTTCAGTTTGTGGTATTTCAGACCGGCAGGGGCGTGTCCCGCACAGTGGTATAATCAGCCGCATGTCGGCCGCTTTAAAGCGCATTGTTTTTATGAGCCGACAGCGGAAGAGTGTGAGAATGTCTATAATACGTTTTAATAAAAACATCCCTTTTCAACGGATTTTGAAAAGGGATGTTTTTTGGTCAAAATAACTCTGCAAGTCTTTCGTAAGACTGCTTCTTATCTTCAAACCGGTAAACGTTCGTCAAAACCATAAACTCATCTGTTTGATACCGGTCAGAGAGCTCGAGCAGTTTTCTTTTGACCGTTCGAGGAGACCCGATCACCATACGGCTGCGGTTGTGGGCAAGCTTTTTTTTATCGGCAGCGGTGTAAGTGGCAGATTTTGCCTCCTCAATGCTTGGGACAAGACTGTCCAATCCTTTTTCAACTCTTAGAAGCCATAAATCCTGGCTCAAGCAAAGCTCCTCAGCTTTTTCATCGGATTCCGCACAAACGACGAAAACGGCGGCTAAAGATTGGGGGCGCTTAAAGAAAGGAGAAGGCCGAAAGCTTTCCCGATATAATTGAAAGGCGTTCCTCCCTCTTGCGGAATTGATGAAATGTCCGAATACGTATCCCGCTCCCATGTCACCGGCCAATTTCGCGCTGTTTTCTCCAAGCCCTAAAAGCCACACCTCCGGCGGCGAATCTGTCAAAGGGGCCGCTTTGATTCCGAAATAATCGTGTCCGGAAGGGACGGAATCAGTCAAAAAGCCCAACAAGTCTTGAAGCTGTCTCGGGAATTCGTCCAGGCTTTTATGAACCCCGTCTGTCAGCGCCAGCCTCGTTTTGGCTGTGCCTCCCGGAGAGCGGCCGATCCCCAGGTCAATCCTCCCGGGATAAAGGGCTTCAAGCTGCCGAAAGCTTTCAGCCACTTTAAAGGGACTGTATTGAGGAAGCAGAACACCGCCCGAACCGACGCGAATATTTGCAGTTTTTGCCGCAATGTGTGCGATCATGATTTCGGGAGCGGTACTGGCAAGTCCGCGTGTGCTGTGATGCTCGGCAAACCAATACCTTTTGTACCCCCATTGATCCGCGAGCTCTGCCAGCTCTGCAGAATGCTTCAAGGCTGAATACGCATCTGAGCCTTTTGATATTGGAACCTGGTCAAGAACACTGAGCTGCATCATTTGTCACCGGCCTTCCTTTTCAGTAAGACAAGCATATGAAAAACAGCAGGAAGGGTCAAATCGAAGAGAATACGAGAGTTAAAACAAGATGAGTCAAAACATGACACTGCTGAAACAAAAACGAAATATAAATGTAATATAAATTGACGCCTATTGTCGAAAATAGATGGTATAATAACGTCTGTACATCGGTAACGGATATATTAATCATAGGTCATAAGATTCATTTTTTAATAATGTTCAAGCGAATTTACATAATGAAAAAACAAGAATACATAAAGGAAAGAGGAGTAGAAAGTGAAAAAAAAGGTTTATACTTTTGGTTTAGCGTCGATTCTCGGAACAGCTAGTCTATTTACCCCCTTTATGAACAACACGGCATCGGCAGAAACCTCTCAGCAAAAACAAGAAATTCAGCAAAAGCGTTCTGAAGTGAATTCAGGCATCGAGGGCAAACGGAAAGAAATCGCCAAGCTGCAAGACGAGCAGAAAAAGCTTGAAGCCAAAATCCAAGAGCTTGATAAAAAAGCACTTGAAACAAGCAACAAAATCGAAGACAAAGAAAAAGAAAACAAAAAAACCAAAAAAGAAGTGGAAGCTCTGAAAAAAGAAATCAAAGAAACTGAAAAGCGGATTGAAGAGCGTTCAAAAGTGATTAAAAATCGCGTGCGCAGCCTGCAGGAAAACGGCGGATCCCAAAACTATCTGAATGTCCTTCTGGGCGCACAAAGCTTCGGAGATTTTATCACTCGTGCAACGGCTGTTTCAACAATTGTTGACGCGGATAAAGACCTGCTTGACGAGCAGGAAAAAGATAAAAACAAGCTTGAAAAAGCAATGTCTGACTTAAATACAAAACTGGATGAAATCCAAAAAACTTTAGCCGATTTAAAAACGCTTAAATCGGATCTTGATAAACAGCTGAAAGAACAGGCGAACCTTTCTAAGCAGCTGCAAACGAAACAGGCGGCAGCAGAATCAGAGCTGAGCGATCTGAAAAAAGAAGCGGGCTCACTGACAAAAGAAGAAGCCGCTCTTGAACAAAAACTTAAAGAAGAAAGAGCTGCAGTGGCTGCAGCAGCAAAAGCGAAAGAAGAATCTGCTACGGCTGAAAAGTCAGACTCAGGATCAACCTCAGGTTCAGTCAGCAAATCCAACGGATCGTCCAACAGCGGTTCTTCAAGCAGCAAGAAAAGCAGCAGCCCGTCAAGAAACTACTCTTCCGGTTCTGTTGTCAGCAGCAATGGAAACGCAATTGAAGCTGCCATCAGCACAGGTTCAAGCATCGTCGGCAGATCTCCGTACGTATGGGGAGGCGGACGTTCTCAAGCTGATATTGACAACCGTCGTTTCGACTGCTCATCATTCGTACGCTGGGCTTATGCATCAGCAGGCGTAGAGCTTGGATTCGGTGCGACAACAAGCACGCTTGTCGGCAAAGGACGAGCTGTGAGCGCGTCTGAAATGAAGCGTGGAGACTTGGTCTTCTTTGACACATACAAAACGAACGGCCACGTGGGTATTTATCTTGGCAATGGCACATTCTTGAACGATAACAGCTCACGCGGGGTATCCGTCGATTCTATGAGCAACCCGTATTGGAAGAAAGCCTTCAGCGGAGTTGTCAGACGGGTCGTTGAATAAAATATCATACAGAAACAAACGCCGTTCCTGATCGGGAGCGGCGTTTTTATATTACAGCGGCAAGTCGCGCTTTTTAAAGATGAGAATGCTGAGTGCGAAGGCGGCAAAACCGACCGCGGCAAGAACAAGAGACACTTGAGCGATATCGGCGCTCCCGTTTACAATATCGCCAGGTCTGAATAAAGAGAAAACCGATAGGCTCCTCATCCATTCCGTCTTTTCGCTTAGTTTGCCGAGCAAGTCGAAGCTGAAGAATAAAAACGTGATGCCTCCGGAAAGTCCGAGGGCTCTTTTTTCGTCATTTGAAATGGCCGAAAAGAGGAACGAGATGCCGCCGACGGCAAAGAAGAGCAGAAAGCCGAGCAAGTTCAGAACGAGAAACCTTGACACATTAAAATCGTAATCACCGCCCAGCATCAAATGGTAGCCCGCCAGCCCGGCCGCTGTCGTCACGGCCATAATGATCAAAAGACCTGTCGTTAAAACGGCTGCTTGGGTGAAAGCCACTTTGCCGCGCGTTGTCGGCGCAGACAGAATATAGGCCATTGACCCTTGATCCACGAGCTTTGCCAAAAGCTTAGTCGACAGCATGACAGAGAAGATCGACAAAATCACGATAAAGATTAAACCGTAATACTCTCCAGACATAAAATCTTCAAGATTCCCCAGTCCGTTTTCAAACCCAAAAGCATTGAGAAAGCCTTCCGGCATCGATTTGATCATTTTCTCAATATCCTCCGCATTGCCCGCGATGCTTGGATAAATGCCCAGTATCAAAAGAATATAGAAAGCGGAGCCTGCCCCGTAGCTTATGATTCCTTTCATGTTTGTTCTCATCATTTGTTTGTACAGGGAGAAGTTCAT
Source organism: Bacillus sp. PK6-025 (assembly GCF_056530265.1). Classification (NCBI taxonomy): domain Bacteria; kingdom Bacillati; phylum Bacillota; class Bacilli; order Caryophanales; family Bacillaceae; genus Bacillus; species Bacillus sp. PK6-025. The sequence goes on from NZ_CP096509.1 coordinate 337,129, forward strand.
TTCACTGTCCCCTTTCTGTCATAGTAGTTCATGAAAATCTCTTCCAGGCTTTGTGAAGAAGAATCAATGTGCCGAATGTGATATTTGGCGGTTTCTTTAATAAATTGATCATGGTTCCCTAAAACGGCCACTTTGACACGATTGTCCGTCCGGGATTCGATTTGCAGACCCGAATTCATGAAGGCGGGAATGTCGCCCTTGTTTTCAAATGTAACTTCGAATACCTTTCGCTGCATCGACTGCAGTTCATGGATATCTTTGACGGCAATGATGATGCCGTCTTTTATAATGGCGGCTCTGTCACAGGTTCGTTCGATTTCAGGAAAGCTGTGGGAAGACATTAAAAACGTCGTTCCTCTCGCTTTTTCTTCGAGCACGATTTCAATAAACACTTTTTGCATCAGCGGATCGAGGCCTGATGTCGGTTCATCAAGAATGATGACTTCAGGGCTGTGCATAAAGGCAGCGACAATCCCGACTTTTTGCTTCATTCCTTTCGACATTTTTCTGATCCGCGTATGAACATCGAATTGGAGCCGTTCGATGAGTTCATTGCGCTTAGCTGTATCTTTTAAACCATGCATGTTTGCCATGAAATCGAGAAATTGTTTTCCCGTCATTCCTTCGATAAATGCAATCTCTCCGGGAAGATAGCCGATATGCCGCTGAATGTCGCCTTGATGATTCCGGACGTTCATTCCGTTTACTTTGATATCGCCTTGATCAGGCTTCATAAACCCCATGATATGTCGAATGGTTGTTGATTTTCCAGCTCCGTTTGGACCTAAAAATCCAAACACTTCACCTTTTTGAACATGAAATGAAACATCAAATATACCTTTGCCATTGGAAAACTTTTTCGTAAGACGTTCAACTGTCAGCATGTGACACCTCCAAAATGAAAATTATGAAATAATAGTGATTAATAATTACAAAACTAATTTTACGTTCTTATGAACTTTTTTGTCAACGGAATTAGTGAAATATTTTTATGTTATAATTTCATTAAGAAAGATATGTAAGGATGGTTATATGAACGGATTTGAAAAAAGGGCTTTGCTGATTAAAGAGAAAATCAAAAAGACGGCTTTGGATATGCTCAAAACATGGGAGCCAAAGCGCATCCGGATAACCGATATCGCAAAAGCGGCAAATGTTTCGCAGGTGACGATCTATAATTACTTTGGAAGCAAAGAAGCGCTCCTGAAAGAGGTTTTCAAAGACTATATCGATCAGTCCATCAGCGATTTTGAAGAATATATGAACAAAGATATTTCCGTTAAAGAAAAGATCGAATTGATGATTTTGCAGAAAAGGGAAGCCAATAATCAAAAATTTGCTCTAACGGTCGTCAAAGAGGTGATGATCGAAGACAGTGAAATAATGGATTATGTAAAGCGGCAATACGATGAAAAAATCATTCCCCTTATGCTCCAAATGATTGAAAAAGGTCATCGGTCAGGCGAAATCTCTCCCAAGATCACCGCGGAAAGCTTTCTCATCTTTATGAATATGATCATTGAACATTCAAAAACTCTGGGTGAAGCCTTTGAAAAAAACAGACAGTTTACAGAGGAAATGATGCATATTTTCTTTTATGGCTTGTGCGGCAGACCGTAGATGTGCTTTTATAATAAAATTGTCATCTCTGTCATTTCTGTGAACCGCTGAAACAATTTCCTTGCTTTTCCGTATATAAGGCAGATACAAAAAACGAAAGGATTTACTAAACGATGAAGCACTCCTTTTTCTTTTTTATGTTCATTGCCTTTTTTCTCGTCACAGGCTTTTCTGAAGCAGGCAAATCCTTTTCGATCGAGCGGGCTGATATACGCGCGACAGTAAAAGAAAACGGTAATTTAAGCGTAGAGGAAGTTTACACATACGATTTTAAAGGCTCTTTCGAAGGGGCGACAAGATCGTTCAGCGAAGAAACCGCGAGCCGCTTGAAGAATTTTAAAGCCTATCTGCTTCCCAATCATCAAAAAAAAGGCGATCAAGCCATCCCGTTGAAGACAAAGAAAGAAGACGGGACTTATTATGCTTATTCGGCATCAAAGGATGAAACAAAAAAAGTGATGTTTCGCTATGTGATCGAAGATGCCGCCCAAAAGTTTGAAGACACGTCGATTTTGATTCATTCATTTTACCAAAAGGCAAATACGGATTTCGGCCGGGTAAAGATTGAAGTGCATCTGCCTGATTCGGTAAAGGCACGTGATATTCATGCGTTTTTGCGTGAAAAAGGAAACGGAAAGATTACGAAGGTGAACGATTCATCAGTCATCTACGAGACAGGACTCTATCGCGCAGGCACGGGCTCGGAACTGAGGATATATTTTCCGCAGAGCGCCTTGAAAGAGGCGGTCCGGCACCCTTCTTATCAGACAAAGGATGAGCTGCTGAAGGAGGAGAAAGACGAGGCGAAACGCTACGCCGATCGGGATGAACGGATTGCCGGCGCAGACAGGATGATTTGGATATTTTCGGGGATTGTCGGGTTCATGGTCATCATGGCTGTCATGCTTTCGTTTTTGAAGAAGAGACGCCGTGCCATGCTTTCGTTTGCAGAACTCGAGTCCTTAGATCCTGTACTTGTCGCTTTTCTTTACAAAAAAGGCCGTTTCACAGACCGTGATCTCCTGGCCGGCATGCTTTCGCTTTATCAACGGGGATTGGTCACTATGCGGAAGGTACAGGCGGAAGAAAGGTTTCTTGACGATCCTGGGGCGCCTGATGACACATACCAATTCGAATTTTCCGGGAGCAAGGCGGATTTGCCAAAGCCTGATCAGCTCTTAATTGAAAAACTTTTTGAGCAAACGGGCAGCGATACCTATATGTTCAGGCTGGATTCCCTCAGCGGGCCGACTGAGGAAGAATGCAAGCATAAGGAACAGCTGGGCAAATATGAACGAAAGAGGATCATTCTTCAAAACGTGGTTCAAAAATGGACGGAAAGTGTCAGACAAGCGCCTGAATTCAAGGAGCTGTTTCAAGAAAACCGCTGGCTGAGAATGCTGTCGCTTTCACTGCTTTCGGTCCATACCGGACTCCTGCTCTTTATCCTGTATGCAGACGTGGTGCATCAGGCCGGATTCATGGCGGCTTGCGTCATATTTGGCTTTGCACTGTCGGCGGGCATTGTTCTTGCAAAATCAAAGCTGTATACGATTTTGTTTTTGGCCGGCTTGTTTTTAGCATCTGTGTTTATCGACAGCATCCATACCATTTTGTATTACGGCATATGCGTCGGGCTGTCTATCTTATTGATTGCCTTCATTCCGGCCGTAAAAGAGAGCAGGTACGCTTCCATCTGCCGAAGATCGATTCTTTCTTGGAGAAACCATCTGAGAAAAGAAGATTTGTTTTCAGGGAGAAGCCTGTCTCAAAACGAAAAGACGATGATCTATGCAATTGTGCTTGAAGTTGAGGATGAATCTGCAGGATGGTTTAATCAATCAGCAAGCAGGCTTGATTACGCTTCCCCTGTCCTGGGTATGGCCGCAGCAGGCTGTTTGCATTATCCGTTTTACAGCTGGCAGCTGCCGTCTTCGCAGGAGCACGCCGGGGCATATGATGCGGGCGGTCCCGGAGCGGGCGGAGGCGACGGGGCAGGAGCTTTTTAAGCAGAAAAGGGGCCTATCGGGTAACCGATAAGGCTCCTTTCTGCTTATTTCCCCGCTATATCTGATCCCCGCATTCGCTGCTCAGCGGTTTTGATTCTGCTGGTGACAGGTTGATGTCCGTACGCTTTTGCCAAGCCGAACAACGGCATGTTATGGTAAAAAGCCTCATAGCGCCCTTTTGGAACTGTATACGTTTCATGATAGATGCCAACGGCTCCTGATGCGGCAGTTTTCTGATAAAAACGGCGCCAAGCCGCCATATGTTTATCAGCCTTTGCATATGCTGTCAAATCTTCGAAAGAACGCCAATATTGAATGAGAAAAATCGTCCTGAAATTGATGGATGATTCCGTTGCCAGAAAGCCGAGGTCTTTGTTTTGATGAAGCTCTTTTATCATAGGGGCCATAGCGGTAAAAACCGGCCACCATTTATGAACAGCATGCCACTTGTTTATTCTCATCCCGATCACAAATACAACGACTTCATCTTCAGGGGCGGCAGTAAAAGGCTTGTTGATGATCGTTTTACCCATTGGTCCCTTCCTTTCCATTCAGCCGGTTGATTGTGGCTTCACACCATTCAATTCCGGCCGAGGTGGTGCGTTTTCCATAATCCAAAGTGAAAAGCCAGTACTCTCTGTCCTTTGAATGGGAGCTGCATGAAAGAATTGACTGCTCGATTGCTTGATATGCCTCAAGCCGTTCTTCAAGCTTTCGTTGGTACTCCTTGACTTTCAAAGCGGTTTTCTCCCGCTCTTCTTCCTTGCTGAAAAACAGCTTCAGCAAAAATTCGTTTTTTTCTGAGGCGATGCCATTGATCGGTTCTTCAAGCCAGCTATGCAGTGCTTTTTGACCTTCATCGGTAATCAGGTACTCTTTTCTGTCCGGCTTTTTGTCCGAGAGCGTCGGAGATGCAGCGACCCAGCCTGCTTCTGTTAATTGGCGCAGCGCGGGATAAATTTGGCCGTAGCTGATTTTCCAAAAATGATTCAAACTTTGGTCGATCATTCGTTTCATTTCGTAACCCGTCTGGTAGCCGGCCGTAATCAATCCAAGGAGAGCGTAAGTCGTGTGATTTCTTTTTGTCATACATACCGCCTTCTGTATCTTTTTGATATATATCTTTTAGATATACTATACCAAACACGATGACTTCGTGCAATCGCTACTATTGTCGTCTCTCTTTTGGCCAGGATGAAAAGATGATAAAAAAATATTGAAAAACCGCGAAACTTTCCCCTGAATCTTTCCGTATATATAGTTAAGCAGGTTAAATAATGATTCATTGGTCTTGTAGTTGTGAAGATATGAATCACGCTGGCGTGATAATTGGATCTATCAAACTCTTATTCTCATCCAGCACTGTGATCTTGAAAGTCATGATTCAACGGAGGAGTGAACAGTTTGGCTATTTCTTTAGAGAAAGGTCAGCGGATTGATTTAACAAAAGGGAAAGCGGGGCTTTCGAAGATTTTGGTCGGTCTCGGCTGGGACCCGGTAGCATCCGGAAGCGGCGGTTTTTTTGGAAAGCTGTTTGGAGGAGGAGCCCCGAATATTGACTGTGACGCATCCGTGCTGATGCTGGAAAACGGAAGAGTCACAGAGAACAAGAACGTCATTTATTTCGGAAACTTGAAGAGCAGATGCGGCAGCATCGAACATACCGGAGATAATCTGACAGGGGAAGGCAGCGGAGATGATGAACAAATCATCGTAGATTTGCAAAAAGTTCCTTCGCATATTCATAAGCTTGTCTTTGTCGTGAATATATACGATTGCGTGAAACGAAGCCAGCATTTCGGAATGATTGAAAATGCCTTCATACGCATCGTCAATATGAACGATCGCGTGGAGATGGTCAAATACAATCTGCGGGACGATTATTCTGGACGGACAAGCCTGATCGCGGGCGAGATTTACCGTGACGGCGCCGAGTGGAAATTCACCGCTGTCGGAGAAGGCACAAACGATACGAGCATTACGGAAATCGTCAAACGCTACGCCTGAAATTCATAAAAGAAATGGGGAGATAACATGGCAATTTCATTAGCGAAAGGACAAAAGATCGATTTAACAAAAACAAATCCCGGATTGTCGAAAGTCGTCGTGGGCCTTGGCTGGGACGTCAATCAATATGACGGCGGCGCTGATTTTGACCTGGATGCGAGCGTGTTTCTGCTCAATGCAGAAGGCAAATGCGCTTCTGAAAAGGACTTTATTTTCTATAATCAGACCGAAGGCGCAGGCGGAGCTGTCATACATACAGGCGATAATCGAACAGGTGAAGGCGAAGGAGACGATGAGCAGGTAAAAATCAATTTGAATGCAGTGCCTGCCGACATTCAAAAGATTTCTTTTGTGATTACGATTCATGAAGCGGAAGCGCGCCGCCAAAACTTTGGACAGGTGTCAAATGCTTATGTTCGCGTGATCAATGAAGACTCGAATGAAGAGTTAATCCGCTATGATCTGGGTGAAGATTTCTCGATTGAAACAGCGCTGATCACGGGAGAGCTGTACCGTCACGGAGAAGAATGGAAATTCTCAGCGATCGGCTCAGGCTATCAAGGCGGGCTGGCGAGGATCGCCACCGATTTCGGCCTGCAGGTCGGCTGATTTTGACGATCCGGACAGCAGTCGCCGCCCTGGCGTCCGTTTGTCCGGTGCCTGACATTTCTTAAAGGAGGTCCTATCGATGGCGATTCAATTATCTAAAGGGCAAAGGATCGATTTAACGAAAACGAACCCCGGTTTGACGAAAGCGCTGATCGGTTTAGGCTGGGATACAAACAAATATACTGGCGGCGCCGATTTTGATTTGGATGCGTCGGCTTTTCTTGTCGATCAGAACGATCGTTGCATCAATGAACGCGACTTCGTCTTTTACAACAACCTCGAGCATCCGAGCGGCGCCGTGATTCATACGGGTGACAACCGGACAGGAGAAGGTGAAGGCGATGACGAGCAAATCATCGTCGATTTCTCAAAAATACCCGACCATGTTGAAAAGATCGGCATCACGGTGACGATTCACGAGGCGGAAAGCCGCAGCCAAAACTTTGGACAAGTCTCAAATGCGTTTGTCCGGCTCGTTGATGAATCAACAAATGAGGAGCTGCTTCGCTTTGACTTGGGAGAGGATTTTTCGATTGAGACAGCGGTTGTTGTTTGCGAATTGTACCGTCACGGAGCCGATTGGAAATTCAATGCGATCGGCAGCGGATTTTCCGGCGGATTGGCATCGCTTTGCCGCAACTACGGCCTGCAAGTCTAGTTTTGCCGGCTGAATCACGTTTGCGTGGTTCAGTCTTGCTTTTTCATCATTAGGAGGTAACCAAAGTGGATTTATTTCATCATATTATGTCAGTTTACGCCTCATTTTTCGATTGGGAAATGTGGGTGGAAGTATTAACGGACCCCGTTTCATGGGGGCTGATCGGCTCGCTGGTCGTGCTGGAAGGGCTTTTATCGGCGGATAACGCTCTCGTTCTCGCCGTCATGGTAAAGCACCTACCGGAAAAACAGCGCAAAAAAGCGTTGACGTACGGTTTAATCGGAGCCTACTTCTTTAGGTTTCTATTCATTGGACTTGGTATGATCCTGATTAAATTCTGGTGGATCAAACTGCTCGGAGCCGCATATCTGGCATGGCTCGTCATCAAGCACTTCTTCATCGGTGAGGGCGATGATGAATCAAACGCCATCAAAAAAGACAGCTGGATGGTACGCGTTTTCGGGGTCTTCTGGGCGACTGTCATTTCGGTAGAACTCATGGACCTCGCATTTTCGGTGGACAGCATCCTAGCGGCATTTGCCGTATCTGAAAAGGTATGGGTGCTTCTGATCGGCGGCATGCTCGGCATCTTAATGATGAGAACCGTTGCGAAATTCTTCCTGACGCTGATTGACAAAGTGCCTGAACTTGAAGCAACGGCCTTTGTTTTAATCGGGATCATCGCACTGAAAATGGCTGCGAGTGTATGGCATATTGAAATGCCGCACAGCGTCTTCTTTATCATTCTGATTATCGCTTTTGCCGTGACATTCATCATTCACTATATGAACAAGCAAAAAGCTGTGAAAGAGCAAACGGCGGCGTCAAAGGAAGAATAACAAACTGCAAAACGTAAAGGGGGGAGTATATCTGCTCCGCCCTTTTTTACATCAAAGGGGTGTATGATTCTTATTCAAAGAAGGTGACCCATATGCAATACTTTGATTTTTTATCCGCCTCTCAAAAAGAAGATGTCTTTTTCAAACTGCCGGGTTCGGTTACTAAAGACTCTCCGAAGCACATTCTGGAGCATGCGCTTGGAGCTGCGCTTTATGTTCCGGGGAACCGAAAAGATATAGCAGATGTCATGATCAATAACAAGTATCCTGAGCTGTGCTCGGTCGTTTTTTGCCTTGAAGATTCGATCGGCGATTGTGAGGTTCTCCAGGCTGAAAACAATCTTGTCAGTCAGGCCGACATGATTTACCAGGCGCAAAAACTGCAGAACATCAGCGGCGATGTGCTGCCGCTGATGTTTATCCGGGTGCGGGAACCGGAGCAAATGCTCGAATTGGGCAACAAGCTCGGCCGCGCGCTTCACTTGTTTACCGGATTCGTATTTCCGAAGTTTTCGATGCTGAATGCGGAGCACTATCTTGATACTTTAACGAAATTGTCGCAAGAATCCGGCATTGTGCTGTACGGAATGCCGATCTTTGAGACACCCGACCTGCTGGCAATGGAAACGAGGGCAAAGGCGCTGCAGGAATTAAAATCAACGCTGGGCTTTTATCAAGATATCGTTCTGAATATTAGGATCGGCGCGACTGATTTGTGCGGTCTGTATGGGATAAGAAGAAAACCGGAAACGCCGATTTATGACGTTTTGGTCATCTCTGATTTCATCAAAGATATCGTCAATTATTTCGGCTTGCAATTTGTGATTTCGGGGCCTGTCTGGGAGTACTTTGAAGATGCTTCGCGAACAGTTCAGACTTTTGGGCCGAATTGGGCTGATGCGGGGGAATCTTCGCTTGTGATCAATCGGTATATAGACGGATTGATCAATGAAACGCTTCTTGATCTGGCCAACGGCATTCACGGCAAGAGCGTGATTCATCCGTCACAAATAAAAGCGGTCCAAAGCCTGCACGTTATCTCAATGGAAGATTATCTGGATGCCCTGAGCATCGTCGAAAGTGCCGACGGCACCCGAGGCGTTGTGAAAAGCTCTTTTTCAAATAAAATGATCGAAATCAAGCCGTACCTCAGCTGGGCCAAAAAAATATTATTAAAGGCTGAAATCTACGGTGTATATCATGAAAACCGCAGCTATACAGACATACTTAGAGCGTCCAAACCGCTTTCAAATCTTGGATCGTTCGGAAGTTAGGCCGGGCCGGGTGTTGAGAAATGGGCAACGCGCCTTTGCTGTATAAATGCCGCACCATCTCTCCGGTCTCAAAAATAAGAGCCGTAGACGGCAATCATATATTGTGAATATTCTCAGGAGAAAACAAATGAATGTTTAGGATGAACAGCCATGATGAAAATAGTCGATCTCACGAGCAGCGAGATTCTCAGTTCCCAGCAGGCTTGTGAAGAGTGGGGGATTGATTCGTCTACGCTCCGAAAGAGAGCGCATGATTTTCCTGCAGGAACAATCCGAAAGTTCGGGACAACCTATGCCGTAACAAGAGCGGGCATGTGTGCCGTATTTGGACGGAAAAGTGACACTGACTCAGAAGAAAGGGGAGACGGCTGAGCGCTATGAATCAAGAGATTAATATTCAAAACGCCCTGGTCAATGATGATGAATGGAAGCAGATCATCAAGAAGCCGCTGCCGGAGAGAACCCCGTATGAAAAAAACGGACATCTGATGATAAGCCGTCTGGCGGGACGGATTCTCGGAACGCCGCACGATGAAACGGATTACTACATATATCTCCATGAGCTGTATGAGTCCGGTGATGTGCATGTGTTAAGCGAGACGCTTGATAAGACCATTTCTCCGGAAAGGTTTCAGGCCATACAGCGCATCCATATGGTCAATCAGAGAGAAAAAGGGCTTTCCGTCAATCGGTTTGCCGCTTTTCTCGACGGGGAGCAGCTCATTCCTAAGCACCCTGACGCCGCGATGCACCGCCATTTAAGGAAGGCGCTTATCGAAGTGCTGCAGATGTTTCAGTCCTTTCATGAAAAAGGATTGAACGATCCGGAGTTTCGCCGGGTCCTCCTCGACCTTGTCAAATGGATGGGCAATCATTTGGAGAAGTGGCTGAAAGAAGCCGACTGCGAAAATGCGATGCCGAAAGTGGTTTGGTATGGGGACACCACAAAGAGCCAACGGTATTTTTTATACTATTTGATGCTTGTCGGATGTGATGTGCTGCTGTTTCATCCGGAGGGAAAAGACGAATTTCGCCAGCTTGATCCTGAGCAAAAGCTTTCTTTTGTTTTCACATACCCGGGCACGTCTGCATTAGAGCCGTTCCCGACTGAAAAGCCTCAGCGAAAATCAACGGTGGCGTACCGTTCCGCGAAGGAGCTGGATACTGTTCTGCACAATGAGGATTCGCTCATGTACAAACCTTGGCAGTTCAGGGAGCATACCCCGGTCTCCGTGACTTTGAAGACCACGTATGATGAACTGTTTTTAATTGCGAAGGAACGCGCCTTTATCAGACCCGATTTTCAAGCGTCTCAATCAACGGTCAACATTCCGAACTTATTCGCGATGGTCATGGGCGTCTCCGGCAATGAAAAAGAGTACTGGGACCGTCTGCAGACGCTGACGGAGTATAAGGAGTCGCATACGATCCGGCGCTTCCCGTTTACAAAGGAAGAGACGTCCAATTATCAATTCCATTACAGCCATGCGCTTGATCAAACGGGGACGATCGATCCGGGCCGATTAATGGAGAGCAATATATGGCGCTACAAGCATTTGCCTGAGGGAGTGCAGCGCGGCATTGCCCAAGCGGTTTCCAGGCTGTGCAAAAGCCCGAAGATGCTGGCCTTGAACAATGAAAAATCAGCCGATGTGCAACTGTATTTGTTCACCCAGGCGGTACAGCTTCCGGCAGCGCTTTTGAATATGATTCAGACATTTGACTATTCACAGACAGTGCCGAAGCTGATCTTGTACCACACTGAACAGACGGGAACACTCACCCGTTCAGACGCGGCCGCCTTGCTTTTGTTAAATGAAATCGGCATCGATATCATCATCTATAATCCGCCGGGCTATAAGTGTATTGACCGCTATATCGATGGACAGCATTTCGATATCCATTGGCTTGATGACATGTCCTTCAACCAGGAGTTTAAAGAGCCGTCAATCGTCCGGAAGTTCATCAATAAAATCTTTTAAGGAGGGAGCCACTCTGATGGCAAATCCAAATGAAACAAGCATCGTCAATATCAGTAAAGAGGAAGAGATCACGATTGAAAAAGCGGAAGACATCCGTGCCAAACTCCGCCGGGAGCCCGATGTGCAAGCTCTGACACGGCAAATTGACGTAAAAAACCAAGTGGAGCTTTTAGAATTCGGAAAAGAGCCCGCTCTTGAAATATCCAAGTTCTCAGACCGTATTCTCTCTATGATGAGAACAAACAGTGTGACAGATTCAGGTGCGATGTTGACGCAGCTCGGTAAAATCATGGACCGCTTTGACAAGAATGACTTTGAAGAACAGAAAGGCCTGCTTTCCAAGTTATTTAAGCGCGGCAACAGCATGATCGAGAAAATATTTAAAAAATATCAAACGCTCGGCGGTGAAATCGAAAAAATCAACGTCGAAATTTCGAAATATAAAGATGAAATGACAAAATCGACCGTGACGCTTGATGAAATGTATGAAAGCAACCTCAATTACTATGTGGAGCTGGAGAAATACGTCGTAGCCGGCCAGATGAAAATAGAAGAATTGCAGCAGCTCATCCCTGAATATGAAGCGAAAGCGGCCAGCGGTAACCAAATGGCACAGATGGAGCTTGATACGCTTCGAAATGGCATTCAAGCGCTGGAAGAACGGGTGTATGATCTCGATATGGCGCGGATGGTTGCGATTCAAACCGCGCCGCAAATCCGCCTGCTTCAGCGCGGAAACACAAAGCTGATCGGAAAAATCAACTCGGCATTCATCATTACGATTCCGATTTTCAAAAACGGCATCATCCAGGCCGTGACCGCCAAGCGCCAAAAGCTTGTCGCCGATTCAATGAGCGAACTCGACCGCCGCACCAACGAAATGCTGAAGCGAAACGCGGAAAATATTTCGAGCCAGTCCGTTGAAATCGCGAGAATGTCCGGAAGGCCGAGCATCGATATTGAAACGATCGAACAGTCTTGGAATACGATTGTCAAAGGCATGCAGGAGACGAAGCAGATTGAAGATGAGAACAAACGCCTGCGCGAAGAAGGGGCAAAACGCATATTGGAACTTCAGGACAATATGAAAAAAGCCGCTTTAAACGGTTAAAAAGGATAGTGAAGAAGCCGTCCGCCGGATGATCTGGCGACGGCTTCAAATATACAAAAAATCACCGCCATGATAGGCGGTTTTTTATGTTATGCTAGAGAAAGAGAATCACATGGTAAAAAATATATAAACATGAAGGGGATGGAAGTATATGGCCGCTTTATGGCTGGCATTCGGCGGCGGTTTCCTGTCGTTTATTTCTCCGTGCTGCCTGCCTTTGTATCCATCATTTATTTCCTACATCACCGGGATTTCGGTCAGCGATTTGAAAGACCGAGATGCAAAGCGCATCAAACAATCGGTGATGATTCACGCGGCTGCTTTTTTGGTCGGCTTTTCTGTAATTTTTTACATATTGGGTTTCTCCGCCAGCTCGTTTGGCCTGCTGTTTTTGCAATACCATAACTTGATCCGCATGCTGGGCGGAATATTTGTCGTCGTCATGGGCCTGTTCCTCCTCGGCGTTTTCCGGCCGGCTTTCATGATGAAGGAGCGGCGCCTTTCGTTTAGAAGAGGGAAAATAGGCTTGTTGAATTCAATGCTTGTCGGAATGGTTTTTGCGGCGGGATGGACGCCGTGCATCGGGCCTATATTCGGAACGATCGCATATGCAAATTTTCAGAACCCTGATTTTGGGAGCGCATTCATGATGATCACCGCATATTCTCTAGGTTTTGCCATTCCTTTTTTGCTCATGGCGTTTTTTATCGGAAACATCAGGCCGCTTATGAAATATTCGAATATGCTCATGAAAATCGGCGGCGCGCTGATGATCGTCATCGGCATCCTGCTTTATACGGACAACATGATATGGATGAATATCTGGTATTCGAATTTGACGAATCTCTTTTGAAAAGCTTCCCGCGCCGCATTATGTGAGTAAGATTGTGAAAAACAGCAAAATCGCGGAGGATATCATGTGCTTGTTTGATCACTCATTTAAGGGACATGAGGATTTAGCCAATCGATTTTGGAAGGTTCGCAAATCTGAAGAGCCAAACGGGCTTTACCCGCTCGATAGCGGGATGCTGGAATTCGCGAAAAAAGTGCTTGAATCTTCATTTCAACAATCGGGAGGATCAGGGTGATATACGCTGCTTCTATTCACACGAGCATCCAATCGTCACGGTCCTGGCAGGAATAGAAAACCGCCCGAAAAGAATCGAGCGGCTCCCTTTATATTCGAATTGATTTCTCCTCGGTTTTCCACTGTTTTTTCCATCCGGCCTGAGCAAGCAAAAGCAGTCCGAGTGCCAAAAATGCGATAACGGTAAAGGTGAGGAATCCGCTTGAATACGTACCCGTGATTTGCTTCAGCGTTCCGAGAATATTCGGGAGGAAGAATCCGCCGATTCCCCCCGCAGCGCCCACGACTCCCGTCACCATCCCGATCTCTTGCTGAAATCGCTGCGGTACAAGCTGGAATATCGCGCCGTTCCCCATCCCGAGGCAGCCCATGCCGATAAATAATGCGGCTGTGACAACGCCAAGAGATGGGAGCATACTGACTGAGAACATGCACAGAGCCACCCCGATAAAGAGGAATTGCAGCAGACGCACGCCGCCGATTTTATCGGCAATCAACCCGCCGACAGGGCGGAGGCAGCTTCCCGATGCAACGACGAGCGTGACAAATTCGCCGGCCCTTACCGCCGGAACGGCATACTGGGATGCAAAAAAGTAGCTTAAAAAGTTGGACAAGCCGACAAAACCTCCGAATGTTACGCTGTAGAGAAGGCAAAAATACCAAGTGTCCCTTTCTTTGAAAACAGCAAAATAGTCTTTGAGCGGTTTAGGCGCCGGCTGATTCGGAGGTTCTTTTGCCATAAGGAAATAGCTGAATAACACGAGTATCAGAGGAATCAGCGCCAATCCCATGACGCCGTTCCAGCCCACTTGCTCCGCCAGGCGAGGGCCGAATAGTGTAGCGAGCAGTGTTCCGCTGTTTCCCGCTCCGGCGATCCCCATGGCAAGGCCTTGCAAGTGCGGCGGATACCAGCGGCTCGCCATTGGCAGGGATGCGGAAAAGCTTGCGCCTGCCACACCGAGTAAAATTCCGATGATATACAGCTCGGCGACCGATGAACCGAACTGCCACCCCCATATCAGCGGAATCATCGTCACCAGCATTCCGCCAATAGCCGTTTTTTTCGGTCCGAAACGGTCGGTTAAAATGCCGAGCACAATCCGGAAAAACGATCCGGCCAAAGTAGGTATGGCGACAATCAATCCGACCTGTGATGGAGATAAATCAAAATCAGCCGTCATATAAACACCAAGCGCCCCCAGCAACACCCAAATCATAAAGCTGACATCGAAATATAAAAAAGATGACAACAAGGAAGGCGCGTGTCCGCTCTTCCTCAAATCCGCCAATTTCAATTGCAACACTCCCCATCCGATAGATTCTAGAATTTATCATGACAAAATAGAATAGGGTTGGCAGTATTTTTGTCAGCTTTACTAACAAACTAAAAGATTGAATATTTAAAATGTTAATTTGGACGGCATTATACCCGGCGATGATTGAATGTTGCTGAAGATTTGAGGTGTTATGACTGTTGAAAAGGGGAAACTTAGATTGGAATGGGCCTGATGCACTTGCAGATAAAGCAGTCTTTTGCAGCACGTTTACCAATTTTTCTTTAGCTGTAAGGCATATTTTTACCAAAAAATGTACAAATTTAAGGAAGAAGTATGTAGAGACACAAAATAGACATAAATAAAAATGTATATCACTTGAAAAAGTATGTGAAGTATTGCACAATATGAATGTGAAGAATTTCACAAACAGCTTAGATTTTAAAACAAACGGCAAAGGAATGATGAGTCATGAGAAACCAAAAAGTAAACCGTACAGTTTTGATCGGTGCGGGTTTTGTTGGAAGCAGTTATGCATTTACGTTAATTAACCAAGGTATCACAGACGAACTTGTGATCATTGATTTAAATAAAGACAAAGCAATGGGCGATGTCATGGATTTAAACCACGGTAAAGCATTTGCCCCACATCCTGTGAAAACATGGTACGGCACATATGAGGACTGCAAAGACGCCGACATTGTCTGCGTATGCGCCGGAGCAAACCAAAAGCCGGGTGAAACCCGTCTGGATCTTGTCGAAAAAAACCTGAGAATTTTCAAAGGAATTATCGGAGAAGTCATGGCCAGCGGTTTTGACGGCATCTTCCTTGTCGCTACAAACCCGGTCGACATCTTGACTTACGCGACTTGGAAATTCAGCGGACTTCCGAAAGAACGCGTGATCGGAAGCGGTACAACACTTGATACAGCCCGTTTCCGTTACTTGCTCAGCGAGTATTTCGGTGTCGCTGCCCACAATGCCCACGGCTACATCATTGGTGAACATGGAGATACGGAGCTGCCTGTCTGGAGCCACGCGAATATCGGCGGAGTTCCCGTCAGCGACTTGCTGAAAAGAAATGAGAAATACAAAGCAGAAGATCTTGATGAACTGTTTGACAATGTTAAAAACGCCGCTTACCACATTATCGAGAAAAAAGGTGCGACATACTACGGAGTTGCCATGAGCCTCGCGCGTATTACGAAAGCGATTTACCGCAATGAAGAAGCGATTTTAACCGTGAGCGCACATCTTGAAGGCGAATTTGGGGAAAATGATGTTTATATCGGAGTTCCGGCGGTTGTCGGCCGATGCGGAGCGAGGGAAATTATTGAGCTCGACCTGAATGAAAAGGAAAAACAGCAATTCAAGCATAGCGCAGGTGTGTTAAAAGCAATTTTAAAACCGCATTTTGAACTGCAGGCATAACTGAACATCATGAAGATACTAACATCATGAAGATTGCGAGATGATGAAAATGTGGCAGCAGATATACGATCCGTTTGGGAATCTGTTTATCAGCGCTTTTGCCGCCATTCTGCCGATTCTTTTCTTTCTCCTTGCATTGACCGTGCTGAAGATGAAAGGAATCATCGCGTCATTTTTGACGCTGGCGGTCAGCTTTATTGTAGCGGTTTTCTTTTTTCACATGCCGGCTGCGAAAGCTGTCTCAGCCGTTTTACTTGGAATTGCAAACGGTCTTTGGCCGATCGGATATATTGTCCTGATGGCTGTATGGCTTTACAAAATTTCTGTCAAAACCGGAAAGTTTAAAGTGATCAGAGCGAGCATTGCCGGGATTTCGTCTGACCAGCGGCTTCAGTTATTGCTGATCGGGTTCAGTTTTAACGCCTTTTTGGAAGGCGCGGCAGGCTTCGGCGTGCCGATTGCGATCAGCGCCGTTCTTCTTGTCGAGCTTGGTTTTAAACCTTTAAAAGCGGCATCTCTATGTTTAATTGCGAATGCGGCATCCGGCGCCTTTGGAGCGATCGGAATTCCGGTAATCACAGGAGCACAGATGGGAGGCTTGACACCGGTTGAGCTTTCCAGAACGCTCGCTTTGATGCTGCCGTTCATCACTTTCTTTGTCCCGTTCCTGCTCGTTTTCATACTGGACGGGTTTAAAGGAATAAGGGAAACGCTGCCGGCTCTCCTTGTATTAAGCGGAAGCTATACGGCGGTGCAGACTTTAACGATGATTGGATTGGGGCCGGAACTTGCGGACATTTTGGCCGCTTTAATCAGTATGGGAGCGCTGGCGCTGTTTTTGAAAAAGTGGCAGCCGCGTCACATATACAGAGAAACCGGGAATGAACATGAACCCGCTGAAAAATATCATGCAGCAGACATTATGAAAGCCTGGTCTCCGTTTTATATCTTGACCGCCGTCATTGCGGTGTGGAGCCTGCCCGGTTTTAAAGGACTTTTTCAGGAAGGCGGATGGCTGAAACAATCGACGATTTTATTCAACATGCCTTTTCTTCACCGGGAAGTGCTGAAAACGCCGCCAATCGCTCCGGAACCGGCACCGCTTGATGCCGTGATGAAGCTTGACTTCATTTCAGCAACGGGTACGGCGATACTGATCGCCGTGATCTTCACGATTGTGCTGAGCCGAAACATCAGTTTCCGCGGAGGACTTTCCAGCCTGAAAGAGACGGTCAAGGAACTGTGGCTTCCTGTTCTGACCATTTGCTTTGTGATGGGTTTTGCAAACCTGGCCAATTATGCCGGATTGAGTTCAACCATTGGACTGGCGCTTGCCAAAGCAGGGGATATTTTTCCGTTCGTCAGTCCCGTATTGGGCTGGATCGGCGTGTTTATCACAGGTTCAGTCGTCAGCAACAATGCATTATTCGGCCACCTGCAAGCTGTCACCGGAGCGCAAATCGGGACAAGCTCAGCGTTGCTGCTTGCCGCCAATACCGCGGGAGGCGTGATGGCCAAGCTGATCTCACCGCAGTCGATTGCGATTGCAACAGCCGCGGTCCAAGAGACAGGGCAGGAATCAAAGCTTTTCAGCCAAACCGTTAAATATAGCTTGATCCTGCTTTTCATCATTTGCATTTGGACATTTGCACTTTCAAAGCTTGGCATATAAAGAAGAGCCTTTTCCCGCAATGGGAAAAGGCTTTTTAATCTGTTTGTTCTATCATCTCCTCTTTTTGAATACATTGTACAAGTTATCCGCGGAAGGAGGACGAGATATGATAAACATCTTCCTGAGTTATGTGTTTTTGGGCTTGTCTTTGGCCGCACCTGTCGGCCCTGTGAATGCGGCGCAGATCGACAGGGGGATGAAAGGTGGCTTCTTTCATGCCTGGCTGTTTGGTCTTGGCGCTGTGACGGCGGATGTCTTATATATGGCTTTAATCTACTTTGGAGTCGCTCAATTTTTGACAGCGCCATTCTTAAAAACGTTTTTATGGCTGTTTGGTTTTTTTGTTTTGACCTATACGGGGATCGAGAGCCTGGTCAAGGCGAAGGAAGTATCGCTGATGAGAGGTGCGGGAGAGAAAGGTTCATACCGCAAATCTTTCTTGTCTGGGCTGGTGATCTCCCTTTCAAACCCGCTGAGCATCATGTTCTGGCTCGGCATTTACGGAAGCATTTTGGCGAAAACGGTAGAAACGTACGAATCATACCAGCTGCTAATATGCAGTTCAGGCATTTTAATCGGACTTTTTTTGTGGGACTTGGCCATGTCTTTTCTTGCGGGGACATTCAGAACATTTTTAAGCCCGCGGATGATCCAAGCAACGACTTGGCTCGCGGGCATCAGTCTAATTGTTTTCGGATGTTACTTCGGCTATCAGGGGATGCTCGAACTGCTGAAGGCGGGAGGCTGATTATGTCTGCCCGTTTTTCTGTTCCTGATGGGCCCACCTTTTTTTCATCAGCATTGTCACAACAGCAATAACGGCAAGAAACAGAAGGCTCACAAAAAAGCCGGGTCTGCTGTTTTTTTCAAATAACGTACCTGAAACGGCAAATAAAACCAGGACAAGCGCTGTGATAATCTGGACATTCCCTTTCATTTTTGGCTTTGTGAGCTTTTTGCTGGAAAGCAGGATAAACATCCAGTTATAGAGCAGCATTAAGCTGGCGGCCGTTGTCATATGTTCATAAAGCTGCTTCGGCAAAAGCAGTGACAGAACGATGGAAGCAGCGAGAACGAGCACCGTCAGGCCGAGTGCCGGCCACGATACTTTCGCCTTTTCTTTTTTCGCAAAGCAGGCCGGTGCATCTCCATTTTTCGCCATTGTTCCCATCAGTGTGGTGACAGCGAACAGGGAAGCAGTCAGCGTTGAAAAACCGGCGATAATGAAAATGCCATTGAAAATATCCATGATCAAATCGAGATGAAAGTCTTTTAATGACGTAATAAACGGGCTGTTCTGTTCGGTAAATGCCCCGTGGGGGACTAGGAGCATGGCCAGCCCGATCGATGCGACGTAAATCACAGCAAGGGTTATGAGCATCAGGCTCCCTGATTTTGATGAATCTTTCGGGTCTTTTAAGTGAATCGCCATCAGACCCATGACTTCTATTCCTCCATAGGCGTAAAATGTGTAAATCAACCCCGTCCATAATCCCATAAAGCCGAAAGGGAACAACTCGTGAACCCGGTCAGGGAACTGCGCGTCAGGCGTTTTTCCTGGTAACAGCCCGCACAATGCCAAGACAGCGATGATGATAAACATTAAAATGGCCGCCGTTTTCAACACGGCCAGTATGTTTTCCGTTTTTTCAAAACTGCTGCGCCCTGTGAAAATGACGATCAGCCCGAGAACCGCATAAATGGAGGCGAACACCCACAGCGGAACCTGGTTAAACCAATGGCGTGTAAACAGGGAGATCGCCGTCAACTGACTCCCGATAATCAGCATTTCCGATGACCAGTAGACCCAGCCATTGCTAAACCCCGCCCAATTGCCGAAGGCCTCCCTGGCATAAGAACAAAAAGACCCTTCAACAGGATGATCCGCCGTTAATTTCGCCAGCTGCTGAAAGACGAGAAAAGTGCCAAGGGCAGCAAGAAGAAAGGCGGCTAATACGGAAAAGCCGCTTTTCTTAATCGCGATGCTTGAACCGAGAAAAAACCCCGTTCCAATTGTGCAGCCGACTCCGATCATGGAGAGCTGCCACCATTTTAAATCTCCTTTTTTCGCTTGTCGTTTCATCGTTTCAACCCCTCTAAATCTTCTTGTTATTTTGCCAGGGGGCGCCTTTTTTATTCACGAAGAAAAGAGGGAGGAAAGGCTCTCTGCGCACCTCAATATTCACTTTGAAATAAAACATATGCTATAGTTAAAGACATAATCATTACGGTTCATTCAGTCAAAAGGAGGAATGACGGATGACTTTACAAGAAAAAATCATGCAGGAACTGAATGTAAAGCCTTCTATCGAACCGAAACAGGAAATTGAAAAAAGGGTCGGTTTTTTAAAAAGCTATTTGAAAAAAACGGGTGCCAAAGGTTTTGTTTTAGGCATCAGCGGAGGACAGGACTCCACATTGGCGGGCAGGCTTGCCCAGCTGGCTGTTGAAGAATTGAGAGAAGAAGGCGTTCAGGCGGAATTTATTGCGGTCCGCTTGCCTTACGGCGTTCAGCAGGATGAAGATGACGCCCAGCTGGCACTCAAATTTATCCAGCCGGACAAGTCTTTTGCTTTTGACATTGCTTCAACTGTAGGCTCTTTTGCTGATCAATATCAGTCAGTCACGGGAGAGGCGCTTGCCGATTTTCACAAAGGCAATGTAAAAGCAAGAGTCCGGATGATTGCCCAATATGCGATCGGGGGTCAAAATCAGCTGCTGGTGATCGGAACAGACCATGCTGCAGAAGCTGTTACCGGATTCTTCACAAAATACGGAGACGGAGGCGCAGACCTTTTGCCGCTAACAGGATTGACAAAGCGCCAGGGCAGAAGCCTGCTGGAAGAACTGGGAGCGCCGGAGCGGCTTTATACGAAGTCTCCGACCGCCGATTTGCTTGATGAAAAACCTCAGCAATCCGATGAAACAGAGCTCGGCCTGACGTATGATAACATCGACGACTACCTTGAAGGAAAAGCCGTCTCCAGCGAGGTGGCCGAGGCGATCGAAAAACGCTATAAGGCATCCGAGCACAAACGCCAAGTCCCTGCTTCAATGTTTGACGACTGGTGGAAATAGCAAAAAAGAGGCTGACTTCAGCCTCTTTTTTTATTAACAGGCACCCTATATCATTCAAGCTGGATTTGCCATATAATTAAGATATTTGATTCCTTTATGCAAGGAGGAGTAGAAGCTGGAAATGAATGCCGCAATGAGAGATAAGAATATCGTGCTGATCGGGTTTATGGGCGTCGGGAAAACAACCATCGGTCAGCTTCTGTCAAAGAAATTAGACCGCGACTTTATCGATATCGACCAGCAGATTGAAAATGACTTTCAAATGACTATTCCGGAGATGTTTAAACAAAAAGGGGAAGCGTTTTTCAGACAGACTGAAAAAGACTATATTTTTCAGATGTGCGAACATACAATGGGCAGCATCGTATCTTTAGGGGGAGGCGCTTTCCAACAGGAGGACATCAGAAAGAAGTGTCTCGAACACTGCTTTGTCATCTTTCTTGATTTAACATGGGAGAGTTGGAAGCAGCGGATGGATCTCTTGATTGAGAACAGGCCGGTTCTTCATAACCGCTCAATCGAAGAAATGAAACAGCTGTTTAATGAGAGAAAGAGCATGTATGCATTCCACAACTTGAAAGTCGAAACAGATCACCGGTCTGCCGAGGAAACGGCCGACTACATTGTGGAGATGCTGGGGCTTAGCTGATCTTAAACAAACGTTTAATTAAGCTGCTTCTATCGCTGTGTCAATATATTGAGCCAATGATTTGTCTGATCATTGGCTCTTTCGGTCTTGTTTGACCGTTTGGCGTCCCGCCGCCATAAAAACGGGCAGGCCGAAGATACACGGCGGCCACTTCTCTGGATAAGATCTTTTCTGGCTCTGCGACCGCAAAAAAGTCGCTTAATGCCTGAGCAGACACTATAATGTAAATAATAGAAACGATAAACTGGCGGTGCACTTATTATGAAACAGCGAATTCAAGAAGAACTGAAAAACATTGAAGCGACATACGGTGTTAAAATCCTCTATGCGGTTGAATCGGGCAGCAGAGCCTGGGGCTTTCCCTCACAGGACAGTGATTACGATGTCAGATTTATTTATGTCCATCAAAAAGACTGGTATCTGTCAATTGATGCAAAGCGCGATGTGATTGAACTGCCGATTGACGATTCTCTCGATATCAGCGGTTGGGAGCTGACAAAAGCGTTAAGACTGTTTAGGAAATCAAACCCTCCGCTTCTCGAATGGCTTTCCTCGGGAACGGTTTATTATGAAGCCTATTCGCTGGCGGAAAACATGAGGCGGCTGAAAAGCCGCGCCTTTTCTCCAGTCTCCTGCATGTACCATTATCTCAATATGGCATCAGGGAATTTCCGCCACTATCTGCAGCGGGAAGAAGTGAAAATCAAAAAATATTTTTATGTGCTCCGCCCAATTCTGGCTTGTCAGTGGATTGAAAGCCGCCGGACGGTTCCTCCGATTGAATTTCAGGTTTTGCTTGACGAACTTACGGAAGATGGACCGCTGAAAACGGAAATCCAACAGCTGCTTGAGAGGAAAAAGAAAGGGGAGGAGTTCAATCTTGAACCTCAAAACCCTATCCTCCACGCATTTATTGATCGTGAATTGGAGCGGCTTCAGACGGTTGCCAAAGCATATAAAACAGATCATGAAGATCTGACGCAGGAGCTTGACCGGCTGTTTAGAGAAACGCTAGACGAGGTGTGGGCATAACATAGTATTCCCTTTAAGTATTCTTAAAGGGTTTTTTCTTTGCATTCATAGGGAAATGGTTGAGTATAACAGAAAGCGTTTTCAAATAAAGCGGCGCGGAACGGCAGAAAGGGCATTCGCAAAAACGGGTTTGCCGAAAACGCATCCTGTTCTTTACCGAAGTTTCTTCCTGATTCTATTGTCGTATACCAACCAAGTTTTAGGAAGAAAGTTTCTGAAAAAATCCCAGCAGATGTAAAACATTGTGGAAAAACCACAAAAATCGTCAGCTTTTTTGTTTTTTCGAAATATTGTGAATCGACCCTTTGCTCTTATAAAATTAAGAATATAAAGAAATATTTCATGAGATGGCGGGGTGTGAGTAATGGAAGTGATAACAAGAGACTTTTTCCTATTCTTATCTAAAAGCAGCATCCTGAATCGCCTGGCGAGAAATTGGGGGAGTTCCGTCGCGACCGGAAAAATTATCGGAGGAAAAGATTTTGAAGCTTCAATTCCGATTATTAAGGGGCTGAACGAACAAGGGTTGACTGTCACAGTTGATCATTTGGGCGAATTTGTAGACAGCAGGGAAGTCGCAAGGGAACGCACGCAGGAATGCATTCGGGCCATTCAGCTGATTGCTCAGGAACAGCTTAATTCACATGTTTCATTAAAGATGACGTCACTGGGGCTCGATATTGACCTTGACCTTGTCAGGGATAATATGACCAGCATTCTGGAATGTGCTGAACAGCACAAAGTGATGGTTACAATCGATATGGAAGATGAAGTACGCTGCCAAAAGACGCTTGACCTCTTTAAGGAGTTCAGGCAGAAATACGAGTATGTCAGCACGGTCCTGCAGGCTTACTTGTACCGGACCGAACAGGATTTGGAGGAGCTTAATCCGTATAATCCGTTTTTCCGTCTTGTGAAGGGAGCTTATAAAGAATCGCCACAAGTGGCGTTTCCTGACAAAAAAGATGTGGATGAGAATTACAAAAAGCTCATTAAAAAGCAGCTGCTGAGCGGCCATTACACAGCCATCGCAACTCATGACGACAAGATGATTGATTACACTAAAGAAATTGCGAAAGAGCATCAAATCGGCAAAGACCGCTTCGAATTTCAAATGCTGTACGGGATGCGCAGCAAAACTCAGGTGGAACTGGTGAAGGAAGGCTACAATATGCGTGTGTATCTTCCTTACGGAGACGACTGGTACGGATACTTTATGAGACGGCTTGCCGAACGGCCTGCCAACATCGCTTTTGCGTTTAAAGGCATGACGAAGAAATAAAACGATAAAAAGGGGAGATTAGCATGACAACACCTTACAAACACGAACCATTTACAAATTTCGGGATCGAAGAAAACCGGAAGGCATTCGAAAAAGCTCTGGAAACGGTAAATAACGAATGGCTGGGTCAGTCCTATCCTCTTGTTATCGATGGAGAAAGGTATGAAACGGAAGACAAGATTGTATCGATCAATCCTGCAAACAAAGAAGAAGTTGTAGGCACGGTATCCAAGGCTACTCAGGATCATGCGGAAAAGGCCATTCAGGCGGCTGCGAAAGCGTTTGAAACTTGGAGATACACAGATCCTGAAGAAAGAGCGGCTGTTTTATTCCGCGCGGCTGCCAATGTGCGCCGCAAAAAGCATGAGTTTTCTGCGCTTCTAGTCAAAGAAGCAGGTAAACCTTGGAATGAAGCGGATGCGGATACGGCAGAAGCGATCGATTTTATGGAATACTATGCGCGGCAAATGATTGAGATTGCGAAAGGAAAGCCGGTTAACAGCCGTGAAGGCGAACGAAATCAATATGTGTACACACCGACTGGTGTAACGGTTGTTATTCCGCCTTGGAACTTCCTCTTCGCGATCATGGCCGGAACGACGGTTGCGCCGATCGTGACAGGAAACACGGTTGTTCTGAAGCCTGCAAGCGCAGCGCCTGTCATTGCTGCCAAGTTCGTTGAAGTGCTTGAAGAAAGCGGACTTCCAAAAGGAGTAGTTAACTTCGTCCCTGGAAGCGGAGCTGAAGTCGGGGATTACCTGGTGGATCATCCGAAAACAAGCATCATTACGTTTACAGGTTCAAGGGAAGTCGGAACGCGCATTTTTGAGCGCGCAGCGAAGGTTCAGCCTGGTCAGACACACTTAAAACAAGTGATTGCTGAAATGGGCGGAAAAGATACGGTCGTCGTTGATGAGGATTGTGACATTGAATTGGCTGCACAATCAATTTTCACATCTGCCTTCGGCTTTGCAGGCCAAAAATGTTCAGCAGGTTCACGGGCTGTCGTGCATGAAAAGGTATATGACGAAGTATTGAAGCGCGTAATCGAAATTACGGAGTCCAAGAAAGTCGGAGAGCCTGACAGCGCGGACGTTTATATGGGACCTGTCATCGACCAGGCATCGTATAATAAAATCATGGACTATATCGAAATCGGAAAAGAAGAAGGCCGCTTAGTCAGCGGAGGAAAAGGCGATGATTCAAAAGGCTACTTCATCGATCCGACGATCTTTGCCGATCTGGATCCGAAAGCCCGGTTAATGCAGGAAGAAATTTTCGGACCTGTTGTTGCTTTCTCAAAAGTCAGCAGCTTTGATGAGGCGCTGGAAGTTGCCAACAACACCGAATACGGCCTGACAGGCGCGGTCATTACTAAAAACCGCGACCATATCAACAGAGCAAAACAAGAATTCCATGTCGGAAATCTGTATTTCAACCGCAACTGTACAGGGGCGATCGTCGGCTACCATCCGTTTGGCGGTTTCAAAATGTCGGGAACTGATTCTAAAGCGGGCGGCCCTGATTATCTTGCGCTTCACATGCAGGCGAAAACGATCAGTGAAACGTTTTAAGGTGTAAGAAAAGGGGTTAAACAGGGGGACGAAGGCAGCCTTTCATAGGCTGCCTTCAAAAAAAGAGAAATTAGTCTAAAAATTTAGATAAACGGCAACTTGGGGGGAGATTCTTATTCAGAACGTACAATTGATCATTTCCATCGTGATTTACATGGTAGGGATGCTTTATATTGGGTATTACGCTTACAAACGGACAGCAAACCTCTCAGACTATATGCTTGGCGGACGGACGCTCGGGCCTGCTGTCACGGCGCTCAGCGCCGGCGCATCAGACATGAGCGGCTGGCTTTTGATGGGGCTGCCGGGCGCCATGTTTGCAACAGGCCTGAGCGGTTCATGGATTGTCATCGGCCTTGTACTCGGTGCATGGGCGAACTGGATTTTTGTGGCGCCGCGCTTGAGGTCATACACCGAGGTAGCAGGCAATTCGATCACCATCCCTGCATTTTTAGAAAACCGCTTTCATGACAAATCAAAGATCCTGCGAATATTTTCCGGAGTCGTCATTATTACCTTTTTTACGTTTTATGTATCATCAGGAATGGTTTCCGGGGGCGTTTTATTTAACAGCATGTTTAATTTGGATTACCATACAGGGCTGTGGCTCATTTCGGGCGTCGTCGTGGCTTACACGCTTTTCGGCGGGTTTTTGGCAGTCAGCTGGACGGACTTTGTCCAAGGTATCATTATGTTTGTCGCGTTAGTTCTTGTTCCGATTGTGACGGTCATTCAGACGGGAGGACCTGGAGAAGCCTTCAGCGAAATCCAGTCGATCGATCCTAACCTCCTCAATATTTTTAAAGGAACGAGTGTCCTTGGCATCATCTCCTTGTTCGCATGGGGCCTCGGCTACTTTGGACAGCCTCACATTATCGTGCGCTTTATGGCGATATCCTCTGTCAAGGAAACGAAGAAAGCGCGCCGGATCGGCATGGGGTGGATGATCTTTTCAAGTGCGGGCGCACTGCTGACCGGATTGCTCGGTATTGCGTATTACTCGAAGAATGGGCTTCACTTGGATGATCCGGAAACGATCTTCATTCAATTGGGGAACATCCTGTTTCACCCTCTGATCACAGGCTTTTTAATCTCGGCGATTTTAGCAGCGGTTATGAGTACAATTTCCTCCCAGCTGCTAGTTACATCAAGTTCTCTAACTGAAGATTTATACAAAACGCTATTTAAACGCTCTGCATCTGACAAAGAACTCGTCTTTTTCGGACGGCTTTCGGTTCTGGCGGTTTCCATTGTCGGACTCTGTCTCGCCTGGACAAAAAACAATACGATTCTCGGTCTTGTCAGCTATGCTTGGGCGGGTTTCGGCGCGTCGTTCGGCCCAGTGATCATCTTAAGTTTGTTTTGGAAGAGGATGACAAAATGGGGGGCGCTTGCCGGAATGGTTGCCGGAGCAGTTACCGTTATCATTTGGGCGGAAGCCGGACTTTCCGATGTTCTTTATGAAATGATTCCGGGCTTTGCCGCCAGCTTGCTGTTTGTGTTTGTCGTCAGTCTATTGACATCAAAACCGGAGCAGCAGGTGCTTGATGAATTCGAGCAATACAAACAAACACTGCAACGATGATGGAGATGGGGAACCATTCTCCGTCTCTCTTTTTATAGGCCTTCTCCCCCCTTCTAACAGGGGATTGATCCCATTTTTTTAAAAGTCGCATATAAGTCTATACAAGAGTGTAAAGGAGAAGTATGATTAAGTTAAAAACGAGTAGGAGAAAGGATATGGAAGAGCTATTAGAACAAGTTGTTTCTCTTTCAAACATTAATGAGATCATTGACTTTATCAGCGGCGAGCTGAAAAAGCCGGTCATACTGGAAAGCGCAGATTTTTTCTTATTAGCTTATAACTCCTATTATATTAACCATTTTGATGCAGCAAACCAGCAAACGATTTTCTCCAAAAAATGTCCGCTGCCGATCTTTGAAAAGTTCGTCGAAGAAGGCATTATTGATCAATTGAAAACGATTCCGACTCCTTTTAGGGTAAAACAGATTGAAGAAATCGGGTTAAACCAGCGGGTTGTCGTCAGCGCCAAGTATAAAGACGAAATTATGGGCTATATCTGGGTGCAGGAGATTGAAGACGACCTGTCTGATGAAGAGCTTGATTTCTTATACAAAGCATCCTTTCATGTCGGGAAGATCATTTATAAGAAAAAACGCCTCAAACAAGAAAAAGAAGAACAGGCGGAAGAGCTTTACAAAAAGGCAATTAACGATCAGTTTCAAACGGAAAAAGAGCTGAAAGCCGCCGCCGATAAGGCGAGCGTTGTCCTGCCGGCCGTGTTTACCGTCATGGTGCTTCAAGTCGTTGACGGGGAGGATGAACTGCTCGAGGATCTGAAGGAAACGATCCGGTCTTATTTAAACCTGAAAGATAATATCAGTCACGTATTGGAGGATCATTCGAATATCGCCATCATTGTCGGCAGTGTGTCGCGCAAGCGTTCCGCGCTGGCTGCGGCCTCAGAACTGATCAACCGTCTGTTGACCCATTTGCGCTCGCAAATGCTGCCTCTTATTTTAATCGGGGTCGGCAATGAGTACAGCAGCCCGCTGTCCCTTGGCAGAAGCTACAGAGAGGCGCTCCAAGTGACGAAAGCAGCTGAAATCACGGGAAGCCAGGAACACATTCCCTATGAATACCAAAAGCTCGGGCTTTTCAGGTATCTTGACCAAATCGCCGCAAAAAACGATCATCTGCAATATGTAAACCCGGACCTTCAGCTGCTGAAAGAAAAAGATAAAGAAAGCCACACCGAATTTTTGAGAACGCTTGAAATTTATCTCGTCAACAACTGCAAGGTCAAGCCATCCGCAGAACAGCTGTTTATCCACCAAAACACGCTCAACTACCGTATCAAACAAATATTAGAAATGACATCGATCGATCTCAATGATTTTAATACTAGATGTCAATTGTTTATCGATTTAATGCTGATGAAGAAAGCAGGCTACAAATCGTAAACAGAAAAAGAAAAGCCGGTGCATGAAGTGCCGGCTTTTAATATGTCCGATAAACGTAAGGATCTTTTGGCTCTTTTATAGGAGACCAATCCTTCACCTTCATCACAGGAATCGTAGATTTGAAAGGCTGATAGTATTCGGAAGACAGCGTTCCTTTTACATGGAGCCACTGATCGTCTTTAATATTCGTATGTTCAGGGAATTCGACCAGCATACCGTAGACTCCCGAGTCGGCGATGCAATGAATGATTCCGAAGCGGAGAACAAACAGCTGTTTATCATTGATCGCTTCCCCTTTAAAGGCAAAACCGTCGAATTCGATCGTTCGGTCAAGGAATTCTCCCGGATATTGATAGATCGTTTCCATGCCCTTCAAAAAATCATCGTCTTTTAATGAAATATGCTGTTTTCCTTTATAATTTTTCAGCGCTTTATTCATCAATTCATCGTACCCTTCCTCGCCGTAGTAGATGCTTGTATCAGGGCGCAGGTACTGGGTTTGGGCATAATGCTCCGGCTGTTCGATCGCTTTGAACGAGAAGCCCTTCGACTTGACGATATTGGAATCAAGCGTCGCTGCCGGCAGAAAAAGTCCGGTGCATAAAGGGAAGATGAACACGAAATAAATGAACATCCTTTTCAGAAAAGGCTTATCTTTTTCATGATCGTGATCATGGCCGCATCCGAAGTCGCGGTCACATCCTTTTTCGTCCGACCCTTTCATATAAATGTAGAATTGCACCGCTGTCAAAATGGCCAGAAGAAAAATAGCGATGTATGAAAGGTAAGCATATTTCATATTAATATATTTTGTCAGATTGCCGGATGCATGAAGATGAAAAAAGAAAAACGTAAACAACATTAAAATGAATGTGCGAAACATGTTCTCACCCCTTTACCAACAGTGATCCGGCTAAGACAATAACGGCGATGTAGGCGATTAAGACAAACACAAAGCGTTTTTTAAAGATGCCGAGCATCATCAGCAGATTTTTGATGTCCACCATCGCTCCGAATACAAGAAAGGCGATAAGTGAGCCGAGTGAAAACGTGCTGCTGAAAGAAGAAGCAATAAAAGCGTCGACCTCTGAACAAAGGGACAGCACAAATGACAGCCCCATCATAACAAGGGAGGAAGATACATCATTCTGCCCGATCGCCAAAAGGGTAGATGTTTTAATATACGTCTGCATTGCCGCTGCGACAAATGCGCCGATGATCAAATATTTTCCGACTGAGAAAAACTCGTCAACTGCATGGCGGAGCGTCCCGCCGAGCTTTTGCAGGAAAGACTGGTTCACATGGGCATGGTGGTGATGGCCGCGTGTCCCGTTCTCGATCAGCTGATTCCCTTTAAATTGATAAGAGATGATCAGCCCGGCAATGAGAGACACCGCAATCGCCAACCCGCCGCGATAGAACACAACATCCCATTTGTTCCCGAAAGCGATGAATGTCGAGAATAACACAATCGGATTGATGATCGGGGCCGTCAGCATGAAGGCGACCGCTGCGTGAAGCGGTACGCCCTTTAAAAGCAGCCTGCGGGCAATCGGAACGATGCCGCACTCGCAAGCCGGAAACAATACCCCGGCAAATGTCCCTGACAAAACGGCGAGAAATCGGTTTTGCGGGATGATTTTCGCCATCATCTCCTCCGTCACAAACATTTGAATCAAACCTGATATAAAAACCCCGATCAAAACGAACGGAATCGCTTCTATTAATATACTGATAAATATTGAGTTCAGCTGCAGAAAGGATTGTGAAGCCACAAAAAAACCTCCGCGCAAATGCATATTTTTAGTTTCAATCTAGCATTATAACATAAATTGAAAAAGCGGTTTTGTGCGGCGGGGTCAGATAATGGGAGGAGCAGAAGTGACAGAATCAATACATATAAAATCCATACACAGCCTTGAAGGGGAATGTTATGATAAGAATATTCAAAAAATGAAAAGAAGAGGGGAAAGACAAGATGCAGCAGCCTTATGATATGCCGCTAGAACAGCTTTACCAGTATAAACCGGAACGGACGGCACCGGCTGATTTTGAAGAGTTCTGGAAGGGTTCATTGGAGGAATTGTCAAATATAAAAGCGGAGCCTGAGCTTGAACCGCATGAATATCCGGCTGACGGGGTAAAAGTCTACTGGCTTACATACAGAAGCACCGGGGGAGCGCGAATCAAAGGCTGGTATGCAGTACCCGACCGCCAAGGGCCGCATCCTGCGATCGTCAAATATCACGGCTATAACGCCAGCTATGACGGAGACATTCATGATATTGTCAATTGGGCTCTTCACGGTTATGCGGCATTCGGTATGCTGGTCCGCGGGCAGAGCAGCAGTGAAGATACAGAGACCTCTCAACACGGACATGTACCCGGCTGGATGACAAAAGGAATCCTCGATCCGAAAACATATTACTACAGAGGGGTCTATTTAGATGCCGTACGAGCAGTCGAAGTGGTCAGCGGTTTTGCTGAAGTCGATGAAAAGCGGATCGGAGTGATCGGGGCAAGCCAAGGAGGCGGGCTGGCTGTCGCGGTTTCGGCGCTGTCCGATATTCCAAAAGCAGCCGTGTCCGAATACCCTTATTTAAGCAATTTTCAACGAGCGATCGATATAGCGATCGACCAGCCTTATCTCGAAATCAACTCCTTTTTCAGAAGAAACACCAGCCCGAATATTGAACAGGCGGCCATGCGGACCCTGTCTTATTTTGATATCATGAACCTTGCTCAAGCGGTCAAAGCGCCCGTTCTCATGTCGATCGGACTGGTTGACACCATCACACCGCCATCCACCGTCTTTGCGGCTTACAATCACTTGAAAACGGATAAAGAAATAAAAGTGTACCGCTATTTTGGACACGAATACATCCCGCCGTTCCAAACCGAAAAGCTGGCGTTTTTGAGAAAGCACCTGAAATGAATAAAAGTGAACACCCGGTGAAGCCGGGTTTTTTTATGTCTTGATTTAAGAATATATCGTATTATAAGATATAATTAGAGAGGGTGATGAAAGTGAATACAGAGAAAATCATAGAAATGATGAATCAGGACTGGACGGATATTTACTACCATCTGCACACAAAGCATGATGATCATTTGTCTCACCACGCGGTTCGAATGCTTCAGCATATCGAAAAAAACCGCTTGGTGACCATTGGTCATTTAGCAAAATTATTGGATGTCTCTCATAATACGGCATCAGAACATGTGAAAAGACTGATACAAAAAGGACTTGTACAGAAAAACCGGGACAGCAGCGATGAACGCAAAGTCTACGTCACGTTAACGCCTGAAGGTGAAGAAGCAGTGAAACGGCATACGAGACTTCATCCGAAAAAACTGCAAAAGGTGTTGGAGCAATTAAATGAAGAAGAAGTTGAAATGATTAAAACAGCATTTTCCTTGTTGAGCCGGGAGGCAAAATCATGTTTTTAATAGTGAAAATCGGGGTTTCTGCAATATTGATCGCCATTATAACCGAAATTGCACGAAAATCGCCTGAAATGGGTGGAATGATTGCGGCATTGCCTCTTGTCAGTCTGCTGAGTTTATTTTGGCTTAGTGTACAAGGGGAATCTTTAAAGCATTTAAGCCAATTCGCGAAAGGCGTGCTATGGGGGTTTCCCGCCACGGCGGTTCTCCTTTTGATCGTGGTTTTGAGTTTAAAAGCATCATTTCCGGTTGTCATTTCTGTTGTGTTTGGAGTATGCGGATGGGGCGGGTGTTTAATGCTGCAAAAGGCTCTCATCCATGCGATATTCGGGTGAAGGGGAATGGAATAAGAAGCCGCTTGTGCTGCCGCACAAGCGGCTGAAACGATCAGGGAGCGGCATACCCCCCCTGTATGAGACTGTCACGTATAAAGCTTGGAGTAATAAATCATCCTCGCCGGAAAAGGAACGTCTCTGTATGGCCCCTCGGGCGGGATGGATGTCGACAGAAATCGGAAATAATGGCTCCCGAGTATTTTTAAGTTTATCGGATAAGTCTGGACGGTTTCAGGAGCGAGTTCATAGGAGAATGCTTGAGCTTTAGATTGACTGACCATGAACTTTTGATATTCCCCGTTTTCAAAGCAATATAAATAGCCCTTTAAACGATGCGCTTCCTGGTTGACCAAAGAGATATACAGATCTTCTCGGCCGTTTTTTTCAACCGGGTTTCCTGCTTTGTCAGACAAGTAAATCAATCTTGTTTGAGATGGGCTGCCGCTGTTCATTTGACAGTTAACAGGTTCAATGCAAGCAGGATGAGTCGAGAGCCGGTCAGAATGCGGGGCATGTGAAATCAATTCAAAATAGTAGGGTGCTACATCGTCGGCATCCCGATTCCATTTGCAATCGTGCTCTGCCTTTGGGTCGAACCTGAAGGACTGGGTGATGATATAAACGATGTGTCTGCCCGCAGGAACATGCTGGAACCTGATTTTGATTTCCTTGGACGAATGAGCGGGAACGATGGATGGAAAGGTTTGCGAGGGCCGGTCATTTCCTTCAAAGAAAACGGATATATGGATGCGGTCTTCGGCATTCGTATGGTTGCAGCAGACGTATGATGCTTGGAAATGGCCTGATGGATCGGTTTGATAGCTTAATTTGTTTCTGTCGATCGTATAAAGGTGATCTGCGTGAAAATAAGTCGATCTGAGGATATGGATAATACCGCCTCCGTTTCACAGTATGGAAAGCCGCCGGAGCACCCGGCAGCTTCTTGCTATTTTTTGATATAAACCTCTGTCCGCTTTTCCAGGAAATCCTGGAGCAAAGCGATCGCCGAGCAAACGGCCCAGTAAATCAAGGCAACTAAAATATACATCGTCATATAGTCGAACTCCCGTCCGCCTACGATTTTTGCCTGTTGAAACAATTCAGGCACGGTGATCATGGCGGCGAGGGAAGACGCTTTAACGAGATCAAGCATTACGTTTGCAAGAGGCGGGAGTGCAATTCTAATCGATTGAGGGACAATCACGTGGCACATCGTCTGCCAGTAGGAAAAGCCGATCGATTTTGCAGCGTCCCACTGCCCTCTGTCAACGGACGACAGGGCCGAGCGGATAATCTCGGCAATGTATGCGGCGCTGTTCATGCTGAAGCCGATTAAGGCAGCAGTCAAAGCCGTAAATTGGATTCCGATATAAGGAAAACCAAAATAAAGAATAAATAGAATGACAAGGATCGGAACGCCTCTCATAAACGAAATATAGATTCTTGCCGGCCAACGAAGCAAAGAGATCTCCGACATGCGCCCAAGCGCGATGAAAAAACCGAGAATTAAACCGGCAAACATGCTCGCGAATGAAATAAAAAGCGTATTCCATATGCCTTGCATCACATAAGGAAACGATTTCGCAGCCAATTCTGCATTAAAAATATACTCCCATTGAATAGAGCCCAATTGACATCCCTCTATTTATTCACATCGACATCGACAAAGTCGATATCCTGCTTTTTCGAAACATCGGCACCGCCGAAAAACTTTTTCGAAATCTTTTTAATTGTGCCGTCCTTCAGCATTTCGTCAATTGTTTTGTCGAATTGTTTTTTTAGTTCTGCGTTTCCTTTTTTCATGATCATGCCTTGCTGATGCGGATAGTATTTAAGATCGGGATGAATAGTCAGATCCAGATCAGGCATTGCGGCGAGCGCGAGTTTTTGAAGGTAGTAGTCGTTTAAGATGACATCGGTTCTTCCATTCGCTACATCCTTTAAAAATTGGTCATTTGTTGCGTTGTCGTAAATGACTTCCTCAGCTCCGTATTGGCGCGCGATATCCATGTAAACTGTCGTAGCTGCGCCAGCGGCTTTCTTTCCCTTTAAGTCCTCAAGCGTGTGGATGCCTGATAGATCTTTTTTGCGGACGATAGCCGTTCCAAATGAATATTTATAAGGCGTAGAGAACAAAAACTTTTCTTTGCGGTCGTCGGTCATTGTAATATCGTTGGCAGCAGCGTCCACTTGTCCGCTCCCCACCGCCGTCAGCATGCCGTCAAAGCCCATTTCTTTAAATTCGACATCCAGGTCGAGCCGTTTAGCCGCTTCACGGATGACTTCCACTTCGTAGCCGGTCAGCTTGTCTTTGCCGGAATCAGTGTCATGATATGAAGTAGGATAAAGGGTTCCCGAAGTCGCCACAACGATCTTCCCTTTTTCCTTTATCTCATCCCAGGCTGTTTTTTGATTTTCAGCCTTATTTTGAGTAGTGCTGCATGCAGCTGTTATAAGAGCGAGCGCTAACACCGTTATCAACAATGTAATGCGCTTATACGTATGCAATTTATTCACTTAAAAAATCCTCCTATTCCTTTAGTCAAGTAAACCATAGCACTGAAGTAGGGATTAGGCAATAAGATAATTAGTATTGGGAAAAAATAAAATAATTGATAGTGCAACCTGCTTTACTTTTTAAGGTGAAAGATGGAATCATAAAGATATTGGTAAATTGAAACACAAGGAGGATAAGAAAAGATGAAAAATATTTTAATCATCAACGGACATGAAGCCTATCCCCATGCAAGAGGACAGCTTAATCACACTATTTTTACAGCGTTGGCGGACAAGCTGGGTGAAAAATATGAAGTGAAAAAAACAGTGGTGGCAGACGGATATCAAATCCCTGAGGAGCACGAGAAATTCAAGTGGGCTGATGCTGTTATTTATCAGACGCCTGTTTACTGGTTCAGTGTTCCTGCTTTATTTAAAAAATATATTGATGAAATTTATGAGTACGGGCTTTTTTATCAAGGGTCTGAAGACTACGGCAGAGGCGGGCTGTTTACAGACAAAAAGTATATGTTTTCAACCACATGGAACGCGCCCAAGGATGTATTCTCCAAAGAGGGGACATTCTTCGAAGGTAAAAGCCTTGATGAAGCGCTCTTTCATTTGCACAAAATGCAGGAATTCGTCGGCATGAAGCCTTTAAAAACATTCTCTGTTCATGATGTCATCAGCAATCCGCAAGTAGATCAATATTTAGCTGATTTGGACGCCCATTTAAAAGAAGTATTTTCGATTTAAGTCAAGAGGTTTGTGCTCAGGCGCAAACCTCTTTTTTCGTTATCCTCTAAGAAAACGTGATACAGTTGAGTAAAAGCAAAGCAGGGGGTGCTCGCATGTTTTTAAAAAAGCTGACTTTACTTCGGGAAAAAGTTCCTTCTTATGCAAAATATCCATTTTCAATTCCTGCTATTCAACATTTAAAAGAGCTGACGTTTCAAAAAAACGTAACATTTTTTGTGGGGGAAAACGGATCAGGCAAATCGACGCTGCTTGAAGCAATCGCAGATAAATGCGAATTTAACACGGCTGGCGGGGGAAGAAATAATACATATGAAGTGTACGGTTCCGGTTCGGATTTGGGAGACTATATTAGATTGTCATGGCTTCCTAAAGTAACAAACGGCTTTTTTCTGCGCGCCGAATCTTTTTATCATTTTGCCACTCATATTGATGAAGTAGACATCACCGGTTTTCGAGGCTACGGAGGCAGATCTCTTCACGAGCAATCACACGGTGAATCTTTTTTATCGCTTTTCAAACATCGTTTTAAAGAGAAGGGAATCTATCTTCTCGATGAGCCTGAAGCTGCTTTATCCCCGGCAAGACAGCTGGCATTTTTGAAAATTCTTCATGATTTGACGAAATCAAACCAAGCTCAGTTTATTATCGCCTCTCACTCCCCCATTTTATTAGGGTATCCGGAAGCCGACATCTTCAGTTTTGATGGTGAACAAATCACTGAAGTGAACTATGAGGATACGGATCATTACACCTTAACCAAGTATTTTCTTCAGCACCGGGAAAAGCTTCTGGCGGAGCTGTTTTTAGATGATGTTTGATCTGAAACGCGTTTCATAGGATATGATAAAGTGCATCCGGATCAAAATACAAAACAGGAGTTGAGCCATATGATTCATCAGCAATTACGCCCATTTCCAAACCATTTCCTATGGGGAGCAGCTTCAGCAGCCTATCAGATCGAAGGGGCCTGGAAGGAAGACGGCAAAGGCCTCTCGGTTTGGGATGTGTTCACAAAGATTCCCGGCAAAACGTTTAAAGGAAGCAATGGAGACATTGCGGTCGACCATTACCACCGTTTTAAAGAAGATGTTGCTTTAATGGCCGAGATGGGGTTAAAAGCATACCGTTTTTCAGTCAGCTGGCCGAGGATTTTTCCCCAAGGCAGGGGAGAAGTCAATGAAGCGGGCTTGAGATTTTACGATGACTTGATTAATGAGCTCCTTGCTCATGATATTGAACCCGTTTTGACGCTTTATCATTGGGATCTTCCCCAGGCTTTAATGGATGAATACGGCGGCTTTGAATCCAGAAGGATTATAGAGGATTTCAATACGTATTGCGTTACGCTCTATAAGCGGTATGGGGACAGGGTCAAATATTGGGTGTCCCTTAACGAGCAAAATTACAATTTTAATCATGCCTTTATCACAGCGTTGCATCCTCCGGGTGTGAAGGACAGGAAACGCTTCTATGAGGCTAACCATATTGCATTTCTGGCGAATGCAAAGGCAATCGATTCTTTTCGCCGGTATGTTCCCGATGGAAAAATCGGACCGAGTTTTGCTTATTCGCCTGCATATCCGCTCTCCAGCCGTCCGGATGATATCCTCGCTTTCGAAAATGCTGAGGAATTTACAAATTATTGGTGGCTTGATGTGTATTGCCGGGGAACATATCCGGGCATTCCTTTGAAATATCTGAAGGAAAAAGGCTGGGCGCCGACAATTGAGGAGGGGGATATGGAGCTTTTAGCAAAAGGAAAACCTGATTTCGTCGGTGTGAATTATTATCAAACCATCACATATGAAATGAATCCTCTAGACGGAGTAGCGGAAGGAAAGATGAATACGACCGGCCAAAAGGGCAGCAACCAGGAAACAGGTATGCCCGGTTTATACAAAACAAAGAGGAATCCTCATCTTGAGACATCGAATTGGGATTGGGCCATTGACCCGATCGGTCTAAGAATCGGGCTTCGCAGGATTTCCAGCCGCTACGGGCTTCCGCTTTTCATAACGGAAAACGGGCTTGGGGAATTCGATAAGGTTGAAAATGACGGCACAATTCATGATGATTACAGAATTGCCTACTTGCGTGCGCATCTTGAACAGTGCAGACAGGCTTTAAACGACGGAGTCGATTTAATCGGCTACTGCAGCTGGTCTTTTACAGATTTATTGAGCTGGCTGAACGGCTACCAGAAGAGATACGGTTTCGTTTATATTAATCGTGATGAAGAGAATGTAAAGGACTTGAAGAGGATTAAAAAAGACAGCTTTTACTGGTACCAAAATGTCATTCAGACAAACGGGGAAGAGCTTTAGGAGAAGGGCGCCGGTGACACCGGCGCCTTTATTCTTTGATCAGGCCTGTTTAAAATCGAGAATATAGGTGATCTTCGCAGTGCTGCTTTGATCAGGCATAATCGTATAGCATGTCAGCTGATAGACGCCTTGCGGGATGTCGCATGACAATTTCTTGGATAGGACGCTTGCAATTTCGACCCCGCCATGAAGCACGTCGAAAGAAACGGTGACGCGCCTGTTAAAGGAGGGAACCTGTTCCTGGACATTCAAACGAACTTCTACTAATGATGCCGTATTATCGAGAGCTTCAAACGAGACCGCGTGTTCTCCCGCTGTGTAGCCTCTTTTAATATCCTCGTCTGTCCAATCCATAACGGGCGGCTTTCCGCCTTTTTGATAAACGGTAAACTGATGGTATGACATCGTCATTTCTTCTGCTTCCCACTTTTTGATCAAAGAACGTACCTCCAGTGTTATTTAATCTTGAAAAGTATTTTCGTGCCGTCCGGATAATCGCTTACCTGATTGCCCACCCAAGATCCTGCTCCACGGTTATCAGAAGGACTGATATACTCGACGGAAGCACCTGTTCCGCCTTCTTCGCACATGGCCATCGGCCACTCGTCGCGGTCATAGCCCGATTTGGAAGGAACATCTTTTAACGATTCCTTTCGGCGTTCGTCGGCTCCGTCCCTGTCGATCGTACAGATTTTAGAATGCCCTTTCTTGATGGCCTTTCGAATGTGCGCGCCTGTTTCAGGATAGCGGTCCGACGGGAAAATCAGCACTTCATCATAGTCTGAGCCGTTTTGCCGGCCTGAAGGCTGGTGTTCTGAAGTGAAAAAATCGCCGGATATAATGCCGATGATCACGACGGCGACGGCGAGCAAGGTGATCAGCAAAGATTTAATTTTGTCCATTCGTGTTGTCCTGCTTTCTTATAAGTTGAATCACTCAGCCGCAGCGGGCCGGAAGTAAATACAACTTTATTATCGTAAAAATGATTTGAGAAATAAAGGGGAGATTAATAGGTTTTTCCTCCTGAAAAGCTGAATTTTAGTCTATCATATCGCCTTTTTTTAAAATTTTGCCGGTTCGTTTAGAAGGTTTTAGAGGTTCAAAATTTAAATTTCTCATATGGAAGAAAAACTTTCGAGCCCCCTTTATCAAGCTTTCCTGCGCGAATGATATGAAATACAAGACAGAAAAGGAGCTGACTGAGTTGCTTCGTAAGCTATTGAAGGCACTTCAAAACGGTAAAAACCGACGATACAGCAGCAGTGACTACGGACGGAAATCATACAAAAAATACAGCAGCGATTATAAAAGAAAAGGGTACGGTCATCACCATTACAAAAGAAAGCATAAGAAATTTTTCGGCAGCAGCTAAATCGCGTGAAAACATTGATGAGATGGCTGTTTGACCGCCCGCTCAAAAAAGGAACCGTCTTGGAGGGGAGATATCGAATCAACCGTGTGCTCGGGATGGGCAGCTACGGTATCACATATCTTGCCGAAGAACTTGGGAGAGCCGGTTTCCGCGTCATCAAGCAGCAGAGAAAGACAAAAGCATGGACATCAGCCGGCCGGAGGTCTTTCAACCGCGAGGCTGAAATTTTGCGGGAATTGGATCTGCCTGCCGCGCCCCGTATATATGAGGTGCTTCAAGCGGCCGGCGAGCGGTTTATCGTAATGGAATATATCGAAGGAAAAACCTTTGAAGATTTGCTCTTTTATGATGGACATGTCTTTGATGAACAGCAAACGATCAGCATATTGAAGGAAGTGCTTCACAGCGTTTCATTTCTTCACAGGAGAGGGATTATTCACCGCGATTTGAGAATTCCCAATTTGATTGTGAGCGGAGGAACGATCCGCATTATAGATTTCGGACTGGCATGCCATCTGACTGAAAGAGAACGTGTTGATGACCGGCACCCGGAAAAAAGGCTGATGCGTGCTGTTTCCGTCAAAAGTGACTTTTATGCGCTGGGACATTTCGCATTGTTTCTCCTGTACTCCGAGTTTACTCCGTCCGGCGAGGAAGAAAAAAGCTGGGAAGAAGAACTCTGCCTATCGTCCGGGTTTACATCCGTTCTGAGGAAGATGTTGCAAATTGATCAGCCGTATGAGCGTGCAGAAGATATTATCGGCGACTTGACTTCCTGTACGGCGAAAAAGATGAAGCATCCGTTTTAACGACAGCCCAGCGTGTCGACAAACCCTCGCAGTCGTTGTCAGGCCTGCTAAGTCGGTCTGACGAATAGAAGGAGGATCGGGAGGCTGACGTTCTGAGGCGTCCTGCCTTAATACCGCGTCATTATATCCTGTGAAAGTCTTCTCCGATGCTCGGCCTTCCTAGACTGTAAGGGATGAGGGTCACGCTAAAAGGATGACAAAATCCCAAAACTAAAAGTCGTTTTGGGATTTTGTCAACGCGAGAAGATTAATTTTTGTCCCCATTTTCAATTTAAATCGTTTTCTCTTTTACTGCATTCCCCCTTTTGTTTCACCAGTATATACATATCGGTTAAGACGGAGACGTTTTGACAAGATGAACAAAAAACCCCGTTGTGAAAACGGGGTTTTAAACAATTTGAAAGCCTAAAGTTCCTCTGCTTTTTCGGCTTTTTTTGTTTCATACTGTTTTTGTTTATTTGCGATGTAGCTTCTGGCCTCTTGATGCATACGCTGTTTCAGTTTGTAGACTTCGCTGTTTTGATAGATATGTGAATTGTAGTTTAGCGGAGATGCATTTTTCCCTTTTCCTGTTGCGTCGATCAAGGCGGAGTAGTCGGACTGGATCATTTGCTGAATTTGCTCAGAGGCCGAGTATTCTCTTTTGAGCAGCCCGTCAAGATCCTCGACAGCTTTAATCGTGTCTTTTCTGTTTTGGTTTGCAGCATCGAGCTGCTGTTTGATTTCATCGGAAGAGAATGGCTGTAGCGATATTAAATCATCAATCTGTCCTAAAATATTCGACAGTTCTTGTTGCTGTGCAGAGACCATGTTTTGAGAGTGAATGTGGACATTTGCAAGCTCCTGTTCAAGAAATTGAACATCAACGAATGTGTCCTCTGAAAGTCCGGCATTTTCGGCGGCAGCAGATACACCATTCAGAAACTGAATCTGCATATCAGCTAAATCCAGCCAGCCGTCTACGATCCCTGATTGGTCTCTGTAAAACGCTTTAATGGCATCGGCGCCTTTTCCTTGGAACTCATCAAGTTCTGCGACGCTGTTTAACGATTGTTTTAAGCTGACGAGCTGTTCTCTCAAGTTTTTATATTCATCAGATCTTTGCTTCATAGCTGATAATAGGGTTTCCGCTTCGTAGACTTTCATTGGAAATCTGCCCTTCCTGCGACTTATTTAGTACAGAGTGTACCACTTTGTCACATGGGATTGGGCAATAAATCCTGAATATCCATGAAAATGAATCTTTGTGATCAAATTTGTAAGCTCTTTAGGCTTTTTGTCGTGATAGGAGACTTTTGATTTAATAGTTAATTAGTCCCTTTTATGGCGGAGTTGTGTCGTCGGACTGAAGAAAAGCAGACAACTAAAAATGTGAAATACTGTGAACAACACAATTGAAAATGTGATGATATGGTATCTTAAAATTAAATATTAAATAAAAAAGACTCGGAATATTGTAATTAAACATAATTGACTACTTTCTCATGCTTGATTAGTATAATAGTAAAATATTTTTAAAAAAGGATATTTTTAAAAGGGGGGGATCGGGAGTGAATGAAGAAGGTTATCGGCTTGGAATTGATATTGGAGGAACTTTTACCGATCTTACATTGTTAAACCAGGCGGACGGGAGCATGACCGCAGTTAAAACGCCGACCGTTCCCGAAGATCCGGCCCAAGGGATCATCAACGGTTTGGCTCTCTTGAAGACCCAGGGTGTTCACCCTTCAGAAATTCATCACTTCGTACACGGCATGACAATCGGTTTGAACACATTATTACAACGCAAAGGGGCTGATATTGCTTTATTCGTAACCGAAGGTTTCCGTGATATTCTTTCGCTTCAACGCCTCCGGCTTCCGATACCGTACGATTTTAGATCGAGAATGCCGGAGCCCCTTATTCCCCGGAAAAACGTGTTTCCCATTCAAGAAAGAATGCTTTATGACGGCTCTGAAAAGCTGCCGCTCCATAAGGAAGAGATCGATGAGGCGGTTGGACAAGTTTTAAGAAAAGGATTAAAAGGAATCGTTGTTTCTTTTTTGCACAGCTATCGGAATCCGCTTCATGAACGCCAGGCTGCAGAACGGATCAGACAAATAGCACCTGAGCTTGAGGTTGCAACGTCTGCGGAGCTTTGGCCGCAAATGAGGGAATACGAACGGACGGTTATGGCCGTCGCAAACCTATACATCAAACCGAATGTCCATCACTACTTTCGAACGCTGAAAGAGAGGCTCGCCCTGGAAGGAATTTCAGCGCAGCCGTTTATCACCCAGTCTAACGGAGGACTGATGGACATTGAATCGGCTGCCGAGGCACCTGTCAAAACGCTTTTTTCCGGACCGGCAGCAGGGGTCATCGGTGCCATCAGAACGGCGGAAACCGCCGGAGAGGCGAATATCATCACATTTGATGTCGGAGGAACTAGCGCGGATATTTCGATTGTTGAAGAAGGGGAGCCGACTTTTACACAGTCAAATCAAATCTCTGGATTTCCGATTACGATTCCGTCTGTAGCGATGTATTCGATCGGTGCTGGCGGAGGGTCGGTGGCATGGATTGACAGCGGAGGTCTCTTGAAAGTAGGACCGGAGTCAGTTGGATCTGATCCGGGGCCGGCTTGTTACGGAAAAGGAACAAAGGCCGCACTTACAGATGCGTTTCTTATATGTCATTATTTAAATCCAAACCGGTTTGCATCAGGAAATATGAAACTGTACCGGGAAAGATCCGAAAAAGCGCTCCTCCCGGTTGCCGAATATTTAGGCACAGATGTGGAGCAGGCCGCGGATCAGATGATTCAGGTTGCGCTTGCCAATATGTACACGGAACTAAGCAATGTTATGGAGCAAAACGGGTTTGACCCGCGTGAATTCAGCCTCATGGCCTTTGGGGGCGCAGGACCGGTCACTGCTAATTTTTTGGCTGAGGAAATTCAGGCCAAAAATGTGCTGATCCCGCCGCATCCGGGAACCTTGTCCGCTTTGGGCGCACTGACGGCGGATTTTATTTATGATGCTGTATGTTCAAGACAGGTGCTGCTTGAACAAATAAAAACGGCCGAGTTAAAAGCGGAGTTTGTAAGGCTGCAAGAGCAAGCGGAAACATGGCTGCGGAAACAGCAGGCGGAGATGCTGCCGGAAATCTCTCTTCTTTACTTGCTTGATGCCCGTTATAAAGGTCAGGCATACGAAATTGAGCTCCTTGTTTCACCGGAATGCCTGGAAGGCAAAAGCACGAGTGAAATCGCGGACTCCTTTCACCTCTTACATGAAAAGCAATATGGACACAGCGATGAGAAAGCAAGCATTGAGTTGATGAATATACGCGTCCGCATCATAGGCAAGACACCGAAGCCGCCAGGCGGAAAAGGAGGCCGAAGTGAGCTGCCCGAGGCTGAACCGGTCAGCCAAAGAAAGATCATCATAAAAGGCGGTACATATCAAACCGCTGTATTTCAACGTTCAGATTTAAGGTGCGGTCAGAGAATAAATGGGCCGGCCATTGTTGAGCAAGATGATACAACGACGCTGATTTTGCCAAATTGGAGCGGAAAAACTGATCATGCCGGAAATTTGATCATTGAACGGAAGGAGAGCTGACCATGCGCACAGATCCTGCCCGGCTGGAAATGATGAGAAGCTACTTTAACGCGATAGCCGCGGGAATGGGACACGTTATTGAACGGACGTCCTTTACCACATTTGTAAAAGAGTCAGCTGATTTCGCTACTGCGCTTGCGACGCCGGAAGGGGAGTTTTTCGTTTATCCGAAAACGGTCGGCGTCACGATTTTTTTAGGCCTTTCATTAAAACGTATCATCGAAGAAAGCGGCCCATTTGAACCGGGAGACATTATCCTCACAAATGATCCCTATACAACGGACGGATTAGCGACCCACTTGCCTGATATACATGTAGTGAAGCCGATTTTCATGGAGGGCGAGGTCATCAGTTACGCGTGGTGTTTTGTCCATTGCAGCGATGTCGGCGGCCTTGTTCCGGCAAGCA
Organism: Bacillus sp. PK6-025; assembly: GCF_056530265.1. NCBI lineage: Bacteria > Bacillati > Bacillota > Bacilli > Caryophanales > Bacillaceae > Bacillus > Bacillus sp. PK6-025. The sequence continues at coordinate 380,857 of NZ_CP096509.1, forward strand.
TTTCGCCGACAGCGACAGACATCCATCAGGAAGGCCTGAGGATACCGCCGGTGAGAATTTACAAAGCGGGAAGAGAAAATCGCGATATATTGAATGTGCTGCGGGCAAACAGCAGGGTTCCCGACTTAAATGAAGGGGATATTCATGCGATGGTGGCCGCGGTCAATACGGCGGAGAACCGATTGACAGAGATGGTCGGCAAGTTTGGAAAAGAAGCGGTCCAACAAGGAATGTATGATTTGCTCGAACAAGCAGCGATGAGAGCCGGCCGGGTTATCAGCGGGATTCCGGAAGGCACATACAGTTTTTCAGACTATCTTGATGACGATATGATTTCTGACGTTCCGATCCGCTTGGCTGTTACGGCAAACGTCTCGGGAGGGGAAATCACATTGGACTTTTCAGACTGTGATCCCCAGGTGAAAACCGCATTTAACCTTGTCACTAATGGAAGCAAACATTCATTTCTATTTCAGGGCCTGATCAACTTTATCATAAGTGAAGACCCGTATATTCCGGTTAACGGGGGACTGACAAGGCCGATCAAAGTCATCGCTCCGAAAGGTACACTGGTTCATCCGGAATATCCAGCGGCCGTCGGAATTCGTCATTCGATTACGATGAGACTTTATAATGCCGTACTGGGCGCTTTGGCCAAGGCGCTTCCGAAAGCTGTGCCTGCAGCAGGCGCCGGTCAGTCAGCGATTGTCGTACTGTCGGTTCCCGACGAATCAAAGGGCGGCCGGAAGATGTCTGTGGTCGAACCGATGGGAGGCGGAGGAGGCGGCCAGCATGACATGGACGGAGCAGACGGTATTGACCATGCATCCGGATTTTTAAAAAATACGCCGATTGAAAGCCTTGAACAGCACATTGACATCCATGTCCGCCGCTATGAGCTGATTAAAGATACCGCCGGAGCCGGTTTTCACAGGGGCGGCCATGCAATCGGGCTGGAGTTTGAAGCGACGGCGCCAGAATCAATTGTGACCGCAAGAGGGATGGAGAGAATGCGATTTCATCCGTGGGGGCTCGCCGGGGGAACGGCAGGAGCGCTCGGACGGGTGCGTCTTTATCCGGAGCAGCCTCAGGAGAAAACGATTTCGAAGATCGACGTTTTAAAGCTCAACAAAGGGGATGTTATCAGCATTCATTCGCCTGGCGGCGGAGGCTGGGGAGATCCATACAGCCGGGAAGCTGAATCGATTTTGAGGGAAGTTGAATCGGGCTTGCTGAGCCCGGAAGCGGCATACCATCAATACGGCGTTGCTGTAAAAGAAAACGATGCAGGCTCATTCATTATTGATCTGGAAGAAACAGCTGAAATCAGAAAAAAGAAAGCAGGCGAACCTCCGAAACATTGGGATTTCGGGCTTGCTAGAGAAGAATACGAACGGTGCTGGACAGAGGAAGCCAGCAGCACATTGGCCCGGATTCTGCGACAGCTTCCGGCTCATCAAAGATCACATGTTAAACATCTAGTCCACCGTTATTTTTCAAAAGAGCATAACGGTTCGATCAGCAAAGGCGATGTTGCGGCTGCTGTGGAAAAACTGGCTGGCAAAAATAACACGGGAATGGTGAGATGACAATGAAAAGTAAAATTTCTGCTTTATTTATTCTGTCTCTTGTAGCGGTGCTCCTTCTTTCGGGCTGCGGCGGAAACGGTAGTCAGGAAAGCAAACAATCAGATACAGTCGTTATCGGCGTCTATGGAGGCGATTGGGAAAAACATATTAAGCCTAGCCTTGAATCTTTTGAAAAAGAAACAGGGCTGAAGGTCAAAGTCGTTGCAGGGACAGACTCTGAATGGTTTACAAAGCTCAAAGCTGCAAATGGCAGAAATGCTCCGTATGATCTCTTAATCCTGCAGCCGGATACGATTCACAGGGCACAGTCGGCGGGGTTACTGGCGCCAATCGATCAGGAAAAGGTTCCGAATATCCGCGATCTGTATCATTCCGTTCAGAAACGCTTCACTGATGATGGAAAGCAGTATGCGGCCGGTTTCAGTATGGGGCAGCTCGGAATTGTCTACCGAAAGGACCTTGTACCGCAGGAGCCTAAACGCTGGACGGATCTTTGGAACAGCAGCTATAAAGGTCATGTGGCCATATCATCGCCGGCTTATTCGGCGGGACTTCAGTTTTTTGTAGGATTAATCAATGCCCAGGGCGGCCTGGAGTCAAATGGGAAAGACGTGGATAAAGCGTTCAACAGTTTGGCGGATTTAAAGAACAACATAACAGCCTATCCCGATAATCCGGGCTCGATACAAACACTTTTGGAACGCGGGGATGCATGGGTTGTCCCGTTTTGGGACGGACGCGCTTTTTCTTTGCAGGACGCCGGTCTTGACCTGGGATTTGCATATCCCGAGGAAGGTGCCGTCGCAGCAGTTGCAAGCTGGGCTTTGATGAAAGGAAGCCCTAATCAGGATAACGCATACAAGCTGTTAAATCACCTGCTCAGTCCAAAAGTGCAAGGAGATTTTGCCGATAGAACATTTTACGGCATGGCCAATAAAAAAGTGAAATACAGCGATAAATTAAAAGGAAAGATTAAAGTAGGGGAGGACTATTACAGGAATTTAAAATGGGTTGACTATGAAGTCGCGGCAAAAGATCTAGGCGATTGGACAAATCGCTGGAATCAAGTACTTGGCGGAAAATAGGTGACAAACATGAGCGCAATTCAGATTCAGCATGTCAGCCGGCATTTCGGAAACACCATCGCATTGGAAGACGTACAGCTTGAAGTCAAAGAAGGGGAATTTTTCTCTCTCCTCGGTCCGAGCGGCTGCGGAAAGTCAACGCTCCTTCATATCATTGCCGGGTTCCTTGAACCGACGTCAGGGTTTGTATATTTAGGAGGAAGAGATGTAACTGATTTGCCGCCATACGACCGACATATTGGAATGGTTTTTCAGGATTATGCTTTATTCCCGCATCTCAGCGTATTTGACAATGTTGCATACGGATTGAAAGTTCGAAAATGGCCCCGCCGCAAGATTGAAGAACGGGTGATGGAAAGCCTCGCCCTTGTCAGGCTTGAAGCGTTTGCTAATCGCATGCCCCGTCAGCTGAGCGGGGGCCAGCAGCAGCGGGTGGCGATTGCCCGGGCATTGGCGATTCAGCCGTCTGTGCTATTGCTAGACGAGCCGCTGAGCAACTTGGATGCGAAACTTCGAAAAGAAATGCAGACGGAGCTGCGCAGCATCCAAAAGCGCGTCGGTATTACAACGATTTTAGTGACGCACGATCAGGAGGAGGCTTTAAGCTTATCAGACAGAATTGGAATCCTCGGCTGCGGCAGGCTTCAGCAGCTCGGCACTCCGTTGGACGTGTACCGCACGCCTGCTAATCAATTTGTCGCCGAATTTATCGGACAGGTCAATTTGCTGAAAGCGCGTGCGTCGAAGATACAGCCTTCATCAGGCGTTTATGGCTATGAAGCGGTCGATTTTGAAATATATGAAGGTGTTCCGCTGACTTTTGAAATCAGCCGGAATCTCTTAAAAAAATCCTCTGTATTGTTCATGGTGCGGCCCGAGAGAATCTCAGTCTCTTTCAAGAAGCAGAAGAACAGGCTGATTGAAATGCCTGCAACGATAACGGAAGTCAGTTATGCCGGGCATGCTCTCAGGCTGAAAGCCGCTGTTTTCAAAGGAGAATGGATCATTCAGGCGCCCGATCCTCAATTTCCAAGATTGCCGAAGGCGGGGGATCAAGTGTATCTTTCTTTGGATCCGGACGATTTTGTTCCGCTCGATGTAAAGGAGGATGCAGATGGGTGCTCTTGAACAAAAACGGTTTTATTGGGTTTTGCTTGTTCCCGTCCTTTTATTTCTCGGCGTTTTTCTCGTGTTGCCGCTTGTTCTGCTGCTGTTATTAAGTTTCAGAGACGTGGACGCTATGATGAATACGCTCGATACGTACAGTTTTTCTCAATATGTCGAAGTGTTCTCTTCGGACATTTATTTGAAAACAATCGGTATAACGCTTTGGACGGCGTTGAAGACCACTGTATTATGCCTTGTGATGGCGTATCCGGCGGCATATTTACTCGTTAAGGCGCCGACCGGCAGGCTGCGGGCTTTGTTTTATATATTGCTTGTTTCTCCTTTACTGACCAGTGTTGTCATTCGGACGTTTTCCTGGATTGTGCTGCTTTCGCAAAACGGGATCGTCAATGAGGCGCTTATCAGCTTGAAGCTGATTGAAAAGCCCCTGCCGCTTTTATGGAATATGAACGCCGTCATCATCGCATATGTCCAGGTTATGCTGCCGTTTGCTGTGCTGCCGCTTGCCGGTTCTTTAAACGAAATGAAACCGGATCTTAAATTTGCTTCGATGAGCCTTGGAGCGGGGAGGCTGCGGACATTTTTTTTCGTGACCTTGCCAATGACGGTTCCAGGATTGCTGACAGGAGCAATGATCGTGTTTTCGCTTTCGGCCGGAAGCTATATTACGCCTCTTCTCGTCGGCGGAAGGATGCAGCCGCTGCTGCCGTTATCAATCTATCAGCAGGTCATGCAAGTCTTTCATCTTCCTCTTGCAGCAGCTATGTCGATTACTTTATTAGCCGTTGTCAGCGTGGTTATTGGAATCCTTGGCTTTTTCCAAAAGCGTTGGGAGGCGAGAATAAATGGGTAGACAATTGCGCCGTCTGTCTGGGGGAAAGTGGATTGATGTGTGCGTTTGGGCGGCGGGTTTATTGGTATACCTTTTTTTGGCGCTGCCTGTATTTGTGATTATACTGTCGGCTTTCAGCCCGGACGAATATCCGAAGTTCCCGCCATCCGGCGTCTCGCTGCGCTGGTTTGCCGGAGTTTTCAGCAGCAGCGGCTGGATGGAATCGATTTGGGTCAGCGGTATGCTGCTCCTCGTTGTAACGCCTCTTGCGGTGATCCTCGGAACAGTTGCAGCCTATGCATTGGCGCGGCTGAACTTTCCTGGAAAACAGGGGATTCAGGCTTTTATTTTATCGCCGTTGATGATTCCTCAAATCGCATTAGGCGTGTCATTTCTCTATTTATTGACAATGCTTGGGGTAAACGGCACATTTGCCGGGCTGGCTGCCGGGCATATGCTGATCAGCCTTCCGTATGTCTTACGGACGGTCGGGGTAAGCATGGCGAACGTGGATCCGAAGCTTGAACTGGCATCCATGAATCTTGGCGCAGGTCCATGGTATACCTTTTTTCATGTTACCTTGCCGCTCATTAAACCGGGAATCATTGCGGGAGCCGTTTTTGCCGCTGTGACGTCATTCGGGGAAGTATCAATCAGTCTGTTTGTTTCTTCACCTGCTGTCACGCCTGTACCGGTGCGCACGTTCAGCTATATTGACCAGACGTTTGATCCGAGTGTTAATGCGATTTCGGTTATTTTTATCACAGTTTCAGTGATCGCGCTGATCATCATCGAGCGGACGATCGGGCTTTCAAAAACCGTGTAGCAGGCGAAACTCAGCCTGCTTTTTTGTATGGAACACCGAAAGTATTTCAAGATACCGTTTAGGAGGAGACAGTTCAGTGATTTTCCGTTCTGCTTCAATGTTTTCGCAAGCTGTTTGTTTTTTCTCGTCAGTTTAAACGGCTGGGTAAAAGAAACGTTTTATTTGAATGAACATTGTAAAAGAAAACGCCTAAGCCTTAACGGATTTTCATGATTTATTCATGAAGTTAAGGCTGTTTTTTTAATATTTTAATATATTCTTTATCTAGGATTTGGAATTTTTTGCGGAATTAAGCGGTTTTTTTCGTTTTCCCGCATATTTTTTTGTCAATTTCGGTATCACGCATTAACATTCATGGATAACATTCGGCATCCCGCATGAAACTTTTCACCTATTTTTCGGTGAAAAAAACAAAATTTTCATTTAAAGTGAACTGTGAGCAGAAAATGAATTTATAGCAATAAAAGCAGATAAAGGCAAACCTGCGGAAACGCAGGGACGCAAAGCCATGGCCTAAGGTACTGACGGTGCTACGGTTGACAGGTTGCCGAATAAACAGGGAGTTCGCCCGTTTTTATTCGGGTGGACTCTTTTCTTTTTTATTTCCAAAATAATGTTTTATTGGAAATGACAAATCTGTGACAGCGCTTTTCGCTCATCGCAATACCGCAACATTGCATTGCGGCTTGGCTGTTCGCATCGTCATACATAGCAAAAGATAAAGGAGGAATAAAAAATGGGAAACACATGTTACCCGCTGACACATGCTCAAAGGAGAATTTGGTACACTGAAAAGTTCTATCCCGGCACAAGTGTTTCAAATTTGAGCGGCTTTGGAAAATTAAAATCTGCCTCCGGAATCGATTCCGGGTTATTGACTGAAGCCATTCGCCAGTTTGTCCGTACAAATGAAACCATGCGATTCAGACTGTTGTTTGATGGAGGGGATGAGCCGAAGCAATATATAGCGGAAGACGAACCTTTCCGGATTGAATATTTCGACGCTTCAGAAATCGGAGGAGCGGACGGCGTTCCTAAATGGGGACAAGCTGAGGCGCGTCGACCCCTGCCTTTGTATGAAAGTCCGCTGTTTAAATTTGCCGTCGTTCGCATTAGTGAGGAAGAAAGCTGGTTTTTTGCAAAAGTTCATCATATCATTTCCGACGGTATTTCGATGACGATCTTGGGCAACCGCATTACAGACATTTATTTGAAGCTTGCTAAAGGGGAAACCGGCCTCGAACCTGTTCAGTCATTATTTACGGAACATATTCAGAGTGAATTGGAGTATGAAAATTCGAAGCGGTTCCAGAAGGATAAAGCATATTGGAACGCACAATATGAAGTGATTCCGGAGCCCGTATCGTTAAAGGCGAGCGACACGTATCAGAGCCAATTGGATGCAGCCCGCTTTTCAAAAGAGATTTCCCCTGCCCTGTATAAAAAAATTCAAACGTATTGTAAGGAACACAACATAAGTGTACTCTCCCTGTTCTTATCCATTTTGCACATTTATATGCACCGGATAACCGGACAAAAAGACGTCGTTCTCGGAACATTTATGGGTAACCGGACAAATGCAAAAGAAAAACAGATGCTCGGGATGTTCGTATCGACGATTCCAATGAAAGCCTCCATTGATGTACACCAGGACTTTAGTGCATTTGTGCAGGAAAGAATGAAAGATCAGCTGAAGATCATTCGGCATCAAAAGTATCCGTACAATCTGCTGATTAATGATTTGCGGGAAAGACAGCCGCATGTCAGCAAATTGTTCGCCGTCTCACTGGAATATCAAGTTATGCAATGGCAGCGGAAAGAAACGTTGTCATTTCTTACCGAGCCGATTTTCAGCGGCAGTGAAGTAAACGATATTTCCATTCACGTGAAAGAGAGATGGGACACAGGGACGCTTGCGATTGATTTTGATTACAGGGAGGAGCTTTTCACCTGTGAAGAAATGGCCGTTTTATATGAACGGCTGATGACGCTGCTTGAAGATGCCCTGTTGTTTCCGCAAAAAACAATCGCTGAACTGGAGATTGTTCCCGCATTTGAAAAAGAGCGACTGTTAAAGCGTGCATCAAGCCAAACCATCGCATATGACAAGAACATGACCCTGCACGGTTTATTCGAACAAAAAGCAGCCGATCATCCCGAAAAAACCGCCGTTGTATATGAAGGACAAAAACTTTCGTACCGTGAGCTGAATGAACAATCGAATCGTCTGGCAAGGGCGCTTCGAAGAAGAGGCATCGGGCCTGACGCTCCGGCTGCGATAGTGATGGAGCGGTCAGAGCGGGTTATTACGGCGATGCTGGGCGTTTTGAAAGCCGGCGGAGCTTATGTACCGATCGATCCCGGATTTCCGAAAGAAAGAATTCGCTTTATGCTGGAGGATTCAAAGGTCAAAGCGGTTATCACAGACAGCGGGCTGACTTTTGAAACGGCCGAAACTGTGCGGTTCAGCGAAGCGCTTTCTGAATCGCTGGAAAACGGTCATCCGTCTTCAGAGGCAGGCGCCGGGCACCTTGCATATATCATTTATACTTCCGGGACAACGGGCCGTCCAAAAGGCGTCATGATTGAACACAGGCAGGTCCACCACCTTGTAAGAGGGCTTCAGCAGGCCGTTGGTGCATATGATCAGGATGATTTGAAGCTGGCACTTCTGGCTCCGTTTCATTTTGACGCTTCCGTTCAGCAGATTTTTACGTCTCTATTGCTTGGCCAAACGTTGTACATCGTACCGAAAAAGACGGTTTCCGACGGACGCGCTTTATCGGATTATTACCGCCGCCATCAAATTGATGTGTCAGACGGTACGCCGGCTCATTTGCAGCTTTTGTCTGCTGCCGATGATCTTTCAGGTGTCAAACTGAGGCATATGCTTGTTGGAGGAGAGGCATTATCAAGGGCCGCAACGGAAAGGCTGCTTCAATTATTTGCAGAAACAGCTGAATCCGTGCCTGCTGTTACGAATGTTTACGGCCCGACTGAAACTTGTGTGGATGCTTCTTCTTTTACGATGACAAACCACGCAGATCTTCAAGGCGATACGGCCTATGTCCCGATCGGTAGACCGATTGGAAACAACCGTTTTTATATTTTGGATGAAAACGGTGCACTCCTTCCTGATGGTGTCGAAGGGGAATTGTATATTGCAGGAGACGGAGTCGGCCGAGGCTATTTGAACTTACCTGACATGACCGCAGACAAGTTCTTGGAAGACCCGTTTGTCCCCGGAGGTTTCATGTATCGAACAGGGGATGCAGTACGTTGGCTTCCTGACGGTACGGTTGATTTCATCGGCCGAAAAGACGATCAAGTGAAAATCCGCGGCTACCGGATCGAGCTTGGCGAGATAGAGTCGGTGCTGCAAGGAGCCCCTGCTGTCGGAAAAGCAGTTGTCCTCGCGCGGCCCGAAACCGGCGGCAGCCTTGAGGTTTGCGCTTATGTCGTGCCAAAACAAAGCGGGGAAATTCACCTTCAGGGGCTGAGGGAGCATTTATCCAAGCATCTGCCTGACTATATGATACCTTCCCACTTTGTCGAGCTTGATGAAATACCGCTGACGGGAAGCGGCAAAGTCGACCGGAAAGCGCTGCTTCGCCATGAAGTCTCTGTCAGCGGGACTGCAGAGTATGCGGCACCGAGAAATGAATATGAAGAAAAAATGGTGGGTATATGGCAGGAAGTGCTCGGAACTGAACAAGTCGGAATCCACGACCAGTTTTTTGAACTGGGCGGCCATTCTCTCAAAGCGATGGCCATGCTGGCAAAAATTCATAAAGCTTTCGGTGTCGAGGTTCCGTTGCAAGTCCTGTTCGAAAAACCGACAGTGGCGGCGTTAAGCGGCTTTGTTTCTGAAGCGGAGAAAGACGGATACACGGTAATTGAACCGGCGCCGGAAAGTGACGATTATCCTCTCTCATTGGCGCAGCAGCGAATTTATATCGTCAGCCAGCTGGAGGATGCCGGAGTCGGCTACAATATGCCGGCCGCGGCGATGCTTGAGGGCACCCTCGATGTTCAGCGCATTGAAGCTGCTTTTCAAAAACTGATTGACAGGCATGAGGCGCTGCGGACTTCGTTTACAGTTGTCGATGGCGAGCCGAGACAGAATATTCATCAAAGGGTTCAGTTCAAGATTGAGAAGGTTGAAGCAGATGGGAAGCCGATCGAACAAATGGCAAAATCTTTTGTCCGCCGCTTTGATCTCGCCAAAGCTCCGCTGATGAGAGCCGGTCTCGTCCGTCTCGCAGACGGCAGACATGTGCTGTTGTTCGATATGCATCATCTTGTGTCTGACGGCGTGTCGATTTCGATCATATTGAATGAGCTGGCCGCACTGTATAAAGGGGAAGAACTGCCGGAGCCGAATTTGCATTACAAAGATTATGCTTTCTGGCAAAGGACGCAGGCACAAAAAGGTTTTCAAAAAGAAGAGGCTTATTGGCAAAGCGTGTTCGCCCGAGAGCTTCCCGTACTGCAGCTGATAACGGATGAGCCGAGGCCGTCTGTTCAAAGCTTTGAAGGAGACAGGGTATCCGCAGTCCTGCCAAAAGACATGAAAGAAAAATTAGCCGTGCTGGCAGAGCAAAACGGCGCGACATTGTATATGGTCATGCTGGCCGCATACAACATGCTGCTAGCAAAGTACTCCGGGCAGGAAGATGTGATCGTCGGAACGCCGGCGGCCGGCCGCAGACATTCCGATCTGGAAGGAATCATCGGCATGTTTGTCAATACGCTGGCGATCCGTTCAAAAGTGGAGTCGGGCAGAACGTTCAGAGACTTCCTGCATGATGTAAAGAAAACGGTAATCGACGCTTTTGAGCATCAGGATTATCCGTTTGAGCGGCTTGCGGAAAAGGTTGGTGCATCGCGCGATTTAAGCCGTCATCCCGTCTTTGACACGATGTTTATTTTGCAAAATGCATGGGAAGACATTCCGATGCTCGGCGATTTGCACCTCTCGATTTATGAAACGAACTTCAATATTGCAAAGTTCGACCTGACGCTGCAGGCGAAAGAAGAGCAGGGAGAATTGATTCTCGATTTGGATTACAGTACAAAGCTGTTTAAAAAAGATACGGCAGAAAGGATGCTGAAAGCATATTTGCACCTTCTGGAGGGCATGACGGCTGATCCGCTGCGCAGAATCGGCGAGTACAGCCTTTTGACAGAAGAGGAAACGAATCGTCAGCTCGTCGCGTTCAACCCCGCGGCAAGCGATTATCCGCGGGAGAAAACGATCGTTCAGCTATTTGAGGAACAGGCGGCGGAAAGAGGCGGACATCCCGCCCTGCAATTTGAAGACAAAGTATGGTCATACGGTGAGCTCAATCGGAAAGCGAACCAATTGGCGAGGCGCCTCCGCGAAAGAGGTGTGCAGCCCGGCACGACGGCAGCCATTCTCACCGCCAGGTCGGCTGAAATGGTCATCGGCATTCTCGCTGTGCTGAAAGCTGGCGCTGCTTATGTGCCGATCGATCCGGACCATCCTGAAAAACGTGTGCAACATTTCTTCGAGGACAGCGGAGCGGCGGTTCTTTTAACGCAAAAGGCGATGAAGCCGCTCGCTGAGGCGGCTGAATTTGGCGGCGACATTCTATTTCTTGAGGATGAACACCTTTATCTGGGAGATGCGTCTGATTTGCGCCTTCCGATTTCACCGGAAGCAATGGCCAATCTAACGTATACATCCGGAACGACTGGGACGCCTAAGGGCAATATGGTTTCTCACCGGAATATATTGCGTACGGTAAAAAACACAAATTACTTGGATGTGATGACATCCGATATCGTTCTTTCAATTTCAAATTACGTGTTTGATGCCTTTATGTTTGATGTGTTCGGTTCATTGCTGAACGGCGCCAAGCTGGTGATAGCTCCAAAAGACACGATTCTTGATATGAGCCGGCTCGCACATGTACTTGAAAAAGAAAAGGTTACCGTCTTAATGATCACGACCGCATTATTCAATCTGCTGACAGACATGCGGCCGGACAGTTTGAAGGGACTCCGCAGGGTTCTGTTCGGCGGCGAACGTGCATCTGTCGATCATGTCAGAAGAGCTCTGAACACAGTTGGCAAAGGACGGCTGCTTCATATGTACGGCCCGTCTGAGAGCACTGTCTTTACAACCTATTATCCAGTCAACGAAGTGCCGGACGATGCGCAGGCTATACCGATCGGAAAGCCTGTCAGCAATACGGAGGTTCTGATTCTTGATTCATTCGGCAATGTACAGCCGGCAGGGGTTGCGGGAGAATTGTGCGTCGGCGGAGACGGCCTTGTCCGCGGCTATTTTAACCGCCCGGAACTGACGGCTGAAAAGTTTACGGAACATCCGTTCAAAACCGGTGAGAAGATTTACCGGACGGGCGATATGGCGAGATGGCTTGCCGACGACGGATGTCTCGAATTTATCGGACGGATTGATCATCAGGTCAAAATTCGCGGACAGAGGATCGAGCTGGGCGAAATCGAGCACCATCTCCTCACACATGAAATGGTACAGGAAGCCGCTGTTCTTGCTGTTGACACCGGGAAGAGAGATCAAATGATCTGTGCTTACTTTACGGCCGATCAGGAGCTTTCTAGTGAAGAGCTTCGCCGATATGCGGCAGAAGGTCTGCCGGGCTACATGATCCCGTCCGTGTTTATGCAGCTGCAGGAGCTTCCGCTCACAGGCAATGGAAAGGTCGACAGAAGGGCGCTGCCTGAGCCGGATGTCACGCAGGCCGCGCAAAAGGAATATACGGCGCCAAGGAGCCGAACAGAAGCACAGCTTGCCGATCTTTGGCAGGAGGTGCTCAATGTACCGAAAATCGGTGTGCATGACAATTTCTTTGAACTTGGCGGACACTCTTTAATCGGAATGACGCTCATTGCCCGTATCCAGCAAGAGATGAATGTTGATCTGCAGCTGAAAGATTTGTTCCAGGCGCCGACAATCGAAACCCTGGCGCAGGCTGCGGAAAAAACTGAGAAAAAATCAGCCGTTTATATTGAAGCGGCGCCGGATCAGGAAACGTACCCCGTATCTTCGGCGCAAAAACGGCTGTACGTCCTACAGCAGATCGAAGGCGCTGAGAAAAGCTATCACATGCCGGCCGTTCTCCAGCTTGAAGGGAAGCTTGATTTGAAGCGCCTCGAGTCTGCCGCGCAAATGCTGATCAAGCGCCATGAAGCATTCCGCACGACATTTGAAATCAAGGGCGGCGAACCTGTTCAGCGGATTTGGGAAGCTGCGGAATTGACCATTGATGTCATCGATGCAGATGAACAAGAAGCGGAAAAGCTGATTAAAGAATTCATCAGGCCGTTTGATTTAACAAAAGCCCCGTTATTTAGAATGAGCATCATACGTTTCACGGGAGAAAAACATCTTTTGCTTGTGGATATGCATCATATCATTTCAGACGGCGCTTCTGTCAGCGTCCTGATCGATGAAATGACAAAGCTTTATGCGGGAGAGGCGCTTGAACCGCTGAGGATTCAGTATAAAGACTTTTCTGTATGGCAGCAGCATCTGCTGACAGAACGGCACAAAGTGCAGGAGGAATACTGGCTCAAGGAGCTGGCCGGCGAGCTGCCTGTTTTGACGCTTCCGGCAGACTATCCGCGTCCTTCTATTCAAACGTTTGAAGGAAGCCGTCTCAGCTTTGCGCTGAAACCGGAGCTTGTCCAGCAGCTGAGAAAACTGGCCAAGGAAACGGACAGCACTTTATACATGGTGCTCGCTGCCTCATACAGCGCGCTTTTATCCAAACTGAGCGGACAGAGCGAGGTCATTGTCGGCTCTCCGGCTGCCGGGCGGCCGCATACTGATTTGAGCCGGATCATCGGCATGTTTGTCAATACGCTTGCAATAAGAACGCGTCCTGAAGGAGACAAGCCGTTTTCTGCATTCCTTGAGGAAGTGAAAGAAACGACGCTCGGCGCGTTTGAGCATCAAGATTACCCGTTTGAAGAACTCATCGAGAAGCTGAACATCCAGCGCGACATGAGCCGAAACCCATTGTTTGATGCCGTCTTTTCAATGCGAAATGCCGATTTGAAGGACTTGTCAATGGAAGGGATCACACTCAAGCCGTATGATTTTGCCCATCAGACCGCGAAGTTTGACCTGACGCTGACAGCGGCGGAAGAGGACGGACTTCTCGTTTTTGAAATGGAATACAATACAGCTCTCTTTAAGCATGAATCGATCGAGCGCTGGCGCGGGTACTGGGTCAATCTGCTCGAAGCGGTTGCCGAAAATCCGGATGCCCGCCTTTCAGAGCTTTCGTTTCTGGATGAAGCAGAAAAACGGCGAATCGTCCAAAATTGGAATGAGACGAGACTGGCTGTGCCGCAGGACAAAACGGTCCATGAGCTGTTCGAAGCGCAAGTTCTCCGCACGCCTGACCGCGGGGCAGCGGTGTACAACGGCGTGAAGTGGACGTATAAAGAGCTGAACGCACGGGCGAACCGTCTGGCCCGGCTGCTGATCGAAAAAGGGGCCCGTCCTGAACAGCGGATCGGGATCATGGTCAAGCCTTCGCTTGAAATGGCCGCTGGCGTGCTCGCGATTTTGAAAGCGGGAGCGGCCTATGTGCCGATCGATCCTAGCTATCCGGCTGAACGGATCGGATACGTGCTGAAAGACAGTGGCGCAGAGCTGCTTCTGACGCAAACAAACTTAGCCGCACCTGAAGAATTCAGCGGTGAAACACTTCTTCTCGATTCGATGCTGAGCGAAGAAATCACAAAAGACGATGAGGTGAACCCACAGGCAGGTACACAGTCTGACAACCTGGCCTACTTGATCTACACATCGGGCACGACCGGCCAGCCGAAAGGCGTCATGGTCGAACACCAGTCTCTCGTGAATTTGTGTTATTGGCATAATGACGCCTTTAAGGTCACCGAACAGGACAAAAGCGCGAAATATGCCGGCTTCGGCTTTGACGCTTCCGTTTGGGAGATGTTCCCGTACTGGATCGCCGGAGCGGAGCTTCACATCATTGATGAAGCGACCCGGATGGATATTACGCGCTTAAATCAATACTTTGAAGAGAACAAAATAACGATCACGTTCCTGCCGACACAGCTGTGCGAACAGTTCATGGAGCTGGACAACCAGTCGCTGCGCGTGCTGCTTACGGGCGGAGACAAGCTGAAACGGATCGCAAAACGCTCCTACACGCTCGTCAACAACTATGGACCGACGGAAAACACGGTCATCGCGACGAGCACGGCGATTGATCCTGATGAAGGAATGCTTTCAATCGGAAAGCCGATCGCCAATACGCGGGTGTATGTGCTTGGACAAAACAACGAAGTCCAGCCTGTCGGTGTCGCGGGTGAGCTGTGCATCGCCGGCCGCGGGCTTGCGCGCGGCTATCTGAACAAGCCAGAGGAAACGGCGAAGCGTTTTACGGAAGACCCGTTTGTGCCGGGCGAGCGCATGTACCGGACGGGGGACGCGGTCAAATGGCTGGAAGACGGACGGCTTGAGTACATCGGCCGAATCGACCAGCAGGTGAAAATCCGCGGCTTCCGGATCGAACTTTCTGAAATCGAAGTCCAGCTCGCGCGGCTCTCTGAAGTGCAGGAAGCCGTCGTCACCGACATCGAAGACGCCTGCGGCAACAAAGCGCTGTGCGGCTATGTCGTTGCGAATGAACAGCTTGATACAGAAAGCCTCGCCCGGAAGCTGGCGCAGACGCTCCTGGACTATATGGTACCGTCATTCTGGGTGCAGCTTAAAGAGCTTCCGGTTACGGCGAACGGAAAAGTCGACCGAAGGGCGCTGCCTCAGCCTGACGTCGAAGCGCAGACAGCCGAATACAAAGCGCCGCTTACAGAAACGGAACAGCTGTTGGCGGACATTTGGCAGGAGGTTCTCGGTATAGACCGAATCGGGATCACAGACAATTTCTTCGCGCTCGGCGGAGACTCGATCAAAGGAATTCAAATGGCAAGCCGGCTTCAGCAGCACGGGTGGAAGCTGGAGATGAAGGACTTGTTTCAGCACTCGACGATCGGAGAGCTGAGTGCTTATGTTCAAGCGGCTGACGATCAGCCGATCGATCAGAACCCTGTCGAAGGGGAAGTCACATTGACGCCGATTCAGCGCTGGTTCTTTGAGCGCCGATTTACGAACGAGCATCACTGGAATCAGTCGGTCATGCTTCACGCTTTAACGGGATTCGACCCGGAAACGGCAGGCAAGGCTTTAAGCAAGCTGATCGAACATCATGACGCACTTCGCATGGTTTATCAACGAAATGGAGACGGGATTGTTCAGTACAACAGAGGGCTGGAAGAAACAGCGGTTCGCCCTGAAGTCATCCGCTTCAATGAATCGGGCGCTGAACTTGAAGCTGCCGTGTTGAAGGCATCAAACCGGATTCAAAGCAGTATCGATTTAACCGAAGGCCCGCTTTTGAAATCGGCGATCTTTAAAACGGATCAAGGCGATCATCTTCTCATAGTTATTCATCATCTCGTTGTGGACGGAATCTCATGGAGAATCCTCCTTGAGGATTTCGCCGCCGGGTACGCCCAGGCTGAAAAAGGGGAGCCGATTATTCTTCAAGACAAGACGCACTCTTTTGCTGAATATGCGGCTCGCCTGGAAGAATATGCAGGGTCAAAAGCTTTCGCAAAAGAAATCGGCTATTGGCAGGAAATCGAACAGGCGGAGACGGCAGCGCTCCCGAAAGACGATGAAGCAGAGGACAAGCGGATGCGCCATACGAAAACGGCTGAGTTTTCCCTCTCAAAAGAAGAAACGGAACAGTTGATGACAAAAGTTCATGAAGCATATAACACGGAAATGAACGACATTTTGCTTACGGCGTTGGGCTTGGCGCTGAAAGAGTGGACGGGGCAGGAAGACTTTATCATCTGCTTAGAGGGACACGGCCGGGAGGACATCATAGACGGCTTGAATATTTCCCGGACGGTCGGCTGGTTTACAAGCCAGTTCCCGGCGCTGATTCAAATGCGCCATTCAGGGGATATCGGCTATCAAATCAAACAGATCAAAGAAGAATTGCGCCACATTCCGAATAAAGGAATCGGATATGGCATTTATCGTTATTTGACCGAAGAAGGCAAAAAGGCGAAGCCGATCAAGCATGATATCAGCTTCAACTATTTGGGCCAGTTTACAGAGATGGCGGATTCGGGTCTGTTCACGAGATCAACTTTGCCATCCGGCGATCCGCTCAGCCCGGAAACGGAAAAACCGAATGCGCTGGACATCGTCGGCTATATCGAAGACGGCATTTTGACAATGTCAATCGCTTATCATTCACTCGAATATAAAGAAAGCACCGTCGCCGCTGTCGCCGCAAGCTTTAAAACTTATTTGCTGCAATTGATCGATCATTGCTTAGAGCGGGATGGGGGCGAACTGACCCCGAGCGATCTTGGAGATGACGAACTCACGCTTGAAGAATTAGATAAATTGATGGAGATTTTCTAACAAAAAAACGAGGTGCCTTATGGGGAAACAAAAGATTCAAAAGGTGTATCCTTTGACACCGATGCAGGAAGGGATGCTGTACCACGCAATGCTTGATCCGGAATCTTCCTCTTACTTCACACAGTTGGAGCTATTCATAGACGGGGAATTTGATTTGGGGATCTTTGAAAAAAGCGTGAATCAGCTCGTGCGTTCATACGATATTCTCAGAACGGTTTTTGTTCACCAGCAATTGCAAAAACCGCGCCAGGTTGTCCTGGCTGAACGGCAGGCAATAGTGGAATTTGAGGATCTTGCGGACTTGGATGAGGAAAGGCAAACAAACCGCATTGACCGGTATAAACAAGAGGTACAGGCTGCCGGGTTTAATTTGGCGAAAGACATGCTGTTTAAAACGGCGGTCTTTCGGCTTGACCGGAATAAGTACCTTCTCGTCTGGAGCAACCATCATATCGTGATGGACGGCTGGAGCATGGGGATATTAATGAAACGCCTTTTTCAAAACTATGAAGCGTTTCGAGCAAACCGGACGGTTCCGCTTGATCAGGGAAAACCGTATGCGGACTATATTAAATGGCTCGGCCGGCAGGATAAGGGTGAAGCGGCATCCTACTGGGAACACCGCCTTTCGGGTTTAGAAAGTCCGAGCGTCATTCCCGGCGGCAAACCGCGGCCGGATTCAGAATCGTACCGGAACGAGGAGTTTACGTTTGTTTGGGACAAGAATATGGTGGATGCCCTTCAACAGGCGGCAAACCGCTATCATGTCACAGCTCCCAACCTTTTTCAGGCGATTTGGGGAGCGGTTCTTGCCAAATATAACAGAACCGATGATGTGGTGTTCGGCACGGTTGTGTCCGGGCGCCCGTCGGAAATTGACGGAATCGAGCATATGGCAGGGCTGTTCATCAACACGATCCCTGTCCGTTTAAAGGTCGATCAAAACGTATCGTTTGCCGAGCTATTCAAACAAGCACAGCAGCATGCGATTGACGCGGAGCGGTACGACTATCTACCGCTCTATGAGATTCAAAAGCAATCGGCATTGGACGGCCGCTTGATCAGCCACCTTGTCGCGTTTGAGAACTATCCGCTTGATAAGGAGCTTGAAAACGGAACGATTCATGAGAGGCTCGGCTTTTCCATCAAGGCTGCCGGAGCTTTTGAACAAACGAATTACGACTTTAATTTGATCGTTTATCCGGGAGCTGAGTGGACGATCAAATTGAAATACAACGGTGCGGCTTTTGATGCGGCTTTCATTGAGCAGGCCGCCGGGCATTTAACGAGACTTG
The DNA here is from genome assembly GCF_056530265.1 of Bacillus sp. PK6-025. Classification (NCBI taxonomy): domain Bacteria; kingdom Bacillati; phylum Bacillota; class Bacilli; order Caryophanales; family Bacillaceae; genus Bacillus; species Bacillus sp. PK6-025. The sequence goes on from NZ_CP096509.1 coordinate 399,100, forward strand.
CAGAAGAGGCGATTGCAAATCCCGAGTCAAAAGCAGCCAGCGCCGCCATGTTATCAAAACAGGAGCAACAAACGCTGCTCGCTTTTAATCAAACAAAATCCGATTATCCAAGAGAAAAGACGATCCCGGAGCTGTTTGAAGAACAGGTTAAAGCGTCTCCTGACAAAACGGCTGTTGCCGCTGACGGAAGAAGCCTGACTTACCGCAGGCTGAATGAGAAAGCCAATCAGCTCGCGAGAAGACTGAAAGCTAAAGGCTTGATGCACGGAAATGCCGCCGCCATTATGATGGAGCGGTCGCTTGAAGCAGCCGTCAGCATGCTGGCGGTGCTGAAAGCAGGCGGCGTGTACGTGCCGATCGATCCCGGATATCCTGAAGAGCGGATTCGCTTTTTGCTCGAAGACAGCGGGTCAAAGATCGTCCTTACAAAAGACAGTACGCAGATTTCGCTGGAAGGGTATGAGGTGCTCGCCGTAAATGCGATGGATGCAGAAAAAGAAGATGCCGCCAACCTTGAACATGTCAACAAGCCCGAAGATCTTGCCTATTACATTTATACATCCGGATCGACGGGCAGGCCGAAGGGCGTTATGGTCGAACACCGCAATATCGTCCGCCTTGTCAAAAATGCGGGCTACATCCCGCTGAAGAGCGGCGTGAAGATGGCGCAGACAGGGGCTGTCAGCTTTGATGCCAGTACATTTGAAGTATTCGGCGCACTGCTAAACGGAGGAACCCTTTATCCCGTCCCGAAAGAGACGCTCCTTGATGGAAAAAGGTTCAACATGTTTCTGAAGGAAACCGGAATCACAACAATGTGGCTGACTTCGCCTCTTTTCAATCAGCTTGCTCAGCAGGATCCGGGAATGTTTGCAACCTTGAACGATCTGATTATCGGCGGAGATGCCCTTGTTCCGGGAATCGTCAACAGAGTCAAACGCGAATCACCGGAACTGTCGCTTTGGAACGGATACGGGCCTACCGAAAATACGACATTTTCGACCTGTTTTTTGATCGATCAAGCATATGGGAGGACGATCCCGATTGGAAAGCCGATCGGAAATTCAACCGCCTATATCGTTGATGAACACGGCTCGCTTCAGCCGATCGGCGTGCCCGGTGAACTGTGTGTCGGCGGAGACGGGGTGGCGCGCGGCTACTTGAATCAGCCTGAGTTGACAGATGAAAAGTTTGTCGGCGATCCTTTTGCCGAAGGGAAGCGGATGTACCGTACGGGCGACTTGGCAAAATGGCTTCCCGACGGGAATATCGAATTCCTCGGCCGGATTGATCATCAAGTGAAGGTTCGCGGCTTCCGGATCGAATTAGGCGAGGTTGAAGCGGCTTTAGCCCGCCTTGAGGGGATTTCAGAAGCGGCCGCTGTCATTCGGGAAAACAACGCCGGAGAAAACGAGATTTGCGCCTATTACACTGCCGTTGGCACGAGGCCGGCCGCGCAGCTACGGACAGAGCTGTCCCGGTCGCTTCCGGAGTATATGATTCCGGCCCATTTGATCGAACTCGACAGCATGCCGCTGACAGCCAACGGAAAGGTTGACAAACGTCAGCTTCCGGCTCCTATCGCTGAAGAGACTGCTAGATTCGAAGCGCCCAAAAATGAAACGGAAGAAATTCTGGCGGCAATCTGGGAAGAGATTCTCGGCATCAAGCAGCCGGGAATCGATGACAACTTCTTTTCCATCGGCGGACACTCGCTGAAGGCGATGATGCTGACTGCCAAAATACAAGAGCAGCTCCAAAAAGAGGTGCCGATCAAAGTATTATTTGAAAAACCGACGATCAGAGAGCTGGCCGAATTTCTTCAAGGAGAAACAAAAGAGAAAACCGCTTCGATTACGCCGGCACCATCCCGTCCGAATTACCCGGTTTCGTCCGCCCAACGGCGCATGTACATCCTCAATCAGCTCGAAGAAGCAAGCACGAGCTACAATGTACCGGCGGTTCTGCTTTTGGAAGGCGAATTAGATAAGGAGCGTTTGGAAGCCGCGTTTCGGGCCTTGATCGGCCGCCATGAAACATTGCGGACATCGTTCGAATTAATCGATGGAGAAATCGTTCAAATCATCCATCAAGACGCGGTTTTTCACCTGACGGAATCAGTGGCGGAAGAAGCGGAAGCCGAAGCGGCGATCAGAGAATTTATCCGGCCGTTTGAGCTGAATAAGGCGCCGCTCGTCAGGGCGGAGCTCGTGAAGCTTGAAGAAAAACGCCATCTGCTGATGATCGATATGCACCATATTATTACGGACGGAAGCTCCACCGGCATACTGATTCGCGACCTGGCCGGCTTCTACCACGGAGAAGAGGCGCCTGCCCCTAAGCTCCACTATAAAGATTTCGCTGTGTGGCAAAACGGACCGGAGCATCAGGAGAAATTGAAAGAACAAGAACAGTATTGGCTTGACGTTTTTAAAGGCGAGCTGCCTGTTCTCGATCTGCCGTACGATTTTCCACGGCCGTCAAAACGCAGCTTTGAAGGTGACCGTGTCGTCTTCGGAATCGATCAAAAAATGACGGCAGACATTCAAAAGCTGCTTTCTGAAGCTGATGCGACACTTTATATGTTCCTGTTGGCTGCATTTAATATCCTGCTTTCCAAGTATGCGTCACAGGATGATTTGATCGTCGGATCGCCCGTGGCAGGCAGAACCCATCCGGATTTGCACAACATTCCGGGCATGTTTGTCAATACGCTGGCGCTCCGCAATCGTCCTGAAGGAGAAAAAACGTTTAAGCAGTTTTTGCAGGAAGTCAAAGAGACAAGTCTTCAAGGCTTTGCCAAGCAGGATTATCCGCTTGAAGAACTGATTGAAAAACTGCCATTGCCGCGGGATACAAGCCGAAATCCGCTGTTCAGCGTCTTTTTCAACATGCAGAACATGGAGGTCCCGACGCTGAAACTCGGAGATTTGCAGATTTCGTCTTACTCGGTGCGCCACCGCACGGCGAAGTTCGATCTGTCGCTTGAGGCTGTGGAGCATGATGGCGAAATCGGTTTGAGTTTTGACTATGCCGTATCCTTATTTAAAGAAGAAACGATTAGGCGCTGGAGCGGTCACTTCTTAAATGTGATTAAAAAAATCTGCGAAAACCCCGGCATTAAGCTCAGGGACATCGAACTGCTTTCAGTCAAAGAGCGCGCACTTCTGCTCGAAGAAGCGAGGCGCAGCCAGGCGGAGCGCCTTGAGGAGCGGCCGTTTCATGTACAGTTTGAAGAAAAGGCGGACGAAATGCCTGATCAGCCGGCCGTTGTCTGCGGGGAAACGATCCTCACATACCGCGTGCTCGACGAAAAAGCAAATCAGATCGCAAATGTGCTGCGCAGTGAAGGCGTCGGAAAAGACGATGTTGTCGGCATTATGCTGAATCGTTCTGCAGAGGTCGCAGCAGCGATTCTCGGTGTAATGAAATCAGGAGGCGCTTTTTTGCCGATTGATCCGGAAATGCCGACGAGCAGGGTGCAATATATGCTGGAAGACAGCGGAGTCCGCTGGCTCTTAACAGAACCTTCCCATCAAGCGGATCTCGCGGATTGGTATACCGGGAGACTGATAGATGTCAGAAAAGACACGCTGATGGCAAGTAATAAACGGCCGCATCCAACTACGGACGGAGCGAGTTTGGCGTACATCATCTACACATCCGGAACGACTGGCCGGCCGAAAGGCGTCCAGCTCGAACACCGGAATCTGGCAAACTATGTTTCCTGGTTTATCAGTGAGGCGCACCTGTCAGCTTCGGATAAAACGATGCTTTTGTCTTCCTATGCGTTCGATCTCGGATACACGAGCTTTTTCCCGGTGCTGCTTGCCGGAGGAGAGCTGCATATCGTCCCGAAAGAAACGTATACAGAACCGGAGGCATTTACTCATTATATCGGTGAACAAGGGATCACATATATGAAGCTGACGCCGTCGCTTTTCCATACGGTCGTTCAGCCGCAAAGCTTCGCTTTGGCAAAGGGGCTTCAGTCATTGAGACTGATTGTACTAGGGGGAGAAAAAATCAATCCGAAAGATGTGGAGCGGTTCCATTCCCGCTATCCGGACACCAGATTCATCAATCATTACGGTCCGACGGAAACGACGATCGGAGCAATCGCTAAACCGGTCGAGCCGGACATGATCGGACAATTCGCCGAGCGTCCGACGATTGGACGGCCGATTTCGGGCGCCGGAGCACTGGTATTGGACGCCTCCCACCGGCTTGTTCCCGCCGGAGCAGCAGGCGAGCTGTATATAACGGGAAGCGGGCTTGCAAGAGGATATGTGAACAACCGGGAACTCACGGCTGCGAAGTTTGTCGAAAATCCTTACACGCCGGGCACATTCATGTACCGGACAGGGGATCTCGTCCGCCGTCTTCCGAATGGAGAGATTGAATTTTTGGGGCGGACGGATGATCAGGTGAAAATCCGCGGCTACAGAATCGAATTGAAAGAAATCGAAGAAGCCTTTAACGGGCTTGATGATATAGAGCGGGCTATCGTTCTTTCCTTTACGACTGACTCGGGGTTAGACGAATTGTGCGCTTATATTCAAGCGAAACGACAGCTGCCGGTTTCCGAACTGAGAGAGCGTCTTTCCGAGCGGCTGCCGTCGTACATGATCCCGTCATACTTCGTAACGGTGGATAAAATGCCGCTTTCGGCAAACGGAAAAGTGGACCGCCGCGCGCTCCCGGAGCCGCAAGGTCTAAACGGACGAAGCGATTCGTATAGAGCGCCGTCAACCGAAATTGAAAAAGCCCTCTGCGGCATTTGGGAAGAGGTGCTTGGCGTTCAGAAGGTCGGACTTGACGACAATTTCTTCGATCTTGGCGGACATTCATTAAAAGGAATGATGCTGATAGCGGAAATCCAATCCAGGCTCGGAAAAAAAGTACCGCTAAAAACGTTGTTCGATTGTCCGACCGCCGGCTTGCTCGCCCGCAGTATTGAAGCATCCGAAGGACAGTCACAACAAAGCGCGATTCAGCCTGCCGAAAAACGCGACTGGTATCCGGTTTCATCCGCTCAGCAACGGATGTATGCCCTCCACCATTTTGAAAAGAACGGAACGGGCTACAACATGCCGTCTGTTCTCATGATGGAAGGCGTGCTTGATACGGATCGTTTAAGACGGGCGTTCGCCGACTTGGTGAACCGCCATGAATCATTGCGAACCGCATTTATTGAAATCGATGGCCGTACCGTTCAAATTGTGCATGAAAAAGCGGACATTGACTTAAAGGTTATTCATATTCGTGAAGAGGACGCAGAAGCGGAAATCAACCGCTTTATCAGACCGTTTGATCTCAGCACCGCTCCGCTGATCAGAGCCGAGTTGCTTTCCATCAGCTCTACGCGCCATCTGCTTTTGATTGATACACATCATATTATTGCGGACGGCGTTTCCAGAAGCCTTTTCGTCAAAGAAATCGCTCAGCTTTATAAAGACGCTTCGCTCCCTGAGCCGAAGCTGCACTACAAGGATTATGCGGTGTGGCAGCAAGAACCTGACCAGCAAGAAAACATTCGGAAACAGGAAGATTTCTGGCTCCGTCAGTTTAAGGAAAGCGTTCCGGAACTCAGCCTTCCGCTCGACTTTCCGCGTCCTCCTGTCCAAAGCTTTGCCGGTGACCGGGTTCGCTTTAAAGCATCAAAAGACGCCGCCCTTAAAATGCGCCGTTTGACGGCGAAAACGAACACGACGCTGAATATTGTGATGCTCGCCGTTTTTAACCTGTTTTTAAGCCGTCTATCCGGCCAAAACGATATTGTCGTCGGTACAGCGGCAGCGGGCAGAACGAATGCTGATCTGAAAGACATGCCGGGAATGTTCGTCAATTCGTTGGCGCTGAAAAACCATGTGCCTGATCAAGCATCATTCAGCGAGTTTCTGGAAGAGGTCAAAAACAACAGCCTCGCAGCCCTCGACCATCAGGACTATCCGTTTGAAGAGCTGATCGCCAAGCTTGATTTACCGCGCGACATGAGCCGGAATCCGCTGTTCAATGTCATGATGACAACGGAAGATCCTGATAAAGAGACGCTCGATTTAGACGGTCTGACAATCGAGCCGTACGAGATTTCACATGCAGCTGCCAAGTTCGACCTGACACTTGGGGCTTATGAAAAAGATCATGAAATTGGTCTTCAGTTCGAATATGCAACAGATTTGTTTCAGAAACAAACGATTGAACGCTGGAGCGGATACTTGCTTAACCTGCTCGAAGCGGTTGCCGAAAACCCGGATGCCCGCCTTTCAGAGCTTTCGCTTCTGGATGAAGCGGAAAAACGGCGGATCGTTCAAAATTGGAATGAGACGAAGCTTGATGTGCCGGAGGACAAAACGGTCCATGAGCTGTTCGAAGCGCAAGTCCTCCGCACGCCTGACCGCGGGGCAGCGGTGTACAACGGCGTGGAGTGGACATACAAAGAGCTGAACGCGCGGGCGAACCGCCTGGCTCGGCTGCTGATCGAAAAAGGGGCCCGCCCTGAACAGCGGATCGGGATCATGGTCAAGCCTTCGCTTGAAATGGCCGCTGGCGTGCTCGGAATTTTGAAAGCGGGAGCGGCCTATGTGCCGATCGATCCTAGCTATCCGGCCGAGCGGATCGGATACGTGCTGAAAGACAGCGGAGCAGAGCTGCTTTTGACGCAAAGCGGATTAACGGTGCCAGACACATTTACCGGAGACGTGATCGATTTGAATAGAGAAGGCTCCATTCTGGACGGCGAGCTTTATCCAGAGGATGACATGAATCCAAACGCGCAAGCTCAGTCTGACAACCTGGCCTACTTGATCTACACATCGGGCACGACCGGCCAGCCGAAAGGCGTCATGGTCGAACACCAGTCTCTCGTGAATTTGTGTTATTGGCATAATGACGCCTTTAAGGTCACCGAACAGGACAAAAGCGCGAAATATGCCGGCTTCGGCTTTGACGCTTCCGTTTGGGAGATGTTCCCGTATTGGATCGCCGGAGCGGAGCTTCACATCATTGATGAAGCGACCCGGATGGATATTACGCGCTTAAATCAATACTTTGAAGAGAACAAAATAACGATCACGTTCCTGCCGACACAGTTGTGCGAACAGTTCATGGAGCTGGACAACCAGTCGCTGCGCGTGCTGCTTACGGGCGGAGACAAGCTGAAACGGATCGCAAAACGCTCCTACACGCTCGTCAACAACTATGGACCGACGGAAAACACGGTCGTCGCGACGAGCACGGCGATTGATCCTGATGAAGGAATGCTTTCAATCGGAAAGCCGATCGCCAATACGCGGGCGTATGTGCTAGGACAAAACAACGAAGTCCAGCCCGTCGGTGTCGCGGGTGAGCTGTGCATCGCCGGCCGCGGGCTTGCGCGCGGCTATCTGAACAAGCCAGAGGAAACGGCGAAGCGTTTTACGGAAGACCCGTTTGTGCCGGGCGAGCGCATGTACCGGACGGGGGACGCGGTCAAATGGCTGGAAGACGGACGGCTTGAGTACATCGGCCGAATCGACCAGCAGGTGAAAATCCGCGGCTTCCGGATCGAACTTTCTGAAATCGAAGTCCAGCTCGCGCGGCTCTCCGAAGTGCAGGAAGCCGTCGTCACCGACATCGAAGACGCCTGCGGCAACAAAGCGCTGTGCGGCTATGTCGTTGCGAATGAACAGCTTGATACAGAAAGCCTCGCCCGGAAGCTGGCGCAGACGCTCCCGGAATACATGGTACCGTCATTCTGGGTGCAGCTTGATGAGCTTCCGGTTACGGCGAACGGAAAAGTCGACCGAAGGGCGCTGCCTCAGCCTGACGTCGAAGCGCAGACAGCCGAATACAAAGCGCCGCTTACAGAAACGGAACAGCTGTTGGCGGACATTTGGCAGGAGGTTCTCGGTATAGACCGAATCGGGATCACAGACAATTTCTTCGCACTCGGCGGAGACTCGATCAAAGGAATTCAAATGGCAAGCCGGCTTCAGCAGCACGGATGGAAGCTGGAGATGAAGGACTTGTTTCAGCACCCGACGATCGGAGAGATCAGTTCGTATATTGAATGGGCCGATGCTAAACCGATCAATCAAGGACCTGTCGAAGGGGAAGTCACATTGACGCCGATTCAGCGCTGGTTCTTTGAACGCAAATTTACGAACGAGCATCACTGGAATCAGTCGGTTATGCTTCACGCGCCTTCAGGGTTTGATCCGGAGCTCGTTGAACAGACATTGGCGGCATTGACAGAGCATCATGATGCCTTGCGCATGGTGTATCAAAAGAAAAACGGCCGCCTCATTCAGTATAACCGCGGGCCGGGCGACCGTTCGTTCGCCTTTCGAGTGGTTGACCTTCGATATGTCACTGACATTGAAACGGAAATCGCCGCCCAGGCAAACCGTCTTCAGGCAAGCTTTGATCTCGAAAACGGGCCGCTTGTAAAGGCAGAACAGTATCAGACTGCGGAAGGCGAACATTTGCTGATCGTCATTCACCATTTGGTGATCGACGGCGTGTCATGGCGAATTCTGCTGGAAGACTTTGCATCAGGCTACTCGCAAGCCGCACAGCAGCATGACATTGTCTTCCCCGATAAAACCAATTCGTTTAAAGATTGGGCAAAAGAGCTTGAGGCATATGCACAAAGCGAACGCTTTCTTAAAACAGCCGATTATTGGCGCAGACTTGAACAAGAGCGCATTTGCGAGCTGCCGAAAGATCGGGCTGCCGCAGAAAGAAAAGCGGAAAACAATTCTGCAGTTACGTTTGAATTAAGCGAAGCGGAGACGCGTCTGCTGCTGACGAAAGTGCATGAGCCGTATGGAACGGATATCAACGACATCCTGCTTTCCGCCCTCAGCCTGACAATCAGAGAATGGACGAACGGCTCCAATATTTGCATCAATATGGAAGGGCACGGCAGAGAGGAAATCATTCCGGGGATGAATATTTCGAGAACGGCGGGATGGTTTACCGCGCAATATCCGGTTATTTTAAAAAGCGAAGCAGCGGCAGGATTGCCTGAGACCATTAAAAACGTCAAAGAAACCCTTCGGCGCATTCCTGACAAAGGAATCGGCTACGGCATCCTTCGCTACTTAACAGACCGGAAAAAAGCCGGTGCCGATTTCTCGATCAAGCCTGACATCAGCTTTAACTACCTGGGGCAGATCGACAGGGAGGTGCAGACCGATTTCTTCGGACCTTCTTCTTATGATATGGGCAGACAGGTTTCTGAAAGGTCTGAAGCGCTCTATGCGCTGAGCTTCAGCGGCATCATCAGCAAGGAAAAATTCATCTTGTCATGTTCATTCAATACAGAGGAATATGACAGACAGACCGTACAAGGGCTGATGGACAGATTCAAAGCTTCCCTAACGGCATTGATCGACCATTGTACAGCTAAAGAGGAGCGCGAATTTACACCGAGTGATTTTTCTGCCGGCGATCTTGAGATGGAAGAAATGGGCGACCTGTTTGACGTTCTTGAAGAAAACTTGAAATAAACACCGAGGACTTGCCCGCTTGTTAAGCGGGCGAGCCTATGAAAGGGGGATACGATTTTGAGCCAGTTCAAAAAAGAACATGTCCAGGACATATACTATTTGTCGCCGATGCAGGAAGGGATGCTTTTTCATACGCTGCTGCATCCGGGACAAAGCTTTTATATTGAACAAATCAGCATGCAGGTGAAAGGCTCTTTTCAAAAAGATATATTGGAAAAAAGCATGAATGTCATCATCGGCAGGTATGATATATTCCGAACCGTTTTCGTTCATGAAAAAATGAAACGTCCGGTTCAAGTCGTTTTAAAGGAAAGGTCGTTTCAGGCAGAAGAAATTGATCTATCAGGACTTTCTGAAGCAGAACAAAATAAGAGAATCGAAGATTATAAACGAAAAGATAAAGAAAAAGGGTTTAACCTCTCAAAAGACATTCCGATGAGAACCGCGGTTTTTAAAAAGGGACAGGACCGTTACGAATGGGTGTGGAGCTATCATCATATTCTTCTGGACGGATGGTGCTTCGGGATCGTCGTACAGGAACTGTTTGAAGTGTACAACGCGCTCCGCGAAAACAGGCTATACAGCCTCGGGCCCGTCAAACCTTACAAAGACTATATTAAATGGCTCGAAAGTCAGGACAAACAAAGATCGCTGGCTTACTGGGAACATCATTTAGCCGGATTCGAAGGGCAGACGACATTCAGCGAACAGCGGAAAAAACCGGAGCAAGCCGGCAATCAGCCGGAAGAACTGCTGTTTACACTTCCAAAAGAAGATACAGAAGTGTTCACACAGCTTGCAAAAGAGCATCATACCACGTTGAGCACGGCTCTTCAGGCGGTGTGGTCGGTGCTGCTCAGCCGCTATCAGCGATCCCGCGATCTGATCTTCGGTACAGTTGTGTCAGGCCGCCCCGCTGACATTCAAGGTGTCGAGCACATGGTCGGTTTGTTTATCAATGTCGTCCCGAAACGGGTAACCTTTGGCGCGCACACGACCTTTACGGAACTTGTCGCTAATTTGCAGAAGCAGGCGCTTGAAGCTGAGCCGCATCAATATATGCCGCTCTATGATATCCAAAGTCATATAGCAGCGCCGAACTTGATCGACCACATTATCGTTTTTGAAAATTATCCGCTGCAAGAAGCCAACAAACAGCACGAAGAAAAAAATCTCGGCTTCACAATGGATGATATCACCGTTTTCGAAAAATCGAATTATGATCTGAATTTGCTTGCTTCACCGGGTGAAGAAATGCTGCTGAAACTCGCATACAACAGGAATGTCTTCGAACCATCTTTCATCTTGCAGCTAAAAGAACAGCTATTGACAGCTATTCGCGAGATCATCACAAATCCGGAGCAGCCGCTTGACGACATTTGTGTCGTATCCAAAAAGGAAAAAGAGCGCCTTCTCCATGAATTTAACGGTCAAGTCCAACGGAAGCAAACCGGGCTGACGATCCCGCAACGGTTTGAGCAATGTGCTGAAGCGCTCCCGGAACAGCCCGCGGTATCAGCGGCCGGGCGGACGCTGACATATCGGGAATTGAACGAACAGGCGAACAAGGTCGCGCATCTTTTGCGCAAAAAGAACGTCGGCCGCGGCGAACCTGTCGCTCTTTTGTTCCGCCGTTCGCCGGAAATGGTCATCGCGATACTCGCCGTCTTAAAAGCAGGGGGCGCCTATCTGCCGATTGACCCGGAATATCCTGAAGCGCGAATTCAGTATATGCTGGAGGACAGCGGGGCTGTTTGCATGTTGACACAAGAAGAGCTTGCCGGACAGGCGGCGTCGCTTTCTTTTCATCAGAATACGATCTTGATCGACGATCCGGCGGTGTCTGCAGAAAGCGGGCGAAACCTTGAAATTGCCGCCGAACCGGACGACCTTGCTTATATCATGTATACGTCAGGCACAACGGGAAAACCGAAAGGCAATCTGACGACACATGCCAATATTACAAGAGTTGTAAAAGAGACAAACTACATCAGCCTTTCCGAGAAAGACACCTTGCTGTCCCTTTCAAACTATGCGTTTGACGGCTTCACATTTGATGTGTACGGCGCGCTTTTAAACGGAGCAAAGCTGGTAGTGGCCGATCAGGCGACGATTCTCCATATCGGCAAGCTGACAGAAACGATTCAGAAGGAGAACATCACGGTCATGTTTGTGACAACGGCGCTGTTCAACCTCCTGGTCGATGCGGGAACAGAGTGGATGAAAGGGATTCGCAAAGTTCTGTTCGGCGGAGAGCGCTCATCTGTCAGCCATGTCAAGAAAGCATTTGCCGCCATGGGACCGGACAGGATCATTCATGTATACGGGCCGACGGAAACGACCGTCTTCGCGACGTTCTATCCGGTCAACCGCATTGAGGACAACGCGGTTTCCATTCCGATCGGCAAGCCGATAAACGAAACCAATGCATACATTCTAACGGAAAATAACCGGCTTCAACCGATTGGAGCGGTAGGTGAATTGTGTCTGAGCGGTACAGGGGTATCGCGTGGCTATTTAAACAGGCCGGAACTGACTGCGGAAAAATTCGTGCCGCATCCGTTCAACAGCGGTGAAACGATGTACAGGACAGGGGATCTGGCCCGCTGGCTGCCGGACGGCAATATCGACTTCATCGGCCGGATCGATGATCAAGTGAAAATCCGCGGCCACCGAATTGAGCTCGGTGAAATCGAAGAGGAGCTGATGCGCTGTCAAGGCGTAAAGGAAGCCGTTGTAATCGCCAAGAAAAGAGGGAATGGGGATGCGGCGCTCACCGCCTATGTCGTCCCGGTGCGGGGAGCTGTGGTTTCGAACGAGGAGGTTCGCCGCCAACTGGCTCGGAATCTCCCGGCTTACATGGTGCCGGATGCATATATCATGCTTGAAGAGCTGCCGCTCACCGCAAACGGAAAAGTCAACCGCCGCCTTCTTTCTGAAGCAGATGGCCGGCCGAATCCAACAGAGCACCGTGCACCTCGCAATATGACGGAAGAAAAGCTTGCGATCATTTGGTCTGAGGTTCTCGGTAGACAGCAGATCGGAATAGACGAGAACTTTTTTGAAATTGGGGGACATTCATTGAAAGCTATGGCTGTCACCTCCCGGATGCTGAAAGATCTCGCCATCGATGTTCCGGTGAATGTGTTGTTTGAAATGCCCACAATCGAGGGCCTCGCGGCTTATATCGACCAGGGCGGACATACGGATGACGTGAAAAAAACCGTCTTCAATCAGGAAAGCACCCGCCATTTGTTCGCATTCCCACCTGTCCTCGGCTATGGCATCGTGTACGGCAAACTGGCCGAACAAATGCCGGAATACAAGATTCATGCGTTTGACTTTATAGAAAGCGATGACCGCGCCGTGCGCTACGCAGAAGCCATCTCCGGCCTTCAGCCTGAAGGGCCGCTGACATTGATCGGCTATTCGGCCGGCTGCGGACTCGCCTTTGAAGTGGCGCAAACACTCGAAAAGAACGGGCGGAAAGTCGAAAAGCTGCTGATGATCGATTCATATATGAAGAACGGTGTCAGCGATTTAGAAGGGCGGTCAATTGAAGCTGATACAGCTGCTCTGATGGAAGCCAACAAGGACAATGAATATATGAAAATCAAGACGGTTGCCGATGGCATCGCCAAAAAGATGGCAGCCTATTATTCTTACTTTGTTAATCTTGTCCATCAAGGAACGGTCAGCTGCGAGATTCACTTGATCAAATCAGAGCACGCGAAACCGCTCCCGGAATGGCTTTCGACGTGGAAAGAAGGAACGGAGTCTTCTTATGATGAATATCAAGGTGCTGGAAGACATGATGAAATGCTCGCGGACGTCTTTGTCAAAACCAATGCAGATCTGATCAGACAGATTTTGGGCGAACGTGCCGCTGTAATCGGGGGTGCATGATAAATGAACGAGATCATTAAGCAGTTTGGAGCGCCGGCAGGCGGCACGCAGTTGATCTGTTTCCCGTTTGCCGGGGGATATTCGGCATCATTCGGACCGCTTTATGAACATTTAAAAGCAGATTTTGAAGTACTGGCCATCGAACCGCCTGGACACGGAACAAATCGAATGGCGTTTGTCGACAATTTGGAAGAACTCGTCGATCTGTATATAGCGGCGCTCAAGCCGAGGCTCTCCGCTCCATTCGTACTGTTCGGCCACAGCATGGGCGGGATGGTTGTTTACAGGTTGACGCAAAAGCTTGAACAAGAAGGCATCTTTCCGGCAGCTGCGGTGATTTCAGCGATTCAGCCGCCTCATATTCAGCGGCAAAAAGTGTCTCACAAAAATGATGACGCATTTCTCGACCATCTCATCCAGCTTGGCGGAATACCCCAACAACTGAAAGATAACAGGGAAGTCATGAACTTTTTCCTGCCGTCATTCAGAGCGGACTACAGAGCGCTTGAGACGTTCTGCCATACGGATCATACGCCGCTCATGTCGCCTGTTCATATCCTGAACGGAGATCGCGATGAGAAATGCATGAAGGATGCGCATGGCTGGAAAAAGTGGGCGCGTACGATCGATTTCCACTATTTCAAAGGCGGCCATATGTATCTTTTAGTAAAAACGGAACAAGTAGCCGCGAAGATCAAAACGATTGCCGCGGCCAGCCGCAAGGAGGCCCCGCCCGGCAATATAAAGAAAAACGGAAAATCGGTGTGTTGAAACAGCCGATTTTCCGTTTTTTAGCCTTTTTTCAGCCGACTTTCCGGCCTGACCATCGTCGCTCCGATCAGTCCGGCAATAATCATCCCCGTTCCTGCGAAGTGAAACCATTCAAGTGATTCTCCCAGCCATATGATCCCAGCCAAAATCGTCACCAGTGTCGCCAGATGATTAAACATGCTGATTTTCGCAGCTTCTATTTTTGAGAGAGCATAATTAGATAAAAATGATGTCGCAAACGATGACAACACGCCCAAATACAAAACCGAAAGAATAAACACCGGATCAGTGAAGGGAGCAAAAAATCCGCTCAGCGTGCCGTCTGCCATGTGACTGATCCCGGCGATGCCGTTGAAAAAGAGAAATCCCGCACCAGTGGTCACATATGTTAATTCAAGCGAATTGAAGGTGCGTGTCATCTTTCTCGCGAGCACACTGTAGCCCGCCGATGAAAGCGCCGAAAGCAAAATCAGCGCCGCCCCTCTCAAATCGGAGCTTCCGGTGCCTGCGCTTTTCATCATAAAGATGCAGGCCACCCCCGCCGCTGACAAGACGGTGAAAAAGAATTGCCGCTTCGTAAACCGTTCATTTAAAAAATAAGCGGCGAATATCATCGTAAAGATCGGGATCGCCGCTTGAATGATGCCGGCTTCAGACGAAGACGTGTAGACGAGCCCAAACACTTGAAAAGCAAAAAACATGACAGGATAAAATAAAGCTAAAGGCAGTACCTTCAGCGCATCTTTCATGCTGATGCCGATCTTTACCCATCCAAGCAGAAGGGGAAAAAGCGCGGCCAAAAAAGCGACCGTAAAGCGATGGGCCAGAATATCGACCGGATTCGCTGCAGTGAGAGCCAATTTGACAAAGAAAAAAGAAAACCCAATGATAAAAGCATAGAGCAAAGCTGCCGCATAAGCAGATTTGTTCAAAGTCGATCATCTCCGTTAAAGTATGCATGCAATACAGATATTTTACCGGCTTCTGTCATCTTATACGGAAGCGAAATCTGATACAATACAAAAAAACGGAATCTGTACCGTTACAGATTGGCGAAGGAGACGAACATGCACAAATATGTAGCGCTGATGAACGAATTGGAGGATATGATCGAAGACAAATCCTTTCAGGAAGGGGACAGGCTGCCGTCCATCCGCGAGCTGTCCGTACGCTTCAAAGTAAGCAAAAGCACGGTCATCAGGGCGTTTAGCGAGCTGGAGAGACAGCACCTCATCTACTCAGTGCCGAAAAGCGGCTATTACGTCGTGAAAAAAACGAATCAGCGACCAAATCCCGGAAAGGCTGTGATCGATTTCTCAGCATCTGCTCCTGATCCTGATGTCTTTCCATACATCGATTTTCAGCATTGCATCAATAAAGCCATTGACACATACAAAAACGATCTGTTTATCTATGGGACGCCGAAAGGTCTTCCGTCATTAATCGAGGCCATACAAAAAGAGCTTGCCAACGGCCAGGTGTTTGCGAAAGAGGAACACATTTTTATTACATCAGGCGTGCAGCAGGCCCTCGCTCTGCTCGCTTCAATGCCTTTTCCCAACCGGAAGCGGAAAATTCTGATCGAACAGCCGAGCTATCATTTACTGATTCAATACCTTGAAGTTCACGGCATACCCGCAATCGGCATCGAGAGAACCGCTGAGGGCATCGATATGGACGAGCTGGAGCAAATTTTCCAAACCGAAGACATCAAATTCTTTTATACGATGCCGAGATTCCACAATCCGCTCGGGACTTCCTATACGGAACGGGAAAAAATGGCCATCGTCAAGCTGGCGGAAAAGTATGACGTCTATATCGCCGAGGATGATTTTTTAGGAGATTTGGAGAATCATAAAAAGGCGGACCCGTTACATTATTATGACGTTTCTTCACACGTCATTTATTTGAAAAGTTTCTCCAAGATTATTTTTCCGGGTCTGCGGGTCGGAGCCGCTGTGCTGCCCGATTCTCTGACAGATGTGTTCAACCGGTACAAACAGCTGCTCGACATTGACAGTTCCATGCTGTCTCAGGCCGCTTTGGAGATCTATTTGAAGAGCGGGATGTTTGAAAAGCATAAGCAAAAGATCCGTTCTTCCTATCAAAAAAGATCATGCCTTCTGCATGATCTGCTAAAAGAATGTGCCGCGTCACTGGGGGATGTGCTTGAATTCCATCCACACGGCCATCCGGCCATCCACACCCACATCGAATTGGATCGGACGATCCCGGCGTCCCGTCTGATCAAAAGCTTACAAAAACGGAACGTCCTGCTCGAACCGGTAAACGCTCATTATATGTCGGCCTTTCCAAAAAGAAATCTATTAAAAATCAATACGTCCAATGTAAAGGAAGACGACATCCGCCGCGGCATCGACCGCTTGCGGCAAGCGGTGGAAACCGCTTATTTTTAGAGCGGAACTTTTTAAAGCGTTGACAGTTCAGCGCAGCTTTTCATCACAATGCGGTCTGGAAATTCAGGTGCGGCGGAACACACCGCCATTTTATAGCCTGGGTCAATTTCATAGGCTTGGATATAGCAAGGCGGATAGCCTGGGGGAGTTTCCACCGAAGCGCGTCCTTGTTCGTTCAGTTTGACGGAGAAGGAATCAAGCGGCAGAGACAGGCCTTTTCCCGCCTGTTTGATAAAGCTTTCTTTCATCGTCCACAAATGATAGAAATACGACAGGCGCTCTGAGTCGTCCTTTTCCATGAGATCATGGTGCTCTGAAGGAGAAAAAAACCGCTCGGCAATGTCGAAATTGATCGGCTTGATTTTTTCGACATCCACTCCGATCGGCTTGGTGCCAGCTCCGCACACGATCCAGTTTCCGGAGTGGGAAATGTTGAAATGAAAGTCGTTCAGACCTTCAGCAGCCGGTTTGCCGTACCTTCCTTCCGTAAAACGGATCTGATCGTTCGGTAAATGAAACGTTTCACTGATGATGTGCCTCGCCAGCACTTCCCCGATCAGCGTCCTGCTGGCATCTTCGGGATATCTGTATCTGCCCACTTTTTTGCGCTTTTCTTCAGACACCATGGCCATCATTCGGTTAAATTGGCCGGCTTCCGGCAGCTGATCCATATAAACGGCGTAAATCTTCATCAAATGCAACCTCTTCACATGATATTTTTTCTGCTTTCATTTTAGCAAACAGGCAGCAGGAAAGATAGGCATGATACCTGTGCAGAATGGAGTGATGAACATGATAGACGGAACATTGATAAAAGATACATACTTCGGGAGGGAGCTTTTGATCTATCTTCCTCCTTCATACGGAAGCAGTAATAACCGCTATCCCGTCCTATACGTACACGATCTGGGCGATTTGTTCGATCCGGCACACAGCGGCAGTTTGCCCTCAATCGAAAAGCTGTTTTCGAATCAGGAAGTGCCGGAATTGCTGCTGGTCGGAGTGGCTCCGAAAGACAGGGAAAGCGAATACACGCCTTTTCCCAAACCGCATTTGCTGCCGAATAAACGGGCGTACGGCGGGAAGGGCAACGAATATGCCGCTTTTTTGGCCAATCGGCTTAAGCCCTATATCGACAGGCGCTACCGAACAAATCCAAGCCGTGAACATACAGGAATCATCGGAAAGTCGTTCGGCGGATTGATCTCGGTTTACACGGCGTATTTAGCATCTAAGACATTTGGGAAAATCGGATCTTTGTCAGGGTCTTTCTGGTTTGAAGGAATGACCGAGTTTATGAAGAATAACCGCTTTGAAAATGAGCATCTGCGCATTTATATGGATGTTGGAAGCATGGAAGGAGCAGACAGGGATAATCTGCAGAAGGAGATGATACCGAGGACGAAGGAAGCCTTCAGCCTGTTAACCGAAAGCGCCGCCTTCGAAAAAGAACTGAAGTTTGTCATTGATGAAGGAGGCTCACATCGGCTTGAGAGGTTTGCGAAGCGTTTTCCGGAAGCCGTCAAATGGCTGTTCGGCTCCTGTCACAACAACGCACGGAATGACCGGAATTTCTGATTGGCATGAAGTATCGTTGTAAATGAGAGGAGCGGAAACAATGGACATTCTGAATCGTTTGGCTGAAAGCATCGATTATATTGAAAAGCATTTGGATCAGCCGCTGAAACACGAAGAAATCGCCCAAATCGCATACTGTTCGAACTTTCATTATCAGCGGATGTTCTACATGCTGACGGGTGTTACCCTTGCCGATTACATTCGGAAAAGAAGGCTGACAGTCGCCGCGCAGGAGCTGGCTGCTTCACATATAAAAGTGGTTGATGCTGCTTTTAAATACGGCTACAACACACCGGAATCATTTTCAGGAGGCATTCAGCCGCCTTCACGGTATCAGCCCTTCACAGGCCCGTGAAAAAGGCAGGACGCTCAGGGCATTTCCGCGTCTATCCTTTCATATTCAAATAAAGGGAGTGGAGGATATGAATTACAAGATTGTTGAAAAAGAACCGTTTCAGGTGATCGGCAAAGCGTTGGAGGTTACGGTGAAGGATGATCAAAACAAAAAGGACATTCCGGCTTTTTGGAACGAATTAAATCACAACGGCTTTACCGATTCTTTAAAGCCGGATATCGGCCCGCTCGGCTTCCTTGGCGTCTGCATGGATTTTAACGATCAAGCCGATACGTTCAATTATGTCATCGGGGTCGAAAAAACAACCGCCGATACGCCTGCCGGCTGTGTCGGAAAATCGATTCCCGCCGCAACTTGGGCCGTATTTGAGGCCATCGGTCCCGTCAATCCGGCTGTTCAAGCCACATGGGAAAGAATCTTCTCAGAATGGTTTCCGGCGACGGGCTATGAACTGGCGAACGCGCCGCAATTTGAAGCCTATCCTGAGGACGGGGATATTATGGCGCAAGACCATATCACCGAAATTTGGATACCGGTGGTAAAACAGAAATAATCTGAACGAGAAAAACGGATGAAACGCTCATCCGTTTTTTTTTCAGCGACATATGTACAGGCTTGGCAGCTCTGATGCGCCTTCCTGTCATAGCTGTTTTTAAAAGCTGTTTGGACTGAGGCAAAGAAAACCGCAAAATCAGGCCTGTTAAAATGGCGGTTAAAACAGTGCCGATGCCGATCGGCCCGCCGAGCAGCCAGCCGATCAGTAAAATCGTCAGCTCCATTCCGTTGCGGACCCACTGAACGTTCCAGCCCGTTTTCTCGGAAATCAAAAGCATCAGGGAGTCGCGCGGACCCGCACCAAGATCTGCCGACACATAAATGCCGACTCCGTAACCGATAAAAATGACGCCGATCACGAATACGACAGTGCTTGAAATATACGTTTCCGGGTCTGGAAGAATATAAGTAAAGAAATCTATAAAAATACCGATTAACAGCATATTAAGCACGGCGCCGATTTTCGGCCATGCTTTTGTAAATAAGGACGTTAAACCTACGATAACCGCCCCGACAATAATCGCCCATTGGCCGACTGTAAGGCCCAAAAGCATATACAACCCGTAGTGAAATGCATCCCAAGGACCGATGCCGAGCACTTTCCCTTCAATCGTAAGAGAAACCCCAAAAGACAAAACAATCAATCCGACAAAATAAAAAAGCCAGCGCAAAACAAGTTCCCGCTTCAATGGATTCCCCTCTTTTCAAAAAAACAATCGATTGTCATTGTATCACATTCTTCAGAACGGATAAATGCGGATTTCGGAATGCGGCTCTTCAATTTACATAATTATGATTATATTCCAATTGATGAAAATGATGTATGATAGCTGTAGAGATACATTTTCCATTGTGGAGGGGAGAAATTCAGAGTCTGATAAGGGTCCTGGACCCTTTTGTTTCTTTCGAGGAAGCATCATCTGCCAGTTCTATTCGACAGAGCCAATGGGCGAACCGAGCGCTTGGGCCGTTCTTGTAGGCTGGCTCTTTGCTGTCATTGCGGTTCAGCAGTTTGCAGGGAAAAAACAGCAGATGTTATGAAAAAAGGAGGGGAATGGCGTTGATTTTTTTAGTAAGGCTGATCTGTCTTTCCGTTTTAGCCTGTCTCGCACTGTTGCTTATATTGAACTATGCACCTTTTCTGGCGATGCCCGTTTGGATTGCTTTGATCATTGCCTTGATCGTCTGTCTGTATCTTGCCTTTAAAGAGGAAACGAAGGAATGGAGAAGACGAAAGCACTAAGTTTTTCTTCAGCGTTTTTTCTTGAATGAAAGAACATTTGCCAAAACGAAATAGATGATGGCCGTCCCGGACACAAACAAAAAAAATTCTTTCCACTCTCTTGCCGTCATGTATACAAAGCGGCAGATCTCGAGATGTTCATCCAAGTAAAAAGCCTGGGTATATGCGCTGACTATCATGCCGGTAAAGACGAATAGGCCGACCATATTGAGCAGCATTCTCATACTGAATGTTTTTTTCTCATTTTCTTGTTTCATTTTAAAGAAATCCTTTCCAATATGAATTTATCATTCTATTGTACGGAAATAGCGCTCAAATGTTTCGAAAACTTCTTAATATATCGTTAAGAAGTTTTTTTATTTAAAAGAAAATGTAAAAGATTAAACAATTTCATGAACTTTTTGAGCGAAGGCCTAAAAATATAGGAATATTATACCGATATGGCAAGTGAAAACTTTTTCCGAAATATTAAAGACAAGGCAGGAGAGAAAATCATGCAGCAACGCAATACACCGGATGTACAGAAATGGTTTCCGAGCGAGGACGGAAATGAAGCGAAAAGACATGAATTCCTATCATTGATTGAACAGCTGATCGAGGGAGTGGACGAGCTGAAAAATCCAGATCAGGTCAACCTTGGCGGCGAGAAGAACCGTGAGGGCTTCTTTTATGAAAAGCTGGTCGCAGAGAGCCGGATTCCGCACGAAGGTGCGCCGATGAAAGAGGTCAACGAAGAGCTGTTGAAGCTGTTGCACGGCCATCCGTATCATACCAAATACTTTTTCACAAACATTCTGCCGATGGCGAGCATCCCGGGGATATTAGGCATGCTTACGACGTTCATGGTCAATGGGAACAACCTGTGGGATGTGTACGGTCCAGCCGGAGCGGAGGCGGAAGTGAAAGTTACGGCGATGATGTCAAAGCTTGCGGGGTATGATGCCGAAACAAGCGGAGGCTACACGACGTGGGGAGGACAAGGTGCGGTATACAGCGGCCTCAGAATCGCGATTGCCAAAATGGCGCCGTCATCGCTGAAAGAAGGGGTTCCCGGCAATTTCTACGCGTTTTGTTCTGAAGCGGCTCATTACAGCTTGTATAAGTCAATGGAAGCCGCAGGACTCGGGAGCGATCATTTAATTAAAGTCAAAACAAATCTCGACCATTCCATGGATACGGAAGATTTGCGGGCGAAGCTTAGACAAGTCTGCGAAGCCGGGGGGATTCCCGTTTATATCGTAGCTACAACAGGAACGACAGATGCGATCGGCATCGATGATGTGAGCGCTGTCCGCCGTGCGGCTGAAGAAACGGCGAAAAGCTTCGGGCTGCCGGTTCCGCATATCCACGCCGATTCCGCCCTGGGAGGATTTTTTGCCTTTTTTAATGAGTACGATCTGAATGAGAACGCTTTATCCTTCAGTCCCGGTGTTCTTAGCATGATCAAGCCGATTCAGGAAAAAATGAGGCATCTGCACGCAGCCGATTCGCTTTGTTTTGATTTTCAGAAGCTCGGACAGACGCCTTATGTGACGAGCCTGTTTCTTGTGAAAGATCGCAATGACTTAAAACGGATCGATCTGGATCCTGATGAGACGCCGTATGTCGGCCACCGCGGCTATGGGGACTACCATACGGGCTACACGCTGGAATGTTCGCGCATGGCCAGTTCGATCAGTATGTACAGCGCGTTGATGGCATTTGGCTATGAAGGCTATCAAAAGCTGCTCGGACAGTTTCTTGAAGTCAACCTGCATTTTAGGGAACAGCTTTCTCAGCAGATTCCGGAGGCCGATATTGTGAACCCGGACAACTTCGGCATGTCTACGCTGTTTCGCATTTATCCTGAAGGTGCCCCTAGATTTGAAGACGAAATTTCGGGAGCATGCACCATTCAAGAGCTGGAAAGAAACAATGCACTCACTGAAAAACTATTTGAAAAGCTCGGAACAAAAAGGGACAAGATGTTTTTTGGCGATACGAAAAAGCACTTGCTTGTGAAATCCTGTGAAGGGACTGAGATACCGCTTTGCGTCAGCAAATTTTTCGTCATTTCTCCGTATACCATGCCTGAACATGTCCCGGGAATTATCGATTATTTAAAAGAAAATATTGAGGAAGTCTGCCGGGAGCATGGATCTCTCATGACAAATTAAAGGGGATATAGACGATGAAAACGTTGAAGAAAAAGCTAACAGAACACATTTCAGTCAAAATTATGATTGGCGTCGCCTTAGTGCTTTTAATCACGATCGCATCATTTTCAGCTGTGTTTACTTATATCAGCAAAGACTTGTCAGAGCAGCTGAGACAGCAGTTCCAAAACCGTCTTTATACCGATATTCATCTTGCTGAAAACCAAATCAAACGTCTGGACGGGAATCCGCTTGAAATCGATTCTGCGGACAATCCGCTTTACAAGCAGACAAAAATGGCTGTGGACAGCCTGAAAAAGAAAAACAATCTTGAAAATATCTATATCCTTTCCAATGAGGGCGGGAAGGAGCGGATTCTCGTGCTGTCGGATACGTCCGATGATTTCGGCACGGATTACAGTTTTTCTCCTGAAATGAAAGAAGCCTTAACGACAAACAAAGAGACGGTAAGCGACGTGTATGAGGATGAATACGGCATTCACCAGTCGATTTTTCAGCCGCTTGAGAACAGCTCCGGCGAAAAGGTGGGAATTTTGGGGATCGATCTTGATGCTTCCGTGATTCCGGCGACGGCTGCAAAAGCGAAGTGGTATACAATTGCGATCGCAGCATTTGTCTTGCTGCTCGGAATGGCCATGGCCTATTTTCTCGGTTCTTTTATCGCGAAGCCGATCAGGCAGCTGATGAAGGCATCAGAAAAAATTGCCGACGGCGATCTGTCGGCCGACATTTCTGTCAAGAGCCGTGATGAAGCCGGAAAGCTTGCCGAATCGTTCAAGCGGATGAGCGAAAATTTACAACAATTGATTGGGCAAATTTCAGCTTCCTCTGAAGAGGTATCTAAGACGAGTCTCCAGCTGAAAAATGTATCGGCTGAATCGAGCGAAAGCGCGGCCCAGGTGGCTGAATCGATGAACAGCATGAGCGAGGGGATCAACGAAGTGGTCTCGTCCGTTTCGGATTGCCACACATCGGCTGCCGAAATCGATCATCAGCTTACACACGTCACAGAAGAAGTGAACGAGATGAAGAACGTTGCCGAAGGCGTCAGCAAGGATTCCAAGACCGGACAGGAGCTTGTCGAAGAAACATTGCGGCAGACCCAGACGATTAAAAACGTGATGGAAGAGTCCAAACAAGCAGCAGCAGAGATGCAAAACCATACCGAAGAAATTGAAAAAGTCATCGGAATGATTTCCTCTATTGCCGAACAGACGAATTTGCTGGCGCTCAATGCTTCAATTGAAGCCGCCCGGGTCGGTGAAGAAGGCCAGGGCTTTGCTGTTGTAGCGGGAGAAGTCAGAAAGCTTTCTGAACGCTCGGCAGATGCCGCTTTATCCGTTTCCCAGCTTGTGGCGGGCACGCAGGAGAGCAGCCGGCTTGTCATGGAACGCATTCAGGAAGGAAACGCAGCGGTTGACAAAGGGCAAATATTAATCAACGGCACTTACGAGAACTTTTCAGGAATTTTTAAAGGGATCTCTCAATTTGCCGAACGGACCGATCAGTTGCTTCAGTCTTTGTTAAAAGTCGAAAAATCGTATCAAAACATTTCGGCTGCGATGGAACAGATTTCCGCCGTTACCGAAGAGCAGGCGGCAGGTTCTGAGGAAGTCGCGGCAGCAGCGGAGCAGCAAAGCGCCGGCATGCAGGAAATCGCATCGGCCATTCAGCAGCTCTCCGCTTTGTCGGAAGAATTGAATCAAGCGGCATCCAAGTTTAAACTGGCCGCAGAATAAAAAAGAACAGCCTGATCCAGAGAGATCAGGCTGTTTTGTTGTGTCGACAAACCTTTTTCAGTTTGAATAAATGAGGCGGCAAAAAATGAATAAATAAATCTTTGATTCAAGCGTTATTCGAACCGTTCAACTTCTTAACGGATTCCTAGGGAAGATGTAGAGGTTTTCTACTAGCAGAGACTTGACAATAAAGAGTTTAATTTCGTCGCGGTTGGGCGAGTTTTACTTATCAATCGGAAGCAGTGACGGTCGAGTTGATTCCTTTTACTACCGAAGCTACTAAACGCCCAAGAGACCGTAATGGTATTTCCTTTTGTTGACAGTTTCTCGATATTCTTTTATAATGTTGATTGACATGAATGTCAATGAAAAGAGGTTTTTTTCTTGTCACCACGTACAAAGGAACAGAATGAAGAAATTCGAAGACAGCGGAAACAGGAAATTTTACGAGCAGCCATCTTGGTGTATGCTGAAAAAGGGTACTCAGCTACCGAAATTGGCGATATTGCAGCACAGGCTCGCCTGGCGCGTGGGTTGGTGTATCACTATTTTAAGAACAAGCAAACCTTGTTCCGTGAATTGTATGAGGATATAATGGCCCAGACCAAGCAGAAGACGGTGTCTCACTTTCAGCAGGATAGGCCTCCTTTGGAATTATTAAGCGAGTATGCACGATTAGTATGCATGCAGGTTTTGAAGGAACCAGCCCTTTCACGTTTTTACATGAGAATCAGTCTAGACATTCATTTGCTGTATACCGAAGAACAGCTTTCTCCTTTTGAATGGGTAAAAGCATTTATTGAACCCATCGCTTCGGTCATTGAACAAGGCATGCAACAAGGTTCGATACGGCAAGGAAGTGTAAATCTTATGGCTATGCAATTCTGGGGAGCCATATCACAAGGTATGAACTACTTAGGGCAACTGCAGCAGGAGCAACAACAAAAAGGAACAGCAGAGCAAACAGAAAATCATCAGTTGATGACTGTTATAATGGAAGTTACAGAAACTGCTTTATCTATCGTAAGAGCAGAGTGAATTTTTTATTAACATTTGTGTAAGTCAAAAGAAAGGATGTGGATAATGACATTAGTAACGATAACACAAGCGGAGTTTGATACATTAAGCGATGAGAGGCTCGGATGGGTATGTGTTGAGTCTACCCTACTAAGTATTCGTGGAAAGGATGCCGCGGCAAAATCAGAAGCGATTACTAGTTTGAACAGGAGTCAGCAGGCCCTGTGCATGTTTAGGGTTTTCTATGACCATGCAAAGGACTCCGCCCAAGAGTTTTACTCCTGGGTGTCCTATTTATTGCAGGCACCGGGATATTGGACAGGTGTGACCGGGGCTTTGCGCTATTTCGGTGATGAAAACCTGTTGAAGCTACTCGAAGATACAAAGCAGGTTATTGAAATTAATGGGCACAATGCTGATACAATGAATGAGTTATACGAGCGGTTCCAAGGGATCGTTTCCGGCAGTCTGAAAAGAATTAGTTCTTTCATCCGGTCTAATCCACAGGACTTCGTCATTCTAGCAAAATAATTCGAGATTTGATTGAACGTAAAAAATGACAAACCCCTGATCTTGTCAGATCAGGGGGTCATGTTTATACAGGATTCAAAATCCGGTTTAAAAACTGTTTTGTTCGTTCTTCCTTAGGGGCTGAGAAAATTTGTTCAGGCGGACCCTGTTCGACGATGACGCCGCCGTCGATAAAGACGACTTCGTCTGCGACATCCTGCGCGAATTTGATTTCGTGGGTGACGACAACCATCGTCCAGCCCTCATTTGCAAGGTCTTTCATGACTTTCAGCACTTCACCGACCAGCTCGGGATCAAGCGCCGATGTGGGTTCGTCAAAAAGCATCAGTTCTGGCTTGATGGCCAGAGCGCGGGCGATCCCGACGCGCTGCTGCTGTCCCCCGGAAAGCTGGAATGGATAAAGGTCCATTTTGTCTTCTAGGCCGACCTTTTGCAGAAGCTGAACGGCTTCCTTTTTGACTTCTTCTTTATTGCGCTTTTGCACTTTTACCGGCCCTTCCATCACATTTTCAAGCACGGTGCGGTGCGGGAACAGGTGATAGGCCTGAAACACCATTCCCGACTTTCTCCGCAGTCGAAGGAGGTCAGCCGGTTTATTTTTCTTGGAAAAATCGATGGTAAAATCGTCAAAAGAAAGAATGCCGCGGTTCGGAATTTCCAAAGCGTTCAGGCAGCGAAGCAGCGTCGTCTTGCCGGAACCGGAAGGCCCTAAGATGGCGATCACTTTTCCTTTTTCGATGTTCAGGTCGATTTTTTTTAAGATCTCGTTTTCGCCGAAGGATTTATTCAGCCCTTTGATCGCAAGCATTGTCTATTTCCCTCCTTACCTGGCCACATACCGGTCCAATCGCCGTTCAATCTGCTGCTGAACAAGCGCGAGAACAAAGCAGATGATCCAATAGATGAATGCGGCTTCCATATAAATGATTAAAATTTGGTCTAGATTGCTGGCCCCGATTTCCTGGGCTTTCCGGAATAATTCAGCAACAAGAATTTGTGACGCAAGCGATGTGTCTTTAACCAAGCTGATGAATGTATTGGATAATGGCGGAATCGACACGCGTACAGCCTGCGGCAGGATGACCCTGGTAAGGGCCGTTTTTTGAGTCATTCCAATCGAATAAGCCGCTTCCCACTGCCCTTTCGGAACGGAAAGGATGGAAGCCCTGATGATTTCCGAAGCATATGCGCCGACATTTAATGAAAAGGCAATGATCGCGCTCGGAAACGGGTCAATCGTGATTTGAAATGCTGGAAACAAGTAAAAAATAATGAATAGCTGAACGAGCAGCGGCGTTCCGCGGATCGCTGAGACATAAATGCCGAAAACCGCTCTTAAAATGCGGGATTTGGACATTCTCGCCAGCGCCGTGATCAATGCGATGATCATACCGAATATAAAAGAGAGAATGGCAAGGGGAATCGAGTAATAGATTCCCCTTAAAAAGATCGGCCAAAATGATTCACGCACAAGATCCCAGGGGATCGCCGCGCCGATGGCCGCCGCTTGTATATTATTTAGAAACATCTTCGCCAAACCATTTCTTCGCTATTTTCGCGAGTGTGCCATCCTCTTTCATGTCTTTCAGCGCGGAGTTGACCTTGTCAACCAGCTCGCCGCTTCCTTTGCGGAAAGCAAAATGCGTAGTTTGCGGCTCGCCTGTTTCAAAAGCGACTTTCAGGTTTTTGTTTCCTGATGTCTTCAAATAGTTCAGCACCGCCAGTTTATCGTTAAAGGTGAGGTCGACACGGCCCTGCTGAATCAACTGAAACGCTTGAGCCATTCCTTCCACGCCTTCGATTTCAGCGCCGGCGTTTTTCGCAAGGTCATTATAGTTGCTTGTCAAAGATTGTGCAGCTTTTTTCCCTTTGACGTCCCCTTCAGCTTTTATATCGTTGTTGTCCGCTTTTGTGACAACGACGGCTTGGGAAGTTGTATATGAATCGGAAAAATCATACTGATTTTCACGGTCTTTTTTCCCGACTTGGTTGGCAACGACGTCAAAACGCTTGGAGTTGAGGCCGGCAAACATGCTGTCCCACTGCGTTTCTTTAAATTCAGCTTTCAGGTTGAGGCGCTTGGCGACTTCCTGCATCACTTCGACATCATAACCTGTTAATTGATCTGTTTTTTTATCGTGGAATGTAAATGGTTCGTACGTTCCTTCAGTACCGACGGTCAAAACGCCTTTATCTTTAATTGAAGACCAGAGGCTGTCGCCTGCTGCGTTTTTATCCTTGGAATTGTCCCCTGACGCGCCGCATGCGGCCATCACGGTGATCAACAGCGTCAGTAATACAGCGAATATTGCTTTCTTCATTTTATTCCCCACTTTTCTGATTGGATTTAGTTGATATGATTGTACTTAACGGTCTTACAAAAGTAAAGCATAAACCTTTTTTAGTATGAGTCAAGAAATTCGTTTTTAGTGATAATCATTCTGATTCCTGATCAAAACGGATCTTCCATTTTTTAAGCCTGTATTGCAGGCTCTGCCTGCTGATCCCCAGAACCCGCGCCGCTTGGGACACATTGTAATTGCATTTTTTAACGGTTTTTTGAATATAATATTTTTCGGCATTCTCGATTTGTTCCTTCAAAGGAGCTGCCGAGACGGAAGGAAGCGGGGCGAACAGATCATAGCCCTGCTGCGGCAGCTGCTTTTTTGCCGCTGGTTTTGTCCTGTATTGCAATGGAAGGTGCGTGAGCTCGAGTTTGTCTTCGTAAGACATCAAATTCATGGCGCCTTCAATTAAATGTTCAAGTTCTCTGACGTTTCCCGGCCAATCATATGAAAGCAGAAACCGCTGCACCTCTTCTTCAAAACCTTTGACCTCCATTTGGAACAATGCGTTGTATTTGTCGATAAAATGCTGGGTGAGCGGCATGATATCTTCCTTTCGATCTTTTAATGGAGGAATGAACAAGGTGACGACACTCAGCCTGTAATACAAATCTTTTCGAAGTCTTTGCCCGCTGACCGCGTCGACTGGATCTTCGTTCATCGTCGCGATGATCCTGACATCGATCGGAGTATCCTTCGAAGCGCCGATCCGCCTGATCGTTTTTTCTTGAATCGCGCGCAAAAGCTTTGCCTGCAAGCTGAAGTCCAAAGAATTGATCTCGTCAAGGAGAAGTGTGCCGCCGTCTGCTTGTTCGAAAAGACCCGGGCGATCGACGGCACCCGTGAATGCGCCTTTGGCCGTGCCGAATAAAAGGCCTTCAACGAGGCTTTCCGGGAGGGCTGCGCAGTTTTGTGAGATGAATGGGCCAGTCGACCGCTGGCTTCCGTTATGTATACTTTGGGCGAACAGTTCTTTTCCGGTTCCGGTGTCGCCGACAATGAGAATGGAGGAAGAGGTCCGGGTCGCCCGCTTTGCATGTTCAATGACTTCCTTGAACGCCGGGCTGACGCCGATCAGACTGTCAAACGTATACTTTGTGTTTTCTGTTTTGTTCATATTTTCTCTGATCAGCCGTTCAAGCTTTGTGACATCTTTGGCAATCTCAACCGCTCCTTTCGTATTCCCGTTTTCCATAATGGGAAACGTATGATTGACGGTCGTAATTTCCTGGCCCTTGTTATTGAAGTAGGTCTGCTTGACGTTTTTGTTCGTTTTCCCGTGATGCAGCGCCTGCAGGAGAGTGCTGTCATATTGGCTGGCAAAGGTAAACACGTCCAGCACGTTTTTGCCGAGCACATCGTTGACATCCATCCCTTCAATCTGGCTCATTTTTTTGTTATAGACAACAGATGTGCCGTTTTCGTCGACGACATGCAAGCCGATATCGATTTCATCTATAATTCTTTGAAAAATAAGCTTGAGTAAATCATAATTCTTCAGCAAGTGACATCCCCCTTTGTTCGTAACTGTCTCTCCATTGTAAGTGAAGATTTGATAAGGGTGCAAAAAAATATGCATTTATTTTTGCACCTTTGAATAAAAACCGCAAAATTTTTTGCGAATTATACATGCAATGTTCTGAAAATTTGCGGTTTTAAGATTGGCACGATCCTTGCATATAAAATAGTGTGAAACAAAATACGACATCTGGCATGTATGTCCAAAAATAAGAAGGAGGAATCAGAATGACGGTTCTATCAAAGTCCGAGAAAATTATGAAGCTAACCGCACATTTTGGCGCGAATAACTATCATCCTCTGCCGATCGTGATTTCTGAAGCGGAAGGCGCGTGGGTGAAAGATCCGGAAGGCAACCGATACATGGATATGCTGAGCGCTTATTCCGCAGTGAATCAAGGGCACAGGCATCCGAAAATCATCCAGGCGTTAAAAGATCAGGCCGACAAAATCACCTTGACGTCGAGAGCTTTTCACAATGACCAGCTCGGTCCTTTCTATGAAAAGGTCGCTTCATTAACGGGGAAAGATATGGTTCTGCCGATGAACACCGGAGCGGAAGCGGTTGAGTCCGCGATTAAAGCAGCCCGGCGCTGGGCTTATGATGTAAAAGGCGTTCCGGACAATAAGGCTGAAATTATCGCATGTGTAGGCAATTTTCACGGCCGGACGATGCTGGCTGTGTCGCTTTCATCAGAAGAAGAGTATAAACGCGGTTTCGGGCCGATGCTTCCTGGCATCAAGCTGATTCCATACGGGGATCTGGAGGCGCTGAAACAGGCGATCACACCGAATACGGCCGCTTTCTTAATTGAGCCGATTCAGGGTGAAGCGGGTATTGTCATTCCGCCGGAAGGCTTTTTGAAACAGGCTGCAGAAGTCTGTAAAGAACGCAATGTCTTGTTTATCGCTGACGAAATACAGTCAGGGCTTGCGCGAACAGGCAAAATGTTCGCCTCTGATTGGGAGGATGTCACACCGGACATGTACATTTTAGGAAAAGCGCTCGGAGGCGGCGTGTTCCCAATATCGTGTATTGCTGCAAACAGGGATGTGCTTGGCGTGTTTAATCCCGGCTCACACGGGTCGACTTTCGGAGGGAACCCGCTTGCATGCGCCGTATCGATCGCCGCCCTTGAAGTGTTGGAAGATGAGCGGCTCGCTGAACGGTCGCTGGAGCTCGGAGAATATTTTAAAGAGAAGCTCTCGCAAATCGATAATCCAAAAATCAAAGAAGTGCGCGGCAGAGGGCTGTTCATCGGGGTTGAGCTGACCGAGGCGGCGCGTCCGTATTGCGAGCGTTTGAAAGAAGAAGGCCTGCTCTGCAAAGAAACGCATGAAACGGTGATTCGCTTTGCGCCTCCTCTTGTTATTTCAAATGAGGATTTGGATTGGGCGATTGAAAAGATTACCCGTGTTTTGTCGAAGTAAAGCGGACGGCTGAACAATAAGGGGATTGTTCAGCCCGTTTTTTCGCCGCATGTGCGAAGTTTGTCAAAAATTGAAATATCAGGAAAATGTTCAGAAGATTTAAAAAATAGTCTATATGTCATAGGGGGAGATGACATTAGGGAGAATGGAGACGGAAGGGGTGAAGGCGGTTTGAACCATGAAAACCGTGAACAATATACACTGAAAAGAACGATGAAATCACGCCATTTGTTTATGATCTCGCTTGGCGGCGTCATCGGAACCGGCTTTTTTCTTGGAACAGGATATACGATCAATGAAGCCGGGCCGATCGGCGCGATTCTTTCTTATTTAGCGGGCGGAATGATCATGTATTTTACGATGCTTTGCCTCGGGGAGCTCGCAGTGGCAATGCCGGTTTCAGGCTCTTTTCAGACGTACGCGACAAAATTTATCGGGCCTGCCACAGGATTTGCCGTCGGCTGGATCTACTGGCTCGGCTGGTCGGTTACGGTTGCTTTGGAATTTCTGTCGGCGGGGCAGCTGATGAAAAGGTGGTTTCCCGATGTCGGCGTCTGGATATGGTGTTTGATTTTCGGTCTGCTGCTTTTTTCGCTTAACGCGCTATCGGCGAAAGCCTTCGGGGAATCGGAATTTTGGCTGTCCGGCATTAAAATTATCGTCATCCTTCTGTTTATTATCCTCGGCGGAGGCGCGATGTTCGGATTTATCGATATGAAAGACGGACAGGCTGCACCGTTCTTTTCCAATCTGATTGGAGACGGAATTTTTCCAAACGGATTCGGCGCGATCTTTATCACGATGATCACCGTCAACTTTGCCTTTCAAGGGACAGAGCTGATCGGGATCGCGGCGGGGGAAAGCGAAAATCCGGAAAAAACGGTGCCCCGCTCCATCAAACAGACGGTCTGGCGGACACTCGTGTTTTTCGGCCTGTCCGTATTTGTCCTGGCGGGGTTGATTCCATGGGAAAAAGCGGGGGTTGTTGAAAGCCCGTTCGTTGTCGTATTTGAACAAATTGGCATTCCGTATGCCGCCGATCTGATGAACTTTGTTATTTTAATTGCTTTATTATCGGTGGCGAATTCGGGTTTGTACGCATCGACGAGGATGCTTTACTCCCTTGCGAAAGAAGGAATGGCCGCTCAGGCTTTAAGCCGGGTCAATAAAAGAGGGATCCCGATGAATGCGCTGTGGATCACGCTCGGTTTTGCGGGTTTGTCCCTCGTCTCAAGCGTAGTTGCCGCGGAAACGCTCTACATCTGGCTTCTGTCTCTAGCCGGTTTAAGCGCACAAGTCGGCTGGATCACGATTACGGTATCACAGCTGCTATTTCGCAGAAGATATGTTAAAGAAGGCGGTAAGGTTGAAGACTTGAAATTTAAAACGCCTCTTTACCCTTATTTGCCGCTGACGGGATTTATTTTAA
Source organism: Bacillus sp. PK6-025 (assembly GCF_056530265.1). Lineage (NCBI taxonomy): Bacteria > Bacillati > Bacillota > Bacilli > Caryophanales > Bacillaceae > Bacillus > Bacillus sp. PK6-025. The sequence continues at coordinate 431,585 of NZ_CP096509.1, forward strand.
ACAGCGCCGTCCTTGTGAGCCTTGCCTTTGATTCAGAGCAGAGGATGGCATTGTACTGCGGGATTTTGTTCATGTCGGCCTGCTACTTTGTTTATCACGTATTTGTGAAAAAACGCCAGGGTCTTGAGCGACAAGAAGCATTGATCTATCAAAACAAAACAAACGATGAGGTGGTTATTGATGAATAAGCAAGTTTCTCTGATTGGAATGCCGATGGACTTGGGACAGGCGCGGCGCGGTGTGGATATGGGACCGAGCGCGATTCGCTACGCTCATATCGTGGAACGTCTGACCGAGCTTGGCTATGATATCGATGATCTGGGCGATGTGCCGATCAATCGCGATCAGCCAAAAGGAGACGAAGGGCTGAAAAATTTAGTTTCCGTACTCGAAGGAAACCGCAAGCTGGCTGATATCGTCGACAATGTCATCGAGCAGCGCCGCTTCCCGCTCGTGTTGGGCGGAGACCACAGCATAGCCATCGGGACATTGGCGGGGGTAGCCAAGCATTATCAACAACTCGGCGTGATTTGGTATGACGCACACGGCGACTTAAATACGCTGGAGACATCGCCGTCAGGCAACATCCACGGTATGCCGCTGGCGGTAAGTCTCGGTGTCGGCCACGAAAAGCTGGTCAACCTTCACGGCTATACGCCGAAAGTCAAGCCGGAGCATGTCGTCATCATTGGTGCGCGCTCGCTTGATGAAGGAGAGCGCAAATATATCCGTGAAACCGGCATGAAAGTCTACACCATGCACGAAATCGACAGGCTTGGCATGACGAAGGTGATAGAGGAAACGATCGAGTATCTGTCAGCAAATTGCGACGGCATTCATCTGAGCCTCGATCTGGACGGTCTTGATCCGAGCGACGCTCCGGGAGTCGGCACCCCTGTCGTCGGAGGCATCAGCTACAGGGAAAGCCATTTGGCGATGGAAATGCTTTATGACGCAGATATCATTACTTCTGCCGAGTTTGTTGAAGTCAACCCGATACTTGATCATAAAAATAAAACCGGTGAGGCGGCCGTCGAACTGATCGAATCGCTGTTAGGGAAGAAGCTGCTATAACCAATGAAAAGGAGAAGGCATCGGCATGATGCCTTTTCTTTTTTGTTATCAAAATAAAGCCAAAAACTCTCTTACGGGCTTCGGCAGAAAACTGCCGGCCCGCCAAACGACAGATGGCTGCAGAATAAACGGATTGTCTTGAATCTCCAATGTCTGAACATGACGCGCAAAATGCGCCGGCAGCATGGACAGCGGCAGAATCGTTGCTCCGAATCCCGAGGTGACAAGGCTGAGGAGCGTTGTAGAATCATGGCACTCACAGACGACACTCGGCTCAAGGTCCAATGAGTGAAAGTGATGGACGACCTCATCATAAATCCCTTTTCCGTGCGACGGTCTGAGCAGAATCAGCGGCAGACCGGCAATTTCTTTCATTCCGGCTTCCCCTTTTAAGCCATACGACTGATTCCCCGGAAGAACGAGCTTGCATGGGACCTCCGGCAGGCTCTTTGCTTCGATATTTTTGCTGTGGAAAGGCGTTGTCGTGACCGCCGCATCGATCTGCCGGTTTTCCAAGAGCCCGCTCAGCCGTGAAGGCTCACCTTCCCAAATGTTAAACATTAAATTCGGGTACATTTCCCTGATCTTCGAGACTTTTGAGAGCAATAGAGCCGCACAGTAAATCGTTGAACCGACGGCAAGGGTTCCGTTGACTTCTTCACGCAGCTCCCGAACCTCCAAGATGGAATCCTCAAGCTTGTGCAGGATTTCTTTTGCTCTTTTCAAAAACACTTCTCCTTCATAGGTCAGCGTCAGGTTTTTCTTTTTGTTCCGGTCAAATAAAACGACTCCGAGCTCCTCTTCCATCTGCTTCAACTGTCTGGAGAGGGGCGGCTGGGCGATATGAAGCCGTTTCGCCGCCGTTGTAATCTTTCCTTCCTGTGCGATCGTAACAAAGTACTTTAACTGGCGAATATCCATTTTCTCGGCACTCCTTTTTATACCTTTAAAGTATTATATATAGATTTAACAGATATTTTCAATATGGTAAATAGAGGCGTATCATTTTAACTGAAGCACCAAGAGGGAAAGGGGGGCGCATATGAACATCATCGTCGGAATTACGGGCGCGACCGGCGCGATATTTGGCGTGCGGATGCTGGAGTGGCTGAAGAAAACCGACGCAGAGACACACCTAGTCATCTCTCCGTGGGCAGCGGCAACGATTCTGCACGAAACGGGATATACGATGAAAGACGTAGAAAAGCTCGCATCTTTTACGTATTCCCACAAAGACCAGGCGGCCCGCATTTCAAGCGGTTCCTTTCAAACGGACGGAATGATTGTCGCACCGTGCAGCATGAAGACGTTGGCGGGCATTCGCACCGGTATGGCGGATAACCTGTTGACCCGTTCGGCGGACGTCATGCTGAAGGAACGGAAAAAGCTTGTGCTGTTAACAAGGGAGACGCCGCTGAACCAGATTCATCTTGAAAACATGCTTGAGCTGACAAAAATGGGCGCGGTGATCCTGCCGCCGATGCCGGCTTTTTATAATCATCCCCAAAATCTGACCGAAATGGTCGACCATATCGTATTCCGGACGCTGGACCAATTTGGAATCCATCTGTCTGAAGCGAAGCGCTGGGAAGGAATGAAACAGAAGAAATAAGGAGGATAACAGAATGGCTTATCAAGATTTTAGAGATTTTTTAAACACGCTGAAAAAAGAAGGACAGCTTCTTGAAGTTCAGGAAGAGGTGAAGCCGGAACCCGATTTGGGTGCCGCTGCACGCGCCGCCAATAACCTCGGAGACAAATCACCCGCTCTTTTATTCAACAACATTTACGGCTATAACAATGCCCAAATCGCCCTGAATGTCATCGGCTCCTGGCCGAACCACGCATTAATGCTCGGCCTTCCGAAAGACACGCCGGTCAAAGAACAGTTCTTTGAATTCGCACGCCGCTATGATCAATTTCCTGTAAAAGTGCAAAGAGAGGAGACAGCGCCGTTTCACGAAAACGACATCACAGAAGACATCAACCTGTTTGACATTTTGCCGCTCTTCCGCATCAATCAGGGCGACGGCGGCTTTTATTTAGACAAGGCATGCGTCATTTCCAGAGATGTCGAGGATCCGGAACACTTCGGCAAACAAAACGTCGGCATGTACAGACTGCAGGTAAAAGGAAAAGACCGTCTCGGCATTCAGCCCGTCCCGCAGCATGATATTGCAATCCACCTGCGTCAGGCTGAAGAGCGCGGCGAAAACCTGCCTGTCACGATTGCGCTCGGCTGCGAACCGGTCATTGCAACGGCGGCATCCACACCGCTCTTATACGATCAATCAGAATACGAAATGGCAGGGGCCTTGCAAGGTGAACCTTATAAAATCGTCAAATCAAAACTGTCTAACTTAGATATCCCATGGGGCGCGGAAGTGGTTCTCGAAGGTGAGATCCTGGCGGGCGAACGCGAGTATGAAGGCCCGTTCGGCGAGTTTACCGGCCACTATTCAGGCGGAAGAAGCATGCCGATCATCAAAATCAAGCGCGTCTGCCACCGCAACAACCCGATTTTTGAACACCTCTATTTAGGCATGCCTTGGACTGAGGTTGACTACATGGTCGGCATTAATACATGTGTGCCGCTTTACCAGCAGCTAAAAGAGGCCTATCCGAATGAAATTGTCGCGGTAAACGCGATGTATACACACGGCTTGATCGCCATTGTCTCAACGAAAAGCCGCTACGGCGGATTCGCCAAAGCTGTCGGTATGCGCGCGCTGACGACGCCGCACGGCCTCGGCTACTGCAAAATGGTGATCCTCGTTGACGAAGACGTCGATCCGTTTAATCTCCCGCAAGTGATGTGGGCCATTTCAACGAAAATGCATCCAAAACACGATGCAGTCATTATCCCGGATTTATCCGTTCTGGCGCTTGACCCGGGTTCTGAACCGGCGGGAATCACCCACAAAATGATCTTGGACGCGACAACACCTGTGGCCCCGGAAACAAGAGGACACTATTCACAACCGCTCGATTCCCCTATAGGAACGAAAGAGTGGGAAGCGAAACTAATGAATCTGCTAAATCAATAAAAGAGGAGAGTGTTTCATCATGCATACATGTCCGCGCTGCGAATTAAAAAAAGCGGAAACCGTCAGCAAGTCACCCGTTGAAGGAGCCTGGGAAGTTTATCAATGTCAGCACTGCTTTTTCACTTGGAGATCATCGGAGCCGGAGACGATCACAAATCCTGAAAAATACAATCCGGCCTTTAAAATCGACCCTTCTGAAGTCGAAACAGCCGTACAAGTGCCAGCGGTTCCAGATCGGAAAATCTAAAGGGAGGCATCCGGCATGGCTCAGCTATCAAACGAATTATTTCAGCTGTTAAACGGAGAGAAACTCGCCGGAAAGCGGCGCGAAGCGATGATGCTCCAGACCGTCACAGAAGAAGGCTGGCCGCACACAGCGATGATCAGCGCCGGTGAAATCCTCGCCTTGAACAAAACCGACATCCGCCTGGCTCTCTGGCAAGGCACAACGACAACCGCGAACATCGCGAGAACAGGCCGGGCGCTCTTCGTCACTTGCTGGAAAGGCAAAGCACATTATGTGCGGCTGTCTTTAAAAAAACTGCCCGAATTAAAAGACGCCAAACACCCGAGAGCGCGCTTCGCCGGCACCGTCGAAGCAGCCCGGGAAGATATCGCAAAATACGCCGATATCATCTCCGGCGTTCAGATTGAGCTGAAGGATGAAGCGGCGGTTTTGCGGCGGTGGGAAGAGACGCTGGAGGAGCTGAGGAACTGAAGAAAAGGACCATGGCGAACCATGGTCCTTTCAATTATTTCTGCAGCATCTTATTCGTCACTTTATAAGCCAAGGTACAGCCAATTGTAATGAAAATAATCGCGATCGAAAGGATCACGAGCTTTTCAGCAACGGTATATATCGACATGGGAATAATAACAGCGCAGACGGAAAACACGCCGCCAAAATAAACAAACAGGATCAGCGGCTTTTTGTATTTTTTCCAAATCACTTGATTAATCCCGTTTCTTTCGGGGTCTGCCGGATGTTTGCGGTCTTCATCTTTCATCAGTTTATTTAGCAACACATAAATGAGAAATGCGAATAAAGTTGCCGAGAAAATATTAAAACAGAGGATAAACAGCTTTTCTCCCAGACTCATCACCGGATTCAGAACAGAGCTGAGAACGGAGCCGCAAACGAAAAACAGGTAGACGGATAAGATAGCTTTGTTTCTTGGTTTTTGTAGAAATTTAGACATTCGGATCTCTCCAATCGTAAATGATTTAAACGCTGAAAATGAGATGGATCAGAAAAGAAAAAATATAAAAGATGATGATGCTTAAAATGCCTCTGCCCAGAAGATAGAGGGCGAAATACAGTTTTCTCAGGAACCAGTTGTATTTTAATAGCCGATTGTAAACAAAGTAACCGGTGCCGACAAGAAGAAAAACGAATGTATTTGTGATTTTATGGGACCATTTTTCAGGTTTTAAAAAGATCATTTTTTCATATTCAATGATCATGTGACTCGCAATGATTAAAAAACCCAAACTGTAAGCGAAATGAGCGGCCAACATACCGGCGATGAAATATTCGGTATATTCAACAAAAGTTTCTGGTGACATCATTACTCCTTTATGAATGGCGGACTCCAGCGTTTTTTTTTCTGCTAAAAAAAGCTTCTCATTCTTCGTCAGGCATTCTTTCCAAACAAGACCGGTTCAGCATTTGATTCGCCGCTTGATAAACAGTAAAAAAGCCGCCAGATATCACGGCAAACAAAATTGCAAACACGCCGGATTTCCAAGCGAGTGAGAGTTCGGGCATGAAAAACACGGATGTTCCCACAATCAGGATGCCGACGAAGTAGAAAGAGAGCGTGAACGGTTTTCTGTATTTCTTCCAAAAGATTTTCGCGACGATGTTGCATCGGGGCGCGCTTTGATCTTTCTTCGGCTTATTTATGAATACATAAGTGATGAAGGCGAATAAAGAAATTGAAACGAACATAAAGCCGATGACGGCAAGCTTTTCCTTCCAGTTCATTGAAGGTTTGACAAGGCCGGTCAAAATAATGATTGCTGCAAGTAGGGAATAAACTGAGAGAATGATTTTATTTCTGCCTTTCAAACATGACCTCTCCTTGTGCCTTAAATCCTATGCTGTCTGATGATATCTTGATTCGCTTTGATGAAGAAGTATTTGTGGATGAATTTGACCCCCATCATAGAAAATAAACAAGCCATAAGCAGATAGACGGTACTCATCAACAAATAAACGGCAGACTCGGAAACTCGCAAAACGGCATGACTTATTACAAAACCGCCTGCCGGAACAGCTGCCAGGAGCATCCTTGTCGGAGCTGCTGTCTCCCTTTTGCCTTTTTTAGAATCAGGGAAAACAACCAAATAATACCGAATGATGAGGAAAATAACGGCGGCATAAATGAATAATGACAGACTGATCAATGGTAAATGAAAACCGATGGCAGAACCCATCATTTTTTGCGCCGTGATCAACTGGCAATATGACGTACCGCTGAATGATACGCCCATAAAGCGAACATATTGAAGGTGATGATGATATCCGGTCATGCTTTTGGTATTCATGATGATCATCCATATATTGATCAGGATAGCAATAGGAACAGCGGCGAATGTGAAAAAATCTGCTTTGTTCACCAGCACAGGTAATATGCTTAAAATATCCAGCATCAACACGATAAAACACGCCATTCCCCATTTCGTTTCCCGGCTGATGGGAGCTGTCAAATGAGACTGAATATTGGTAGGTAAATCTTTGTATAGTATAGTATCTTTCAATTTAAGCAAGCTGTCTTTCCTCCGGTGTTGAAAATGAACATAAGAGAAAGCATCCCGGGAGAGATGCTTTCGGAAAACATTTACTTATTAGTGTGATTGATTAATAATTGTACAATGTTTGTATATTTTTTTACCTATTTGAAACTCCCTAAGAAAATTCTGTTGCATATCTTATAACCTATAAAGATAACTATACTCAACATAACAAATTGAATGGTAAATAAACCTAGTCGTTCGCTCCATGGTATATCAGGAATGACTACAGCGCTAAACCCTATTCCAAATGTAAAAAAGCAGTAGATGAATATGACTATCTTTTTTCTGTAATTCTTCCAAATTTCCAAATGTTAAATCTCCTTATCGTGCATTTTAGGACCTAAAGTTTTTTTGTAGTTGAGTTCTTCATTTGTTACATAGCCCATGTAAAGGATTTCTTCTATCATATGGTGATTAAAGAATAGGTTGTAGTCTTCGGTAATATTGCCTTCAGGATATGGGACTGAAACATAATCGAATTTTTTTTGGCTGGATGATTGAATTTGATTTCTTCCATAAACCATGACAGGTTTGCGGACGCTCTTGATTTTCACTACTGTACCGATAGGAAGCCAATCTTCAGATATATGTTCTTCGTCTTTTTTTTCGTTAAACATGATGCTTATTCCTCCGATTTTCCATTTTTTCGTTGTAATTCAGGATGTTTTTTAAGCCAAATTTTTTTTCTGTAAATATGTAAGATGATTGGAAAAATGAAAAAGAATATGCTAATAACTGATATTGCAAATGGAATCTCTGAAGGCGCTTGTTCTGCTAGGCCCCATATCGCCATGATGACAAAAAAGATACCTACTACAGGGAATAAAATAGTGAAGATTATCATAGCTTCATTTATTTTTTTATTTAGAAAATCCTTTCCATGATTCATAAAAAGCCTCCTATTCGTCTTTTTCGGCTCCTAATTTTAAACCGATGCCCACACCGGCGGCGACTTTAAGTTCAGTTTCTGTCCCGAGTTTAGCTTCAACACCTGCTCCTCCAAAAGTAAATTCAACACCGATATACGGATTATAATCCCAGCCAAACCATTCTTCAAGAGGTTTATAGCCGTTCCAGTTAAATGGGCTGACAACGACTTCTGCGTCTGCAATGCTTGCCGAAGCTCCTATGCCGACTCCATAGTCTTCTATACCTGCACCTGCCTCGGCATGACCGATATCAATACCAACACGCACAGGTGAATTTTCGTGATCGAAGTTTGCCTTTATTCCATTAACTTCTCCTTTAGCACCCATGAAATTGTTTGTAGCATAATTGTCTACAAATTTATCTGGATGATATGGAACACTGATTTCGCCTTCGACGTCTCCCAACTGAAAATAAGTTTCTTTTTCATCTTCTCCTTTATCTTTAAAACCTTTATTTGTATCTAAAATACTTGCATCAAAATTCATATCAACTTCATAATCTTTTCTTGAATACTTAAAACTGGCATTTCCAGCACCAGAATACCCAAATCCCCCTGTTACTTCTGTTTTAAATTCTCCGTCAACTTTCTCGTTACTTGATGTATTACCTATACCATAAAACTCTTTTACAGTGTTCGACTTTTTACCATTCTTAATATTATCAATTTCAGTTGAACTAGTATTCCTTTTCTGCAATTCATTAAACAGGTTTTGAATTGCAGGTTCTTTTTTAAAAACACTGGAAGAGTAATTTTGAATCTCAATCTTCGGCCCCGTATACATCCTCTCCAGCTGCTGGATGTATTGCTTCATTGTGTCGAGGTCATCCCTCGCCGCTTTTAGCGCATTTGTCTGTTCGCGGTCAAAAGTATGAAGCTTTTCAAGCGTCTCGCTGATTTGTCTTTGGGCTTTTTTGGCGTTCTCGTTGACGGCTGAATCGTCGAGGTCGGGCAGGTCGACGATGTTTTTGACCGTTAGAATAGTCATATTGGCTTTTGACGTCAATCTGCCTGTCAGCGATTCGGCTTGACTGACGCCGTCATGGAGTTCGTTTTCAAGAAAGCTTTGCGAGATAAAGCCGTTTTGGTTCGGTTCAAGGGAATGAAGTGCGCTTTTCGTCTTTTCTAAAAGTCCTTTATAGTCGGAAATAAAAGATTCATAAAAAAGAAGAAAAGTGGTGTGGCACTCTTCATAGAACGAGCGGATCGCTTCACCGCCCGCACCTTTTAAGGCGTCGTCAAGGGAGGTGAGACCTTTGACGCTTTGTTTGACTTTTGAAATCTCGTCAGTCTGGTTTTTTAATTCGGTCAGCGTTTTGTCTAGGCCGGTTTGAAAAGCCTGAACATCTAGAGTTTTCAATGCGTAGTCCCTTCCTTCTACTTGGCTTTGATCGATGACGACAGCTTTTTGTCGGCGTCTTTTATGGCGTTGACAGCCTGTTCGGTTTGCGCAATTTGTTTGGCAAGAGCCGAAGCGTATGCTTTTGTCAGACTTTTCAAATCTTTGTTCATGCTTTCAATTTTTTTGACGACGTCAAGGTTGTTTTTGCCGCTGATATCTGTCGGCACGTTCGGTTTTACAGCTTGGGCTGAATGCTTCAGCTTCGAGAGCGCCTGTTTGACTTCGCCTGTTTTGACTTTGATTTCTTGACCCATCGTAATCACTCCTTTATCGGCGGGCTTCTCTTTCTTCTTTTTCCAGCTTTTCAATTTTCGTTTTTAATGAGCTGATATCCTTACCTAGTGAATCAATGTCATCATTTAAGGAAGAGATTTTCTCTTTTAATTGTTTAAACACTTCATTTAACTGTTTTCCGCAAATATCATTGTAGGCCGTTTTCATATCGCTTCTGACATTTTTAAAAGAATCAGCAAGGCTGCCCTGCCATGTTGTCGGCGACAGTTCGGGCTTTTTGATGCTGTCTTTTGAATCGTCAAATTCCTTTTTATCTGCTTCTAATTCAGTTTGGCAATTTTTCAGTTGTTCGAGCTGTTGTTTTTTGATGAGAAGTGTACCTTGCAGCCCGTATAAAACTGTTTTTTCCCAGATCATGTTACTGCCACCTCCCGGAAAATTTGATTCAAATGACCTGTTGGGGTCCGTTCATTAAAGGACCTTATTAATGTTACAACATGGTATAAATGAGTTGAATAGGAAAAATGTACCGTGATTAAAGGATCGAATCAAGCGGTGGAGCAGGGGATTCCTTATTATGACTGCGATTTTGCACATTTCTCCATTTTCTTTCAAGGACAAAAGGCATGGTTCTTAGGGCTGTGTTTTTTGTGATATTTATTTTTTGTTTCACAAACTTTAAGGTAATTTTAAGAAAGAGGCGATCTTGTCGAACACTAAACAAGGTTTTTCGGGCAAAATGTCAAATAGATTAGATATTTCATATAAACAAGGGGGGAAATTGTCTGTTTGTGATGAAAAAGGGGACGGGCGAAATTTCTGTCAGGATGCCTCAGCTGGATTCTAAGAAAAATATGCGGCCAAATATATACTTCATGATAGATTGTAAACGCTGTCTTGTCCTCTGACCAACAGGGGGATGAAGATGAAGAAGCTGTTAGTTGTTTATGCCGTGATGCTCTGTTTGTTTTTTCTGTATGTCTACGACTACTCCCGGGGCGATAAAACCGGATCTACAGAAGCAAGCAAAAGGCCGGCGGCCGGAAGTCTGTCCGAAAAATATGTGATGGTCACGTTTCAATCGGGAATCGAATATTGGAAGAGCGGCCTGAAAGGCTTTGAGGATGCCGCACAGCTTTTCAACGTCTCTGTCGAGTATCGGGGGGCGGCCCATTATGATGTCCATGAGCAGACGACCGTCCTCGAGCAGGTCATTGCAAAAAAGCCGGCGGGGATCGTACTTTCGGCAATAGATCCAAAAGCTTTAAACTCTGTCATCGACAAGGCGTATGAGCAGGGTATTCCGCTCGTTTTATTCGATTCAGACGCCCCGCTCAGCAAAGCCTCTACATATGTCGGCACAAATAATATGGAAGCGGGTGCTGAGGCCGCAAGGCGAATGGCCGAGTTTTTAGATGGAAAGGGAGAAACCGCAATCATTACCCAGCCGCGGCAGTACAATCACCAGGAAAGGACGAAGGGCTTTGAACAAACGATCAAGCAAAAATACCCGAACATGAAGGTCGCCGCGGTTTTGGACGGAAAAGGGGATGAGCTGACGTCGAAAAAAGAAGCAGCGAAAATTCTGGAAAAAAATCCGTCCATCAAAGGAATTTTCACGACAGAAGCCAATGGAGCGAGCGGTGTGGCCCGGGCTGTGAAGGCGGCGGGACTTGAAGGGAAAGTATGTATTATCGGCTTTGATAAAGACAAGAAAACGCTGGACGGCATCAAAAGCGGGTCGATTTCCGCGACAATGGGTCAGGACACATGGCAAATGGGCTATTGGTCGCTGCACATGCTGTTTTTCTCAAATCACCATTTGAAGCATGAACGCCCGCTTCCGGCAGCGATCGATACTGGCATTACGATCATAACGAAAGAAAATGTGGCAGCCTATTATGCGAATGATTAAACGTTTGATCAACAATGCGCCGATCCGTCATAAGCTGATCAGCCTTCTCTTACTAATCAGCATGCTGCCGACGATCGGCCTCGGCATTTTATCGGGATGGGCCGTTGAAAATATTATTGAAAAACAGGTGATCGACCAAACACTGCAGCTGATCGGCGAAGTGAACAAGACGGCTGAAGTATATGTCAGCCACATGCAAAACCTGACATATTTAATATCAATGAATGAAGAAATGGAAGCATTTTTTAATCATGAAAAGGAGGATGGAGAGGCGGATTATAAGCGAAGGACGTTTTTGCAGGGCCTGACTTCTTTATATTCCGAAGCCGCGGGCATTCTCGTCGTCAATGATAAGGGTGAGATGATCAGCAATGAGATGTATGAACGGACGCCGACAGATTTGACAAAAGAACCGTGGTATCTGGCGGCTGTAGCTAATGAAGGGATTTTCAAGATGATCGGAAAGCCTGTCAACCGGAATATCAGAAGCCATGTGCACTACAGAGAAGACGAGGTCGTTTCTGCCGTCAGAGCTGTTATCGATCCTGAGACACAGCGTGTGAAAGGTGTTTTGCTCATCGATTTGAAGCTGCGCGTCCTCGCAGAAGCGACAAAAAATATCCGCTTGGGGAAAACGGGTTATTTGATGATCATGGATGAAAATGGCGGCAATATTTATGCACCGGAGACCTCAAAGCTGTTTCTGCCGAAAAAGTGGTTCAGTCAAGATCGGTCCGGATATTTTTCGAAGCGGATCAAGGGAGAGGAATATCAATTCATTTATGAGACGTCTTCCTTTACGAACTGGACAACGGTCGGCGTTTTTAAAGCGGGTGAACCCGTATTCGAAGTGAAGGAAATCCACTTGTATGTGCTTTTGTTTTTACTGACGGCGGCGTTTCTCGGAATGTCTGCTTCCTATTATTTGTCCCATTCCATGTCGCGGCCGATTTTGAAGCTGAATGCTGTCATGAAAACGGCGGAAAGCGGGAATTTTTCAACATTTTATCAGGAGGAAAGGGAAGATGAAATCGGGGTTTTGGGAAAAAGCTTCAATCGCCTGATGATGAGAATCAGGGAGCTGATGTCGGTCACAGAAAGACAAGAGCGCCAAAAAAGAGAAGCCGAATTAAGGGCGCTGCAGGCGCAGATCAACCCTCATTTTCTCTACAACACGCTGGATACAATCAATTGGATGGCGAGGAAGAAAGGAGCGGTAGAGGTCAGCGGTCTCGTGCAGGCTTTATCCAAGCTGTTCCGCATCTCCTTGAGCAAAGGGAAAGATATCATTCCGCTGTCTGATGAATTTGCACATGTTGAAAACTATTTGAAAATCCAAAAAGCGCGATACCGCGATAAATTAAACTACTCAATCGAAATGACCGGACTTTGTGACGACCGCCTGATATTAAAGCTCGTGCTTCAGCCGATTGTCGAAAATGCGATTTATCACGGAATTAAAGAAAAAAAGGGGCCGGGTCATATTACGATCAAAGGCATGGAGGAAGACGGCTCGCTGATTATCAAAATCGAGGATGACGGAGCCGGAATGGATGAAGAGACGATAAAGCAAATAACCGATCAATTCAAACACAGGGACGATACAGCGGGCTACGGCATGATCAACGTCCATGAACGGATCGCCCTTACATTTGGCGAGCCGTACGGTTTAACGGTTCAAAGCCGAAAAGGAGCCGGAACCGCCGTCACAATACGGCTCCCAATCTTAACAAAAGGGGGAACAAGCCTTGAGTGAATGTTGGCGCGTACTGATTGCCGATGATGAACCGTGGATTCGGGAAGGAATACGGGATGCCGTCTCTTGGGAGCGCTATCAAATGTCGGTGTCGGCTGAAGCGGAGAATGGCGAGGAGGCATTTGAGCTCGCTCTCAAACACGGCATCGACTTATTGATTGTCGACTTGAATATGCCGATCGTCAACGGAATCACGCTGATGAAAAAGCTCCGCGGCGCCCTGCCGCAGTGCCGCTTTGTCATCGTGACGGGCTACGATCAGTTTGCATACGCGCAAGAAGCAATCCGGCTGAATGTCGATGATTATTTGTTAAAGCCGGTCGATCCCGCTCATCTGGAACAAGTGCTCGAAAAGATCAGCTTGTCGCTGGCAGCTGAAAAAAAGAAGCTCAGCGAGCAAAAGCTTGCCGAGCAGCATATTCAACAAAACCTCGGCCTTCTGAAAGAGCATGTTTTCAGAAGCTGGATCGAAGGCCGGGCAGTGGAAGAAGACGTTTACCGGCAGCTCGAATGCCTCCGTCTGCCGGCTCGCTATCCTGAGACGCTCGGTGTCATCGCGGCCGGGCATGTATGGAACAAGCCGTTTGAAGCCGACAGTCTGAAAGAAAAAGTAGAACGCTTCTTTGTCGCTGAACGGGATAAGGCTGTTTTTTTCGACGGAGACCGCCTGATCGCCGCCTGCCTGTGGCGTTCTGTTACAGAAGCTGAACAGCAGGCGCTTGCAGAGATGATCGAAGCTGAAATGCAGGCAAGCGCCGCCGTCTGCTTCGCGAAGCTTGCTGAAAACGGCCGCTCAGCTGCGCAATGCTATCAGCATTGCAGACAGCAAGTCTCGAAAGCATTTAATATCTCGCCGGTTGTCACGAGGGCCAAAGAATATATGCAAAAGCATTTCACTGAAAGGGAGTTTTCTTTAAAACAGACGGCGGATGCGCTTCAAGTCTCGCCCGTCTATTTGAGCAGGATCATGAAGAAGGAGCTCGGCATGACATTTGTTCAGCTTTTGACCGAGATGCGCATAGACCAAGCGGTTCACCTGTTAGAGACAACCCCTCTTTCGATTCACGATATTGCCGAACAAACGGGGTATGATACACAGCACTATTTCAGCACTGTATTTAAAAAAACGATGGGAGTATCCCCCAATCAGTACCGACGCATGTCGGGAATTGAACGAACAGGGAGAAAGTTGTAATGTAAGCGCTTTAAAAAAGTCTGATTTTTATAAAAATAGTTAATTAATTCAAAAGACGGACCTTCGAAAGACATGGTACAGTTGGCATGATTCATGATGGGAGAAATCAAAAGGGGGATACCAAGCATGAAAAAATGCTGGCTGTTGATCACTGCAATGCTTTTCTGTCTTATTGTTTCCGCCTGTTCGGGGAATCAGGCGAGCGGAGGTGGAGACAAAGGCTACGTCGGAATCTCAATGCCGACAAAGTCATCGGAACGCTGGGTGTATGACGGGAAATATATGGTGAAAGAGTTTGAAAAACTCGGGTATAAAACGGATCTGCAGTATGCGGAAGATGTCGTTGAAAACCAAGTCTCACAAATCGAGAATATGATTACAAAAGGCGTCAATGTCCTCGTCATTGCTTCGATTGACGGGGAAGCGCTGACCGACGTCCTTGAAAAAGCAAATAAGCAGGATATTAAAGTCATTTCCTATGACCGGCTGCTTATGAACAGCAAACATGTCGACTATTATGCGACATTTGACAATCATAAAGTCGGAGAACTCCAAGGGAAATATATTGAAGAAAAGCTTGGCTTAAAAGACAAAAAAGGGCCGTTCAACATCGAATTGTTCGCAGGATCGCCCGACGACAACAACGCGCATTTCTTTTTTGACGGCGCCATGTCTGTTTTGAAGCCTTATATCGATTCGGGCAAATTAAAGGTATTGAGCGGCCAGACTTCATTTGAGCAAGGTGCGACGCTCAGGTGGGACGGCGCAACCGCACAATCCCGGATGGACAATTTGCTGAGCGCGCATTATACAAAGGCGAAGCTTGATGCGGTGCTTTCACCGTATGACGGGATCAGCATCGGAATCATTTCATCCTTAAAAGGTGCGGGCTACGGATCGGACAAGAAGCCGCTGCCGGTTATGACGGGACAGGATGCGGAGCTTGCTTCCGTGAACTCGATCATTAAAGGGGAGCAGACCTCAACCATTTTCAAAGATACGAGAGAGCTGGCGAAAAAAGCCGTTGAGATGGCGACATCCGTCTTAAAAGGCGAAAAAGCGGAAGTCAATGACACAAAGACGTATGACAACGGAGAGAAGGTCGTTCCGTCCTACCTGCTTGAGCCGGTCGTCGTCGATAAAGAGAACTATAAAAAAGTGCTCGTTGACGGCGGTTACTATAAAGAATCGGAATTAGGGAAGTGATCCGATGTCTGATTGCATTTTGGAGATGAGAGGCATCACGAAGGAGTTTCCCGGCGTCAAAGCGCTCGACAATGTCCACCTCCGCGTTAAAGCGGGCGAAATCCATGCCCTCTGCGGTGAAAACGGGGCGGGCAAGTCGACTTTGATGAAGGTGCTGAGCGGTGTATATCCGTACGGTACGTATACGGGCGACATTTTGTATAAAGGGGAAGTATGCCAATTCAAAAATATTAAGCAAAGCGAGGAAGCGGGGATCGTCATCATCCACCAGGAGCTGGCGCTCGTCCCCCAGCTTTCCATTGCGGAAAATCTTTTTTTGGGCAATGAACAGGCGAGCCGCGGCGTCATCAATTGGCGAAAAACAAAGCTGGAAACGCTCGAGTTAATGAAAAAAGTCGGGCTTCATGAATCTCCGGATACGCTTGTTTCCCAAATCGGCGTCGGAAAGCAGCAGCTTGTTGAAATCGCCAAAGCGCTGGCAAAAAAGGTGCAGCTCTTGATTTTGGATGAACCGACTGCGGCTTTAAATGAAGCGGACAGCGAGAATCTGCTGCGGCTCTTACTCGAACTGAAAAAACAGGGGATCTCTTCAATTATGATTTCCCATAAATTAAATGAGGTTACGAACGTCGCAGATTCGATTACCGTGCTCCGTGACGGACAGACGATCGAAACGCTTGATGTGCAAAGCGGGCAATTGACCGAAAACCGGATCATCAGAGGCATGGTCGGCAGGGAGCTGCAAAACCGCTATCCTGCCAGAAGCGCCAAGATCGGGGACGTCATCTTTGAAGTGAAGGATTGGACAGTTCATCATCCTCTTCAACAGGACCGCAAAGTGGTAAACACGGCGGCCCTTTCCGTCAAAAGAGGCGAGATCGCAGGAATTGCCGGCTTGATGGGCTCCGGAAGGACGGAGCTGGCGATGAGCATCTTTGGAAGATCATACGGAAAAAACATCTCCGGCACAATCGAAAAAGACGGGCGGGAGCTTTACATCCGCCACCCTGAAGAAGCCATTAAAAACGGCATCGTCTATGTGACGGAGGACCGGAAAGGAAACGGTCTGATTCTGGATGACAGCATTAAAGAAAACATTACGCTGTCCAAACTGGAGAAGGTGTCGAGCCGATTGGTGATGGACGAGCGCCGCGAAAAACATGAAGCGGAGGATTTTCGCAGGAAATTGAACATCAAGACGCCCGACATCGGCCAGCGGACCGGAAATTTAAGCGGAGGCAACCAGCAGAAGGTCATGCTGAGCAAGTGGATTTTTGCGGAGCCTGACATTTTAATTTTGGATGAACCGACGCGCGGCATCGATGTCGGCGCCAAATACGAAATCTATGGCGTCATCAATCAGCTTGCCGAAGCAGGTAAAGCGGTTATTATGATTTCTTCGGAGCTTCCCGAGCTGCTGGGAATGTGCGACAGAATCTATACGATGTGTGAAGGGGAAATCACCGCTGAATTTTCCAAAGAAGAAGCTGATCAGGAGAAGCTGATGAAATATATGACCATCCGCATGAAGAGAGGGGGAGAGGCGTATGCAGACACCGGTGCAAACGGATAAAGACCGCGCTCAGCCCGGTTACTTTCAGCTGTTTCGCGACATGTATAAGCAGAACATCCGGAAATACAGCATGGTCATTGCGCTCGTGTTTATTATGCTGCTGTTTCAAATACTGACAGACGGAATTTTGCTGAGGCCGCTGAACATTACGAACTTGATTTTGCAAAACAGCTACATTCTCATTTTAGCCATCGGGATGATGCTCGTCATCATTACGGGACACATTGATTTATCAGTCGGTTCAGTCGCCGCTTTTGTCGGCGCCGTCTCCGCGATGATGATCATCGAAAACGATATGCCGCTGTTTGCGGCGGTCGTTCTGTCGTTGCTTCTGGGAGCGGCAATCGGCGCCTGGCAGGGATTTTGGATCGCTTATGTCAAGATTCCGGCCTTCATCGTGACGCTGGCGGGAATGCTATTGTTCAGAGGACTCACGATGATCGTGCTTGAGGGGAAATCGATCGCTCCATTTCCCGTGTCCTTTCAAAAAATGGCGTCCGGCTTTATCCCGGACTGGCTGAACGGAGGCGCGCTCCATATGACGACGATTGTCGCCGGAGCGGGAGTGTCGATTCTTTATCTCGTGTATCAGCTTCAGCAGAGAAACATGCAGAAGAAATTCCAATTTGACTTGCAGGGAAAAGGTCTGTTTGCAGTTAAGGTGTTTTTTATCATCGCCATTATCAACCTTTTTACCTACATTCTCGCGACGTACGAAGGCATACCTCTCATTTTGATCACATTGTTCATCTTAATCGCCGGGTATACATTCGTTATGAAAAAAACCGTCATCGGGCGGAGAATCTACGCAATCGGCGGCAATGAAAAAGCAGCCGAGCTTTCAGGAATCAAAACAAAACGGCTTACCTTTATGGTTTTCGTCAATATGGGCGTCTTAGCTGCTCTTTCCGGATTGATTTTTGCCGCCCGTTTAAACGCGGCCACTCCGAAAGCAGGAAACCTGTTTGAACTTGACGCCATTGCGGCCTGCTTCATCGGCGGTGCTTCAGCTTACGGCGGAATCGGCACGATCGGCGGGGCCATCATCGGCGGCCTTGTCATGGGGGTCATGAACAACGGTATGTCGCTGCTCGGTCTGGGCATTGACTGGCAGCAAGCAATTAAAGGCCTCGTCCTTCTGATTGCCGTTGCATTTGATATTTACAATAAGAATAAAACTTCTTAATTGATAAAGAAAAACCTGTTTTTGAACATCAAAAACAGGTTTTTTCATTATTGCTGGACTGAACGTCCTTCCTGATTCAGTGTGGGGTTTATTTTTTTAGGTTCCGGCAGCAGGATATTCAAAATGCTTGCTGCCGCCAAAATAACGATTGAAAGGTAGAAAGACAGGTTATAGTTGCCTGTTTGGCTGTACCAGACGCCGGGCAAATAAGCGCCGAGCGCCGAACCGAGCTGGTGGCTGAGGAACAGCCAGCCGAGAATGAACCCGACGGAGTACTGCCTGAAATACTGGGTTGCGAGCATTTGCGTCGGGGCGACGGTCGCAAAGTCGACCAAACCGAACAAAACCGCGAAGCAAAGCAGGAGGACCGAGTTGTGGCTCGACAACAAAATGACAAGCGACAGCGCCCTTACGGCATATAAAAAGCACAAAATTTTTCGGCTGCTCCAGCGGTCAGCGACGACGCCGGAAATCAAAATACCGATGATGTTAAACCCGGCCAGCAGGCTGACAGCGGCGCTTGTTACTTCGGTCGAAAACCCGTGGTCATGCGAAAAAGGGATAAGATGGGTATCCATTAACCCCGTCGTTGTAAATCCGCAAATGAAAAACGGCAAGACGAGGAACCAAAACGTTCTTTTGAGAAAAACGGCTTTGTATGGAATCTTTTTAGGCTGGGCGTCCGGCTCTTCTTTTATCTCGCCGCCCTGAGTGCCGCCGATCGGCTGTACATTTTTTTCCGAAGGATGATTCCGCAATAACAAGATGACGATCGGAAATACGATAACAGCTAAAAACAATCCGAGAACGATGACGGTCACTTGCCAGTTAAACCAGTGGATCAACATGAGCGATCCAGGGACAAGCAGCATCTGCCCCGCGCCGAATCCCGCTTCCATAATGCCGAATGCAAGCCCCCGCTTCTCATTGAACCAGTTGGTCACGATCACGGTCGATGCGACATTCGACGCACCGCCGACGCCGAGAGAAACGATGATGCCGTACAAAATAAACAGTTGCCACGGAGAAGTCACGAGATATGTAAAAAAGATGCTCAAGCCGACCAGAAGCGTGCTGAGAGATAAAATGATCCGCGGTCCGAACCGGTCGACAAGCCTGCCGATTACCGGCTGGGATACACCGTAGACAATGAAGCTCAGCATGGAAATAAGCGAAATCGTGCCCCTGTCCATTGAAAATTCCTCTTCCCAAGGCTGAATAAAGGCCCCGAAAGAAAGGCGCACTCCTTGAACGGCCAAAAGCGTCAAAAACGTCACAAAAACGATAATCCAGGCGTAGTGTATTTTCCGTTTCATAGATCCTCCATTTCGTCAGCCTAACTCGGCATCCCAGCGTTCTTCCCGGAGCCGCTGTCCCCATAATAAAGTCTCGTCTTTCACTTCCGTCAGTCTGAATCCGAATTTTTCATACAAAGGCCGCGCTTCAGCCATCGTACTTACCGTCCATAGAAAAATCCGCTCAAATTGATTGTCTTTACAATAATCGATGAGATGCTTCAAAAGGCGCGTGCCGACTCCCTGATGCCGAAAAGCGGCATCGACCAGAAACCATCTGAGCTGTACGGTTTTGCCGGGATGTTTGACGAGCCCGACGCATCCCGCAAACCTTCCGGCGCTCTCTGCGATCCAGATGTTTTCGATATCGGCATCAAATGTTTCGTGAAGGTAATCCAAAAATGAATCGTCCCAGCCGTGTGTCTCCGCATAAAACGCACGTTGTTTTTCGATCATTAGTTTGATATCGTCCGATATATAGTAATCTCTTATGGAAACGTCCGATTTTTCGGGCGGCAGGTGTTCTGACAATATGGATTCAATTGTATTCATCGCCTCCGTCAGCTTTTCCTGATGGGGGCCGTCGATATGCTTCAGCATGTATTCGATTTGCTGATTGGCTTTTGCCTCCAGCTTCTTATAAATGGATTCGCCGAAGCTTGTTAAATAGATATAGTGGTTGCGGCTGTCCTCCTCGCTTCTCTTTTTATAGACCATATTTTCCTTTTCGAACCGCTTCAGGATCCGGCTGACATAGCCCCGGTCCAGGCCGAGCGTATCTTGAATCAGCTTGGCTGTACAATCGGCCGTATTGTGAATTTCGAATAATATCCGGGTTTCCGTCAATGAAAAAGGGCTGTCATAAATATGTTCATTCAGAAAACCGAGCACGTTTGTATAGAATCGATTGAACTTTCTGAATTTTAATGTGATAGAATGATTGATTTCTGTCATCTCAAAACCTCTCTTTCTATAAATCGTTGCTTTAATCAATTATAATAAAATAGTTGATTTAGTCAAGTGTATGGAAATAAAGTTAAAAATGTTAATGATAGATTATATTTTACAAATAAAGAAAGATAAATTCAATCATACAGGAAAATTCATCCACCAGGCAGGAAAGAGGGAAGAAAACAGAGTATATAATCTAACAACCTGTTTTTGTAAGCGTTTAATGTCTGTCTCCGCGTCATATGAAAACGAGGAAGAGAGGATGAAACTTTACGATGGTCAAACCGTATCCCCCGATCAGCCGGAAAGTTCCCCGACTATTGCATGGAGCCGATTACAACCCTGATCAATGGCTTAAATATCCGGACGTTTTAAAAGAAGATATCCGCCTGATGAAGCTGTCCCGCTGCAATGTGATGTCTGTCGGCATTTTCTCATGGGTTTCGCTCGAGCCTGAAGAAGGAAGGTTTACATTTGATTGGCTCGATCAGGTTCTTGATACTTTCAAGGAAAACGGAATTTATGCGTTCTTGGCTACACCGAGCGGTGCCAGACCGGCTTGGATGTCCAAAAAGTATCCCGAGGTGCTGAGAACGGAGCGCAACCGGATCAGAAACCTTCACGGAAAGCGGCACAATCATTGCTATACGTCGCCTGTCTACCGCAGGAAAACGGCGATTATAAACGGAAGGCTTGCGGAGCGCTATGCGCATCACCCGGCTGTCATCGGCTGGCATATCTCCAATGAATACGGCGGAGAGTGTCATTGTGAACTTTGCCAAGATAAGTTCAGAGAGTGGCTGCTCGCGAAATATAAAACGCTGGACCGCCTTAACCATGCATGGTGGACATCGTTTTGGAGCCACACCTATACAGATTGGGACGAGATCGAGTCGCCGGCTCCGCACGGCGAGGATGCTGTTCACGGTTTGAATTTGGACTGGAAGCGTTTTGTCACGGATCAGACGGTTGATTTTTGCCGGCATGAAATTGCCCATGTCCGTTCTTTTAACCCCGACCTGCCCGTGACGACGAATTTTATGGGAACATACGCCGGATTGAATTATTGGAAGTTCGCCGACTTGCTTGATGTCATCTCGTGGGATTCTTATCCGGCATGGCACAACAGCCGGCAGGAAGACAGCCGGCTTGGAGCCGATATTGCTTTTGTTCATGATATCAATCGGTCTCTTAAAGGCGGCCGGCCGTTCATGCTGATGGAAAGTACGCCGAGCATGACGAACTGGCAGGACGTCAGCAAGCTGAAGCGCCCCGGTATGCACGAATTGTCATCATTACAGGCAGTCGCTCACGGATCGGACACTGTTCAGTATTTTCAATGGCGGAAAAGCCGCGGCTCAAGCGAAAAGTTTCACGGGGCAGTCGTTGATCATGCGGGATCAGAGCATACGCGCGTTTTCCAGGAAGTAAAAAAACTTGGGGAAAAGCTCGAAAAACTTGAGGATGTCGCAGGAACGACAGTCGAACCCGAGGCCGCGATTATATTTGACTGGGAGAATCGCTGGGCTTTGGAAGACGCCCAAGGTCCGCGCAATATCGGCATGCATTATGAACGGACAGCCAAATCGTTTTATGAACCGTTTTGGCGTGAAGGTGTACCGGTTGATGTGATTCATATGGAGGCCGATTTCTCCCGCTATAAGCTTTTGGTCGCCCCGATGCTCTACATGCTGAAAGAAGGCACCGCCGAAAGGATTGAACAGTTCGTTCAAAACGGGGGTACATTTGTCGCCACTTATTGGTCGGGCATTGTCAATGAGAATGATCTTGTGTTCTTGGGAGGGTTTCCTGGAGGCTTAAGAAAAACGCTCGGGATTTGGTCTGAGGAGATCGATGCGCTTCATGACGGACAGAAAAATACGATTGTGATGGATGCAGATAACCGGCTCGGGTTAAGCGGGAGCTATGAAACCAGTGAGCTTTGCGACCTGATTCATTTAGAAGGAGCCGAAGCGCTCGCTCTGTACGGGGAAGATTTTTACGCGGGCCGGCCCGCGCTGACGGTCAATTTGTTCGGAGACGGGAAGGCCTACTATATCGCTTCAAGGAATGAGGCGGCGTTCCAAGAGGCGTTTATATCGAGGCTCATTGAAGAGTGCGGGATTGCCAAAGTGCTCGATACAGAGCTTCCGAAAGGCGTCACCGCCCAGCTCCGCACAGACGGCCGCCACGATTATATTTTCGTGATGAATTTTACAGCGGAAAACCGCACGGTCTCGCTTCCGGAAGAAACATATACGGACGTCTTAAAAGGAACCCGGAAAAAAGGCGCTCTCAAACTGGTTCCATACGGAACGAGCATTTTGCGGAGAAGCCGCAAAGCCTAGGAATCCTCATTCTTCAGGCCGACGCTTCGTGCAAAATGCAGCAGCGAGCAGGAAAATGACAGCTGAAGTATACGCCAACACACCTTGATCGAAAACGCAGAGAAGCACGACATTTGATAAAACAGCCAACATGATAAACACTACAGCATAAAGATTTAGACGCAATACCATCCCTCCATTAATTGTTATCTTAACATGAAGGGATGTGAAAAATCCGCGGGAAATACCCGCGGATCCGTCCTTATTTGGCTCGGTTTTTCAGTTTTCGGGGATCGACCTGATCATCGATATCAGGTTTGTCGTCCAGCGCGTCGGCGATTTTTTCCCAGGAGACAATTTTGAAGTTCTGATTGGCCGGTTGTCCATTTTCCGTATTTTCGCCGTCTTGGGCGACAAAGATGCCGTATGGATATGTTTTGCCGAGGCCGAAGCCGATGACGTCGATTCCATCGGTATCGCTTGTCCCGTCGATTTCTTTGCCGTCCTCAATTGAAAAAGCAGTGACGTAGTCGTTTTTCCCGCGCCGGTCATAGATGGCATAGCGGTTATCGCCCTGACTGGACGCGATCAAATACCCTTCTCCGTCTTCTCCGTAGTAAATCGTCAGCCCTTCAATATCAGAAGTTAGATGCGGTCCGTCGGCACGATCGACGATTTTTCCTTTATCTCCGCCGTCCGGCTCGGCGCTGAAAGACCAAATCGCAACGTCTTCTTCGGCGATGTACATTTTGCCGTATTCATCATCTGCCGCAAGCCCTTCTGTTTGAGAGCTCATTTTGAATGAGCGGACCTTTTTGCCCTCGACTTGTCCTTTTCCGTTGTCAAACAGTTCATATTGCTCGAATTCTCCGTTCTTTCCGGTCACCATGGCGTAGAACTTGCCGGTTTTCTGGCTGTGATACAGGCTGAAGCCATATACCTCCTGGATATCGGTTTGAATAGGTTTTTGAGGATTGACGATGTTCTTCAGCTTGCTTTTTTCGCCGTCAAAGGCGTAAATTTCAACCGTGTTTTTGCCGTCTGACCGGTTTGAGGCCCCGGCAATATCAATTTTTTTGCCATCGAGCGGAAAATTGTAGCGCAGGTCGACATTGTTTAATTTGCCAAACGGATAGGCCGCAAGCTGTTTTCCCTTCAAATCATAGACGATTAAGCCCGACTTTTTGTTTGTGGTGATGAGCCTGCTTTTTTCAGGCTGCTTCGGATGAACCCAAATCGCCGGGTCATCTGCCGCGTCGTCAGGGGTATCCACCGGCTCTGTCTCTGCATCGGCAGTCACCGTGAATTCTTTGTGAGCCGCAGCTTCGTTATGGGGGAGACTGCTCCATGAGGGAGACCATAAGGATGCTGCGAGTGTTGATAAAGCGAGCGTTTTGTAAAAGTTCATATATTAACCTCCTTTTCATAACATTTATCCTAGCAAACCAATGAAAATTATCATTTGAGGGTATGTAAACTTTTGTTAAAAGTGATGGCTAAAAAAGACCGCCGATACTCTAGAGTACGAAACCCAAAGAAAACCCCCGGAATTTTTTCCGGGGGCTGCCTTTAACATCGCTATCTCTCAATGAATCGGAATGTATATCTCAAACGCAAGTTCGTTTAAATCCCCATCCATCGGGTAAAATTCCAATTGTGTAAAAGCGTCACAATTTAAACGAAGACCTTGATCTTTGATCCATTGATATACTTTTTGATAAGTCACTTCAGGCCGCTCATGCTGCGGATGCCTTGTCTGAGCATATGTTAGAGCGGGCGCCTGATAGCTGATCATTCCTTCCGGAAGGGTTTCAGGGAGGTTCTCCGTCTCCATTAATATATAAAAAGTGAATTCCCCTTCGCCGTGATGATCCGATATGGCCCACATGCCGCTGTCTTCTTGAACACCGACTATTTCTCCGCGCCGGTCTTTCAGCTGCTGAATGACGCCGTGGAGCTTTTTCGCCCGGGCTTCTTCGAATGAAACGGTTTGTGAAAAGCCAACACCGGCAAATCCGGGCTTTGCTGTCTTTTTGATCTCCAAATTTTATCCTCCCATCCTGCACCGATTGGTTATTCAGTTATTCGCTGGACAAGAAGCAAATCCTTCAGAAAAGGAGTATCGCCTGTTGCTTTTTAATTGACACCCTTCATAAATTTCTGAATTTTCGGTGACAGCAACATCAAAATGATTCCGAGCAGGATGGATACACCGCCGATGACTCCGAAGTAGGCGATCTCTGTATCAGCGCTGTAAAATCTGACGATCTGTGCATTGATAGCCTGTGCAGAAGCGTTTGACAGGAACCACAGGCTCATCGTCTGCGCTGAGAATGCCGCAGGAGCCAGCTTTGACGTTGCGGATAGCCCGACTGGAGACAAGCACAATTCCCCTAGAACGACGATCAGGAAGCTGAGCACAAGCCACATTGGATTGGCAAGTGATTCAGTGCCGTTGATATAAGCAGGGAAAATCATGACGACAAATGAAAGTCCGGCTAAAATCAAGCCGAGTGAAAATTTCGTCGGCGTTGAGGGCTGACGGTTGCCGAGCCTCATCCAAATCCATGCGAAAACCGGTGCAAGCACAACGATGAACAACGGATTCAGCGACTGGAACCAAGATGAGTGCAATTGGACACCTAAAAATTCTAAATGAGTGCGTTTATCTGCATAGGTGGCTAAAATATTGGCGCCTTGTTCCTGAATCGCCCAAAACATCATCGATGCGACAAACAGCGGAATGTAAGCTGTGAGACGGGAACGTTCATCACTCGTCGTTTTGGAGCTTTTAAACATAACGATGAAATAAATCAGCGGGATCAAAATACCGAGACAGCTGACAATCATCGTAAACAGCTCAATTGTCATCCAGCCCATAAAGACGGAATAGCCAAAGATGGCAGCGATCACCAAAACACCGATTCCAATCCGTCCGAATACCATTTTTCTTTCAGCGGGTGTCAGCGGATTCGGTACCGTTCTTCCGGCCGGTCCGAGGTTTTTCTTCCGTGTCGCCAAATAGGTCAGCAGCCCGAACAGCATGCCGATGGCAGCAAGGCTGAAGCCGAGATGGTAGTTGTATGTCTGGCCGACTGTGCCGACGATAATCGGCGCAAGAAATCCGCCAAGGTTGATCCCCATATAAAAGATGCTGAAACCTGAATCGCGCCGGGTGTCTTCAGGGCTGTATAACTCGCCGACAACGCTTGATACGTTTGGTTTTAAAAGGCCTGTCCCAATGATGATCAAGAACATGCTGATGAAAAACGCGGGGACGCTTCCCGGGAATGACAAAAGTATGTGTCCGAACATAATGAGCACGCCGCCGTAAAACACGGTGTTTGCAGTTCCGAGGAGCCTGTCCGCTATCCAGCCTCCGATGATGCCGGACATATAGACGAGGGAACCGTATACGGCCATAATCGAGTTTGCTGTGGTTTGATCAAATCCGAGGCCGCCTTTTGTTACCTCTGTATACAAATAGTAGATAAGGATGGCTCTCATACCGTAGTATGAAAAACGCTCCCAAAATTCAGTGAAGAATAAAGTGAAGAGTCCGCGGGGATGTCCAAAAAACCCCTTTTGCGGAATGTTTTGAAAAGTTTCTTTTTGATGGTTTGACATTCGCAATACTCCTTCTCTTTCTATGTCTATTATAAAAATCATATTCTTATATAATGTTCGTGTCAATACACCTTCAATCGATTTGAATTTTTGATCGCTAATGCAACAAGTTGTGAAGCGCTTTACAAGCGGATAGTAAAAACTTTTGGAAAAAAAATTAGATGAAAAGATTTTTTAATAAAATTTTACCTATCTTATGTACAAGCGGATTTTACTAGATTGGCATATATATATCGGAAACCGTTTTACAAAAGGAGGCTGAAAACAGCGTGCAGCAGCAACCTGAGGAAATGAGAATGACAGTGGTTGACGCGACAAAGTTCGGTGCTGTCGGCGACGGCAAAACAGACTCCACAAATGCGATCAACGAATGTTTGGCGTGGACAAAGTCGATGGGATACAACACGGTATGGATACCGAACGGCACGTACCTGATTGACGGGACGAAAAACAGCGACCCGCGTGCTCCGTTTCGCGGAGCCGGCATCAATGTTCCGGGCAATATTGAAATTTTGATGGACGCGGAGACCGTCATCAAGGTAAAACCGAACAGCTCATGGGGATACGCTGCTTTTTATATAGGCGGAACATCCAATGTGAAAATATCCGGAGGCAGCATCATTGGGGAAAGGGGTGAACACACATATACACCGGCGCCGAGACCGACCCATGAATGGGGATTCGGAATTTGTATCGAAGGGGCGTCAAATGTCGTTATTGAACATGTGAGAATAGCCGATTTTACAGGAGACGGAATCATTATCAGCAACGGAGGAGACGGCTATAAGCCGTCAAAGCGTATTAAGGTAACCAATTGTGAAATCAGGCGCTCCAGAAGAAATAATCTGTCAATCACAGGGTGCGACAATGTTCTTGTTGAAGGATGCGAAATTGCAGATGCGGGGACAGGCAACGGCACGGCTCCCCGTTTTGGGATTGATATAGAAGGCTACAGTGAAGGAAACATCGTCTATGAAGAACCCGTTAATGTCATCATCCGAAACAACGTGTTAAAAGGCAATGTCAACAATGCCATTTCCAATTTCAACGGCACTTCTGTCATCATCGAAGGCAATATCGCAGACAGTACCATTTCATACGGATACGGGACGAGTACGACGATTGCAAACAATATCATCAAGAAAAATCCCGAATCCACCGGACAGAGCATCGGAATTAACGGCCTCGGTGTAGGGGCTTTGGAAGCAAGAAGCGATGCCGTTATAAAGGGGAATTTGATTTCGGGTTTTACGACAGGCATCGATATCCGCGGAAAAAGCGTTTTTGCCACGGGAAATCAAATCCGTGATTTTGTAAATGCCGGAATTCTTGCTTATCAAGCGTCGCAAATCTTCATTGAAGGGAATAATATCGAAAACGACGTGCCTGAGCAAAGGTCCGGCACCGCTCTCAGCATCACGCAATCAGACAATGTAACGTTTTCCGGCAATCAGATCGCAAATGTCGTACTTGCGGTCAGGAGCACAGGCAATGACGTCCAAATAAAGGATAACGTCATCAAGCAATTCTCCAGAGGCATCTGGATATCGCAAGGAAATGCTGTGATAGAAGGAAACTTTATTTCGCCGGCCGGCTTTCAAACGGTGCCGGAGTCATATGCCGTATCCGTCACAAATACGGCTTCTGCAGTCATTCGGAAAAACACCTTCACCCGCTTCAGAAACTTTCCAATATACTGCTCGACAAATGAGCATACAAAAATTATCGGAAACGACATCGAAGATTCTCCGCTGATTGTCACGCTGTATCTCACCCGCGGAACCCACGAGATTATTGGCAATACGATCACGCTCGGCAGGCCGACCTTGCCGGCTATCCTCATTTATCTCGACCAATCGTCGAACTCGGCGATCCTCGACAACACGCTCCGCAGCAATACCGCTGCAAGAGTGACGGCAATTCAAACCAATACGTCCAGGCAAACGCTGATCATCGGCAATACGGTTGTAAAAGGTATGATCCATTCCCACGAGACAGATACGGTTCATGGAAATATTGAAGTTTAAGCTCCCTTTTGATAGGGAGCTTTTTATGTCCTTTTTTTCTTCTTGCGGAAGTTCGCCGAGGCTTCGAGAAAAATGATAAACAAAAATAAAAGGATCATGATCCACTCGCCTACCTCTAAGATGGCAAACGTCAGGGAGTTTATTACGGCTCTTTGCAAGGTCATGCCTTGAAATACATCAAGCATGACAGCAAAAGTCTCTAAGGAAACAAATAATAAAAGCCCGATTCCGATCAGTTTCAACTTTTCACCACTCTCCGTTCCCCGTTATTTTTTCTCTTTTCATAAAGCACTATTCCCCCGGGAATAGTATAAATGTGCTTTTGCAAGGAAAAATATGAAAAACGAAAAGGGGATTCTGACAGCCATGCCATTCTTTTTTAAAGGTCGTCATCAAAAGGATAACAAACAAGAATCTCTTATGAGCGGAGATAAAAACCCGGAAACCATAAAAGTATCCGGGTTTGTGCGTCCCTTGCTTGCCGAAAACCTGAGCGTGATTAAAGAAATAACCGGAAACAGCGCAGATGTCGTCATCCGCAAATTAAAAACGGGCGCTGACGAGAAAATCGAATTGGCCGTCGTTTATGTCGGCGGCATTACAGATGAGAAAGCCATCCATGACTTTTTGCTGGAATCGATCATGAGCTCTGAAGAATTAGCGAAAAAGGAGTACGGACAGGATGTTCTTGAGACGATTGCAGGTGATGCCGTTGCGCTGGGCGGTGTCGAAAAAGAAAAGCGATTAGACAAGATGCTTGAATCGTTGATGGCAGGGGATACGATCATTTTGGCCGAGGGAACGGAAACAGCGGTTATTACGACCACGAAAGGCGGGGAAAAGCGTTCGATCAAGGAGCCTGAAAATCAGCAGGCATTCCGCGGTTCACGTGAGGGATTTATCGAATCTCTCGACACGAATATTTCTTTGGTGCGCCGAATCATTAAAAACCCAAATCTTTGGGTTGAAAAAATGACGATGGGAAGCGTCACAAAAACCGATGTGGCGATCATGTATATCAACGGGGTGTGCGACCCGAAAACGGTGAAAGAAGTCAAAAAAAGGATGGCTGGTATTGAGATCGACAGCATCCTTGAATCGGGGTATATTGAACAGTTTATTGAAGACGCTGTGTTTACGACCTTTCCAACGATATATCATACCGAAAGGCCGGACATGGTCGCAGGGAATCTGCTTGAAGGAAGAATCGCCATCTTTGTTGACGGTACACCGTTTGTCCTGCTTGTCCCTGCCGTTTTTATTCAATTTTTTCAATCTGTTGAGGATTACTATTCACGCTTTGACATTGCGACGTTCATCCGCTTTTTACGCGTGTTGATCTTTTTTATTTCGCTTATTGCACCTGCCGTCTACGTCGGTGCGACGACGTTTCACCAGGAAATGATCCCGACGGAGCTTTTGATCGTAATTGCCGCGCAGCGTGAAATCGTGCCGTTCCCGGCTGTGGTGGAAGCGCTGATCATGGAAATTTCGTTTGAAATTTTGCGAGAGGCGGGCATCCGGCTTCCGAAAGCGATAGGTTCTGCCGTTTCGATTGTGGGAGCCATCGTCATTGGACAGGCGGCTGTTCAGGCGGGGATTGTGTCGCCGGCGATGGTCATCGTCGTAGCGATCACAGCGATTTCAAGTTTTGCCACACCTTCCTTCGCCATGGCGATATCCGCCCGGCTGGTTCGGTTTTTCTTCATATTAGCCGCGGCGACGACGGGTTTTTACGGCATTATTCTTGGACTGATCATCATGTTTGTCCATTTATGCAGCCTCCGTTCGTTCGGTGTTCCATATATGACTCCTTTTGCGCCGTTTATTCTGAAAAACTGGGGCGACTCCATCGTTCGTTTGCCTTGGTGGACACATGAGAAGCGGCCTGAACTGATCGGCAATGACAATAAGGTGCGTCAAGGAGAATACCAGAAACCCAATCCGCCGGAATCAGGCGATATGAAGACAAAACAAGAAGATGGTGATCCAAATGAAACGAAGCCTTAAGATTGTGCTCCTGCTGGCCGCCATTGTTCTTCTTCAAGGATGCTGGGATAAAAGAGAACTGACAGATTTGCTGCTGATCACTGCCATCGGTATTGATAAAGGTAAAAATACAGATTACGAATTGAGCTATCAGATCGTCAATCCGATCAATGTGACAGGAGGCCTTCAAGGCGGACAGGGAGGAGACAGGCCGCCGGTTTCAAGCTATTCTGTGACGGGCAACAATCTGACGGAAATGAGCAGGCACGCGTCGGCGAAAATGTCGAGGGAAATTTATTACTCCCACACGAACCTCGTGGTTGTTGATGAAAAACTCGCCAAGGAAGAAGGCTTGATTAAAATTCTTGATGTTCTTGACCGGGACACCGATTTTCGTTCAACGGCGACGATTATTATTTCCCGCGGCCAAAAAGCGAAAACATTCATCCGGACGCTGACGCCGATCGATAAGATCCCGTCAAATAAAGTAAACAAAACACTGCAATTTACTGAAGAGCATTTGGGAGAACATATGAAGACGAGCGTGCAGGATGTCATCAAGTGCTTGACATCGAAGGCAAAGCACCCGATTATTACTTCTTTTAAAGTATCCGGAAGCAAGGAGAAGGGTGAAAAGATGGAAAACGTGCAGTCTACATCTCCTGAGGCAATAGTCGAAGCGGACGGGCTGGCAGTCATTAAAGAGGGCAAGCTCGTCAACTGGCTTGAAGGCAAAACCGCGCGGGGCGTTTTATGGCTGCGCAATAAAATCAGCAGAACGTATTTGACAACTACATTGAATCACGAAAAAGAAGCCGTCTCATTTGATGTCATCCGCCAAAAAACAAAAATCAGATCACATCTTAAAAACGGCAAACCGGCGATTTCGGTTGAAATAGACATGGAAGGGGACATCGGCGAAACCACTGTGCCGATTCACCTGGATGATCCAAAAGTGCTGAGCGACATCGAAAGGAAGGTGGCAAAGGAGCTGAAAAATGAATTGCAGAATACCATTGACGTTGTTAAGCGAAACAAGACGGATGTTCTGCAATTCGGTGACGTTGTGTATCGCAACCACCCAAAAGTGTGGGAAAAGATGGAGGGCGAATGGAGCAACCGGTATTTTCCTGATACAGATGTCGACATTACGGTTAACGCATATGTACGGAGAACAGGTTTAAGGAACAACCCGAACATTTTGAATCATCACGAAGGGCGTTCTTGAATGAAAGAGAGAGGAGGGCTTTAAATGGAGAAAGCAAAAATCAGTGCTGCACAGCTGTTCGTGCTGATTGTTCTGTTTGAACTCGGCAGCTCTCTGCTGATTTTTCCAGGACAATCTGCCGAACAGGACGCTTGGATCGCGATCTTGTTCGGAACAGCTGGGGGGCTGGCTTTGTTTATGATGCACCACTTTTTCTACCAAGTGAATCCCGATGCCTCTCCCTATGAAACGCTGATGAATATTTTTGGAAAACCGGTTGGCTGGGGCCTGACTTTTATCTACATTGTTTATTATTGTTATATTGCGGCAAGGGTTCTGCGCGATTTTGGCGAAATGCTGCTGACGTCGGCTTATCCGAACACGCCGATTATCTTCGCGAATGGTTTGTTGATTGCAGTTTGTATTTTTACCGTGAGGAAAGGAATCGAAGTCCTGGCCCGTTCAGGCGAGCTGCTGTTTGGCATCATGTTTTGGCTCGCTGTCATAGGCCTCATCTTAATTGTTTCGTCAGGCTTGATTAAACCGAAAGAGCTTTTGCCTATTTTTGGAAATGGACCTGGTCCGATGTTCCATGCCGTGTTCACGCAAACGCTGTATTTTCCGTTTGGCGAAATTATCGTCTTTACATTGATCCTGCCGTATTTAAAAGAAAAGAAACAGGCAAAAAAAGCGGGGCTGTTGGGAATCGCCATCAGCGGCATCATCCTGGCTTTTAATGTGGCATTGAACATCAGCGTGCTTGGCGTCGACCTCAATATGAGGTCGCGCTTCCCATTGCTGAGTACGATCCAGACGATTCAAGTCGCCGAATTTCTGGACAGGCTTGATGTATTTTTCATGCTCGTGCTGGTGATTGGCGGTTTTTTTAAGATGAGCATTTTCATGTATGCCGTAACCGAAGGCGTGACCGTCTTATTCAAGCTTAAAAACCCCTCCAAAATTGTTCATGTCATCGGCATTATTATTTTGATTTTATCTGTCTCCATTGCCAGCAACATTTCGGAGCATGTTAAAGAAGGAATCGAGTTTGTTCCTTTATATGTCCATTTGCCGATGCAGGTGATCTTTCCCGCTTTTATTTGCCTGGTCGCTTATGTGAAAATGAAAAAAAATAAAAAAAAGGCCATGTAATGGATTGACCCCGCCCTTAGGGCACCCTTTAACATGACAGACGAGGTGAGGTTTGATGCTCTATACGGTAAAAGAAGTGGCTCGCTTGGCGAATATCACGGTCAAAACGCTGTACCACTACCATAAGATCGGCCTTTTATGCCCCGCGGAGGTGACGGATGCCGGCTACCGCCTTTACGGGGTAAAAGAGCTGGAACGGCTGCAGCATATCTTGTTTTATCGGGAGCTCGAATTTCCGCTCAAGGAAATTAAGCAAATACTGGACGGCGAAGCTGATCGACTGACGATTTTATCTGAGCAGAAACGTCTTTTTACTGCCCGTTTGGACAGGATAAAACAGCTGATTTCTACGATCGATCTCTCGATTCAGCAGGCCGGGAAAGGAGAAGCAATGGATCAATCAAGCATGTTTAAAGGGTTTTCAAGCAGCAGGGAATGGGAGGACGCACTCGCTGAACAGAACCGCTATTTGAAGGAGGCATATGATGTCGATTTGCTGAGAGGAGAACCGGTCATCGCGGAAGAAATGAATGAAAAAGCTGAAGAGGCAGCCCGTTTTATGAATGGAATGGCCGAAGCGCTCAGAGATGGAGTCAAACACGACCATGAACAAGTAAAGACTGCCATTAAACGGCACCTTAAGTTTTTGGGGATCACGCCCGGCGATTTTCAGACGCAGACACGCTTTTTTATCGAAGATGATTTTCATCGCGGGATGCTTGAAAATCAGCAAACCGGCCTCTCGTATTATTTGGCGGCGGCTGCAGAAGCTTTTGCTTCATCATAAAAGAAGGGGAACGGCTCATGCCGTTCCCCTTATCCTGCTGATCTGCGGTCTTTGACGGTAAAGCCGCCTCTTGAAAGCCGGATGTTGACATCGGATACCTTTGCGATCTGTTCGTCATGGGTGACCATGATGACGCATTTGTTTTCTTGGTGGGCAAGGTTTTGGAAGAGCCGGACGATGTCCTTTGATGTATTTTCATCCAAGTTGCCGGTCGGTTCATCGGCGACGATTAAGTCCGTGTCGCAGCAGAACGCTCTGATGATGGAGACACGCTGCTGCTGCCCGCCGCTTAATGTCAGTACTTTCTGTCTGGCCTGCTTTTCACCGATGCCGACTTTTTCGAGCATCTCCAAAGCGTATTGTTCTTTGTTTTTGACCTGAGATCCGGTAATTTCCATGGCCGACGTGATATTTTGGAGAGCCGTCATATACGGGAGCAGGTTATAGGACTGAAAGACGATCGATACATATTGATTGCGGAAGCTGGTCAGCCCGATTTTTGAAATGTTTTCTCCTTTATACAGGATGTCTCCCTCTTTTGGTACATCAAGTCCGCCTGCCAGCGATAAAAAGGTGGTTTTGCCGGAGCCGGAAGTCCCGACAATCGTATACAAAAGCCCTTGGCTGAATTGAATGCTGATCTCTTCGAAAAGAGGCTGATCCTGATTTTTATACCAATAGCCGACATTCTGAAATTCTAAAATAGTGCCCATGATCTTCACTTCTTTCTATTCTTGTTTTGTTAAAATCGTTTTCGGATGGAGTCTTAAAACAGATATTGACGGAAGGAGCGTCGCGAACAGCGCGATTAAAAGGCCGATGCCGCCGAGTGCCATCAAGTCCCCGAAGGATACTTGAATGTCAAGCTGATCAATGGCCGAGACTTGGGCGGTCCTTTGTCCGAAGAAGCCTCCGCCGCCAAGGCCCATCATTCCGCCTGCAGACTGGCCAGCTGACGTTTGTTCGATTTGCTGGCTCAAGAGCTGGTTCCCGATTTGCCCGGCAATCAAGCTGCCGGTTAATGCTGAGATGCCGATGGCAAGCACTGCGATCATTAAGATTTCGGTCAAAAACTGTCCGATGAGTTTCCAGCGTTTTTCACCGATCGCCATCAGAACGCCCATTTCGTATTTTCTCTCCCTGATTGACATCATGACGATCAGTCCGAGGATCACCGCTCCAGCGATCGTGACGAGATAGACGACATTTTTCGAGAAGGACGCGACATTTTCAATCGGGCCGACCATCTGCTGGTACAACTGATCATTGGCATCCAATGTGAATGTATCCAAATCAATGCCTGTTTTCTTGGCAGCCGCAATGAAAGTGTCGATGTTGGAGGCGTCGTCCATATTGTAGACCGCTTCATCAATCGCGTTTTTATAATCGTCACCTTTTAAGGCCGATGCCGCCGTATATGGTGTGTAGATTTTGTTATAAGGGTTTAAAAAGGCGAAGTTTTGCGCTTGATTGTCTCCGGATGAAGTCGTTTGATAGATTCCGACGATTTTCAAATTGATTGTTGTAGCTTCATCGCTGCTCGTTTTGACTTTGATCGTATCGCCGACTTTCAGAGCGTTTTCTTCGGCAAGCGTTTCTTCAATCACGGCGACTTTTTTATTCACATCATCCTTTGTTAAAGCACGGCCTTCCGTGATCTTGGACGTCCCGTTGGAAAATTCGTCGACAAGGGCTGTGCTTGTCACACCTTCGATTGATACGTCAGCCTGCATCATTTGCCGGCCGCCCTGTTCATTGCCGCCCGGTCCGGCCGGCTGTTCGCTGTTTGAGGCCGAAGAATCCTCGTCACCGCTTTCGATCGGATCGAAATTGTCCGCTAAAGCAGACGTAGAGGAGATGTAGTTATAGCTTTTGACATGGTCAAGGCCCGCAAGCTTCTCGGCTGATTTAACAGAAACGGGGGTCGATTCAAACCTTTTCCGTTCTCCTGATTCCTGCTGTTCTTTCATCATTTTTTCCCTGTCAACTTTGAGCGTGACGCTGCCTCCAAGCTGCTCCCTTGCCAGTTCGCTCGATTTCACGGCCGCCGACTGGATCGTAATTCCTGTCAGCACGAGCACGCAAATCATCGTGAAAACAAACAATTGTAAAAGTGTTTTTCCTTTTTTCGCTTTCATGCTCCAAAAGGCTCGTTTGAAAAAATTCATAACGCGTGATTCCTCCGTATCTATTTCATTTATTATGGCCGCGAAGTCAAACGGCAGCAGGACTTTTGCCTTATGCTTGATTTCATCTTAGCCGCTACTTATGAATAAATTATGACCAAACTGTTGCCAGTCCTTTAAATGTTCAGAATGGAATTGAGAAATGGCTGAGCCCTGTGTAAAATGAATCTAACGTTTGTCTAGCGGAGGCATATTGACGATGAAAATATTAATGATTGAGGATAATTTAAGCGTATGTACAATGACAGAAATGTTTTTTGCAAAAGAAGGATTTGAAACAGAGTTCGTCCATGACGGACTTGAAGGATATAACCGTTTTAAATCGGATGATTGGGATTTGTTGATCATCGATATCATGCTGCCGTCCATGGACGGGGTCACGATCTGCAAAAAGGTCAGGGAAGAGAGCACGGTTCCGATTATTATGCTGACGGCAAAAGATACGGAATCAGACCAGGTGCTCGGTTTTGAGCTCGGAGCTGATGATTATGTGACAAAGCCGTTCAGCCCTTTGGCGCTTGTGGCGAGAATCAAAGCGGTGAGCCGGAGGTATCAAAGCGCCGGCCGGCAGGATTCCGCTGACAGCGACTCGCTTGAAACGGAACATTTTAAAATCAATAAAAAAACGAGAGAAGTGTTTTTGGACGGCGTTCAAATTCAAAATTTGACGCCTAAGGAGTTCGATTTATTGTATTACCTGGTGCAAAGTCCAAAACAGGTTTTCTCAAGGGAGCAGCTGCTTGAGCAGGTTTGGGGATATCAATTCTACGGAGACGAGCGGACGGTTGATGTTCATATTAAAAGGCTGAGAAAAAAGCTTGGCAGCGACTCGCGGCCGTTTCTTTATACCGTATGGGGAGTAGGGTACAAGTTCGATGAAGATTAAGTATCTCTATCAGCTGCTGGCCAGTCACATCACTATATTAATCATGGCTTTTCTCATTACCGGGGCGCTGTTTTCCCACTTTGTCAAAGACTTTGCATACGAGAGCAAAGTCGATGAGCTGTCTTCATACGGCTATCGCATCATGGGCGAAATGGAGATGCGGCCAAAAGGCGCACCGGCCATTATGAAGCCGTTTGAGGAAATTTTGCGAAGCAGGAAGATCAGCTTCTTTCTTTTTAATGAAAAGAAAGAGGTCTTGATGACGCCGGCCGATTTGCGGCCGCGAAAGCTGCTGCTCAGTGATGAAGAATGGAAAGAGCTTAAAGATGGAAAGGCCGTGGTCGTCAAAACCGATTTTAACCGTTTTAATGAGGAAGTATCGGTTGTGGCGCTGCCCAACATCGTCAACAATGAATTTCAGGGAGGCATTCTGCTGACCGCTCCGATCAGCGGGACCGAGGAAATGATCAGCGACATGAACCGCTTTATGCTCTTTACGGCGGCGGGTGTTATCTTAGTCGCTATTCTTCTAAGCTGGCTGACGTCCAAATTCCATGTCGCCCGCATTCAGAAGCTCCGCGATGCAACGAAAAAAGTCGCCGCCGGAGATTATGACATCCATATCGAAAACCGCAATAAGGATGAGATCGGTGATTTGGGCGACGATTTTAACATTATGGCTCGCAAGTTAAAAAGCTCAAGCGAAGAAATCGACAGGCTTGAAAAGCGAAGAAGGCAGTTTATCACTGACGTCTCACATGAGCTGAAGACGCCGCTGACGACGATCAGCGGTTTAGTGGAAGGGATGAACAGCCAGACGATACCCGAAGATCAGCAGGATAAATGTATGAAGCTGATTACGGAGGAGACAAAAAGGCTGATTCGCCTCGTCAACGAAAACCTTGATTATGAAAAAATCCGTTCCAATCAGATTACACTGCAAAAACTGCATTATCCGCTGATCGAAGTGTTTGAAATCATTAAAGAGCAGCTGGCGCTTCAGGCTGAGGAGAAACAGAATCAGCTGATCCTCGATGTGGAGGATCATGTGATGGTCAATGCCGATTACGACCGGCTCATCCAGATACTCGTCAATATTACGAAAAACAGTATTCAATTCACAACGAACGGAACCGTTTGGCTGAGAGGCCGGGAAGACTATAAGGAGACGGTGATCGAAATAGAGGATACCGGAATCGGCATTGATGAAAAGGATATTGAAAACATTTGGGATCGTTTTTATAAAGCAGATTTATCACGGACGAACACCCCTTACGGAGAATACGGGCTGGGGCTGTCGATTGTCAGACAGCTCGTCGCCCTGCACAACGGTACGGTAGAGATTGAAAGTGAGAAAAACAAAGGAACAAAATTTATCATCCGTCTGCCGCTGACAGCGAGAGATGATGATGAATAGAAACCCGCCAGACAGCGTCTGGCGGGTTTTGTTAATCTTTAATTTTGAATTTCTGGATCAGGTGCTGCAGCTCTTCGGCGTTTTGCGCGAGGATCTGTGATGCGGCGGCGATTTCTTCCATTGAAGCAAGCTGCTCCTGAGTTGCCGCACTAACCGTTTGCGTGCCTCCCGCTGCTGTTTCGGCTACTTCTTTGACGCCGGAAATGGCGGTTTCGATTTCGCTTGCGCCGGCTGTCAGGTTTTTCACCAAGTTTGTCACGTCATTGATCTGTGTGACGACCTCCGTAATCGAGTTTTCGATTTTTTGGAACGCGCCTCCCGCTTCATGAACGACGACAAGTCCTTCTTTGACTTCGCCGGTTGCCGAAATGACCGAGTTCATTGTCTGCTTCGTATCGTTTTGAATGATCGTAATCAATCTTGTAATCTGTTCTGCTGAGCGGGCCGATTGCTCGGCTAATTTCCTGACTTCATCCGCGACGACGGCAAAGCCTTTTCCTTGTTCTCCCGCCCGGGCCGCTTCAATGGCCGCGTTTAAAGCAAGCAGGTTCGTTTGTTCAGCGATGCTCGTAATCACTTCGGTAATATTTCCGATCTCATTGGAACGCTCTGTTAAATGTTTAAATGCTTCTGAGAGCGAGACGACCGTTTCATTAATAGACTTCATTTGAGTGCTCACTTTATCAATGGCTTTCGTGCCTTCAAGCGACATCTTCGCCGTCTGGTCAGCGGTGGCGGCCGCTTTTTCGGCATTTGAAGAAATTCTTCCGGCAAACTCGGTCATTCCCATAATAACGGTTCTGCTGTTTTCAACGCTTTCCACCTGCTGATCGGAGCCTACTGCAAGCTCCTGGATCGTTGTTGAGATGTACTCGCTCGCCTTTGTGCTTTCATCCGCACTGGCGCTCAGCTCTTGTGATGAAGAAGCAACTTGGTGCGACGTTTCGCCGACCGTTTCAATGATCGAACGGACGCCTCCTACCATTTTGTTAAATGATGATGTCAGCAATCCCAATTCATCTTTCGATTGATATGTTCCTTTGACAGTAAAATCGCCTTGCTCAGTTTCTGCGAACAGCGCCTGAATGTCTTTGATCGGCTTTGTGATCAGCCTTGTCATTAAGAGGCCGATCGAGATGGATAAAACAAGCGCTACAGCAATGACAATGATGAGAAGCGTGATGATTGAACCGGCTTCTTTAGAATCCTGCTGATAGATTGTTTTGGCGTTATCAGCATTTAAGGTTTGAATGTCTTCAATGAGCTGGTTGACCGTTTCTCTTTGAGGCTCCATCTTTTTTAGATAGACGTCATATGCTTTATCATTTTCGTTCTTCACCGCCAAGCTGAGCATCTCGCTGCTGATATCTTGCAATTTCTTGTATTCGGTTTTGAAATTTTCGTATTTTTTAGAGACGTTGTCCATTAATTTCAGCTGATCGATTTTTTCCATTAAGGTGCTGTTTTCTTCGTTTTTTTCCCTAATGTGTTTTTGCAATGTTTCATTTCGATCGTTGTCTTTCGTCACCATCAGCTCGAATTTGTACGTATCAATATCAAGGTTGTTCGCTTTTAAATTTGCAAACAACTGGTTGGGAACCAATTGATCTTGATAGATGATCTCTGAACCTTTGGAAAGCTTGTTCAGCCCGCCTATCCCCTGGATGCCGACAATCGACAAAGCCAGCGCTGAAATGATAATGATGACAAATAGTTTGCTTCTGATTTTTATATTTTTCAACAGATTCATAAGTGTTCTCCCATCAGTTTATTTACTTTACATATCGGCTTTCAAAACGGTTTTGTGAATGAATTTAAGGCAGGCAATTTTAGGGAAGGGTATATTTTCTGACAGCAAAAAAACCCCATAAAAAAAGGGGTTTTTTTAAACGAGAACTTTTGCGAAAAATTCCTGGTATAACGCGCGGACCGCTTGTTTTTCCTGAGCTTCCTTAACGCCGAACATCATGCTGACTTCCGAGGAGCCCTGGTTGATCATTTCGATGTTGACACGCGCATCGGACAATGCTTTTGACGCTCTTGCCGTCGTTCCGACGTTATGGCGCATGGCTTCGCCGACGACCATAATCAGGGCAATATTGTGTTCAATCGTCACTTCATCGGCATCCAGTTCTTCCTTAATCCGTTTGATTATCCGTTTTTCTGCTGCTTGATCCATTTGATCCTGCCTTAAAATGATCGTAATATCATCAATGCCGGATGGAATGTGTTCATACGTCAGTCCGTCATCTTCAAGGATTTGCAGAACGCGGCGTCCGAAGCCGATTTCGCGGTTCATTAAATATTTGCTGATGTAAATGCTGCAAAATCCGCTGTCGCTGGCGATCCCGACGACAGGTCCGTTCGTATTGTCGCGTGTGGTGACAACTCTTGTCCCCTCCGCGTCCGGATTGTTTGTATTTTTGATCTGAACCGGTATGCGCGCCCGGAAAGCAGGGATCAATGCTTCATCATGAAAGACGGAAAAGCCTGCATACGACAACTCCCTCATTTCCCGGTATGTCAGCTCGCGGATTTCTTTCGGGTTGGATACGATCGCCGGGTTGACAGAATAAACGGCGTCAACGTCAGTGAAGTTTTCATACAACTCGGCTTTCAATCCATTCGCTAAAATGGAACCTGTAATGTCAGAGCCGCTTCGCGAAAACGTCATGACTTCGCCTTCCCGGCTGAATCCGAAGAAGCCGGGAAAGATGATGATGCCCTTTTGCTGTCTCAGCTGAAACAGATTGTCATACGACTCGGGCAGGACTTGTGCGTTGCCTGGCTCGCTCGTCACAAACAGCCCGGCGTCTTTTGGACTGACATAGTGCGCTTCAACTCCCTGGTGCCTGAAGTAAGCCGCTACCAATTTGGCATTGTTATCTTCGCCGCTTGCTTTGACCGCATCGATAAACCGTTCCGGATTTGTTTTATCACCTTCGAGCAGCTGAAGCAGGTCGGCCCGGACCCGGTCGATCACGACATCGTCAAGTCCGAGCTCAAGCGCGATATCGGCATATCGTCCGACAATCGCCTCAACCAGATCGGGCGCTTTTTTTGATGATAAGTACTGTTCGGCGCATTCGATTAAAAGGTCCGTTACTTTCGTATCCTCGGGGTGCCGTTTTCCGGGTGCTGATACAACGACGGCCTTCCTTTCCGGATCAGAAGTGACAATTTGAAATACTTTCTCTAGCTGAGCCCCTGAAGCGAGCGAGCTGCCCCCAAATTTAACGACTTTCATTTGTTACATCTCCCAAAGTTTAAATTTTCGAAATAAATTTAATCTTAATTATTGCGCTTTTTACAAGAAGAATCAAGGTTTTTCTTTCACGAATGAACAAATGTATTTTTGAGGAGGACTAAAGATGGGGAAATCGCATGGTTTCAACCTTTGTATCTATTAATCTTATTGACTATGTCAGAAAAAATGGTAAGATATATGAAGACCCTTATTGATAATGATAATCATTAACGTCGGCGGAGGGGTTTGCTTTGTTGTGCAAGGAGGCTACTGCAGCATGAAATTACGATACTTATTGCTAATGCTCATCATTCTTTCAATCAGCTCGATATTCATCGGCGTTAAGGAGCTTTCGCCTCTTGATCTTTTCCGCTTTAACGAGGACGAAATTCAAACGCTTTACATAAGTAGAATTCCGCGCTTGATTAGCATCGTGCTTGCGGGAATGAGCTTGAGCATTTGCGGGCTGATCATGCAGCAGCTAACGCGCAATAAATTTGTTTCACCGACCACCGCTGGAACGATGGATTGGGCGAGGCTCGGTGTGATCATTGCGATCGTGCTTTTTTCGTCTGCAGGAATTGTGGTTAAAATACTGTTTGCCTTTGTTTTTGCACTGTTTGGCAGTTTTTTGTTCGTCAAAATTTTGGACAGAATCAAGTTCAAAGATGCGATCTTCATCCCTCTCGTCGGTATGATGCTCGGAAGTGTTGTCAGCGCCATCTCCACTTTCATGGCTTATCAGTACAATATCATTCAAAACGTCAATGCATGGTTTGAAGGGAATTTTTCGCTGGTCATGAAGGGGAGGTATGAGCTCTTATTTCTGAGTATACCGCTCGTTATCATTGCCTATCTGTTCGCCAATAAATTTACGTTGGCCGGGATGGGGGAGTCTTTTTCCATCAATCTTGGATTGAATTATAAGCGGGTGGTCAATATCGGATTGATCATCGTATCTATTATTTCGTCCGTCGTCATCCTGACGGTCGGCACGCTTCCCTTTTTGGGATTGATCATCCCGAACATCGTGTCCATCTACAGGGGAGATCATTTGAAAAACAGCCTGCCTCATACGGCGGTTCTCGGAGCCGTTTTCGTCTTGTTTTGCGATATAGCGGGACGTCTCGTCATTTACCCGTACGAAATTTCGGTTGGTTTGATGGTCGGCATCATCGGGAGCGGCGTTTTTCTTTACTTGCTTTTAAGGAGAAAAGCCTATGCGTCATAAACAGAAAATGCTTATACTCATCGTGATAGCGGCAGCCTGCATCGGCTTGTTTCTGTTCTACGGATTGCCGTCTGTATGGGAATATGCGCTTCCGCGGAGGTTTGCCAAAGTTTTTGCGATCATCGTTGTCGGTACAGCCATTGCGTATTCGTCGATGATTTTCCAAACGATCACAAACAACAGAATTTTGACGCCGAGCATTCTCGGACTCGATTCTCTCTATGTTCTGCTGCAAACCGGGATTATTTACTTTTTCGGTGCAGCCAAACTTGCCGATCTTGGTAAAAACGGCAATTTTTTATTGTCAACCGGTTTGATGGTCTGTTTTTCATTTGTGTTGTTTTTCCTGATGTTTCGCCGCGGGGGAAGGCACATCTTCTTGCTGCTGTTAGTTGGAATCGTATGCGGCACATTGTTCAGAAGCCTGTCATCCTTTATGCAAATGCTGATCGATCCGAACGAGTTTCAAGTTGTTCAAAACAAGATGTTTGCCAGCTTCAACAATTTGAACACGGACATTTTAATGCTTGCTTCGCTCATCATTCTGGCGATTCTC
This sequence comes from Bacillus sp. PK6-025, assembly GCF_056530265.1. Lineage (NCBI taxonomy): Bacteria > Bacillati > Bacillota > Bacilli > Caryophanales > Bacillaceae > Bacillus > Bacillus sp. PK6-025. The sequence continues at coordinate 474,785 of NZ_CP096509.1, forward strand.
GTTTACGCTTGGCGGTATAATCCGTACTTTGATGTCATTTCGCTCGGCAGGGATCAAGCCGTCAACCTCGGAATCGATTACGACCGGACGGTGAAGAAAATGCTGATCGTCGTCGCCGTTCTCGTCTCCGTGTCTACTGCACTTGTAGGGCCGATCACATTTTTGGGGCTGCTCGTCGTCAATGTGGCGCGGGAAGTATTTAAAACGTATAAGCACAGCGTCCTGATTCCCGGAGCGGTTTTGTTCAGCATCATTGCGCTTGTCGGGGGCCAGTTCATTGTTGAAAAACTGTTTGGTTTAACGGTGACGCTTGTTGTGATCATTGATTTTATCGGCGGGATTTATTTTATTTACCTGTTGCTGAAGGAGCGTAAATGATGATAGAAGTACAAGATATCATGAAACAATTCGGAGAGCAGACCGTTGTTCATCCCACGACTTTAACGATAAAAAAAGGAATGATCACGTCCTTCATCGGACCGAACGGAGCGGGGAAAAGCACGCTTTTGTCCATCATCAGCAGGCTGATCGGCATGGACGCCGGAAAAGTGCTGATTGACGGCAAGGAAATCAGCGCATACAAAAGCAATGATTTAGCCAAAAAAATCAGCATTTTAAAGCAGTCCAACCAGATCAACATCAGGCTGACTGTCAGGGAGCTCGTCAGTTTCGGCAGATTTCCTTATTCACAGGGAAGGCTCTCGAAAGAGGACTGGGCATATGTCGACGAAGCGATTGATTATATGAAGCTGAGAGAGATTGAGCATAAACACCTCGATCAGTTGAGCGGCGGCCAGTGCCAGCGTGCTTTTATCGCAATGGTCATCGCTCAGGATACCGACTATATATTGCTTGATGAACCATTAAATAACCTCGATATGAAACATTCAGTAGAGATAATGAAGCTCTTGAAAGACCTTGTCGAAAATCGCGGTAAAACGATCGTCATTGTCATTCATGACATTAATTTTGCCTCGGTTTATTCAGACAGAATCGCAGCCCTGAAAAACGGGCGGATTGTAAAAGAGGGGCCGGCGGAAGACATTATCCAAACGCCGGTGCTGAAAGACATCTATGATATGGACATTCCGATCCAACAAATCGGAGACCAAAAAATCTGTGTATATTTTAAATGATGAGGTGACTTGAATTGAAAAAACTATCTTTATTGATTATGGCATTGATAACCGTTCTTGTCGTATCCGCCTGCGGAAACAAAGCTGCTGATACAGATGCAAAATCTTCCTCTAAAAAAGAAACCGTCACAATTAAACATAACAGCGGTACAACAGATGTACCGAAAAACCCGAAAAAAGTCGTTGTCTTCAACTTTGGAATGCTTGACACGCTTGACGAGCTTGGCTTGAGCGATCGCGTTGTCGGCCTTCCGAAACAAACCCTCCCGTCTTACTTGAAAAAATACAAAGACAGTAAATACGAAAGCGTCGGCGGACTAAAAGAGCCTGATTTTGAAAAAATTGCAGAGCTTGACCCCGATTTGATCATCATCGAAGGCAGACAGTCTGAGCAGTATGACGAGTTTAAAAGGATCGCACCGACGATCGACATCGAGCTTGACCAGAAGAACTACATGAACAGTTTTAAAGAAAATACCGAAAATATTGGAAAAATCTTCGGTAAAGAAGATGCTGTCAAAGAAGCTCTTGCGAAAATCGATGATAAAGTAGAGAAAGCCAACAAGCTTGCGAAAGAAAAAGGCGGCAAAGGATTGGTCGTCTTAACAAGCGATAAACAAATCAGCGCATATGGAAGCGGCTCAAGATTCGGTTTGATCCATGATGTGCTCGGCGTTGAACCTGTCGACAAAAACATCGAGGCTTCCCTTCACGGTCAAAGCGTCTCTTCCGAGTATATTTCTGAAAAGAACCCTGATTACCTGTTTGTCATCGACCGAAGCGCTGCCATCGGCGAAAAAGGAACAGCAAAAGAAGTCATTGAAAATGAAATTGTAAAATCAACAAAAGCTTATAAAAAGAGCCATATCACATATCTTGATCCAGGTTACTGGTACCTGTCAGGCGGAGGTCTTGAGTCCGTATCTGAAATGGTGACAGAAGTTGAAAATGGATTAAAATAAAAGAGCGAGGCTGCCGGTGTATCCGGCAGCCTTTTTGTCTGTTCAGGAGAAGAATTCGAATGATATTCATTTCATATGAAAGGAGACGCAGAGCAGGTCTTCATGCTTCTTACGCTGCAAGGGATCAAATATATCAAACCATATAAAAACACGCCAGTTTGATTGAACTGGCGTGTCAGGATCAGCGCGCCGGCTGGCCTTGTTTGTCGGCCTGCGGCTTCTTTTTCAATGTGAACGAAAGGATAAATCCGATCAGCGCCAAGACAGCGGCCACGATAAAGGCGGAATTCATGCCGTGAATGAGCGCATTTAACGGGTTAGATGCGGCAGCGTTTTTGGCTGAATTGCTCATGACAGAAATCAAAACGGCCGTGCCGATTGAACCGCCGATCTGGCGCATCGTATTGTTCATCGCTGTTCCGTGCGGGATGAGATGCATCGGAAGTGCATTGATGCCAGCGGTTGTGAGAGGCATCATAATCATGGAAGTGCCCATCATCCGCAGCGTATAAATGACGATAATAAATGTCAGCGAAGTATCCATTTGCAGATCCGCAAACGGGATCGACGTCAGCAGCAAGACGGCAAAACCGATAATCGCAAGACCTTTTCCGCCGATCTTGTCAAAAATCCGGCCGATGATCGGCGACATGATGCCCATTGCTATCGCGCCCGGCAGAAGCATCAGCCCGGAATCGAAAGCTGTCACGTCTCTGACGTTTTGCGTATACAGCGGCAAAATGGTTTCAGTACCGATCATTAATGCAAAAACGATCATACCGAGGAGCGTTGTTATCGTAAAAGTCCACGATTGGAAAACGCGAAACTCGAGTATCGGCCTTTTGATTCTTAATTGTCTAGAGATAAAGAAGAACAGAGCGACCGCACCGACTGCAAAGGAAATTAAAACGGTATTGCTTCCCCAGCCTTCTGATCCGGCGTTGCTGAAACCGTACAATAAACCGCCGAAACCCAGGCTGGACAGGATAATAGATAAGATGTCCACTGATGTTTCTCTCAATTTCGTAACGTTTTTCATCAGTAAGATGACAAGCACAAGATCAATCAGGGCAATTGGCAGAATAATATAAAATAAGTATCTCCATGTAAAGCTGTCGACGATCCAGCCTGACAATGTCGGTCCGATGGCCGGTGCAAATGCGATGACCAAACCGACCATACCCATTGCAGCCCCGCGTTTTTCAACCGGGAAAATCGTTAAAAAGATCGTCTGCATGAGCGGCATCATAATTCCCGCACCCGCGGCCTGGATGATTCGCGCCGCAAGGAGAACCGGGAAGTTAGGCGCAACTGCGCCGACGACCGTTCCCGCCACAAAGATGCTCATCGCGGCGATGACGAGCGCGCGGCTCGAAAATTTTTCGATTAAAAAGGCGGTAATCGGAATGAGAATCCCGTTTGTCAGCATGAACGCCGTTGTCAGCCATTGAGCTTTTGTAGCGTCTATGTTTAAGTCTGCCATAATATGCGGCAGTGCCGTAACCAGAAGCGTTTGGTTCAAGATCGCGATAAACGCCCCTGCAATGAGCAAACCTACGATGATATTTCTGTTGTATGTCTGTTGTTCAGTTCCTGTGTTCATATCAATCCCTCTTATTCTTTGATACTAATTGTTTGTATTTGTGAAACATCGCATTGTAGCGCCTCGATTTTTCCAAGGTAATCAAGGAGAGCCTTAATTAAATACGTGCGGGGCTCATTGGCGAAAAGCTCCTCGCTCAGCAAATCTGCGGCAGACAGCAATTCTGTCACGGAAACGTCGTCTTGTGGCAGCGAGGAAATCTTGTTTTTCAGTTTTTGCAAAAGGTCTTCAAGCAATTCCTCTTTTTTGGGCGGTGCCCAGCATGATGAGAAATTCGTATAGGAGGCAATAATGTCTTCATTTAATGAACTTTTCTGATCTTCGTTCAGCTTTTTCTCTATGAAGAGATCCAGAACCGACATAATGAATGGCGGAATCGTTTTAACGTCGGGCTGCGCTTTTCCAGTGCCGACTAAAAACAGGAATTCTCTCATCAAACCGTGGAAAATGATGACGATATCCCATATAAACGGTTCCACCTCTTCGCCGTACGCTTGAATGATAGAGTCTTTATGCCAGCTGATGATCAGCGATTTTGTTTCTTTCAGATGCTTTTTAAATACCGCGGTATCCGGAGACGATCCCTCATTGGAGAGGAAATTGATAAATTGGCGGTTTTCCCTGAATTCCGTAATCTCCAAAGCGATTTTTTTAGCGAGTCTTTCTTTTGGCGTCAGCGAGGTTTCCGTATTGATGATGGCGCTTTTGTTCAGCATTTCATGCTTTCTGAACTTGATCAATGCCAGCAGAAGATCTTCTTTAGATTGAAACAGTTTATAAATAGATGCTTTTGACATTTTGCATTCTTCAGCGATCGCTTGCATTGCAACGTTATGATAGCCTTTTTGGGCAAACAGCTTTTTGGCGGCCCTTAAGACTGCTGCTCTTTTTTCGTTCATTCCGGCTCCTTCTTTCGCAATGATAAAACTCATGGGTTACGAAAAAACCCATGAGTTTTCATAAATGAAATATTAACAGACCGAACTGTTTAGGTCAACGATTTTGTTTTGGGTTACGATGAAGGCTGATCCAATCGGCAGCTTCGCCGTATGAAAGGACTCCGTCCGTCATATGACTGAAGGAGCCGCGGGTGATGATGTCTTCACCGATCTTTTTCACCAGCGACAGGGCGGCTCTGAACGGGGCGGATCCGCAGCTGATTCTTTCGATCCCCAGTTCGGAAAGAATTTGTAAAGAGGGAGTGTGTGAGCCGGCCAGTACGTTGAGTGGTCCGGGTATATCTTTTCTCAGCCCGGCAATGGTGCCTGTATCATTGGCTCCGGGGATAAATATGCAGTCCGCGCCTGCTTGTCTGTACCGATTTGCCCGCCGGACGGCTGTTTGAAGCCGGGAACCGGGAGCGTCTGCATTGAGCCAGTATACATCCGTGCGGGCATTGATCAAAACAGGAAGGTTCAGTTTTTTGACAGCCGCAATTTTTTCTTCCATTAATGTTGCATCACAAAGCGGCCGGCAGGGGTCTTTCGTTCCGTCTTCAATATTCATACCGACAACGCCGGCCGCTGCGGCTTTTTTTGCGTTTTCAGCAACTGCTTCCGGTGATTGGCCGTAACCCGCTTCAAGATCTGCGCTGACGGGAATATCGACGGCATCCGTGATGGTTTTCAGGACGGAAAGCAATGTTTCAAAAGGGAGATGTTCGCCGTCGGGATAGCCGAGGGACATGGCAATTCCGGCGCTGGTTGTGCCGACTGCTTTAAAACCGCAGTTTTGAAACGCTTTGGCGCTGGCCGCATCCCAGGCATTCGGCAGAACGAACGGGCCTGACTGATGATGGAGGTCTAGAAATGCTTTATATTTTGCAAATGGTTTCATGTGTTCCACTCCTTTTTTACATAGTGTAAAGGTAAAGACCTTCGATGCTCATCGAAATGTGGAATGGAACGCATGAAAAAAGGCTATCGATCACCGATAGCCTAAAGTATCTATTCGAGTTTAAATCCTTGTTTCTCAAGCATCTCACGGATGTGAGGATAATACACTTTATTGTAATAAGCGGATATGCCCTGAGACCAGTTTCTTGTTTCCTGTCCGTTTGTCCGTTTTGTCATGTATTCGGATATTTCTTCATCGTACGCGTCGATCAGCGGTTTTAAGTCAGGTTGATAGGTTTCGCTGTGCCTTACCGCTTGTTCAGGAAGTCGCGGCTTTTTCGCGGAGCGGTCCGCCGGATGGCCGACGACAAGCCCTGCGACAGGGAAGACGTATTCGGGAATATTGAGCAGCTCGATCAGTTCTTCTGCACGGCCGCGGACAGCGCCGATCGGCACAGTGCCAAGCCCCATCGATTCAGCGGCCGCTGTGGCCGTACCGAGAGCGATGCCTGCGTCGACAGCTCCGACAAGCACGGATTCCATTCCGTCTGTGATCGCAAGCGTTTCGCCGTTTTTCTCAAGGGCGATTTTCGCACGGTTGAAGTCCGCGCAGAACAAAAGGAAAACGGGGGCCTGCTCGATCCAGACCTGTCCGCCGGCCAATTCGGCGATTTTCTTTTTCCGTTCTTCATCTTGAACCGTAATCACGGTGACCTGCTGGCCGTTGATTGAAGTCGGTGCGGCTTGAACGGCTTGAATGATCTTGTCCAGCTGTTCAGGGTTCACGGGCTCATCTGTATAGCTGCGAATCGATCTATGGTCTGTCAATGATTTCAATACTTCATTCATTTAAACGTCATCCTTTCTTTAATCCGGTGTGTGCGTTTTAACCACATTCAGCGGTTCTGATAAAAGGTCGCCCGCGGCTTGAACGAAAGCTTGAAAGTGCTCTGTCTGATTATGGGCGTCAATTGCGTTTTGATCTTTCCATTGCTCAAGCATGACAAATGTATTGGCATGTTCGGTATCTTCAAACAGCTGGTATTGGGCATTGCCGGCTTCAGCTCTTGAATGTTTAAGCAGCGGTTGTACGCTTTCGAGAAAGGCGTTGCGTTTTTCTGGTTTTACTTTCATATAGGCTTGCAATACGATCATCGGTTCAAACCTCCGTCATGTCATTTAGAATTCCTTTGCGTGTACGTTATATACACAGTGAATTGATTGTTCGAAAATCATCGAACAATTGCATCGTAACATGTCTTTGCTTTGGCGGCAACCTATTTGCCTTCTTGACGAATTGTCTTGAAGCTAGGATTATGATACATTTAACCCATGAAAACAAATGAAATGAAGTTAACATCTGTTCTCCATGCCTTGAGTGATCCATACAGGCTTGAGATTGTCAAAGCCCTGGCTGACACAGCCGAGAAAACGTGCGGTACATGCACAAATCTCAATATCGCAAAGTCTACGCTGTCCCACCATTTCAAGGTGCTGAGAGAAGCGGGACTGCTCAAAGTCCGCATTGAAGGGAAGCATCATTATTACTCCCTCTGCAAACGGGAATTGGAGGAGCAGTTTCCGGGACTGATTGAGGCGGTTCTCCAGGTAGAGAAGGAACGGTGGTAAACGGGCAGACGTTGGCTTTCTAAAGCCAAGTTGATACCGGCAGGAGCGAACCTGCCGGTATTTTTTAAAACTTCTCATCACCGCATACCGCTTCATAAAGCTTGGCAGTCCCTTTGTCGATCTGATCGGCAGCGATTTTAGCAAATCCAAGCACGAGCGATACTGTTCCTTCATGTTTTGTCTGCTCTTTCTTTAACGTAAACCGGTTCATGCCGTAAACCTCGACCCGTCTATCCTTTGCTCTTGATAAAACCTCTTCTTCACTTCTATCTGTTTCAAAATCGGCCACAAAGTGAAGGCCTGCGCTTTCGCCTTTAATTTTCACCCGGCCGTTAAAGGTTTTGACAAGGCTTCCGATCAGCCTTGTCCGCTTTTCTTCGTAAATCTGGTTCATTTTCTTGATGTGCTTTTGGTATTCCCCCGATTCGATCAATTCCTGCAAGGCGAGCTGTGTTAAAACGCTGCTCGATTGAATCGAGAAATGGTGCCTTTTTCTATATCGCTTCAGCAGCTTTTGCGGCAGTACCATATAGCTGATTCTCAGGCCCGGAAGAAGCGATTTTGAAAACGTGCCGATATAGATGACTTTCTCAGAGCGGTCAAGGCTTTGCAGGGCGGGGATCGTATCGCTCCCGTATTTGAATTCGCTGTCATAATCGTCTTCCACAATATAGCGGTTTTCCCCGTCGGAAACCCAGTTTAAAAGCTGAATCCTTCTCGATACCGGCATAATGATTCCTGTTGGAAACTGGTGTGAAGGCGTGACAAATAAAACATCCGGATTCAGACGGTGAATCTCGCTGATCCGCATTCCTTTATGATCGAGCTGAATCGTGGCCACTTCTTTCCCTTCATTTTTCAGCAGTCGAAAAATGCGGCTGTATCCCGGCTCCTCCATCGCATAGACGGCTGAGGCGGGGAGAAGATCCTGAAGCGTATGAATTAAGGACTGCGTGCCTGCGCTGATCACGATTTGTTCGGGGTGACACTTGACGCCTCTCGTTAAAGCGATAAAGCGTGCGATCGTTTGGCGCACTTCGTAGACACCTTGCGGATGCGTCATTTCTCCAAGTTCGTTTACATGAGAAGAAACCGCTTTCTGTTCACAGCGAAGCCATGTTTTAAATGGAAAATGCGCCGTATCGACGCTCATATGGGAAAACGATATCCAGCCGTCTTTGCGTGCCGGCTTTTCAACCAGTTCTTTTTCCAATTGAAAAGGGCCGGGATGGCGGCTGGCATGGAACGTTTCGATCTGCTCTACAAAAAAGCCTTTTCTTTCACGTGAATAAAGATAACCTTCTGCCAGAAGCTGCTGGTAGGCAGCGTTGACCGAATTAATGCTGACGTTCAATGCTTCGGCGAGCTCGCGCTTGGAAGGGAGTTTTTTTCCCGGCAAAAGATTGCGGCTGAAAATTTCTTCTTTAATCCGTTGATAGATTTGGTGATAAATATAATCCGCATCCTTGGAGCGGTCAATCGGTATCGTAATCATAGCGCCTCCCCTCTGGTACCATTGAAAATTAATGATTGGTACTTTTCATCATACCAAAAAATATTCAGAATTATAAGAAATAAGAGTGGGGGAGAGATTTTTTATGAGTCTGAACACAAAAGCATTCACAACGGAAGATTGGCAGGCCAAACGGGATCAATTTGTGGCAAGGGGTGTCTCCAACGGAAACCGTCATCTGGCCGCTAAAGGGGAAGGGGCCGTTTTATACGATATTGACGGGCGCCGTTTTATCGATTTTGCCGGGGCGATCGGTACATTAAATGTCGGGCATTCACATCCGAAAGTTGTAGAAGCTGTCAAGCAACAGGCCGAACAGCTCATTCATCCCGGTTTTAACGTCATGATGTATCCGGCCTATGTCGAATTGGCGGAAAAGCTTTGCCGGCTTGCACCGGGCTCACACGAGAAAAAAGCGATTTTCCTGAACTCGGGGGCGGAAGCCGTAGAAAACGCCGTGAAAATATCCAGAAAATATACGAAGCGTCAAGCCGTCGTTTCTTTTACCCGCGGATTCCACGGGCGCACAAACATGACGATGAGCATGACGAGCAAGGTTAAACCATACAAATTTGGATTCGGTCCATTTGCACCTGAGGTATATCAGGCACCGTTTCCTTACTACTATAGAAAGCCTGAAGGGATGACTGATGAAAGTTACGATGACATGGTTATTCAGGCGTTTGACGATTTCTTCGTCTCGTCTGTTGCGCCGGAGACAGTTGCTTGTGTTGTCATGGAGCCGGTGCAGGGAGAAGGAGGATTTATTATTCCTTCCAAACGGTTTGTGCAGCATGTCGCAGCCTTCTGTCAAAAACACGGCATCGTTTTTGTCGCCGATGAGATCCAAACAGGCTTTTCCAGAACAGGCAAATATTTTGCGATTGAGCATTTTGATGTCGTTCCTGATCTTGTGACGGTGTCAAAATCGCTGGCTGCCGGTGTTCCGCTCAGCGGTGTCATCGGCCGGGCGGAAATGCTTGATGCGGCGGATCCGGGGGAACTCGGGGGCACATACGCCGGAAGTCCGCTTGGATGCGTAGCCGCTTTGGCAGTGCTCGATATTATCGAATCGGAACAGCTCAACAAACGCTCTGAAGAAATCGGCAAAGCCATTGAAGAGCGAGCGCATGAATGGAAGGTGAAATATCCGCAGATTGGTGAAGTTCGCAGACTTGGCGCGATGGCGGCGCTTGAAATTGTCCGGGACGAAAAGACACGGGAGCCGGACAAAGCCGCTGCGGCCAAGATTGCCAAGTACGCCAATGAACACGGCCTGCTCTTGTTGACGGCAGGTATCAATGGCAACATTATCCGTTTTCTGTCTCCGCTTGTTATTACTGATGAATTGCTTGAGGAAGGGTTCGGCATCATCGAAGAAGCGCTGAAACAGCTCTAGTTTGACATCTTCTAAAGGAAGGGGCGGATATAGATGGGTAAACAGCAAATGAAAAAAACGATGTCGCAGACGGATGTGCTATTTTTAGCAATCGGGGCTATGCTCGGCTGGGGCTGGGTCGTCCTTTCCGGCGACTGGATTTCGACAGCCGGTTTTTTGGGCAGCACCATCGCATTTATCATCGGCGGCATACTGGTCATCTTAATCGGGTTAACATACGCGGAGCTGTCTTCTGCCATCCCTGAAACGGGGGGCGGCTTGATTTTCGTCTACAGGGCGTTTGGTCGGAAAACGGCTTTTGTCGCCGCTTGGGGTGTGCTTTTCGGCTATGTTTCGGTGATCACATTTGAGGCGGTCGCATTGCCGACTGTCATCGATTACGTCCTGCCTGTCGAACATCAGGGGTTTCTCTGGTCGCTTAGCGGCTGGGACGTGTATGTCACTTGGGTGTTGATCGGTTCAGGGGGTGCGGTCGTCCTGACCGCGCTCAATTACTTCGGCGTCAAGCCGGCCGCGATTTTTCAGTCGGTTTTTACGATCGCGATTATCGCCACGGGCTTTCTCCTTTTGGGCGGCGCCTTGGTAAACGGTGATGTCGAACATGTACAGCCCCTTTTTAAAGACGGGTTCTCCGGGATGATGTCCGTCCTCGTCATGATACCGTTTCTGTTTGTCGGATTTGACGTCATCCCACAGGTTGCGGCTGAAATTAATGCCCCGAAAAAAATCATCGGCAAAATTTTGATTATTTCGATTGTCAGTGCGGTCGTGTTTTATTTGCTGATTGTTTTCGGCGTGACGATGGGGCTGTCAGAAAGCGAGCTTGCAACGACTTCTTTGGCGACCGCGGATGCAATGGTCAATCTGCTCGGGAACCAGCTGTTCGGCACGGTGCTTGTCCTCGGCGGAGTCGCCGGCATCATTACAAGCTGGAACGCATTTATCATCGGCGCGAGCCGCATTCTGTTTGCCATGTCTGAAAAAGGCATGGTGCCGAAATGGTTCGGTTTCATCCATCCGAAGTATAAAACGCCGACGAACGCGATTTTGTTTCTGGGAGCGCTGGCATTTTTTGCACCGCTGCTCGGGCGCCCTGCCCTTGTTTGGATCGTCAATGCAGGGGGAACAGGTATTATAGTCGGATATTTGATCGTGTCGATTGCATTCATGAAACTGAGAAAGACAGAGCCGGATTTAAACAGGCCGTATAAAATCAATAAGTGGAAAACGACGGGTATATCTGCTATCCTCTTAAGTGTTATCTTTCTTGCCTTTTATTTGCCAGGCATGCCGGCCGCGCTCACATGGCCGTATGAGTGGCTGATCTTGGCAGGATGGACATTGATCGGTTTTCTTTTATACAACAGCAGTTCAAAACGTAAAGGGGAGGAGATTCAACATGACCAGCATGCTAGAAGTATATAATCCTGCGACTGGAGAAAAAATCAAATCGGTTCCCCAGCAATCTGCAAAGGAAGTCGAAGAGGCAGTCGTACGCTCGCATGAAGCATTTCAAAAATGGTCGAAAACATCGGCTTCAGAACGAGCGGGCTTACTGAAAAAATGGTTCGATTTGATTGTGGAGCAGAAGGACGAGCTGGCAAAATTAATTACGCTTGAAAACGGCAAGCCGTACGCTGAAGCACAGGGAGAAGTCATATATAGCGCAGGCTATATCGAATGGTATGCGGAGGAAGCAAAACGCATCTACGGAAGAACGGTTCCCGCATCTGTGACGAACAAGCGCATCATCGTCACGCGCCAGGGAGTCGGTCCTGTTGCGGCGATTACCCCGTGGAACTTTCCGGCGGCGATGATCACGCGAAAAGCGGCACCGGCTTTGGCGGCAGGCTGTACCTTTATCATCAAGCCTGCGCCTGACACGCCTTTAACGGCGCTTGAGCTCGTTCGCCTCGGCCACGAAGCGGGCATTCCGAAAGACGTCCTTCAGTGTGTGATCGGCGACGGAAAAGAGATCGGTTCTATTTTTACAAGCCATCCGCTGATCCGCAAGATTACGTTTACCGGGTCAACGCCTGTCGGCAAACATTTAATGAAAAACAGCGCCGAGACGGTGAAGCATGTGTCAATGGAGCTCGGCGGCCATGCTCCGCTGATCGTTGATGAAGATGCCAACATCGACCTCGCCGTTAAACAGACGATGCTGTCGAAATACAGGAATGCCGGACAAACGTGCGTCTGTGCAAACCGTCTGATCGTTCATGAATCGGTTAAGGATGAATTTGCAGAAAAACTCCGCGCGGAAGTCGCCAAGCTGAAAGTCGGAAACGGACTTGAAGAAGGTGTATCAATCGGCCCGGTCATCAATAAAAACGGCTTCCAAAAAATCGTTGATCAAATCAATGACGCGGTGGATAAAGGGGCGAAAGTTCTCATCGGCGCCGAATACGAAAGCGATGATGAGAAATCATGCTACTTTGTCCACCCGACAGTGCTGACGGATGTTGATCCTTCAATGACGATCATGCATGAGGAAACATTCGGTCCCGTTGCGCCGATTACGACTTTTAAAACGCTGGACGAAGCAGTCAAGCTCGCCAATGATACGCCTTACGGTTTAGCGGCATACTTCTTTACGGAAAACTACCGCCGCGGCATCTATTTATCCGAAAATCTTGATTACGGCATTCTCGGCTGGAATGATGGCGGACCGTCAACCGTTCAGGCGCCTTTCGGCGGCATGAAGGAAAGCGGCATCGGACGCGAAGGCGGACAGGAAGGCATCGAGCCGTATTTGGAAACAAAATATTTGTCTATCGGTTTGGATGAATAACAAGACAACATGAAAACCCGCCCGCATATCCACGGGCGGTTTTTTACGCTTTCACTTGTTCAGCGTTCATTTTATTCTTTTTGGGCTGATAGGAAATATAAAAAATGCCCAGCAGAAGCAATGCGATTCCGGCCCAGGAAACAAGAGGCAGCGATTCCTTGACAAGCACGGTTCCTAAAAGCGACGCCGTGAGCGGTTCAGCCAGCGACAGGGTCACCGCTGTTGAGGCGGGTACTTTTGCCAATCCTGTCGTAAATAACAGGTACGCGGCACCGGTTGCAATGACGCCGATATAGAGGCTGACAGCCGATCCCTGAACCGATAAGATCCAGCTCAAATCGTACAGAAACAACAACGGGGCAAGCAATACAGCGCTTAAAAAGAACACGGTGCCTGTGACAGCCTCCGGCTTCTGCTGTTGCAGGAGCTTTTTGCTTGTCAGCGTATAGACGGCAAAGGAAAGACCGGCGCCGAGTGCGAGCAATATGCCGAGAAAGCTCCCTCCCGATGAGGCGGAAGGGATGAATAACAAGGATACGCCTGCTATCGCTGCAGCCGTTGCGATCCACCATTTCGCTTGGGGTACTTTTTTGAACACGAGCCATTCGAGGCAGCCGGCGATAATCGGAGCGCTGCCGATGGCGACGACCGTTCCGACGGCGATCCCTGAGAGACTGACAGCTGAAAAAAAGAAAGGCTGATAAAATGCCATGCTCAATGCTGCGATAATCAGCGTTTTAACGGGCCAGCCGCTGCGTTTTAATTGACCGCGCAAAGCCGCGAACAAGAGCAGGGTGATGCCGCCGACCGCCATTCTGACAGCGCCGAACACAAGAGGCGCCGCTTCTTCAGGCGCGAACGCCTGGGTTGTTCCCGTCGTTCCCCATAAAATGGCCGCAAGCAAGACAAACAGAATCGATACTTTCATACTCCGATCTCTCCCTACTCAATCATTCAGAACTTTTTCTATTGTAAGATAAGTTTGTCAATTTTTGAATCACCGTATTGGAAATTTTCCTGCAAAGAGGATATATTCAACGCTGGCCGAATTCATATAATGCCCTAAAACAATTAAAGTCGGAGGAAGCGGATGAAAAAACGAACAGTTTTATTATTTTTGGCGATCTTGGTTGCGGGTTGTGCGAGCGCCCAAGAAAATGATGAACAAACCAAATGGGTGAACAGCGAACAGGAAGCGATTGAGGACGGTATTCGTTACGAGAACATCACAAAAGACGATATTATAGACAAAATCGATTTAAACGGCGAACAAGTCGTCGTTTTTCGATTCGGCGATTCGGAGGGAGAGGGAATTTGCCTCGCTCACATCAAACGGGAAAACGGCAAATATCAATGGTACCGCGACTTAAATTACGCAATTGTAAAATCGGATCACCCGAAAACGGAGAGTGCGGAAGCTTCTTCACCGTTCACAACGCCTAAGGGAAGCAAGTACACGTTATATACAGGGGATGCCGCTCGCCTGAATGGAACATTTGAGACTGATGACGGGCTTCATTTAGAGGCGGTGGTCGATCAAAAAACGGGCATGTATTATCAGATCGTGCGGGATTCGAACTGAAATGGGCACAAAAAGGCTGTCGGGATATTCCCGACAGCTTTTCATTTTTACGCTTTCTTTTTGCGCACTGTCAAGAGCAGCGCAGCACCCCCAAGAAGCACGGCGAGGATCGACAGGATGAGGGAAGCGGTTTGAATCCCTTGTCCGGCTTGACCGTCTTCGTTTTCTGCGGCTGTGTTTTGTTTCGTTGAAGCGCCGTGTGCGTCAACCGTTTCGTGCCCGAGCTTTGCAGCATCGACAATGCTTGTGATCGCATGCGGGGTATCGGCGTTTTCATCGCCGGTCCACTCGACAATCGTGCCGTCTTTATAATATTGGTAAGCGTTCCAGGCGGCCTTTTGTTCTTTGTCAGGGTTTTTGGCGGTGAAAGTAAACTGTTGGAATTCACCAGGCTGAATGCCGCCGTTTTCGGCTTCCCACGTCACCCTTGTCACTTTCTCGTTTTTACCGGTTTCAGTGCTTGTTTTCCAGCCTGGCACCGGTTCATACTGCTGAAATTCAACACCGTCCGGCATGCTGAGAACGACCTTGGTTGTGGCGTTGTCTTTTTCAACCGGTACTTTGACGGTGTATGTTTCCCATGAGCCTGCTGCTGATTCTCCCGGTTTTACCGTGACATGTGCGCTGACAGGCACGGAGAAAAGCAAAAATGATGCTAGGATTGCACCCAGCCATAATGTTTTTTTAAACATAATCAAAACTCCTTTTTATTAATTTTTGCATTGAAAACCGTTCTGATCTCCTCAAATGACGCCGTTAACCCGTGAACGCGGATTTTCCAGATGCCGTCTTCGCTTAAATTTAAATTTTTCGTTTGAAAAACGCCGTCTTTATTTTTGCTGAGGCTGAACGTGCTCTCTTTGTCATCCCCGAAAAGCCCGGTTTTCTCAACGGTTAATTCGATTTTTTGAATATCTTTGACGACGTCTCCTTTTCTGTTTCTGACTGTGACTTCAAACGCATTTGAGCCCGGCATGTTCGGGCTGATTCGGAGCGACAGCGTGTTTCCTTCCGTCAATTGCTTCGTCTCACTGAAAGGCTGCGGCAGCGGTGCGGGCGGACTTGGAATATTGGTGAAAACCGCCGTGGTCACCAGAATGAGAAGTCCGACCGCCCATTCAGCCTTCAGCGAACGGGCGCCCTGCTGTTTCGGTGCTTTTCTAAAACGGAAATAGTGTAATGCCCCGAGTCCGATCATGAGAAGAACGAGGGCCGCTTTTACAAGGAGCGCTTTTCCGTAAGCCGTCCCTAGCAGGTTATCCAGTGTGTGAACAATGAAGAAGCTGTTGAAAAGGCCCGAGAATATAAGAAGCCCTGCAGAAGCGAGCGCCCATGGCGAGAAGCGCCGAATGGTTTCCCATATTAAACTTTTGTCAGGCTTCAGCCAGTCTTTTCCGAAAAACAGCACAAACATCGCGAGTCCGCCCGTCCAAATGGAAGCAGTATTCAGATGGATGAAGTTCATCACGATTGTCATATAGCCGGCGCTCGTCGAAGCGGCATGGCCGTCGAGCGATTTGACGAACAAAAGCCCGGCAAAAAGGAACAGGCTCAAGATCGCGCTCTTCAGACCTTTTCTGTTCGAACAAAAAACAAGCAAGGCGATGATGGCGATGTTGATCAGCCACAGCATTCCGCCCGTCGTATTCAGAAGCGTTTCTTGCAAAAGCGAAGGCTGGAAAGCCCCGATCCAGGAAACGCCCGCGTTTACTTTGGTTTGCAGGGGCAGCTGAATGATGATGGCGGCCCCTGTCAATAAGAGCGCCGCATTCTTGATCCGCTTCAGACGGCGCCGTTTGCCACCCGGCCAGCCGTTTTCAGGGCGGTACCATACGAGCTGAAAGAGAGCGGCCCCCATGAACAGGGAGAAACCGGTATACAAAAGGACGCGTTCCATGACGGTATCGGCTGCCGGCAGGCCTGATGCTTGTTTTTGTTGATCTTTCGGCAGCCCGCCTTGAATGTTTCCGATGCTGAAAGGGATCGTGCCTGATACGGGATGCCCGTCTGCTGATACAGCTCTCCATTCGGCCGAGTAGATATCATCCTTCAATTTCGGTTTCAGCATGACGGTCATGATTTTGGCGTTTTGCGGATCGATTTCCGTTTTGCCGGAATCAACGCGCTCACCCGACGAATTTCTGACCGTTATCGAATGAAACCCGTTCTGAATCGCTTCATTGAATTCGATCTTGATTTCTGCAGGCGCTTTTTTCAGCTCCTGATTTTCAGCGGGAGTTGATTTTACGATATATGCGTGAGCAAAAGCGGCTTTTGGCAGCAGAATGATACAAAGAACAGCGAGAACTGTCCAGAGTGTTGCTCTTTTCATCACATTCATCCAATCTTTTAACAAAATTTCACGTCTTCAGGCTGCAGCAGCTGTTCTTCATCGTTTTCTGGACGAGAAGCGCGGCATCGTCAAACGATAACAGCTGCCCGCCAAAGCCTTTTTTGAATTTCCGTGCATCCGCTTCAGAAGCGAAAGGGATCGCCTGCGGCTCGCAGCAGTTCAAATGAAGATTCGTATCCAGCAAAAAGACGGCGGCTTTGGCGCTGATCGTCGTATCTAGCAAAAAATCCCTGCAGATTATCTGGGAGACGTCATCTTTCACTTTCTCATAGCGGAGCATTGCGCAATGGGCACAGCAAAATTGTTCAATTTGACTGTCGTTTTTTACAATTTGCACGGAAAGCCTCGAGCCTGCCCCTTTTCCGCACACGACGCAAAGCTGCCCAAGCTGCTGCTTCGGCTTGTTTAGCGTGATTCCGCCTGCCGTCTTGATGACCTGTCCGTTTTCAACAAGCGGTTTAATGTCGCGGTAAACGGTCATTTCAGAGACGTTCAGCCTTTTCGAAATTTCTGAAATGCGCAGAGATTCTTCTTCTTTGACCCACGCCAATATCTGCTGTCTTCTTTTAATCGGTAGCATTCTCCTCCTCCATTCCTTATGTTCTTTACTTATAAGCCTAGTAGATTGCAGGAAAAGAAACAAGCAGAACGTGATAAAAAATGTGATAAAATGTTGAACTTTAACATCGGCGGCCAAAGCCGTTAAATCGTCATCAATGAGTACTGGTCAAACCGTCCTGTTTCTAAAATTTTTTGTCAGGAAATGTAACAGGTTTGAACGCTTTAGCGATGCAATGTGAAATAATAATCCAGAGCAAAGCTGCAGAGAGGAGGGGAGAAAATGGGGAAACAAAGGCTGGTTTTAATAGGAAACGGCATGGCCGGAGTTCGCACGGCCGAAGAAATTTTACAACACGGCGGGAACCAGTTTGAGATCGTCATCATCGGCAGTGAACCACACCTCAGCTATAATCGGATTCTGCTGTCTTCTGTCCTTCAGGGAGAAACGGATTGGAACGATGTGATGACAAAAAGCCGGAGCTGGTATGAAGAAAACGGGATTACACTTTATACAGGGGAAACGGCTGTCGCAATCCATACGGTTAAACAGACGGTGGCGACAGATCAAAACCGCGAAATCGCTTATGACAAACTGATTATTGCGACGGGCTCTTCCCCGTTTATTCTCCCGGTTCATGGTGCAGATAAAGAAGGGGTATATGGTTTTAGAACAATAGACGATTGCCGGGCATTGATAAAGGCATCAAAGCGGTTTAAAAAAGCGGCCGTTATCGGCGGGGGAATTTTGGGCCTTGAGGCGGCGCGAGGGTTGGCAAACCTCGGGATGAAGGTTGATGTGATTCACCACTCTTCCTGCATCATGCAGAACCAGCTTGATCCGCCGGCATCTGCCATGCTCCAGAAAGAGCTGGAGCGCCAAGGGATTCATTTTCATTTGGATAAAGATGCAGAGGCGATTTTAGGAAGATCCCGCGCCAAGGGTGTGCGGTTTAAAGACGGGACGAAGATCAGCGCCGATCTCATCGTCATGGCTGCCGGTGTCAGACCGAATATCGAACTGGCCAAGGCAAGCGGTATTGCAACCAACAGGGCGATCATTGTCAGCGACTATATGGAGACAAATGTGCCAAATGTCTACGCCGTCGGTGAATGCGCGGAGCATAACGGAACGGTCTATGGCTTAGTCAAGCCATTGTATGAACAGGGGAAAGTGCTGGCCAAACATATTTGCGGCCTCGAATGTGTTGGTTATCAGGGCTCCGTCCAGTCCGCAGCTTTAAAAATGTCCGGCATCGATGTCTTTTCGGCAGGGAAAATCACAGAGGACGACTCGACGACGGCTATTAAACTTTTTGACGAAGCGGCAGGAGTCTATAAAAAAGCGGTTTTTCAAGAGGATAAAATGGCCGGCGTGATTTTATACGGAGACACCAGCGGCAGCCGAAGGCTGTTGGAAAGCATCATCAAACAAAGGGATATTACCGTTGTCAAAAAAGAGCTGTTTCAATCGGAAGAAGACAGTTCAGTCGCTTCTATGGCGCTTGGTGAAACGATCTGCCAATGCAACGCGGTTTCAAAAGGCGCGATCATGGAAGCCATACAGACGCACGGTTTAAAGACGGCCGAGGAGGTCAAAGGCTGTACAAATGCTTCCGGATCATGCGGCGGCTGCAGGCCGTTAGTCGAAGAACTGCTGCTCCATACCGCTGAACAGGATGATTACGTATCTGCGGCGGAACAGCCGATGTGCGCCTGCACTTCATTCACGGAAGATGAAGTCGTGAACGAAATACAGATAAGAAATCTTTCTTCCGTTCACGAAGTCATCTCGGCGCTCGGCTGGAAAAACAGCAGCGGCTGCCGGATTTGCTTGCCCGCGATTCACTACTATTTAAAAATGATCCGTCCGGACATCATCTATGAGGAGCGCGACAAGGAGTCGGATATAATGATTCCGCAAATGTACGGAGGCCGAACGAATGCCGAAGAGCTGAAGCGCATTGCAGAAGTGATTGAAAAGTATCAAATACAAGAGGTGTACATGACACACCATCAGAGATTAAAGCTTGCTGGTATCAAGCCGGAGTATATAGAGCGCGTGAAAGAAGAACTCGGCATGCCGCATTGCCCGCCGCCTCAGCATGGGATTGCCGCGGTTAAAACGTGCACATGCGGTTCACGAGGCGAACCACAGATACAAACATTGGCGGCAGACTTGGAAAAAGCAGCAGAATCCCTCCTCATTCCGGCCAAGGTCTCGATCGGGGTGTCGGGCTGTTTGGATGATTGCGTGTACGCTTCAGTTCATGACATCGGACTTCTCAAAGTAAACGGGGGCTGGGAGATTTATGCGGGCGGCCAAGGAGGCCAGCATGCTTCTCCGGGAGAGCTGCTTTCAGTAGCCGACTCGGCGGAGGAAGCGGGGGAATTCATGAAAGGCCTTCTTCAATATTACCGGGAAACAGCAAATTATCTCGAGAAGGTCGGGCATTGGATTGAACGCGCCGGCATCATTCATATCCGGGAAGTTTTATTTGACAACGGACTTCGCGGCCAGCTGATCGAACGGCTTGAAAAAGAGAAGCGGCTGGCTCAGCAAGAAACGATAAAAGGGCTGATGTGAATTGACAGAACGATTGCTAAAGTACTTTCGCACGAAGCAAAAAGAAGTGCAATCCGAAAAAACGTATGACACCCAATGTCCATTTTGCAGCATGCAGTGCAAAATGCACCTCATTGAACAGACAATTGTGACAAGAAAAAAATACACGGCGGTCGGAAAAGACAATCCGACGACAAAAGGACGGCTGTGCATGAAAGGGATGAACGCCCACCAGCATGCCTTTCATTCGGAGAGGATCACCCATCCGCTGATCAAAAAAAACGGCGACTTCGTCCGTGTGACATGGGATGAAGCGCTTCAGTACATCAAACAGCAAGTAACAGCGATCCAGCATGAAGATGGCCGCGATGCTTTGGGTGTATACGGCAGCGCGTCCATTACAAACGAAGAAGCGTATTTGCTGGGGAAGTTCGCCCGCGTCGCCCTGAAGACGAAGCATATTGACTACAACGGCAGGCTTTGCATGTCGGCGGCCGCTACAGCTGCAAATCAAACCTTTGGAATGGACCGGGGGCTGACAAATGCCCTTTCCGAGATCCCCCATGCAAGGGTCATCATCCTCGCAGGTACGAATATCGCAGAGTGCCAGCCGACGATCATGCCGTATTTTGAAGAAGCGAAGCAAAACGGGGCCTACATCATTGTCATCGATCCCCGCGAAACGGCAACGGCCAAGATCGCCGATCTGCATTTGAAAATCAAGCCGGGGACAGACGCCGCGCTCGCAAACGGTATGCTGAAAGTCATCATTGAAGGACAGCTGACAGACGGAGCTTTTCTCAGAGAGAGAGCTGAAGGTTTTGAAGAGGTCAAGCGCCATGTGGCGTCTTTATCACTTGAAGACATTTCGGCCAAAACCGGGATACAAATCGAGCAGATTAAAAAAGCTGCAGTAAAATTTGCCCGTGAGGAGACGGGAATGCTGTTCACGGCAAGAGGGATTGAACAGCAAACGGACGGAACGGCTGCCGTCAGAAATTTACTGAATATTCTAATATCAACTGGGAAAATCGGCAAATTTGCTTGCGGCTACGGCGCCGTCACCGGACAAGGAAATGGGCAGGGGGCGCGGGAGCACGGCCAGAAAGCAGATCAGCTGCCAGGGTACCGGTCGATTGAAAACGAAGCTGACCGCGCTTATATTGCGGATGTTTGGGGCATAAAAGCTGAAGACCTTCCAGGAAAAGGTGTATCCGCCTATGAAATGATGGAGAAAGTTCATGAAGGCGAAATTACCGGGATGTTTTTAATGTGTTCAAACCCTGTTGTATCCAGTCCGAACGCAGGCTTTGTCAAATCCGCTTTGGGAAAATTAAAGTTTTTTGCCGCCGTTGATTTGTTTCTTTCTGAAACGGCTAGACTCGCGGACGTCATTCTCCCCGCATCATCCTATCTCGAGGACGAAGGAACGATGACCAATCTGGAAGGCAGAGTGACATTAAGGGAAGCCTCAAAACCGTGCCCCGGTGAAGCGAGGCATGACTGGCAAATGATTTGCGATATTGCTGCTGCGCTTGGAAAAGGCCGTTATTTCTCATATCGATCGGCAGAGGATGTTTTTAATGAATTAAGAAAAGCGAGCCGCGGCGGAATTGCCGACTATTCGGGCATCACTTATGAACGTCTGAGAAAGGAAGGCGGCATTTTATGGCCTTGTCCCGAACAGGGACACCCCGGGACACAGCGCCTGTTTGAATCATCCTTTGCCCACCCGGACAAAAAAGCGAAAATGTGCGTCGTCCCGAACGAACCAATGATCAAAAAAGATGAACCGACTGAAGAGTATCCCCTTTATCTGACGACCGGAAGGGTGATGTCTCATTATTTAACCGGAGTACAGACGAGAAGGAGCGCTGCACTCAAGGCCAGACACTTTGAATCATTTATGGAAATTCATCCGAAAACGGCGGAAAAATACAACATTAGCGACAGGGTGCTGGTCAGGGTGGAGTCAAAAAGAGGCAGCATCATTGTCAGGAGCAAATTATCGGAAGCCATCAGGCCGGATACCATTTTTGTGCCGATGCATTGGGCAGATTCGCAAAATGTGAACGATTTGATAGCGGAAACGCTCGATCCGTCTTGCAGAATGCCGGGATTTAAGGTTTGCTCCGTAAAAATTCGTCCGTCAGTTGACAATTATGTGAATAAATTGTCATAAAAAGTCATAAAAAGTTTACAAAATTAACTATAATTTGTGATAGTTTTAAAGATGTAAACAGAATACTTGTTTAGGGCGTATAGTGAATTGTTTTGAAAAAGGGGAGGATCATAGTGAAAAAAAAGCAGCTAGTCCTGGTAGGGAACGGTATGGCCGGGGTCAGGGCCGTTGAAGAAATTCTTAAAATTTCAAGCGAAGAGTTTCAGATCACGATTTTTGGAAACGAACCGCACCCAAACTATAACCGGATTCTTCTTTCCAAAGTGCTTCAAGGAGATACGGATGTTAAGGACATTACACTGAATGATTGGGATTGGTATGAAGAAAACGGGATTCAGCTGTATACGGGGGAAGAAGTCGTTAAAGTTGATCCGGAGTCCAAAACCGTCATCACGGATGCGGGAAGAGTCCAGCCGTATGATGAACTGATTTTGGCGACAGGTTCTCTCCCTTTTATTCTGCCATTGCCCGGAGCGGATAAAGAAGGTGTAACAGCATTCCGTGATATCAAGGATACGGATATCATGCTCGAAGCTTCCAAAACGTACAAAAAAGCAGCCGTTATCGGCGGCGGATTGCTGGGACTGGAAGCAGCGCGCGGACTTCTTAACCTTGGCATGGACGTTACCGTTATCCACCTCGCGCCATATTTGATGGAGCGTCAGCTTGATGCAACCGCAGGACGGCTTTTGCAAAAAGAGCTGGAGAAGCAGGGCATGAAATTTTTGCTGGAAAAGCAGACAGAAGAAATTTACGGAGAAACACGTGTCGAAGGCTTAAAATTCAAAGACGGCTCAATGCTTGAAGCCGATTTGGTCGTCATGGCGGTCGGAATCAAGCCGAACGTTCAGCTCGGCAAAGACTGCGGCCTTCCGGTAAACAGAGGAATCGTCGTCAATGATTACATGGAAACCGAAGTTCCCAACATTTATGCTGTCGGAGAATGTGCGGAACATAGAGGCATTGCCTACGGACTTGTCGCGCCTCTTTATGAACAGGCGAAAGTGCTTGCCAAAAAAATCTGCGGCGTTGAAACAGCTCCGTATGAAGGGTCTGTTTTATCAACCCAGCTGAAGGTTTCCGGTGTTGAGGTCTTTTCTGCCGGTGATTTTAATGAGGATGACGGAGAAGACAAAAAAGCGCTTAAAGTGTTTGACGAACAGGACGGAATCTACAAGAAAATTGTTCTGCGCGGCAATCAGGTGATCGGCGCCGTACTGTTCGGAGACAGCAGCGAAGGTAACAGGCTGTTTTCCATGATTCAAAAAGGAGCAGATATTTCAGATACTTCTAAAATTTCAATCTTGCAGCCTTTGAATCAGGAAGAAGGCATGAGCTTGACCGCTGCGATGAGCGACGATGAGATCGTATGCGGCTGTAACGGCGTTTCGAAAGGAATGATCATTCAGGCGATCAAAGAGCAGGGCTGCACATCGACGGATGAAATTAAAGCCTGCACAGGCGCATCACGTTCTTGCGGAGGATGTAAGCCGCTTGTCGCTGAGATTCTTCAGCATACGCTCGGCTCAGAGTTTGATGCTTCAGCACAAAAAGAAGCGATTTGCGGATGTACGGACCTGTCAAGAGACGAAATCGTGGCCGAAATCAGAGAAAAAGGGCTGACCCATACGAAAGAAGTCATGAACGTGCTCGGCTGGAAAACGGCGGAAGGCTGTTCCAAATGCCGCCCTGCGCTTAACTACTACCTCGGCATGATCAATCCGAAGGAATATGAAGATGAAAGAGAATCCCGCTTCGTCAATGAACGGATGCACGCCAACATTCAAAAAGACGGCACATATTCAGTTGTACCGCGGATGTACGGCGGGGTTACCAATTCGAATGATTTGCGGCGCATCGCTGATGTCGTCGACAAATATGAAATTCCGCTAGTGAAAATGACCGGCGGCCAGCGGATCGACCTGATCGGCGTCAAAAAAGAAGATCTTCCGAAAGTATGGGCTGATCTTGACATGCCTTCAGGATTTGCTTACGGAAAAACGCTCAGAACCGTAAAAACGTGTGTCGGCGAACAGTTCTGCCGCTTCGGCACGCAAGACTCAATGGCCCTCGGAATTGACCTTGAGAAAAAATTTGAAGGGCTCTACACGCCTCACAAAATTAAAATGGCGGTTTCCGCTTGTCCGAGAAACTGCGCTGAATCCGGCATTAAAGATATCGGCGTCGTCGGCATCGACGGTGGCTGGGAAATTTACGTCGGCGGAAACGGAGGCACGCATTTGCGCGCAGGCGATCTGTTAATGAAAGTCAAAACGGCTGAAGAAGTCATCGAAATCACAGGCGCGTATCTCCAATACTATCGTGAAACAGCCAACTATTTAGAACGGACATCTGCTTGGATCGAACGTGTCGGCTTGTCCCACGTCCAATCCGTATTGAATGATAAAGAAAAACGCAAAGAACTGAATGACCGCATCAATCAAGCGCTGTCTGTCCATAAAGACCCGTGGAAAGACTTTTTGGAAGACGAAAAGACAACAAAACAGCTATTCGAAAATGTTGTCACTTCTTAAAATGAGAAATCAACTTGAGGAGGAATTCACATGGTGAACAAGAACTTAACAAAGGTGTTTGTTTCGAAGATCGGGGATTTGCCGAATCAGCTTGGGAAGACAGTGCTTATCGAGGACAAGGAAATCGCGGTATTCAAGCTTTCAAACGGCAATGTCCGCGCGATTGAAAACCGCTGCCCCCACAAAGGGGGCGTTCTTGCCGAAGGAATGGTAAGCGGCAAATTCGTCTTCTGTCCGATGCACGACTGGAAGATCAGCCTTGAAGACGGCAAAGTCCAAGAGCCTGATACAGGGTGTGTTCAGACATACGAAACGGTCGTTGAAGGCGAAGATTTGTATATCGTTTATTAAACGGCTCAAAGACATGTATTGTCAAAAGCCTCAAGGGTCGCTGAATGTGCTCCCTCTTTATTAAAAAAACAAACGCGTTCACAGAATCGGCAGATGGAAGGATGACAGTTGATGGGGAATGGGAAAGTATATTTTGTCGGGGCCGGACCGGGCGATTCAGGATTGATCACATTAAAAGGAAGAAAGCTGATCGAGGCGGCGGATGTCATATTGTATGACAGGCTCGTCAATTCCCGGCTGCTTGAGCATGCAAAAGCATCATGTGAATTTGTCTACTGCGGCAAGCTCCCGGACCGCCATTATATGAAACAAAGTGAAATCAATGCACTGCTCATTGAAAAGGGGCTGAAAGGCCTCAAAGTGGTCCGGCTGAAAGGAGGAGACCCGAGCGTGTTCGGCAGAGTCGGAGAAGAAGCGGCAGCCGTCAGCGAACACGGCATCCCGTACGAAATGGTGCCCGGCATTACATCGGGAATCGCCGCGCCTCTTTATGCCGGACTGCCTGTGACCCACCGCGATTTCGCTTCATCCTTTGCCGTTGTCACCGCCCATGATAAATCGGGCAAACCGGAAATGAATTGGGAAGGGCTGGCCAAAGGCGTCCAAACCCTCGTCTTTTACATGGGGATCAAAAACCTTGGTTATATATGCGAGCAGCTGATGAAACACGGCAAGTCTCCCCTTGTTCCCGCGATGGTCATCCAATGGGGCACATGGGGCCGGCAGCGGAGCGTTAAAGGGACATTGCAGAATATCAGGGAAAAAATAACCGAGCATCAAATTAAAAATCCCGCGATCATCGTCATCGGCGACATCGTATCATTCAGGCAGAACAGCTGGTTTGAAGAAAAGCCTTTGATCGGGCTGAACATGATGGCGGTCAAAAGCTGTGAAGAAGAACGAGTCCCGGTGGAGACGCTTCGTGAACAAGGCGCTGAAGTTGTTGAATGGCCGAAATGGAAATCACTCGAAACGGTGCCTGACGATACAGTTTTAGAGCGAATTGCTTCTTTTGACAGCCTGCTGTTCACCTCAAG
The DNA here is from genome assembly GCF_056530265.1 of Bacillus sp. PK6-025. Lineage (NCBI taxonomy): Bacteria > Bacillati > Bacillota > Bacilli > Caryophanales > Bacillaceae > Bacillus > Bacillus sp. PK6-025. Next base: position 500,819 of record NZ_CP096509.1, read on the forward strand.
TGCGTCACTGCGCAGATTTTTCAGCCGGCTTGCCGCTTTGAAGATCGATGTCAGGGAAATGCGCGGCCGGCTCTACGCTTCAGATCTGCATGTAAAAGCAGCTCTTGAAGAACGGGGATTTTCCGCTTTTCTGCAGGCGGAAATGCCGGTTTCGGACAGCTGTTTGCTGATCGGCAGCCGGGAAGCCGTGCAAAATCAACCGCACTCCGGTTGTGAGGTATTGATTACACATGACAGGATGATCGACAGCCGCTTTACATCGATCATTAAACGGGAGATCGAGGAGTTTCCTGTTGATATCGTGATCTTTGCGAATCGAACATGCGTCGAGCTGTTCGTAAACGAGGCTGAGACAATCGGCCTCCATCCGGAAAAAACGGCTGCCCGTCTGCAGGCGGTCTGCCTCACGGAAGAAGCGGGGAAGAAGGCTGCAGCCGCAGGGTTTCAGCGCGTTCATATTGTGAATGAACGCGACCGCCTTCCTGATATCATCAAAGGGATCAACCGCACAGCCGAATTTGTCTGCCAGAACTGAAAAAAGCAGGGGTAACCCTGCTTTTTTAGCGTGCGGAACTGCTTCCGAACAACACCTCTTTTAAATAGCAAAGGTCTGCCTCTATATGCTTCCTCATTGATTCGGCAGCCTTGGCGTCATTTCTGTCCTGCATGTGACGCAGAATCTCCTCGTGCTGATTGATGATGTCAAGGGTGCGCGCCGGTTTTTCAAGGTTTTTGCTCCGATAGAAAAAGGTCAGCGACCGCAAATCAAGCAGCTGTTTTTGCAGGCGTTCGTTTTCGCTCGTTTCGATGATGACATCATGAAATTGCGTATTTAGGCGAAGAAGTGCATTGGCCGACTCCGGACTTTGGGTTTCCTGGTGCTTACGCGCTTCAGAGAGCGTTTCGGAAATGAGCTCCAGTGTTGCATTTGAAGCAAGGCGGGTTGCCAATGAAACGGCCAGGGATTCGAGCGCCTGGCGGCATTGGTATATTTCTTCAAGGTCTTTGATTGTCGGTTCATAAACTGTAATTTTTGATTTATCATCTATCGATAATAATCCTTCTTGTTCAAGTGTCCGAATCGCCTCCCTGACGGGGCTGCGGCTCACTTGCAGCTCCTTGGCGATTTTGGATTCGTAGATCCGTTCGCCGGGTCGATATCCTCCTTTAATAATCATATCTTTTAAATAATGATGGACTTGATCATGATAAGAGACTGCACGTTGTATGGAAAACTTCACGCTGTTCACCTCGTTTATTTTTCACTGCGGAAATCACTAATAGTCTAGCAAAAAGAGAGAAATACCATCAACCTAAAATTACCATAATATTGAGTATTTTGTGACAAAAAAGTGTTGACTGCCATTAGCTGTCCGTTATAATTAAGTTATAACTGTCGACAGTCGGCAGCTTACTTTTTATTTACTATTGTAAGCGCTTTATCGATAGAGGGGAAGGGGGATTTTTGATGAAATCAAGCGTTGTGTCAGCATGGGATATGCTTTGGAGATCACACCGGGAAGCAAAGAGGCTGCTTTTGTTCGCCATGCCTGTCAGGGCGGGAAAAGATGCTGATTTAAAGATCAAGTCGGAGCAAACCATGAAGGAAGAAAAGCCGCCGAGCTATAAAACGCCTCAGAAAATCGGACTGCTGCTAGGTCCTGCATTGTTTTTCGCCGTCCTTTTGTTCTTTTTTCCCGAGGGTCTGAGCCATGAAGGAAGAATGGTATTGGCGACCACGTTGTGGGTTGCGGTATGGTGGATTACGGAAGCTGTTCCGATTCCGGCTGCATCATTGCTGCCGATCGTGCTGCTTCCGCTGACCGGGGCGCTGGAAGGGGCAGCTGTCACGTCAAGCTACGGCGATCCAATCGTTTTTTTATTTTTAGGAGGCTTTTTGATTGCACTTGCGATGGAGCGCTGGAATCTTCATAAACGGATCGCGCTTAATATCATTTCTGTAGTGGGAACGAGCACGTCAAGGATCGTCCTCGGGTTTATGGCGGCCACAGGGTTTTTGTCCATGTGGGTCTCAAATACGGCCGCGGTGATGATGATGCTTCCGATTGGAACCGCTATCATTCATCAGGTATCAGCCGTCATGAAATCTGAAAGAAAAGATTTAGCCGGAGAAGAAGCGAAATTTTCAAAAGCGCTGATCTTCAGCATCGGGTATGCGGGGACGATCGGCGGACTCGGTACGCTAATCGGCACACCGCCAAACATTATTTTGGCGGCCAATATTAAGAAGCTGTACGGAGTTGAAGTGTCTTTCGGGGGGTGGATGGCTTTTGCCGTTCCGGTCGTTGTCATTTTGCTTGTAGCGGTATGGCTGTACTTAACGAAAGTGGCGCATCCGATCAAGATGAAGGAGCTTCCGGGCGGAAAAGAATTGATTCTCGAAGAAAAAAGAAAGCTCGGAAAGATGAGCTTTGAAGAAACAATGGTTCTGCTTGTCTTCGGGTTTGCCGCGTTTATGTGGGTGACGAGGACATTTTTATGGGATGACAAAATACCCGGTATTGACGATACAATGATTGCGATATTCGCAGCTTCATTGCTCTTCTTGATCCCTTCGCTCAATAAAGGGGGCAGGGTATTGGACTGGTCGGTTTCGAAGGACTTGCCGTGGGGGATTCTCCTTTTATTCGGAGGAGGCTTGGCGCTCGCGACCGGTTTTAAAGAAACGGGTCTCGCCGAGTGGATCGGCGGAAGGCTTACGGTATTGGATGGATTTAACTTTGTGGTCATTGTTGTTATCTCAGCGGCATTGGTTCTCTTTTTGACGGAGATTACGTCGAATACGGCTACGGCGACTATGATTCTGCCTGTACTGGCCTCGCTCGCTTTAGCGCTGAATGTTCACCCGTACGCATTAATGGTGCCTGCTGCAATGGCGGCAAACTGCGCCTTCATGTTGCCGGTCGGCACGCCGCCGAATGCAATTATTTTCGCATCGGGCAAATTGAAGATCAGCGAGATGGTTCGAACCGGCTTTGTTATTAATATTTTCACACTGATTTTAATCGTCGGAGCTGTGTTCTACATTCTGCCGAATTTATGGGGAGTGGATCTGACCGTCTTCCCGGACAATCTGAAATCGAATTGATGAAGCAAAGCCGGGGGCTTAGACCCCGGCTTTTTGTCATGGTGGAATGTTTGAGCGTTCAGCAGCTTCATTCTGTGTCATCGCGTTAAATAAAAGAGAAAAAAATGAAACTGCGGTATAATCATGTAAAAAAGGATGATCAGCGTGAACAATTCTCTACTGCCGCATCGATACCCGTTTCTATTCATTGACCGTGTTGTTGAGAGCGAGCCGGGAAAATGGGTGAAAGGATATAAATTCATAACGGAAAACGACTGGTTTATCACGGAAAACCAAAAGGAAATGCCATTTTCTATTATCATTGAAGCGCTGGCTCAAACCGCTGCATTTACTGCGCTCAAAGACCCGGCTGAGATCGGCTTTCTGTCTTCGGTGAAAAAAGCTGAATACACCGGCAAGGTCTTTGTGGGAGACAAACTTGATCTTTATTTTGAAGTTTCCCGCTTTAAAAGAGGGTTTTTATTCGGCAACGGAACCGCCTCAGTAAACGGAAAACCGGCAGCGAAAGCGGAGATCGGGATTTTTATGGAAGAGAAGTGAAAGCGGGGGATAAAATTGATAGAATTAAAGCCTGTCGCGTTTGTGAAAAACTTGCGGACTGTGCCGCAGGATGATCATTGGGGCGATGTGATTTCTGAAATTAATTTGGCTGAAGATATTCATCCGGACGCTTTAAAAGGGATCGAAGCATTTTCTCATTTGGACATTATCTTTTACTTTCATCAAGTAAAAGAGGATCAAATACAATATCAGGCGAGGCGCCCGAGAAACAATCAAAACTATCCTGAGACAGGCATTTTCGCCCAACGGGGAAAAAACAGACCCAACAGGCTCGGCGCAACCGTTGTGACACTCCTTGAAAAATCCGGGAGCAAGCTTGTAGTGAAAGGGTTGGATGCGATTGACGGAACACCTGTAATCGATATCAAACCGGTAATGAAAGAGTTTCTTCCGAAAGGGCAAATCATACAGCCGAAGTGGTCGGAAGATTTGATGAAAGTATATTGGCATGACAGCTGATTGATAGAAAAAAACCTCTCAACACCTTTTGAGAGGTTTTTTCATGCTTGTACGATAAAAAGAAGGATATCAGACCAATCTTGAAGATCGGAAGTCCCATGAATTGTACCCAATCGGCAAACAAAATGAAAACGCTTTATTATATGATGGCAATAAAGGGGGCGCAAAAATGATCAACGAGAAACGTCCGGCTCAATTGCTTCAATATTTGCTGCGTGTCAGAGAAGCGACCATGCATCAGCTGATTGATCATTTTCAATTATCAAAACGGCAAATCTGCTATGACCTGGACAAAATCAATCATCGGCTGACCGGCTTGCAGCTGCCTGAAATCGAATATAAAAGAAAAAACCGGCTGGCCGTTCCGGAAAAATTGCTTGAATTGCGGTTCTCCGAAGCCTGTTCAGACATCGGCCGCTCGTTTATTTTTACACAGGAAGAGCGGATCAAAGCCTTGTACATGTTCCTGTTTGTCCGCAGGGAGCCGATTTCATCCGCTCATCTCACACAGTTATTGCAGGTCAGCAAAAATACGGTCATGAATGATGTGAAAAAAGCGAATGAGGCGCTGGCTCCGTTTTTGGTGGCGATCAGATATACAAGACAGCGCGGCTATCATTTAATAGGAAGCGAGTTTGATAAAAGAGTTCCTGTCATGCACCACCTTTCTTATTTTCTGCAAAAGCCTTACGGCAAAGAAATCCTTTATTATATTTTAAAAGTTTCCGGCTCGTGCGATCACACACAACAAGAAACGAAAAGAGCGGTTGAACTTGTCTCGAAAGAATACAGGATTCAACTCGTTGAAGAAAGGCTCAATGAATTTGTTTACTTTCTGATGATGTATTCGATCAGAGTGGCCGAAGGAAAAATTGTTCGTTTTCACCAGGAGGAGGGGGAGCTTTTAAAGCAAAGTCCGCTGAAAAACGCAGCCGTAAGGCTTGTGAATGAACTTCGGATTCCCGTCTATGAAACCGAACTTTGCTACATTTTGATCCAGCTGCTCGGGCTTTCATTTGGACAACAGCCGGCGCATGATCCGCTTTATCAACTGTGTGAAAAGCTTGTGTTTGAATTTGAATCAAGAGCATGCATCACATTTCCGAGGAGACGCGAGGTGGCGGGATCTCTTTATCGGCACTTGAAGCCGGCATATTTCAGAATGAAATACCGCATTCCGATTCACAATCCCCTGCTCAGCAAGATTAAGAAAGAGCACAAAGAACTGTTTACCATCGTTCAAAAGCTGATGCGGCATCTTGAAGCGCTGCTGAACAAACCGGTTCCAGAAGAAGAAATCGGCTTTATCACGATTCACTTTGGTGCATTGCTTGAGCAGCCGGTACAGTCCGGATCATCGAAAAAGACAGCTGTCGTCATTTGTCCGAGCGGTGTCAGCTCATCCTTGATGGTCAGGCGCCAGCTTGAATCGCTATTTTCAGAGATTGTCGTTGAGAAGGCGATGTCTTTGCAGGCATTCACACCTGACGTCTTTGACCGTTATGATGCCGTGTTTTCCACCGTTGAGCTTAAAACCAAAAAACGATACTACATGGTCGGGCCGCTGATGACGCCCGCTGAAAAAAGCAGGCTTGTCAATGAAGTGTATCAGGAACTGTTCGGCGTGAAGCAAAAGGAGCTTTTGACAGACGAATTTCTTCACATCCTCAAGAAGCACGCCAAAATCATAGACGAAAAAGGCCTAAGAGAAGCATTGAAAAATATTATATTTATTCAAAAAGTGACGGAAACAAGGGGGAAACGACCAGTGCTGAAAGATCTGCTGACAGATGAAACCATTCAAATGGCTGACCAAATCAAAAGCTGGGAAGAAGCGATTCAAACAGCGGCAAAACCTTTGCTTGATAAGGAGGTGATCTTGAAAGAATACACAGATGCCATGATCGACAATGTCAAAAAGATGGGACCTTATATGATCATCGGCCCCGAGATTGCCGTTCCTCATGCAAGACCTGAAAAAGGCGTCCGAAAGGTGGGAATGAGTCTCCTGAAACTGAAGGAGCCGGTCTATTTTTTGGATGATGAACAGTATCCGGTAAGGCTTTTGTTTTGCATTGCGGCGGTTGACCATACGACACATCTGAAGGCGCTTTCCCAACTGACCCGGCTTCTCAGCAATAAAGAAAATCAGGACTCCTTAAAGGAAACCGAGTCGTTGGATCATATCAAACGTTTAATCGAAGCCTATTCATCCAATTAAAAACAGGAGGGATAACATGAAGATATTGGCAGTTTGTGGATCAGGACTTGGAAGCAGTTTTATGCTGGAAATGAATATTAAAGATATTTTGCAGGAAATGGGGTTAATGGAGATCGAGGTGGATCATTCGGATTTGAGCTCAGCGTCTCCTGATCAAGCGGATTTGTTTGTCGTTGCCAAAGATATCGCGGAAGGAGCAGCCCACCTGCGGGATATCGTCGTGCTTGAAAGCATTATAGACATGGATGAACTGAAAACAAAACTGGTTAAAACATTGCAGGAAAAAGGAGTGCTTTAATCACAGAAAAGGAGGAACTGCAAATGGGTGAAAGAGCGCTAAAGCTGATGATGGATGTGTTAAGCCAGCCGGCTGTATTAATTGCAGCCATTTCTTTTATCGGTCTTCTGCTTCAAAAAAAGCCGGCCAATGAAATCGTGAAAGGGACGACGAAATCGTTTTTAGGTTTTATCGTGATTTCAGCCGGGGCGGGTATTCTTGTTGGTTCGCTTGAGCCGTTCGGAAAGATGTTTCAAGCCGCCTTTCATGTGAACGGCGTCGTTCCGAACAATGAAGCGATTGTCGCGATGGCGCTCAACGAATACGGGACGGCGACAGCGCTGATTATGTTTTTCGGGATGCTGTCCAACATCTTAATCGCCCGTTTTACCAGATTAAAATACATTTTTTTGACGGGGCATCACACATTGTATATGGCTTGTTTAATCGCCGTCATACTGGCGGTGGCGGGTTTGAAGGGTCCATTTTTGATCGGCGTCGGAGCGGTTTCGCTCGGCTTGACAATGAGTGTGTTTCCGGCGATGGTTCAGCCTTTTATGAAAAAGATAACCGGCAATGATAAGGTCGCGTTCGGCCACTTTTCTTCAATCGGTTACGCTGTGTCCGGGTTAATCGGCAAAGCAGCAGGCAAGGGCTCGCGCTCGACTGAAAAAATCCGGTTTCCGAAGGGCCTCGGATTTTTAAGGGACAGTTCTGTCAGCATTGCGCTCACCATGACCATCTTGTACGTTTTGATTGCCTTATTTGCAGGGGCGGGCTATGTGGAGCGCGAGTTGAGCGACGGTACACATTACCTTGTCTTCTCCGTTATTCAAGCGGTCACATTTGCGGCAGGGGTGTTTATTATTCTTTCGGGAGTCAGACTCGTGCTCGCAGAGATCGTTCCGGCTTTTAAAGGCATATCTGACAAACTTGTGCCGGATTCCAAGCCGGCGCTGGATTGTCCGATCATTTTTCCGTACGCACCAAACGCCGTACTAATCGGCTTTTTTTGCAGCTTCATTGGCGGCATCACCGGCATGTTGATTCTCGGAGCAGCCGGAGCCGTCATCGTTCTTCCCGGAGTGGTTCCCCACTTTTTCACAGGGGCCTCGGCCGGCGTCTTCGGAAACGCTGCAGGGGGGATACGGGGAGCGGTCTTGGGGTCTTTTGTCAACGGTCTGATCATTACGTTTTTCCCTGTGTTTCTGCTGCCGGTCATGGGTGATTTAGGCTTTGCCAATACGACATTTTCCGATACCGACTTTGCCGCGACAGGAATCGTGCTTGGGCATGCGTTGAAACTGCTGGGGGCAGGAGGAGTTGTAATTGGAATTGCAGCGGTAGTGGCCGGTGCGGTCTTACTGGGCTTTAAACGCGGAAAGGCGGGGAAGTCCGATCATAAAGCTGAAGCATAAAGGAGTGGGCAATGATGTCAGTGAAGGAAATCAATATGGAACGTTTTCGTGACCAAATCAGGCTGCTGACACTGAAACAGCTTCATCACCTCGGTTTTGGGCATTATGGAGGCAGCTTGTCAATCGCCGATGTGTTAGCCGTTTTATATGGAAAGGTGATGAAAATAGATCCCGCCAATCCGTCGTGGGAAGATCGGGACTTTTTTATCCTTTCAAAAGGGCACGGCGGCCCCGCCTTGTATGCAGCGCTTCATCTTACCGGCTATTTTGAAGAAGATGTGCTCTATACGCTAAACCAAAACGGCACGGCTCTTCCGTCGCATCCTGACCGGAATTTAACACCGGGAGTCGATATGACGACCGGGTCGCTTGGCCAGGGGATCTCGGCTGCGGCAGGAGTCGCACTGTCGCACAAGCTTTCAGGACGCTCTAACCGGACCTTTGTTATTGTCGGCGACGGGGAGCTGAATGAAGGTCAATGTTGGGAAGCGATCCAATTCGCGGCACACCATAAGCTCCACAATTTTTATGTGCTTGTGGATGATAATAAACAACAGCTGGACGGTCCGACTAAAGATATTATTGATCCGCTGGATTTTGTCAGCAAATTTTCAGCCTTCGGTTTTTATTCCGAAAGGGTAAACGGACATGAACCGGATGCGATTTATCAAGCGACCAAAAGAGGAGAAGCCCAGCGGGAAAGGCCGGTTGCCGTCATCCTTGATACGGTGAAGGGAAAGGGCATCCCTTATTTTGAAAATATGGAGAACAGCCACCACATTAGAGCGAATGATGAACAAAATCGCATAATCGAAAAGATCATGATAACGCTTGAAGAAAAGGAAGTGAGGGCATGAATGAGGCGGCAGCAAATGTCAAGCTGGATGCAGTCGAAATGAGGCAGGCATACAGCTCGGCCGTTTATGAACTGGCTCAGGAAAACGCGGACATCGTGGCGTTGGAAGCGGATTTGATGAGCTCGATTTCCATGGACAAAATTAAACGGCGCATTCCCGAGAGAGTGATCAATTGCGGGGTTATGGAAGCCAATATGATAGGGATTGCGGCCGGGCTTTCGTTAACCGGAAGAATCCCGTTTGTTCACACGTTCGCCCAGTTTGCGACAAGACGCTGCTTTGATCAGCTGTTTGTTTCAGGTGCCTATGCCAAAACAAACATCAAGATTCTCGGTTCAGATTCGGGAATTACGGCTGAACATAACGGCGGAACACACATGGCCTTTGAAGATTTGGGACTCGCCCGGCTAATCCCGAATGCCTTTGTTTATGAAGCGAGCGATGCAGCAATGCTCCAATTTTTGATCAAAAAGGCTGCGGCAGAGTACGGCATTCACTATATCAGGACGATCAGAAAAAAGGCGGTCAGACTTTATGATGAACATGAAACATTTGCGGACGGAAAAGCAAAAGTTCTCAAAGACGGCAGCGATGCGGCGCTGTTTGCCAGCGGCATCATGGTCGCAGAAGCTTTGCGGGCGGCAGAACTGCTAAAAGAAAAAGGGATCGATGCAGCGGTCATCGATATGTATTGCATCAAGCCGATCGATCAAGAAACCGTGATTCGCTACGCACAAAAAACGAATGCGATTGTCACGGCAGAAAACCATAATGTCATAGGCGGATTGGGAAGCGCAGTCGCGGAAGTGCTGAGTGAACATCATCCCGCTCCGCTCAAGAGAATCGGGGTTCATGAAGCCTTCGGACAGGTCGGGACGATCGATTATTTGAAAAAATATTACCGTTTGACCGCAGAGCATATCGCACGGGCGGCGGAACAGCTCGTTTAAGATTTCTTTGTCCTGGCCGATTTTTATATTAGAATAGATAAAAGCCTAAAAAAAGTGAGGTATCTTAAATATCGTGTCAGTCAGTCAAAGAGATCGAATCGATGTGAAGCTAGTAGCTCTGGATATGGATGGAACACTATTAAATGATGAACAGACCATTTCTGATGAAAACAGAAATGCGATTAAAGAAGCAGAGGAAAAAGGGATTTATGTCGTGCTCAGTACCGGCCGCACGCTGATGACGTGCCGGGAGTTGGCGGAGTCGCTCGAACTGTCTTCTTTTTTGATCACGGCAAACGGCAGTGAAATTTGGGATTCGTCTTTCAACCTGGTCGAGCGTCAGCTGCTTCATCCCGATCATGTCCAAATGATGTGGGATTTGCGCAATCTGCACAACACCGATTTCTGGGCCGCCAGCGTCGATAAAGTGTGGAGAGGCGAGTTTCCTGAGGATATTCAGGCGTATGAATGGCTGAAATTCGGCTTTGATATTCCGGATGACGACGTCAGAAACCGGGTCCTGGAAGAGCTGAAAAAGAACAAAGAATTGGAAGTCAGCAATTCAAGCCCGACCAATATTGAAGTCAACGCCATCGGGATCAATAAAGCGGCCGCTTTGGCAAAAGTATGCGAGCGCCTCGGCTTTACGATGGAACACGTGATGGCGGTCGGAGACAGTTTAAATGATATCGCCATGATCAAAGAAGCGGGTTTAGGCGTTGCCATGGGGAACGCCCAGGAAATCGTCAAAGAAACCGCAGACTGGATCACGGATTCCAATATCGAACACGGAGTCGCAAAAGCGATCAGGCATTGGGTATTGTCCTAGCCGAAAAAAGAGCCGATTTACGGCTCTTTTTTTTGTGCAAAATAAAAAATATTCATGGACTGAAGCAAGTTGAAAAAACCTTGTGAAATCAGGTTTTTCAGCTAAAACTTTTTAGGAAAAATGATTTATTTTATGTGAGGTTTTCTAACAATATGATGCCAAGCGGGCAAATCCTTGATATAATCTATTCAAGTTTGATTATTCGGAATTAAGGTTCCGAAAATCGGAACAAAACGAGGGATATACTAAAATTCGACCGAATGTGCATCAATATATAGGGGGGATTTGATGAATCAAGTTGATTTAAACTGCGATCTTGGAGAAAGCTTCGGCGCTTATAAAATCGGGCTCGATGAGGAGATTCTCGAATTTGTTACATCAGCCAACATCGCTTGCGGTTTTCATGCCGGAGACCCTGGCGTCATGCGCAAAACCGTCAAAATGGCGGCGGAAAAAGGCGTGAAAATCGGCGCGCATCCGGGACTTCCCGATTTAGCGGGATTCGGGCGCCGCAATATGGCGATTACGCCTGAAGAAGCATACGATCTTGTCGTGTATCAAATCGGTGCGCTTTCAGGATTTTTAAAGGCCGAAGGTGTGACCATGCAGCATGTGAAACCCCATGGCGCACTGTATAATATGGCGGCGCAAAGCCGGGAACTGTCGGATGCGATCGCGCGTGCAGTTTATCAAACAGACCCGGAACTGATTTTATTCGGTTTGGCGGGAAGCGAACTTGTGCTTGCCGGTGAAAGAGCCGGTTTGAAAACGGCTCACGAAGTGTTCGCCGACCGTACATATCAGGAAGACGGAACGCTGACTTCCCGCCGCCAGAATGATGCGCTGATTCATGATGATGATGAAGCCGTCGGTCAGGTGATCCGCATGGTCAAAGAAGGCAAAGTCCGCAGCCTGCAAGGAACGGATGTCAGCCTTAAAGCAGATACGGTGTGCATTCACGGAGATGGTGCACACGCGCTTCAGTTTGCGAAAAAAATCCGCCGTGAACTCAGAGCAGCAGATATTAAAATACAAGCTTTTTCTACATGATGTTGACAAAAGGAGGAATACCATTTGAAACAAAATAAAAAAACAAAAGCGTCATCAAGCAACTGGACGTTGCTTTTGGGCGCCGCCTTTTTAATGGCCACATCCTCAATCGGGCCGGGATTTTTAACGCAAACCACAGTCTTTACACAGAGCTTGGCTGCAAGCTTCGGCTTTGTCATCCTCGTTTCCATCATTTTAGATATCTTCGTTCAAACCAATGTATGGAGAATCATTGCGGTTTCTGAAAAAAGAGGGCAGGAAATCGCCAACCTCGTCTTTCCGGGACTCGGCTATGTCATCGCCTTTCTCGTCGTTCTGGGCGGGCTTGCTTTCAACATCGGCAATATTGGAGGCGCCGGTCTCGGCCTCCAGGTTTTATTCGGCATTACACCGCAGACGGGTGCGATCATCAGCGCCGCGATCGCGGTTTTGATCTTTGTCATTAAAGAAGCGGGAAAAGCGATGGACCGGTTTACGCTGATCGCGGGCTTTGTCATGATTTTATTAGTGGTGTACGTTGCGATTACGACCGGTCCTCCGGTTGGAGAAGCAGTAACAAAAACGATCATGCCTGATAATATCGACATTCTTGCGATTGTGACGCTTGTCGGCGGCACGGTCGGCGGATACATTACATTTGCCGGCGGACACCGTTTGCTTGATGCGGGTGTTAAAGGGAGGGCTGCGATTCCTGAAGTAACGAAAAGCTCTGTTTCCGGCATTTTGATCACATCTGTCATGAGAATTGCGCTTTTCCTTGCTGTACTTGGAGTCGTCTCAAAAGGCCTGCACATTAATCCGGATAACCCGCCGGCTTCTGTCTTCCAGCTTGCTGCGGGAAATATCGGCTACAAAATCTTCGGTCTCGTCATGTGGGGAGCTGCTGTTACATCTGTAATCGGCGCTGCTTATACGTCCGTATCTTTCTTTAAAACGTTTTCTCCGAAAATTGAAAAGAATTCGCGCGGCATTATTATTGTCTTTATTATCGTATCAACGATTTGCTTTGTAACAATTGGTAAGCCGGTCAACCTTCTCGTGCTTGCCGGCGCATTAAACGGTTTAATCTTACCGATCGCACTCGGATCCCTTTTGATCGGCGCGTATAAGAAGAATATCGTCGGCGACTACAGGCATCCGATCTGGCTTACAATTCCGGGTATTCTGGTCGTTATTGTCATGGCGGTCATGGGAGGCTATACGTTAATCAATGAAATTCCTAAGTTATGGGGATGATATCGTTGCGTCATGTAAATGAAATGCGCCCTGACGAAGTCAGGGCCCTGATTCGAAAAGGCGAAATAACGGGTCCGACAGCCGGGATGGCCGGGGGTTTTACCCAGGCAAACCTGGTGATTTTGAAAAAAGAGCTCGCTTTTGAGTTTTTGCTGTTTTGCCAGCGCAATCAAAAGCCGTGTCCGATTCTCGATGTCACAGATCCCGGATCTCCGGTTCCGTCCATCACGGCGCCGGATGCCGATATCCGCACCGATTTTCCGAAATACCGCGTATACAGGCGCGGCGAATTGGCGGATGAAGTGACCGATATCCATTCTTTATGGGAAAACGACATGGTCGGTTTTTTAATCGGCTGCAGCTTTACGTTTGAGCAAGCGTTAATCAATAACGGAATCCCTGTCAGACACATTGAAGAAAAGCGAAATGTTCCGATGTATCAAACGAATATTCCTTGTGTCCCGGTAGGCCGTTTTCAAGGGCCGATGGTTGTCAGTATGAGGCCGGTTCCGGAAGAGCAGGCGGTGCGTGCCGTTCAGGTTACATCAAGGTTTCCCGCTGTTCACGGAGGACCTGTCCATATCGGCAGTCCTGAAGCCATCGGTATAACAGACATCGCAAAACCCGATTTCGGCGATGCGGTCACGATAAAAAAAGGAGAAGTTCCGGTATTTTGGGCATGCGGCGTCACCCCTCAGGCCGTCGCCATGCACGTAAAGCCGGAGCTGATGATCACGCATTCGCCCGGCCATATGCTGGTTACCGATGTTCGGGACGAACAATTTGGCGTGTTATAGGATCTAAAAAATCAATACAGAGTGGTTTATCTGTATTGATTTTTGATTTAAGGGGATGAAAGGCAAGGTGAAACAGAATGAAAAATCTATCGAATGTGACAATGTCTCCGCTCGGCGACTCCGCGGTTATCATTCAGCTCGGAGAGGGGATAAGCGAACAGACGCATCGTGTCGTCAGTGCACTGACAAAGCGGATTGAAAACGATCCGTTTCCCGGTTTTATTGAGTGTGTGCCGGCTTTCACGAGTGTGACCGTTTTCTATCAGCCGTTTGAAGTATACCGCAAGATGGAGAGCGGCAAGGCTGTTGATTCTCCGTATGAAAAGGTAAAAGCCCTCATCGAACATCATCTCCAAGAGCTCACAATGGAAGAAGAAACAAATCAGCGTACGGTGGAAATTCCGGTTTGTTACGGCGGCCGTTTCGGCCCTGATTTGGAGGAAGTGGCCGACATCAACGGACTGACTGCACAGGAAGTCATCGATATTCACACCTCGGGTGAGTACCTCGTTTATATGATCGGCTTTGCGCCGGGCTTCCCTTACTTAGGCGGAATGTCTGAAAAGATAGCCGCGCCGCGGCGGTCCTCTCCGCGGACTTCGATTCCCGCCGGCTCCGTGGGAATCGCCGGCATGCAAACAGGCGTCTATCCCCTTTCAACGCCGGGCGGCTGGCAGCTGATCGGCAATACGCCGCTTGAATTATTCAAGCCTTATGAACAGCCTCCGAGCCTTCTGAGAGCAGGGGATATCGTGAAATTTGTCAGCGTGACAGAAGAGGAGTATCACGCGCTGAAGGAGGGAAAATCTTGAGCATAGAAGTGTTAAAGCCGGGTCTGATGACGACGGTTCAAGACTTGGGCCGCGCAGGTTTTCAAAAATACGGCGTGCTTGTCAGCGGGGCCATGGATGCCGATTCTTTGCGGATTGCCAATCTCCTCGCGGGGAACAGCCAGAACGAAGCTGCACTTGAAGTGACGCTGATGGGACCGGGGCCGTCTCTCCGCTTTCAAAAACCGGCTCTTATAGCGGTGACGGGCGCTGACTTTTCACTGATGGTAAATGACGAAGAAGTCCCGCTTTGGCGTCCGGTTTTCATCAAAGAAGGCAGTGTGTTGACATTCGGCATGTGCAAGCGCGGAAGCCGTGCATACATGGCGGTGGCCGGAGGGATTGATGTGCCGCCTGTGATGGAAAGCAAAAGCACATATGTCAGAGCAGGGCTCGGCGGTTTTCAAGGAAGGGCGCTTCAAAAGGGAGACGTGTTATCGCTAGGCAGCCCGACGCCGTTGTCGGAAGCGATGTACAGAAAGCTTGCAGACCATGGCGATGGCTTAGGCTTTGGGGCTCCGAAGTGGGCTGTCGACCGCAAATATTTTCTCCCGTTAAAAAAGAATCCGGTCATTCGTGTCATCAAAGGCGATCAGTTCGCTTGCTTCACCTCATCATCGCAAGAACGCTTTTTCGCGGATACATTCCGGGTGACGGCCAAATCCGACCGGATGGGGTACCGTCTTCAAGGAGAAGCGCTCGAACTCACTCAGCCGCTGGAAATGATCTCTGAAGCGGTATCGTTCGGAACGATTCAGGTGCCGCCTGACGGCAATCCGATCGTTCTTCTCGCAGACAGACAGACAGCGGGCGGATATCCGAGAATCGCCCATATCGTATCCGCCGATTTTTCACAGGTGACGCAGATGATGCCGGGCGAGCAGGTACAGTTTCAGCTTGTCAGCCTTCAGGAAGCAGAGCGCATTTACATCGAACGGGAGACGAAAATCAGCGAACTTTCCGCCCGATTGAAGCTTGAATACATGTTATGATAGGTGTGATGTGTATCAGGAGGGGGAAGGCATGGAACATAAAAACAAAACAGTTGTCAAAGCTATGACCCTGCTCAATCTGTTCCTGACGAGAGAAAGGCTCTCACTGGGCGACATGATTGAGCTGACAGGCATGCCGAAAACATCTGTCTACCGCATGGTTTGTTCTCTCGAAGAAATGGGTTTTCTCGACCGTGAGGAGAACGGGATGTATGCTTTAGGACTGCTGTTTTTGCAATACGGCCACCTTGTTTCAGAAAGGCTTGATATCCGAAAAATCGCTCTGCCTATCATGGAAGAACTCCGCGATGACGTGGATGAAGCCGTCCATTTGATCGTGAGGCAGGGAAATGAAGCGATGTATATAGAAAAAATTGAGGGCACGCAGACCGTTCGCCTCTATACAGCGATCGGGAGGCGGTCCCCTTTATATGCCGGAGCCTGCGCAAGAAGCATTCTGACATTTTTGCCTGAAGAAGAGCGGGATGCCTATATCAAGAAAACAGAGCTGGTGCCGATCGCTTCCGGTACGATCCGGGATAAGAACGAGCTGATCCGCATTTTGAATGAGTCGTACCGGAGCGGCTGCACGGTCAGTCATTCGGAGCTCGAAGACTACACCTCTGCGATCGCCGCGCCGATTTTCAATCATAAGCGCGAAGTCGCGGCGGGGATCAGCATCGCCGGGTTTGAAGCCCGCTTTCAGAAAGACCGTCTTCCTTATTTGACCGAAAGAGTGAAAAAGGCGGCGCTTGACATTTCGAGAAAGTTAGGTTTTTAGGAAAAAAGAAAAGTATCCTTTCGAGCCTCTCCCGAGTACATATATGGTAGCTGCCGCGAAAAAACGGCATACCGGAGGGGGAAAGGATATGACGCTTCAATATACGGCTCTCGGCGATTCTCTAACCGTCGGGGTCGGTGCAGGTTTGTTTGAGCCGGGGTTTGTCCAGCGCTATAAAAGGAAAATGGAAGAGGATTTGAACGAATGCGTTTCTTTGCTTGTATTTGCGAAATCGGGTCTTGAAACGTCGGACATTCTGGCGATGCTGAACGAGCCGTTCATCATGGAACAGGTCAAAAAAGCGGACGTCATCACGATAACGGGCTGCGGCAATGACCTTCTGCAATCGCTGGAGATATATGAAAAAGAAAAGGATGAACACGTCTTTTTGGAAGCTTCCTCACACTGTCAGAAAAACTACTCAGGCATGCTTGAGAAAATCGGAGACATAAAGGGAGACAAAGATACGCGTTACCTCGTCCGTCTTCTCAATTTATACAACCCTTTTCCGTCGATCGAATTAGCGGACAAATGGATTTCCGGCTTTAACAGGCATTTAAAACAGCTCGAGTCCGCTCCGCAAATCAAGGTGATCGATACTTATGCTGTCTTTAAAGGACACGAACAAGAATATTTGTCAATTGACCGCGTACATCCAAACAGCAGAGGGTATGAAGCGATGGCGGAAAATTTGCGAGCGTCGGGCTACGGGCCGCTGAAAAGCTGAATATGATGAAGAAAGACCATTCCAATCAGGAATGGTCTTTTTTTATGCAATTCTTCAGCGCGCCTTTATTTTCCTCGAGTCGGCCGCGGCAGCCGAAACCAGACTAAAAAATGAAACTATTAAATTTTGTCACACGGCTCCTGCCAAAGTGCCGTTTTCTTTCAATTGAGCAGTCATCTGTAAGCGTTTTAATATAAAGACAAGGAGCCGACATTATTCGACATCATTTTTTTATCACAGGCTTTAAAGGACAACAAAGGAGGGTTATGAAATGGAAGAAAGACAAAATCCAGATTTCAAAGTAAAGATTCAACGTTTCGGAAGCTATTTGAGCGGAATGATCATGCCGAATATCGGTGCATTTATCGCATGGGGGATCATTACCGCCCTGTTTATTCCGACGGGATGGATGCCGAATGAGGCGCTTGCTTCATTGGTTGATCCGATGATCAAATTTCTGCTGCCGCTCTTGATCGGATACACGGGCGGTAAGATGGTGTACGACCACCGCGGAGGCGTCGTCGGTGCGACTGCAGCGATGGGTGTTATTGTCGGTGCGGACATTCCGATGTTCCTCGGCGCGATGATCATGGGGCCGCTGGGCGGCTTCCTGATGAAATTGACGGACAGGCTTTTCAAAGATAAGGTCCGTTCCGGATTTGAAATGCTGATCAACAACTTTACAGCCGGAATTCTCGGTTTCATTTTGGCAGTGCTCGGCTTTTTTGCGATCGGTCCGGTGGTGCTCGGCTTGAACAAAACATTGGCGGCCGGCGTGGAAGTGATCGTCAATGCGAATCTGCTTCCATTGGCAAGTATTTTTGTAGAGCCTGCGAAAGTTCTTTTCCTTAATAATGCGATTAACCACGGTATTTTGAGCCCGATTGGTATTGAACAGGCCGCCCAGACAGGAAAATCGATTTTATTCCTTTTGGAGGCGAACCCAGGTCCGGGTCTCGGGATTCTTTTAGCTTACATGATTTTTGGAAAAGGCACATCAAAGCAGACCGCCCCGGGCGCTGCAGTGATTCACTTCCTTGGCGGGATTCACGAAATTTATTTCCCTTACATTCTGATGAAACCGCTGTTAATTCTGGCTGCAATAGCGGGCGGAGCGAGCGGTGTGCTGACATTCTCCATCTTTAATGCGGGGCTGGCGGCTGTTCCTTCACCGGGAAGCATTATTGCGGTGCTGGCAATGACGCCGAAAGGCAACCACATCGGTGTGATCCTTGGTGTTCTCGTTGCGGCAGCCGTTTCATTCATTGTAGCTTCTTTGATTTTGAAAACGTCTAAAGCCGGCGAAGAAGATTTAACAGCCGCAGCGGAAAAAATGCAGCAAATGAAAGGTAAGAAGAGCCAAGCCGTTTCTGCATTGACTTCGGCTGATGAAGCGGAAGAATCAGAGGCAACTTATGAAAATGTCGGCAAGATCATTTTCGCGTGTGATGCCGGAATGGGCTCCAGTGCGATGGGGGCATCGATTTTGAAAAACAAAGTCAAAAAAGCAGAACTCGATATCGACGTATCCAATACATCGATCAATAATCTGCCTGGAGATGCCGACATCGTCATTACGCATAAAGACTTAACGGAACGCGCAAAAGCGAAGCTTCCAAACGCTAGACACATATCAGTGGAAAATTTCCTTAACAGTCCAAAATACGATGAACTGATCAATCAGCTTAAAAAGTAAAGTTTGAGAATCCGTGAGCCTGTCAATCAGGCTCACACAACATGTATGAAAGAGAGTGATTTCCCAATGAAACCAGTACTTGCAAAAGAAAACATTCATCTCAATCAATCTGCCGCAACGCAGGAAGAAGCGATCAGGCTGGCCGGAAAGGCGCTGGTTGACGCCGGCTATGTGACCGCGGATTATATCGAGAAAATGTTGGAGAGGGAAGGCCTCACTTCCACTTACATGGGGAACGCAATCGCTATTCCGCATGGTACGGAAGACAGCAAGCGGGATGTTCTTCACTCCGGAATATCCGTGATCCAGCTTCCGGAAGGTGTCGAATACGGCGATGGCAATATCGCTAAAGTGATCTTTGGCATTGCCGGGAAAAATGATGAGCATTTGGACATTTTGTCAAAGATTGCGATCGTCTGCTCAGAAGCGGACAACGTCGAACGGATCATCAATGCGAAAAATGAAGACGAGTTAATGGCGGTTTTTGAAGAAGGTGACCAAATATGATTGCACTGCATTTCGGTGCGGGGAACATCGGCCGGGGATTTATCGGAGCCTTGCTCTGCAAATCGGGGTATGATGTCGTGTTCGCCGATGTAAACGATGCCGTGATCAAGGAACTGAACGACAAGGGCCGCTATATCGTCGAATTGGCCGATGCCGGAAGGAAGCAGGAAACGATTGGCCCGGTTCGGGCGATCAACAGTGCGACCCAGCTTGACGAATTGTATGATTTCATAGCGAAAGCCGACCTTGTCACCACTGCGGTGGGCCCTGCGGTTCTTAAGCTGATCGCAGAGCCGATTGCAGAAGGTTTGAAGCGCCGGATAAAACTAAATACACAGCCTTTAAACATCATAGCTTGCGAGAATATGATCGGAGGCAGCGCTCATCTTCGCGAGGAGATTTTTGCCCGCTTAACTGAAACAGAGCGCGCCGCAATCAGCGATTCAGTCGGTTTTCCGAACTCGGCAGTCGACAGAATTGTGCCGATCCAGCATCATGATGATCTGTTGAAAGTAACGGTGGAGCCTTTTTTCGAATGGGCCGTCGATCAAACGGAATTCGCGGGAAAAGTGCCGGATATTGAAGGTGTGACATATGTACCGGATCTCGCGCCATTCATCGAAAGAAAGCTGTTTACGGTCAATACCGGACATGCCATGGCGGCGTATGCCGGCTATAAGAAAGGTTTGAAGACGATAAAAGCCGCCATTCACCACCCGGAGGTCCGTCAAACGGTAGCAGGCGCGCTTGAAGAAACAGGCCGGTACCTTGTTCAGACATACGATTTTACACAGGAAGAGCACCGGGCATATATGACAAAAATTATCGGGCGCTTTGAAAATGAATGCCTATCAGACGATGTCACCCGTGTGGCCAGGTCGCCGCTTCGCAAGCTTGGCAGGGATGACCGTCTTGTCGGCCCGGCCAGAAAGCTTTGCGACCTCGGCTTTGAACCTGTCCGCCTTGCAGAAGGTATTGCCTTGGCGCTGCAGTTTGATTGTGCCGATGATCCGGAAGCCGTTGAGCTTCAAAGCATGATCGCTGAAAAAGGCTATGAAGGCGTGCTTCGAGATGTATGCGGACTAAAAGAGGATCATTCTTTATTCAAACTGGTGATCAGCCATTTGAAAGCATAGTTTCAGATAGAATCGGGAAAAGTTCGGCAGCCGGGCGGGGGCTGCTGAAACAGAATGTATGAACAGGGCGGCGCAGATGCAACCTAACCTGGAAACATCAGCTGTGGGCTGATGTTTCTTCACTTCTTGAAGATTTTAATAAAAAATTAATTAGTTCGAATTGAAGATTTCTTAACAGCGTTTTATGATAGGGATACCGTTTCAACCGCCGGACCCCCTTTCACTCCCGCAAAAACGACAACACCGGAGGCGGCGTTTTATGTATATGACAGCAAGGGAACAAAAATTGATGAAATACCTTTTGCATCAAAACCGCTATGTCAAAGTCAATGAAATTGCCGACTATATTGAAGTCAGCACAAGAACGGTCCACCGCGAGCTCAAAGCGGTTAAATCCGTTCTGGACAAGTACAGTCTTCAACTTGATAAGCAGCCGGGAAAAGGCTTGAAACTGGTCGGTGTCTACAGAGACAAACAGCGGCTTCTTGAAGATCTGTCCCGGGACAGCCATGTCGAATACAGTGCCGATGAACGAAAGCTTTTGATTTTATGCGCGATGCTTGAAGCGGGAGAACCGATCAAGCTTTATACAATCGCCAATGACTTGCAGGTGACGACGGCAACGATCAGCAACGATCTTGACGAGCTGGAGAAGTGGATCGCTCCGTTCGGCCTGTCGCTGATCAGAAAAAGAGGTTACGGCATAGAGCTGAGGGGGCCGGAGGATGCCAAGCGAAAAATCGTCGGAAACTTGATGGCCGACAAGCTCGATGTTCAGCAGTTTCTGGAAACAATCGAAATGAATATTAAAGGCAAGAACGAAGCGCCGGAGAAAATATTCGGTGTCGTCAGCAGGGGGAAATTGCTGAAAGCGGAAAAAGTGCTGTTTCAGATGAAAGAAAAGTATGGGCTTTCCCTTTCCGACAGTGCATACATCGCTCTCGTCGTCCACTTGACGTTTGCGATCGAGCGGATACAGCTCGGTGAAATGATTAATATGAATGAAGAAGAATTGACGGACCTGAAGCGTACGAAAGAGTTTGAACTGGCGCTTGCGCTTGCAAAGGAGCTTGAAAATGCGTTTCACGTGAAGATCCCCGAAGCTGAGGCGGGTTATATAACGATGCATTTAAGAAGTGCCAACAAAAGCTTCAAAATCGACTACAGAGCGGAAGATATCGAGCTGGATACCGCCCTCAGGACGAAAAAGCTGATCGATTTCATCTCGCAAAAAACGGGCACGAATTTAACAGGCAACCATTCGCTTTATGAAGGATTAATCGCCCACCTTGAACCGGCGATCATCCGGATCAAAGAAAAGATGTCGGTGCATAATCCGTTAACAGAACAGGTCAAAAAAGATTATTTTCTCTTATATATGGCCATAGAGGAAGGCGTCGAAACATTTTTTTCGGAAATCCGGTTTCCAGATGAAGAAATTGCTTTTATCGTCCTTCACTTTGGATCGGCGCTTGAGATGAGCAAACAAAAAGTAGACATCAGCGCGCTCGTGATTTGTTCGAGCGGAATCGGTTCATCAAAGATGCTGGCCTCGCGGCTGAAAAAAGAGCTTCCTGAAATCGCTTCCTTTGAGATATCCTCGCTGATGGAGCTGAAATCGAAAAATACCGGTGCCTATGACATCATCGTTTCAACCGTGCCGATCCCATATGAAAACATTGACTGCGTCACCGTCAGTCCGCTCCTTGACACAGAAGATGTGAAACAGATCAAACACCAGCTCACCCGGAAAATCCCGCTCATCCTTCGGAAAAAGCGGATGGCTCCCAAAAAACCGGAGCCGTTTCCTGATATGCTTCAGATTGCGCGGAAAATCGGCCATTACGCAGCCGGCATTCAACATTTACTGAGCCATTTTACAGTTGAAACGCTGGAAGCTGAATCAAGCCTGGAACATACGGTCAAACGCCTTTGCAGCACCCTTGAAGATCAAGGTCTGGTTACGGATGCAGGGCAGATGGCCGGCGGGCTGATGACAAGAGAAGCACAGGGGGGCCTCGGCATTCCCGGAACCACCTTCGCACTGTTCCATTTAAAAAGCGAAGCGGCCGCGATTCCCCTCTTTAAAGCTTATGATCTGTCCAAACCGTTCGAGATCAAAGGGATGGACGGAAGCGTCATGAAGATGACGCGGATGCTTATCATGCTGGCGCCGGCCGATCTGTCTCCGGAAGGTTCCGAGATTTTGAGCTTGATCAGCTCTTCGATGATTGAAAGTGACGAAAGTATAAAAGCGTACCAGACCGGAGACCGCGAGCAGCTGTACGGAAGGCTGAACGTTTTGTTTCACCGGTTTATACAGGATAAAGAGTGGTAAAAGCCCCGGTCACCCGGGGCTTTCTTCATTTTTCGCGCACACGGTCATGTTTAAACAAAAATTTCTCCGGTTAAAAGTCTAGTAATATCAGCTAAAGGGAGGAATCACAAATGGATTTGCGCAATCAGCAGACAAACGGACAGCCGGCACAGACGCAAGACCGTCAGCCCGGCATCGAAAGCGTCATGAACCCGCGTCCGATCTATGAAGATGAAAATTACAAAGGGACGGATAAATTGAAAGGAAAGGTCGCACTGATTACAGGGGGCGACAGCGGAATCGGCAGGGCAGTTGCCGTTGCCTATGCTAAAGAAGGCGCGGACATCTCGATCGTCTACTTAAATGAACATGAGGACGCTCAGGAGACGAAAGTGCGGGTTGAAAAAGAAGGCGTCAAATGCATGCTGCTTCCCGGAGACGTCAGAGACGAAGCATTTTGCAATGACGCGGTTGAACAGACTGTAAAGGAGCTCGGCCGTCTTGATATTCTTGTCAATAATGCGGCCGAACAGCATCCAAAAGACAGCATTAAAGAGATTTCCAGTGAACAGCTTGAGAAAACATTTAAAACAAATTTCTTCTCTTATTTCTACTTTACAAAAAAAGCGATCGATTATTTGGAGCCGGGCAGCGCGATCATCAATACAACATCGATCAACCCTTACCGGGGCAATCCGCAGCTGATTGACTACACGGCAACAAAAGGTGCGATCAATGCATTTACACGGTCGATGTCACAGGCGCTCGTCAAAGACGGCATCCGCGTCAATGCCGTTGCACCGGGACCGATTTGGACGCCGCTGATCCCGTCCACATTTTCAGGTGAGGAAGTGGCGAAGTTCGGTACAAATACACCGATGGGCCGTCCAGGTCAGCCGGTGGATCATGTGGGCTGCTATGTGCTTTTAGCATCTGACGATTCTTCGTATATGACAGGGCAGACCCTCCACGTCAACGGCGGAGACTTTATCACGACATAAAAGGGGGAAGCTCGTGTGAAGGTGACAAAGGAAGACGTAATCGAATACTACGAGAAAGCGGGCATCGCGCTGAGCGACGATGATAAAGAAAACATCCAAATCATGGACTACGGTTTAAATAAGCTGAATAAGCTGGGACTTCAGCTGTTCGTCTATGTCAACACAGACCGCTACTGTGCCAAAGAGCTTGTATTATTCCCTGAACAAACATGCCCCGAACACCGGCATCCTCCCGTAGACGGGCAGGAAGGGAAAGAAGAGACATTCAGGTGCAGATACGGAAAAGTGTATTTGTATGTAGAAGGAGAAAAAACGGAAGTCCCGGCCGTTCTGCCGCCGCACGAGGATATCGAGCATTTCACCGTTTGGCACGAAATTCAGCTCACACCCGGCGAACAGTACACGATTCCGCCGGATACGAAACATTGGTTCAAAGCGGGGAGTGAAGGTGCTGTGGTTACGGAGTTTTCTTCAACAAGCACCGATGATCACGATGTGTTTACAGACCCGAGAATTTAGCGAATGGGAGCCAATCTCATTCGCTTTTTTCCGTCCGATCAAACACATCAAAGCCGATGAAGCGTTGTCCGTCATGATCGGCAAAATAAAATTGAACACCGTTCACACAAAGTGTTTTGACCGCTTCCTGTGACGTCGGTCGAAACCGATGAACGCGGGCGCCGTTTAGGAAAGCCGGTTCAAGTTTGTGTTTTCTGCCGGTCAGCGTTCCAAGCCGCGCTATTTCCGGAGCCGCCTTCCCCGGAAATTCGACACCGATCATCCGCTGATGGCGGTCAAAGTCTGCAGCCAAAGCCGTATTGCCGATATCATCGGTTGCTGCGGCAGACCCGGCACGGTTTTCCGTCAAAGCAATGTAGCCCATATCAGCCTCAGAATCAAACGATATGAAAATATTCACGTCAAAAACCTCCGTTCAATTGTTTAATATACAAGACATTGTGGAAAAGTAACAGTGGAGACGATACAAAGGAGGGAACTTAAAATGGATCAGCAGCAATTGAAGAACAAAGTGCTCGACATTCTCGATCATCATAAAATCGGTTCGCTTGCAACGGTCGAAAGCGGCAAACCTCATTCCCGCTACATGACCTTTTTCCACGACGGGCTGACGCTTTATACACCGACAAGCGATGAGACGCACAAGGCAGAAGAAATTGATAACAATCCGAACGTCCACGTGCTGTTGGGTTATAACGGCGAAGGATTAGGCGATGCATACCTTGAAATCACAGGTACGGCAAAGCTCAACCATTCAAAAGATTTAAAGGACAAAATCTGGGATGAAAAGCTTGAGCGCTGGTTTGACGGAAAAGACGATCCGAACTTGACCGTGCTTGAGATTGAGCCTTCGGAAATCAGACTGATGAATGAAGGTGAAAGCACCCCGGTCACGCTGGATCTGTAGCGCGCTGTGCTTAACAGTTTGTCATCAAGGACGAACTGTAGTATAATAAAAAACAGGAACACGCAAAAGAGCAAATAAATGGAAAGTAGACTTCTTTTTTCTTTCTTAGAAGATACTGATTTCTTCCTCTGACCCGCCCCTAACAGGATAGAGGGAAAAAAGACTTTTTGTTTCACAATTCACACTGGCGCGGCTTCGGAGCCGCAAGGACGAATGAGAGGTAGGGCTTTCGTTGTCTTGTATCAGAAATTCCATGGTGTTTACTTTCAACTCGGAACGATAGATACTGATCTTTTACGAAATTCAAATGACCGCCTTTGGCAGCGGATAAATTATTTGCTCGAATAAATATGATAATTGAGACCGCTTCGGCTTTTGCCGGGGCGGTTTTTGATTTGCCGAAACGTTTGCGTTTTGAAAACAGTCTTACCTATAGACTGGAGGAAGAGAAATGGACTTTTTAACATCTAAGGTACTATTGATTTTTTGTTTTCTGTTGCTGATCCATTCCATCGAAACGCTCGCATACGCCGCTCGTCTGTCAGGCGCGAGAGTCGGATTTATCGCATCGGCGCTGTCATTATTTAATGTGATGGTCATCGTCTCAAGAATGTCAAACATGGTTCAGCAGCCTGTGACGGGGAAGCTTGTCGATGTTGCGGGTGCGGACGCACTTTCCCTCGTCGGCAGCCAATTTCGGTTTTTAATCTTTGGTTCAACCGTTGGCACAATTTTCGGAATGCTGCTTCTGCCGACGTTTGTCGCCGTATTTTCGAGAGCGATTGTTCATTTGGCAGGGGAAAACGGCTCCGTTTTGCAAGTGTTTCGCAAGGCGTTCTCAAAAAATATCTTCAAGCATGCCAAGCATTATGCGAGAAGACCGAGTCTGGAATATGTGAAAGACTTTCGGTTCTGCTACATACCGAAGCGGCTGTTTGTCTTGAACATGGCCATCACGGCGATTTATACAATCGGCGTTCTTGCCGCTCTTTATGCGGGCGTCCTCGTGCCCGAAAGGCATACGACCGCGGTGATGGCTTCCGGCCTTGTCAACGGGGTGGCGACGATGCTGCTGGCGCTGTTTGTCGATCCGAAGGTTTCGGTACTTGCAGATGACGTAGCAAAAGGGAGGCGGAGCTACACCTATTTGAAATGGGCTTCGATCACGATGGCAACATCGAGGGTGGCCGGGACGATTTTTGCCCAAGTTCTGTTTATCCCGGCTTCTTACTATATCGCATGGATGACGAAGTGGATGTAGTCGATTTTTGACGAAAAGATCAAAATTCGATCATTTTTCTTTCAAAATGAAACAAATGAAAACAAAAGATTATCTTTTTCGACACGATTAGACGGCTTGATCTTTCTTTTATTAATTGCCCGCTGTTTGATCCTGTGATAGTCTTATGTGTGGCGGTGATAAAAGTGGAGAGGGTTAGAGTAAGAGTAAGAAAACCGAAAAGAAAAAGGCGAAAAATCATAAAGCGCCTGTTTACCTTAATGTTGCTGGTTATCATAGCAGCAGCGGGTTATACCTACTTTGAATACAAAAAAGGCTTATCCGAATCTGACGGGGATTTTAAAGAAGACGGTCAGTTTGAATTTAACGGGGAAGGCTCTGATCTTGATGAAGTGAACATCCTCGTTCTAGGGATCGATTCAAGAGGGGAAGACCATTCAAGGTCTGACTCGATGATGGTGATCCATTATAATAAAAAGCAGAAACAGCCTAAATTGATTTCGATTATGAGGGACAGCTATGTCGACATACCGGGATATGACAAGCAAAAAGTCAATGCGGCTTATGCATACGGAGGCCCGGAACTCGTCAGAAAAACATTAAAAGAATCCTTTGATTTGGACATTAACTATTATGCCATCATCGATTTTAAAGGTTTTGCCAAAATCGTTGATGCGGTGGCGCCTGACGGCATCGAAGTCGACGTTCCGAAAAAAATGTCGTACGGAATCGGCATGACACTGCAGCCGGGAAAACAAATTCTTCACGGTGATAGGCTGCTGGGCTATGTCCGGTTCAGGCATGACAGAGAAAGCGATTTTGGACGGGTCAGAAGACAGCAGGAAATCTTTTCAGAGCTTCAAAAAGAAGCGATGAGCATCGGAAATATCGCCCAGCTTCCGAAGCTGTGGGGGCTCGTCGATCCGTATATTGAAACAAACATTCCGAACGGCGTCATCTTCTCCCTCGGCAAAGACTTTTTGCTCGGAAGCGTAAAAGAAACCAAAAGCTTCAGGCTCCCGGTTGACGGATCATTCACGAACAAAGACGATCCAACATACGGGGCGGTCCTCGATTTAGACCTTGAACAAAACAAGGAAGAGCTGAAACGCTTTTTAAATGAGTGATCAAAAAAAAACCGCCGGGTTTCCCGGCGGTTTTTACTGATCATATTTTTTTAGTCCCCGGTCATAAAGGAAATTGCCGAACGGAACAAATGCGGCCACAAGACCGGCAGCCGGCCATTTCACAGACCACCTCAGCACAAAAGTCGCATACAACAGAACAAACAAATACAAAATAAACAATCCGCCGTGAAGCGATCCGACAATCGTAACGGCCATCGGATAATCCGCCCAATATTTAAGCGGCATGGCGATAAATAGCAGGATTAAAAGCGACATGCCTTCAATAAAACCCATCAACCGAAGGCGGCCAATCGGCGTTTGCAGCATAGTATACCTCCTGTGGAGTGATAGTCTACCTTTATACTATAAACCAAAAGGGGACAAATATGACAGGTTTTTTCTCCGTTGGATTTATGCGTCTGCCGGAAGCTTCATTAAAGCGCCGAAATATTGCTGAGCAGTCGTAAAACAAATAAATGCGGTCAATTCCGTTATTTCTTCTTCTGAAAACACTTCTTTTAAAACATCAAACTGCCTGTCTGAAACGCGCTCCCTCTGCGCCAAAAAGACCTCTGCAAACCCCATTGCAAAGCTCGTTTTCTGCTGATTCGGGATATCGGGTTTCCCCTTTGCCTTGCAATATTCGCATCCGTTTCCCTGAGCCAGCACGCGGCGCACCTGCTCCTTCAGTTCCTTTGATAAAAAGCCGTCTCCTGACAGCTCCTCAGCTAAAGCCGTCCAGTTTGACATCAGGCTTTCGGAGTGTCCGAGCAGCCGCTGAAACGGCGTCTCTCCTCTGTCTGAAAAATTGATTCTTGTCATATGATGATCACCTCTTCATAATCATATATAAGCAGAAGTGAAAAATGAATTTCGAACGAAAGAATTTTCATGATAATATTAAAATGATGAAATAGAATGAAGGGAATAAAGTTACATATGAAAATTGATGACCTCGATTTTAAAATCATAGCCGAATTAAAGAAAGACAGCCGTTTATCGATGCGGGAGCTGGGCAGGAAGATCAGCCTTTCCGCGCCGTCTGTGACCGAAAGGGTCAGGCGGCTCGAATCGTTCGGCGTCATTAAAAAATATACGCTGGACATCGATTACCAAAAGGTCGGCCTTCCCGTATCCTGCATCATTGAAGCAACGGTGAAAAACGGGGAATACGAAAGGTTTAAAGCATATATCGAACGCCTCCCGAATATTGAATTCTGCTACCGGATCGCGGGAGCCGCCTGCTATATGCTGAAAATCAATGCAGAGAGCCTGGCGCAGATCGAAGCGTTTATCAATGAAACATCACCATATGCCCAAACCGTGACACACGTCATTTTTTCTGAAATTGAAATAAAGGAATCATGAACATTAGAGCTGCATCTGTATCATCTGTTATAATAAAAGGATGCATGAACAAGAAAGTGATGTGATGGACTTGTCTAAAACAGTCGTTTTAGCAGAAAAACCTTCAGTCGGCCGTGACTTGGCCCGCGTGCTGAAGTGTCATAAAAAAGGAAACGGATATCTTGAAGGCGACCGCTATATCGTGACATGGGCGCTCGGCCATCTGGTCACATTGGCGGACCCTGAAGGATACGGAAAGGAATTCCAGTCTTGGCGGCTTGAAGATCTGCCAATCATCCCCGAGCCTTTAAAGCTCGTCGTCATTAAAAAGACCGGAAAGCAGTTTCAGGCGGTTAAATCGCAGCTGATCAGAAAAGACGTCAAAGACATCGTCATAGCAACCGATGCCGGCCGGGAAGGCGAGCTTGTCGCCCGCTGGATTATCGAAAAAGCAAAGATTACGAAGCCATTGAAGCGCCTGTGGATTTCATCGGTCACAGACAAAGCGATTAAAGACGGATTTAAAAACTTAAAGAACGGCAAAGACTTTGAAAACCTTTACCATTCAGCCGTGGCTCGAGCTGAAGCCGATTGGATCGTCGGCATCAACGCGACGAGGGCGCTGACTACGAAATTCAACGCCCAGCTTTCCTGCGGACGCGTACAGACGCCGACATTGGCGATGATCGCGAAAAGAGAGGAAGATATCAAGAACTTTAAACCCGTCCCTTATTTCGGCTTGCGTGCAGCGGTTGACGGTATGACGCTGACGTGGCAGGACAAGAAGACGAAGCAGACCCGCACTTTCAACGCGTCTGTGACGTCACAGCTTGCAGGAGCGCTGCAAGGCAAACCGGCCGCTATCGTCGACTTGAAAAAAACGGCGAAAAAAAGCTTTGCCCCCGGACTTTATGATCTGACCGAGCTGCAGAGGGACGCCCATAAACGCTACGGATTTTCCGCAAAAGAAACGCTGTCCGTTTTGCAGAAGCTCTATGAGCAGCATAAGCTCGTCACCTATCCGCGGACGGACTCAAGATTTCTTTCTAATGACATCGTCCCTACGCTGAAAGACCGTTTGGAAGGCATGCAGGTGAAGCCTTATGCTCAGCATGTGACCCGGATCTTAAAGCATGGCGTTAAAGCCAATAAAAGCTTTGTTAACGATGCGAAAGTATCCGATCACCACGCGATTATTCCGACGGAAGAGCCGCTTGCGCTCGGCGCGTTAAGCGAAAAGGAAAGAAAGCTTTACGATTTGATCGCGAAGCGCTTCCTCGCCGTTTTAATGCCGCCGTTTGAATATGAAGAAACTAAAGTGTTTGCCGAAATCGGCGGAGAAACCTTTACGGCAAAAGGGAAAACCGTTCAGTCGCAAGGCTGGAAAGCGGTGTACGATTTCGCAGACGAAGATGATGACGAGGAAGAAAAGGATCAAACCCTTCCTAAACTCGCAAAAGGCGACACGCTGTCCGTCCGGTCTTTGACAGAGACGAAGGGTGAAACAAAACCGCCGGCGCGGTTTAATGAAGGAACATTACTGTCTGCGATGGAAAATCCGGCCGCATTTATGCAGGGAGAAGAAAAAAACCTTGTGAAAACTCTCGGAGAGACGGGCGGACTCGGGACGGTGGCAACACGCGCCGACATTATCGAAAAGCTGTTCAACACGTTCCTGATCGAGAAAAAAGGAAAAGATATCTATATCACCTCAAAAGGAAAACAGCTCCTTGAGCTTGTTCCGTCAGATTTAAAATCTCCTGCCCTCACCGCTGAATGGGAGCAGAAGCTGTCAGGCATTGCGAAAGGAAAACTGAAATCCTCCGCCTTTATCAAAGAAATGAAGGAGTACGCAAAGCAGACGATCAGAGAAATCAAAAGCAGCAATCAAACGTTTAAGCATGACAATATCACAGGGACTCATTGCCCTGACTGCGGAAAACTGATGCTGAAAGTAAACGGCAAACGCGGCACAATGCTCGTCTGCCAGGACAGGGAGTGCGGCCACCGCAAAACAGTCGCCAAACAGACGAACGCCCGCTGCCCGAACTGCCATAAGCGCATGGAACTGCGAGGACACGGAGAAGGCCAGACATTCGCCTGCGTCTGCGGCCACAGAGAAAAACTCTCCGTTTTCGAAAAGCGCAGGGCAAAAGACAAAAATTCAAAAGCATCAAAACGCGATGTACACTCCTACATGAAAAAGCAAAACAAAGATGAGCCAATCAACAACGCGCTCGCCGAACAGCTGAAGAAGCTGAAGCTTGATCAATAATCATCAAACAGCCTGCCGGAAACGGCAGGCTGTTTTAATGTGACCAAATATCACAAAACTAGCGAACTTGTCAGTGGAAAAGTCGCGAATCTACACGATATTTTCATACTTCTATTTATCCCGGAAAGCTGTTCAAAGGAATCAGTTGTTTATAAAATTCAATTAACCGGGGGATTGGTTTGGCTGTGCTTTCCCTCCTTTGGTGCGATTGGCCCTTCAAAGATACTAGTACAGAGATCTTGGTAATGGGCTATTTCAGATCCAAATACCTCTCGGGATTTACGCATCAGTTCGGTGAATACGGACTGATCCCTCACCGATTCATTCAACGATGCAACTGCTTCAGCCAGTGCAGCACGAGCCGTCATTGCTTGGTGGTTCACGGATTGGACGTCCCAATACACATCCGGTGTTCCAGAACTAATCCGTGCCAGTAGCGCAAGCATAGTTGCATGCGGAGGGGGTGCAAGAGAACCAAGTTTTGCAATGTCAACATCTAATTCTGCGAGCGCCAATCCAAAGGTGAGTATCGCTGCATGAGTGAGTGCTTGCAAAGCCGCGGCCAATTGATCATGCTCCTCAGCTTCTAATAGCACCGGACGACCTTTCCAATCTAAAATCATCTGAATCAAATGACTTCCTTTAGGCCCATCGTTTTGAACGATGACAGCTACCGGTCTACCCACGATACTAAGGCTGGGAGCAAACATAGGGTTAAGACCTATGCTTTCGAAAGGCAAACCCAAAGCGTGTATTTTGTTAAATATGGGTGATTGTACAGAAAGAGTGTGCGCCAAGAGAGAATCAGGCTTCATTAACGTCCCGACAACTTTTACTGCTTGAAGAGCCGCGGTCTCTGGTAAAGCGAGCATCACCATGTCGGCCTTTTGGATCTTATCTTTGGCCTGTGGAGTCGGAACAGTGATGTCACATTTCATGAATTGTCGACGAACAGAAGGAGGATTCATATCGATAATACATACTTCAACACCCGATTCTTCAAGAAGGTCTGCAAACATCCCGCCAACGCCGCCGGCTCCTCCCGCAATCACACACTGCCTTATTTCCTGACTCATCTTGAACCTCCCACTGCAGAGACTTCCGCTGCTGCGATAGCTGAGACCATAGCTCGCGCTTTAACCTGAGTTTCTTTGAATTCCTCTTCTGGATCTGACAATGCTACGATCGCTCCTCCGACACCAAAAGTCGCCTTGTCATCGGTCACAACAACTGTGCGGATAACAATACTAAGATCCGCAGCTCCACTCAGTCCAAACCAGCCGAGGCTGCCCGAGTAGACACCGCGGGGGCCCTTCTCGAGTCGGTCTATGATTTCCATCGTCCGAATTTTCGGAGCACCGGTCATCGAACCGCCTGGAAAAGCAGCGCGGACGCAATCAACCGTTGATTTGTCCGGACGTATAGTGCCGCGAATCGTCGAGATCAACTGGTGAACTGGTGCATATGTTTCTACATCGAAAAGCTTAGGTACATGAACAGATCCTATTTCACAAACAGTGTTAAGGTCATTTCTGACTAAGTCAACGATCATTAAGTTCTCTGCGAGATCTTTTTCATCACTTAGCAACTCATTTCGTAATTGGTGATCTTCAGCAGAAGTCCTGCCTCTCATCCGGGTACCCTTGATCGGTTTGGACTCAACGATACGATCAGCACCGATTGAGAGGAACCGTTCCGGAGAGGCACTTAGTACTGCTGCATCCGCAAAGTTTAAAAATGCCCCATAGGGAACCGGACTGATTCTTCTCAGATGCGTATACGTAATCCAAGGATCTATAGGGGTATAAACAGTTGCGGAATTAGTCAAACATATCTCATAGGATTCACCATTACGGATTTCTTCTAAGCAATTGTTGATCAGTTGAAGATAAGAAGGCCGGTTATGCCGAAACTCGATTGGGATATTGTGGTCTGGCACGGATGTAAGGACTGAATCCTTGTCCGAATCGTTTGCTGCAGCAGGAATGTCATTCAAGATTCGCTCTGCCGTATTTAGCCAGTTGAGTGCTTGCTTATCCTCATCCCCAGTCGAAAGACACAACAGATAGGCTTCCTGTTCAAGATGATCAAAAACAAGCATGCGGTCAACGAAAAGCAGGGCTGCATCAGGAATCTCAGATTGATACCGGCTGCTCCCGCAAGTTTCAGCTTTTAGCTCATAGCCAATGTAGCCCACATAGCCGAGATTGAAGTCAAAGGGAAGGCCTTCCGGAGTAGATGTTGCCCGACGGCAGATTTGCTCATCAAGATAATCATAAAATGACTGTTGAATGAACTCCGTCTCTTGACCCGAACGTTGTACTTTTACAACACCCTCTGCTACTCTATAGGTCAAATATTCAGCATTCTCTCCCGCACCATCGCCAAGATAGGAAAATCGTGACAAGCCTTCGATGACACTGCTGCTGTCAAGCCAGAATCCATGAGGTGCATCAGCAAATAGTGTCTGGTAACTTAACTGAGCGTCTGGAAATCCCGATAATTTTCGAAAATGGATCCGGTAGAAATCGCTTTTAGAATGGGAAGGCTCCTTTAATTTGGGAGACGGTCTGGATCGTTCAGTGCGCTTCGGAGTCAGGTCTCTAAAGTTGGCAAGCAACTCGTGCCCATAATGACTGCAGATTGACTCGGGGTGGAATTGCACACCCCAAATCGGCAGATTGCGGTGTCGAAGCCCCATAATCAACTCATCTTTTGTCCACGCAATCGCTTCCACATCATCACCCAGATCAGTAACGACAAGGGAGTGATAGCGTACGACAGAGAACTCAGGAGGAAGCCCGTCAAAGATATCAACCCCTGAATGGTGAATGACTGATGTTCGTCCATGCATAGGCTCAGAAGCATGGTTCACCTTCCCGCCAAACAAATGAGCTATGCCTTGATGTCCAAGACAGACTCCGAGGACTGGCAGCTTAGCTTCTTGAATAATAGTTGCATTAATACCAAAGTCCTCAACCCGTTCCGGTCGACCGGGGCCTGGGGAGATCACGATGTTGTCAATCTCATCAATCGGCACTTGTGACCAGTCCACATCATTACGGACAACTATTGGCGGTCGGCCATTTACTTCGCCGATCAATTGATACAGGTTGTAAGTAAATGAATCATAGTTGTCAATTAGAAGTGTTTGTATCCCTGCCCCCATTAAACAATTCCTCCCTTTTTCTTTTTTGACCGGCCAGGCTTGAAGAAATGTCCTGTCTCCGATTTTCTGAATGGTCAATTACGATATCCTCAACCCTGCACGTTTCAGAAATAATGAGCTCATAAAGGTTACGCAAAAACTCTTGACTTAAACCATTCTCGTCAGCGTATCGAGCTGCCCGTTCCTGGACAAAGTTAATTCGGTGCGGCTGCATCATCGGAATATTATACTCGCGTTTGTATAATCCAATCTTAATGCAGCATTCTAAACGTTCTTTCAATGTATCCAACAGTTGTTCATCAATACGATCAAGTTTTACACGCAGGCCCTCAAGCCCCTTTTCTATTTCTGATAACATGTAAATGCCTCCAATTCTAAATTCTTTTGATAAAAGAGAGGGACTTTACCTTGACGATCCGCGTCTCTCCTTTTCACCCGAAACTTAGACTATGAAGTATACGGTTAATAAGATAAGAAGATTTGAGTGTTTCGACTATAGTTTCAGTGAAATTACCTTCAGACCGCAACAACCGAATCTCGAAGACAGATGGCTTCCACAACACTTGAAACTGATAATCTGCAGCATTATGAATACCTAACGTGCCGAGGAGACTTAACAAGCGGATTGAAATTGTCGTGGTATCTGCATTAATAGAATAGACCAGCTTGTCCTTCTAAAATGGAGTAACCTTTATACAATGCCGCATGACAGGTGGATTCACATACGTACGAGCACTGCTGACCCATCAGATCAGGATGATTGGATAAACAATCCAGTATCAAATGCTAAAAATTTTATAAAAGCAGATTATAATAGTTGCCGCCACGACCACCCCTGTGTTTGACGAAGGATTTAACAATCTTAACTTTCATCGATGCTATGCAAATTCGGTTTATTTCTGTTAAATTATAACTCTGAACCTAAATTATAACAATTTAAATATTAAAAAAAGTTTCAACACTTGTGTGAATGAACTGCGCCGCAATTGCTCTAAAGGATGAAGACCAAATGAAAAGGCATGAGTGCCATACAATTCCGGACTCATGCCAGTCTAACCGCTTCATGACATTTTATTGTCTAACTTCGCTGGGGCATATCAAAATGAGTGGCAGCCTTTTAGTAGATTTGATCATGTATACATGGAGTGGTGCTTAGGATAGGTGCCGCCGGATTTACCGGGCATGGCTTCAAGTTCAGCAGTGTGGCGGAGAGATCTTTATGCGAGATGAGTACGGCTGGGAACACAAAGCATGAAACAGCCGCTGTCGTGGTTTCCTTCACTTTCGTCAGCATGCCGGATCACGTTTCCCGGCAGCGAAAAAGTGGTATGGAAGAAACAAAGGAGGACGTGATATGGCAAACAAAACCGCAGGAAAAGTAGCTGCAGAACTGCTGAAGGAATGGAATATTGATCATGTTTACGGCATGCCGGGGGACAGCGTCAACGAATTTATCGATGAATTGCGGCATGAAGAAAACAGCCTCCGCTTCATTCAAGTGCGCCATGAAGAAACCGCTGCTCTCGCTGCCGCAGCTGATGCGAAGCTGACAGGCAAAATCGGCGTCTGCCTTTCGATAGCGGGCCCGGGTGCCGTTCATCTGCTGAACGGATTGTATGACGCGAAAGCTGACGGGGCGCCTGTGCTGGCGATTACAGGGCAGGTGTCTTCGAATGAAATCGGAAGAGATTACTTTCAGGAGATCGGTCTTGAACGAATGTTTGAGGATGTGGCTGTCTTTAATCAGCAGGTTCATTCGGCCGAAGCCCTGCCTGACCTTTTAAATCAGGCGATCCGTACCGCCTACAGCCAAAAAGGGGTCGCCGTACTGAGCGTATCCGATGATCTGTTTGCGGAAAAGATTAAGCGGAAGCCGGTTTATACGTCTGCGCTTTATATTGAAGGCGATCTTCAACCGAAGCAAAGCCAGCTGATGCAGTGTGCACAATTGATTAATCATGCGAAAAAGCCGGTGATTTTAGCCGGAAAGGGAATGAAATCGGCAAGAGATGAGCTGCTCGAGTTTGCCGATAAAGCGGCCGCACCGATCATCGTTACGCTCCCCGGGAAAGGAGTCGTACCCGATCGGCACCCGCACATGCTCGGGAATCTCGGACACATCGGTACAAAACCCGCATATGAAGCGATGGAGGAAAGCGATCTGTTGATCATGCTGGGGACTTCTTTTCCGTACCGCGATTATCTTCCGGAAGATGCGCCGGCTATTCAGCTTGATAACAACCCGGCGAAAATCGGCAAACGGTATCCTGTCACCGCCGGCCTTGTCTGCGATGCGAAAAAAGGGCTTATGGAACTGACGAAAACCATTGAACGGAAATCGAACCGCGCATTTTTGGAAAGCTGTATACAACATATGAGGAAGTGGCGTTATGAAATTGAAAAAGACGAACAGGTGGCGACAGAACCGCTCAAGCCTCAGCAGGTGATTGCAAGGCTTGAGGACGCAGTCGCCGATGATGCGGTCCTGTCTGTTGACGTCGGAAATGTGACGGTTTGGACGGCGCGCCATTTTAATATGACCAATCAGGATTTTCTGATTTCAAGCTGGCTTGGCACGATGGGATGCGGTCTTCCAGGCGCGATTTCCGCAAAGCTTTCCAATCCGGAGCGCCAAGCTGTAGCCGTGTGCGGAGACGGCGGCTTCAGCATGTCCATGCACGATTTTCCGACTGCTGTCAAATATGACCTGCCCATTGTTGTCGTGATTTTAAATAATCAGAACTTGGGAATGATTCAATATGAACAGCAGGAAAAAGGGCATGTTAATTATGCAACAGCGCTTGAAAACGTCGATTATGCCAAGTTTGCCGAGGCCTGCGGCGGGAAGGGCTTCAGCGTGACAAAGCACGAAGAGCTCATTCCGGCTTTGAAAAATGCCTTTCAATCACAAAAGCCGTCGATTATCGATGTGGCAATAGCAGATGAACCGCCGCTTCCGGGAAAAATATCTTATACACAAGCTGTCAACTACAGCAAATATATGATCAAAAAACTGGTTGAGAAAAAAGAGCTCGACTTGCCGCCGCTGAAAAAAAGTTTAAAAAGGATTTTTTAGTATGATGCCAAGGGAGATCGTCCCTTGGCTTTATCATGTTCAGATGTTAAAATTTGATGGATAGTATTGGAATATCCGCGTTTTTTCTTTTTGCATCAAAACCCGTCTCAACACGATAAAAAGAGAGGGGATTGAAACGTGGATTATTTTAAGAAAAGTACCTTCAGTACAGCTTTCATACTATCAGCCGGATTGCTGTTGATGTCAATCATTCCTCAGCACGCCTTCGCTCATGGTTTTGTCGAAAAACCAGGGAGCAGAGCGGCTCTGTGCAGTGAGGCTTACGGACTTCTCAATCTGAACTGCGGAAGCGTGATGTATGAGCCGCAAAGCCTGGAAGCGAAAAAAGGGTTTCCGCATGACGGCCCGGCAGACGGACAAATAGCATCCGCGGGCGGACTGTTCGGCGGGATTCTTGATCAGCAGTCGGAAAATCGCTGGTTTAAACATATCATGACCGGCGGGGAACACACCTTTACCTGGACATATACCGCCCCCCACAACACCAGCCAATGGCACTACTATATCACCAAAAAAGGCTGGGATCCTGACAAACCGCTAAAGCGTGCAGATTTCGAACGGATTGGAACCGTTCCGCATGATGGTTCCCCTGCATCCCGCCATTTATCTCACCAAATTTACATTCCAGAAGACCGCTCCGGGTATCATGTGATATTGGCCGTTTGGGATGTGGCTGATACTGAAAACGCTTTCTATCAGGTGATCGACGTTGATCTAGTGAACAAATAAAGCCCAGTAGTCTGAAAACCGATTTGTGAATCAGCGGGTTTTGGTGCAAACAGAGAAAATAAGTAATCAAAAACCCCGGCATGTTTTGGGAAAGCCGGGGTTTTTGGTATTCGTTATTTCTTTTTCTTCATGGCGGCAGCCATGAACGGCAGCAGGGTGCCGAACAGCATTGTGCCGCCGAAGAAATTCCCGAGGTAAGGCTGTCCGATCAGGTAACAGACGGCAAATACAGCCGCAGCAAGACCGATCATGATATAGCCTGGATAAAACCTTTTTTTAAAGCTTGTCCGCTGGGTCACCCGGAAAAATATCAGCCCGATGACGAGCGGGACAATCCATAGGTAAAACAGTATAAATACTTTCATAATCAAAACTCCATATTTTTTTATCTATCATACCAGATTGCAGTATAAAATGCGTGTGACAAATCCCGGACTCATTTGCTGCGGGCGAGGTATTCCTCCTTCAGGAGCCCGTATACGAAATGGTCGGCGAAGTGGTCGTGGAGCCACTCGCATTGCCTGAGGCAGCCTTCTTTCGTGAAGCCGAGCCTTTCCGGAATAGCCTGGCTTTTTACGTTTTGAACAGCGGCTCTAATTTCAATTCTGTTTAAATCGTATTCGCTGAAAAGCGTGTCGATCAGCGCCCGGCAGGCATCAGTCATCAGCCCTTTTCCTTGAAAAGGCTCCCCCAGCCAATAGCCGATCGAAGTCGTACGGTTGATCCAATTGATATAATGGAGTCCGATGATTCCGGCAAAATGGCCTTGATGCCATATTCCCGCTTGAAACCCGTTGTTCGCAGCGGCCTGTTTCATGCATTCTTCGATAAAAGCTTCGGTATCCTCCAGCTGCTTTGTGCCGTCCACCCAAAACAGCCATTTCCGCAACACATCTTTAGACTGCTGGATCTGCATATAAACTGCTTTGGCATCTTTTGGTTCGAGCATTTTTAAATAAAGATCATCACGCACCATTAATTTAAACATCCAGAATCCCCCTTTTCTTCAGTATAATATAAAAAAGCCGACCAAGGTCGGCTTTAACCAGAAAATGTATCGTAAATCAAGAAAATATTAAGGGCGACGATTAAGGCGGCGATCAGCCAGGAGACGGCTGTTATCCACTTCGCATTTTTCAGGCTCCCCATAATGCGTTTATTGCTCGTAAATAAGATAAGCGGGATAAGGGCAAAGGCGATCCCGAATGACAGGACGACCTGGCTCAAGACAAGAGCGGTTGTCGGATTTACCCCTGAAGCAATAATAGCGATAGGCGGCAACATCGTAATGAACCGTCTTAAATAAAGCGGAATCCTGAAATTAATGAAGCCCTGCATGATAATATCTCCTGAAAGCGTTCCGACAGACGAACTTGATAAACCGGCGATTAACAGGCCGACGCCGAACAGTACGGCGGAAAGCGGACTGACCATGCTGCTGAAGTGGCTGAAGGCCACATCAAGGTCTTCGACAAAAATGCCGTTCTTATAAAACAGTGCAGCGGCGACGATCAGCATGCTCGCATTGATTGCTCCGGCAATCAGCATGGCGATTAAAATGTCGATGAACTCAAACCGGAATATCTTCTTCTTTTCCGCTTCCGTTTTTCCGATCACTCTCCGCTGGGTGAGAGCGGAATGGAGATAGATGGCGTGCGGCATCACGGTCGCTCCCAAGATTCCCGCCGCCAGCAGGATGCTGTCTGCACCATCGAAGCGGGGAACAAACATGCCCTCCAAAACCGAACCGATATCAGGTTTTGCAAAAAAGGTTTGAAAGGCAAAAGCGATCACGACGATGAACAGCATTCCTGTTATCGCCGCTTCTAGCGGCCTGACGCCGCGCCTTTGCAGTTCCAAAATCGCGAAAGATCCGGCGGCTGCAATAATCGATGCTTCAAGCATCGGTATGCCGAACAGCAAGTAGAGACCGAGAGCAGCTCCGATAAATTCAGCCAAGTCGGTCGCGATCACGACAAGCTCTCCTTGAATCCACAAGCCGATGGAGACCGGTTTAGGGAATTCTTCCCGGGCGACTTCGGGCAGATTTTTACCCGTTGCAATTCCGAGCTTGGCAGACAGCGACTGAATCAGCAAAGCCATAATATTTGAAAAAAGAATCACCCATAAAAGCAAGTAGCCGTATTTCGAACCAGCCGCGATATTTGTGGCGAAATTGCCGGGATCAATATAAGCTATAGCCGCGATAAACGCCGGACCCAAAAAAGGGAGCAGCCTTTTGAAGCCTTTGCTTTTTCCGTCCAGTGCATCTTGAGCTTCTTTTGATATTTGCGAGTGTTTGGACAAATCGTGACTGACCATTTGATTCACCTAGATTCTCAGTTGTTTTTCCTTGTACATAAAAGTTTCCTTAGTGCAAAAATTATATCATCATCATATGCCCGCGATGATCAATTGTCAACCATAAGATGTTATAGTATATGCGCGAACGGTTTCGCCCAAACAAAAAACCAGCACCGCTTTTGGGCGATGCTGGCCGGATATTATGCCTGAGAACCCATTCTCCCGCGGAAGATTAGGTTTAAAATGAAGACGAGAATTGCGGCTCCGATTATCGCCGGAAAGATGGCGAATCCCGCAATATCAGGCCCCCACGTTCCAAGCAGCCCGTGGCCGATCCAGGCTCCGATAAAGCCGACAACCATGGAGCCGATAATACCTCCTGGTGCACCGTGGCCTCCGATTGCGCCTCCTATTAAACCGATGACAATCGCTACGATTAAAGAAACGAGAAATCCTAACATTGTCTTTCCACCTCTTTCAATTGATTTATATTACATGTTTAGCCCGTCTCGGGCGTCTATAAACGCTTGAAAGCATATTGAGAAAGACGGCTGGCTATTCCTCGAGAAGCGAAGCACCTGCGATGCCCGGATGCGTCATTTCATACGGATCCAGAATGAGATCCAATTCTTCCTCTGTCAAAACATCATGGAGCAAACACAGCTCGCGCACTGACCGTCCTGTGGCGATCGCTTCTTTTGCAATTCGTGCGGCAGCCTCATAGCCGAGGTGCGGATTGACGGCCGTAATCGTTCCTACGCTTTTTTCAACGAATTCCTTCAGCCTGATCTCATTCGCTTCAATCCCGGTGATGCAGTAATCGGTAAATACGCGAAATCCGTTGTTCATGATTTTAATCGACTGCAGCAAATTAAAGACGAGTACGGGCTCCATCACGTTTAACTCAAGCTGCCCCGCCTCTGATGCAAGGCAGATGGTATGATCGTTGCCGATCACCTGAAATGCGATCTGGTTCATCAGTTCAGGCATCACCGGATTCACCTTGCCGGGCATGATGGAGGAGCCGGGCTGGCGGGGCGGCAGCCGGATCTCGGCAAGCCCTGCCCTCGGGCCTGACGCCATTAAACGCAAATCGTTGGCGATTTTGGACATGTTCATCATGCCGACTTTCAAAGCAGCCGATACTTCTGTGTAGGCATCCGTATTTTGTGTGGCATCGACAAGATGGTCTGCGCCTTTCAGCTGATAGCCGCTGATATCTGAAAGGTGTTCGACAACGCTTTGAATATATCTCGGATCAGCGTTTAAACCTGTGCCGACAGCGGTGGCCCCCATATTGACTTCATAGAGATGATGCTGCGACTGCCTGATCCGCTGAATATCGCGTTCGATGACCCGGGAATAGGCTTCGAATTCCTGACCGAGCCTGATCGGAACGGCATCCTGAAGATGAGTGCGGCCCATTTTGATAACGGAATCGAACTCCTCCGCTTTTTGGCGGAAGGCATCCAGCATATGTTCCATCGTCGATATAAGCTGTCTTAAGTGATTCAATGTGGCCAGATGAATGGCTGTCGGAAACACATCATTCGTTGATTGGGCCATATTGACATGTGTGTTCGGGCTTAAATGGAAGTAATCACCTTTTTCTTTTCCTAAAAGCTCCAAACCTCTGTTTGCGATAACTTCATTTGTATTCATATTCATTGAAGTGCCGGCGCCGCCTTGAATGGGGTCGACAATAAAATGATCGTGCCAGAGCCCTTCCGCTATTTCGCCGGCCGCTTTTACAATGACTTCGCCGAGCTCTTTATATAAACGTTTAATATCCATATTGGCGAGAGCCGCCGCTTTTTTGACCATTGCCAAAGCTTTAATCAGCTCTTCATCAATCCGGTAGCCTGTAATCGGAAAGTTCTCCACGGCCCTCATGGTTTGTACGCCGTAATAGGCGTCAGCCGGAACTTCTTTTTCGCCTAGAAAATCCTTTTCGATCCTGGTTGCTTTCGTATCCATGGCAAAACCTCCGTAGGTTGTTTCTTATGATGTATTGTGCCTCGATCGGCCGTGTTTTAATTTGCTTTTAAAAAAAGGAAAATCGTCTTCTGATTGGGGCTGTCAAGTAATAAAGAGCCTGTTTTCTCTAATAATATACGCTCATTTGAATGGCAAAAAAATTTAAAGGAAAGATATGCAGAAACAGACAAATGGTTATATAGTTATGTTTATGTATTATTAACTTAATTAAATTTCTTTACTTCATTTGTCTTTTTGTAGTAAATTTCCTTATATAAATTTTCGTATGAGAAAGGAAGAGCTGTGATGGGACATGTACTGATGATCAATTTCCCGGGGGAGGGGCACATCAATCCCTCTCTTGGCGTCACAAAGGAGCTGCAAAGACGAGGAGAAAGCATCGTCTATTATGCAGTTGAGGAATACGCTGAAAAAATTAAAAAAACAGGGGCGGAAGTCCGTTTATACCCGGATTTCAGAGAGGCTTTATCACCCGGGAAAGAAAGAGAAAAGATGGACTTTGCCGAGTTGGTATACAATATGTCAGGTAAAGTCGATGAGATCGTTCAGCTCATCTGCCAGGAAGTCAGGGACGAGTCTTATGATTATGTGATATATGACCATCACTTTTTGGCGGGGAAAATCATTGCTGAAATGCTTGGGCTGCCGAGCGTTTCGTTATGTACGACATTTGCAATGGACGAGACGTTCGCAAAAACGTTTACCCTGCAAGGCGACCTTGAAAGCTCGCCGTATTTTGAAAAATTGAAGCAATCCCTTGGCGAATTAAGTGAGCGGTACCCCGTCAGTCTCGACAAGCCGTTTGGCGTATTCTCCTGTCCGGGGGACATTACGATTGTCTTTACCTCCAGGGAGTTTCAGCCTCATGCCGAGCAATTTGGAAATGACTATTTGTTTGTCGGGCCGTCGATTACGAGCAGACAGGATCCAGGCAGCTTCCCGTTCACTGAGCTGGAGGGGGAAACCGTCATCGTGATCTCGATGGGCACGATCTTTAATCAGCAAAAAGAGCTGTATCATATGTGTATCGAAGCGTTGAAAGACTTTGACGGCAAGGTGGTTATGGCTGTTGGGAAATCAACGGACCCCGCGGATCTCGGCACCATACCGGATCATTTTATCGTGAGGCCGTATATCCCGCAATTGGAGGTTTTGAAAAAAGCCGATGTATTTGTCACCCACGGCGGCATGAACAGTACAAATGAAGGCCTGTATTTTGATACGCCGCTCATCGTCATTCCGATGGGTGCTGACCAGTTTTTCGTCGCAGCTCAGGTGGAACGGACAGGGGCCGGGATCAAGCTTGATAAAAATGAACTTTCTCCGGCTGTTTTACAAAAAACGATTGAAGATATGCTTGAAAACCGCTCCTATAAAGACGGCGCCGCCAAAATCGGCCGCTCGCTCCGCGATGCCGGCGGCTATCAAAAAGCAGCTGATGCTGTATTGGAGTTGGCGGGGAAAAAAGTAAGACGCTCCAAAAACGGAGCGCCCCGTTAATTCATCCTGATCTTCCGCTCCACACTGCCGTCTTTTTTATGGACGATGACGGCAGTGCCTTTGTTTTCGGCTATTTCTTTCGCCCGTTCGACGGCTTCTGCTTTTGTATCCTTTACTTCGCTGGCCCGCTTGGCGTCTTCGGCTTTGACTGCCCAGCCTTTTTCGTGTTTAATGACATGCTCGCACTTTTCCGCAAGCTCCGGCCTGCTGCTCGAACCGCTGTCACCGCGTACCGTTTCATCAGCTTCCTCCGCATAGGATTTGAGTTCGCTTTTGCTCCTGTTATCCGCCCATTCCTTCGCCTGACTCGTCGCGA
Organism: Bacillus sp. PK6-025; assembly: GCF_056530265.1. Classification (NCBI taxonomy): domain Bacteria; kingdom Bacillati; phylum Bacillota; class Bacilli; order Caryophanales; family Bacillaceae; genus Bacillus; species Bacillus sp. PK6-025. The sequence goes on from NZ_CP096509.1 coordinate 545,098, forward strand.
TCGGAATCGCCCGGCTTTCGTCGTATCCTTCGTCTACCATTGCATTCGCAATTTCAATGGCTTTCTTTTTTACCGGTTTGTCCAAATGTTTCAATGAAGCGGGATAGTCTTCCATTGACCATGGCATTTGATCATTCCTCCTTTTACATAAAGGTTTACCCTCCGGCTGCCGATCAAAAAACACGGATTCATAAAGTGAATCATTGTATACTATAAAAAAACACATTGAGAGGGCGAACCTTCTGTGCGCAACGATAAAACAGATTTGGAAAACGAACTGAAAAAAATTGAAAAATGGGAAAAAGAGCAGCAGAAAGCGTGGTTTTGGGAAAGGATCGGGCGGCTGCCGTTCAAGGTTCTGGACAAGCTTACACCGGCATTCATTCAAGATAAAATCGGTCTCTTGCTCGACGAAATCGGCGGCTTTATTCAAAACGGCGGCCAATATTTGACGTCCGAAAAACATCTGATCCGCCAGTTTCAAAAAAAGCTGCCGGATGAAACGATCGAAACGGTCGAAGATATTCAAAGGGCTCCTTTGGAAGTGATGGATCAAATGTGTGAAAACCTCGGAAAAAACAGGGCGAATACCGCGGCTGTCCAAGGAGCGACAACAGGTGTCGGCGGCTTATTCACGCTTGCCGTCGATATTCCCGCCATCCTCGGCCTTTCATTGAAGACATTACAGGACATCGCGGTGTCTTACGGCTACGATCCTAAAGAAAAAACGGAGCGTATGTTCATTATTAAATGCCTGCAGCTCAGCGCCGCTGATATTGTCGGGAAAAGGGCGATCATTCAGGAACTCAGCCGATACCATCTACAGTCAGGCTCACGGGAAAATATGATTTCGCAAATTCAAGGCTGGCGGGAGGTTGTTTATACATACCGCGATTCTTTCGGATGGAAAAAGCTGTTTCAAATGGTGCCCGTCGCAGGCATCCTCTTTGGCGCAATCTCAAACCGTTCAATGGTGAACGGCGTTGCCGAAACAGGAATGATGATGTATAAAAAACGGAGGATCATGGAAAGGCTTGCGGAGCTGGACGCCGCAGAAACAGAGTGATAAAAAGGCTGCCGTTTCGATAACGGCAGCCTTTTTCATAGAGTTACGCTTTTTCCGTAAAGCGAGGCAGTCTGAAGATAATCGCGCATATGCCGCAGACGCCGATCAAAATCGGATAAAAAGAATAAGGAAGAATGCTGACAGGCGATATTTTCGCGATTTGTGCAGCTGACAGCATTTGCGCGCCGTAAGGAATCAATCCTTGTACCACACAGGAAAAGATATCGAGGATGCTCGCCGATTTCCTATTGTCGATTCCGTACCGGTCGGATAAATCTTTTGCCAGCGGTCCCGCTGTAATAATGGCAATCGTATTGTTGGCCGTCGCCAGGTTTGCCGCGCTGACAAGGCCGGCAATGCCCGCTTCCGCTCCTTTTTTTGAACGGATTCTCCGCGATACAAATTGAAGGAGAAATGCGATCCCGCCGTTTCGCTTCATCATTTCCGCCATTCCGCCAATCAGAAGCGATAAAATGATCAGTTCGGACATCCCGCCGATGCCTTCGGTGATCGCGGTTAAATACGTATGAAGCGTCAGGCTGCCGTCGGAAATACCGATTACTCCGGCTAACACGATGCCGCCGAAAATAACGGCCATAACATTAAATCCGAGAAGAGCGAATATCAGAACACCGAGATACGGCAGCACCTTCACCCAGCTGTAAGTCCCGGCTTGTGCGGCAGGATGCCCTCCGGCTGAAAACACCATCAGCAGGATGACCGTGGCAACCGCGGCAGGCAGGACGATCAGGAAATTCGTTTTAAACTTGTCCGACATTTTCGTCTTTTGTGTGCGGACAGCGGCAATGGTCGTATCGGAAATAAATGATAAGTTATCACCGAACATCGCGCCCCCCACAACCGCAGCAACCGAATAGGCCGCCGGAACGCCGATTTCGGCGCTGATCCCTGCTGCGATCGGAGCGAGCGCAGCAATCGTTCCGGTTGACGTGCCCATCGACACAGAGATAAACGCAGCGATGATAAATAAACCGGCAACCATAAACTGCCCCGGTACAAACGAAAGCGCAAGATTAACGGTTGATTCAACGGCCCCCATCGCCTTTGCGGCTGATGAAAACGCGCCGGCCAAAATAAAGATCATCACCATGATCATAATATCGGGGTGTCCGGCGCCTTTCGCAAACCACTCCGTCTTTTGGCTGAGCTTCTCCTTACGGTTCATCGCCAGTGAGACAACCGATGCCGCAAGCGCCGCGGCCACGATTGGCAGGCTGTAAAAATCGCCTGTGATCAAGCCTGATCCAACGAATAAACAAACAAATAAAAACAGCGGCAAAAGCCCTGAAGCTTTTCCGTTTTGATTTTGCATGATGTACACCTCTTCTATAGGTTCAAACCGTTTTTTCACCAATATCCAACACTTTAAAAGGCGAACGCTCAAAAGTCAAATGGTAAAATAAGTTCGGGAGAAAATCAAATGAAAGAGGAGTGAAGCTGATGGATCGCAAAACGAGTCTTCTTGAATTGACAAAGAAAGTCACAGAAAAGCATGCCAATTTTTCCGTTTCGGAAGTGAACGACCATTGTATGCGAATTGCTGTTTTGGAGGGCGAATACGTATGGCATTTCCATCCCGGCTCAGATGAGCTGTTTATTGTTTTGGAAGGAGAGCTGTTGATCGACTTTCAGGACCGTCCCACAGAAGTCCTGAAAGCGAACGATTCCCTGCTGATTCCGAAAGGCGTCATTCACCGGACGCGCGCTGATGTAAGGTCGGTTAACCTTTGTATAGAAAAAACTAATGCGGAAACCGTCCCGTTCGCGGAAGGGAATGTGCTGAAGCTGATACGGTGCAAACCAGCCGGACAACAGCTTCATGCATTCAGCGAGGCGCAGGCCAAATGGGCTCCGCTGCAAAACGTCAGCGGATTCATCAGACAGTGGGGTGGATGGATGGAAACAGAAAACGGGCCGGAAGCCCTTGTCCTCGTGCTTTGGAAATCAAAGCGCGATTATTTGAACTTTATGGCCGATCATCATGATGCAATATATGAAAGAACGAATCAGAAAGGTACGTTCGAATCCATCAACATTACCCTGTTTGAAGAGCCTGCCGAGATATCTAAGACGCTGCAGAACAATACGCCGGCTCCGGTACCGGAATGGACGGTAAAAGGCAGCGGATGATTGCATGATTCCCGGACTCTTTCGTGAATGTGCTATTTGTGTTTACTCTTTTTGAAATGTGGAATGTAAAAACCATAACACTTCAAAAGGAGGAATCGAAAATGGCAAACAATAATGACAACAACAAAATGAGCAGGGAAGAAGCAGGCAGAAAAGGCGGAGAAAAAACAAGCCAAAACCATGATAAAGAATTCTACCAAGAGATCGGTCAAAAAGGCGGAGAAGCAACAAGCAAAAATCATGACAAAGAATTCTACCAGGAAATCGGCGAAAAAGGCGGGGAAGCCACAAGCCGTAATCATGACAAAGAATTCTACCAGGAAATCGGTGAAAAAGGCGGAGAAGCCACAAGCCGTAATCATGACAAAGAATTCTACCAGGAAATCGGTGAAAAGGGCGGAGAAGCCACAAGCAAAAACCATGACAAAGAATTCTACCAGGAGATCGGTCAAAAAGGCGGAGAAGCCACAAGCCGAAACCATGACAAGGAGTTCTATCAAGAAAACGGTGAAAAAGGCGGACGCCAAAGAAGAAGCGGTTAATGTACGGTGAAGAGAGGGGCTGACAAACAGTCCCTCTCAGCGTGTCGACAAACCCTCGCATTCGTTGTCAGGCCTGCGCGTCGGTGCTCACGAATTGCAACATTCGCTCCGCCCCAATGCTCGGCCTTCCTAGACTGCAAGGGTTGAGGGTCACGCTGAAAGGATTTTGTCAATAATCTGGAGGGGCTGAACATCAGCCCCTCCTTTTTTATGGAAGATGCCTGCCGCTGCCGCACGAGCGCTCATATTAAAATATTATTAATTATTGATCTTCTGAAGAGATTTCCGGTCTGTTTTGTTATATAATTTACAGATGATGCATCAAATTGTAATTATAAAAGTTTGAATGCTAAAAGTTAAGGACTAAAGTACTGGTGGGAGTGTACCGAATGGCAGCGTTGATTAAATTTTTTCAGCATCCTGGGGTCAGGCGTTTTTCAGTTTTTGTTGTATTGGCGGGAGTTTTATATCTGTTCCGCAGCATGATGAATCTCATATTGCTCACATTTATCTTTACGTTTTTGATGAACCGTCTGGAAAATGTGATCCGCGGTTTTTTAAACCGCTTTATTAAAGTCAGCCAGAGACTGATTATTTCCTGTTTGTATGCGGCTCTTGCCATCGCGCTTTCGATCGGCGGTGTGGTCTATTACCCCGTGATCGTCACCCAGATTCAGCAGCTGATCAAACAAGGAAAGTATATTGCTTCTCACCCTGACAGCATTCCTTTTCTCGATATGATCACCGGTATGTTCGGCGATATCAATTTGACATCCTATTTGGAAAAAGGTCTTAACTTTATCTATACATATATCACAGATATTAGCGCGTTTGGCCTGCAGGTGGTTATGTCATTGGTTCTCAGCATGTTCTTATTGATCGAAAAAGACAAGGTCTTGAGCTTAATGGATAAATTTAAGACGAGCAAAATAGCCATTTTCTACGAGGAAATTGCTTACTTTGGTAAAAAATTCACGAGAACGTTCGGAAAGGTGCTTGAGGCTCAGTTTATTATCGCCTCCATCAATTGCGCATTGACGACCATTGCCCTCGCGATTATGGGTTTTCCTCAGCTATTCGGCCTTGCTGTCATGGTGTTTTTCCTCGGGCTGGTTCCGGTCGCAGGCGTTGTGCTCTCCCTTATTCCGTTAAGCATTATCGCCTACAGTATCGGCGGAATCGCTTATATCGTATCACTGGTATTGGTCATCATGATCGTCCATGCGATAGAGGCCTATTTCCTCAATCCGAAACTGATGTCCGCCAAGACGGAGCTGCCGATTTTCTTCACGTTTATCGTGCTGATTTTTTCTGAACATTTCATAGGGATTTGGGGTTTAATTATCGGTATTCCGATATTTGTTTTCCTGCTTGATATCCTTGATGTCACAAGTCAAGAGAAAAGCCGAACAGCGGGCACCCGAAAATAGCATATATTTGTAAATCAGAAAATTTGGTTTACATATTTCGAATTTTCAGGTATAACTGTTATATAACGAAATAGCGCCACACGTTTAATCCTTTAGTAGGAGTGGGGGACCCGATCATTTGGGGTGAATTTTTCTGTTCCCGTGCGAACTGAAAGACGGACATCTCTTCGTCCGAACCCGTCAGCTAACCTCATCAACGTGAAGAGAGTCATGTGGAACCAATTTTAATGGTAAAAGCCCATGGGAGATCTCTCATGGGCTTTTTTTGGAAAGGGGAGATATGTTATATGAAGTTAGCAACAAAAATTATTATCGCTCTATTACTCGGTGCAGTCGTCGGTATTATACTGAACGTCACTTCGCCGGATTTATTTAGCAAGCTTAATACATTTTTATTCGGGCCGCTCGGCACGATCTTCCTCAACTTAATTAAAATGCTCGTTGTACCGATTGTTTTCTTTTCTCTCACTTTAGGGGTAGCAGGACTTGGAGATCCAAAGAAACTGGGCAGAATCGGTGCCAAAACGATTTCTTTCTTTTTAGTTACAACGGCAATTGCCATTATTATCGGACTTATTTTAGCGTTGGTCATCAAACCGGGAACCATCGGAACGTATGATACAAGCGCAGCGGAATATTCAGCACAGAAAGCGCCAAGCATTGCCGAAACGCTTTTGAATATCATTCCGACAAACCCGGTTCAGGCAATGGCTGAAGGAAATATGCTGCAAATCATTGCTTTCTCCATTTTGGTCGGTCTCGGAATTACGATGCTCGGCAAAAAAGCGGACGCTCTTCTCAAAGTGGTTGAACAAGGTAACGATCTCATGATGTATCTCGTCAATCTCGTCATGAAGTTCGCACCGTACGGTACGTTCGGCTTGATTGCCGGGGCAATCGGAAGTCAAGGCTGGGACGCCATTAAAGCAATGGGGCTTTATATGATCGTCGTCATTCTGGCGCTGTTCATCCACACCATCGTCACATACGGCTCAGCGATTGCGTTTTTGGCAAAGCGGAACCCGCTCACATTCTTTAAAGATTTTTCAGAGGTTATGCTTGTTGCCTTCAGTACGTCAAGCAGCAACGCGACGCTTCCGGTTTCGATGGATGTCGCTCAAAGAAAGCTGAAAGTGCCAGAGCCGATCTCAAGCTTTGTTCAGCCGCTTGGAGCTACGATCAACATGGATGGCACGGCGATTATGCAAGGGGTAGCGACGGTCTTTATCGCTCAGGTGTACGGCAATGACCTGTCACTGACACAGCTGTTGATGGTTGTTCTCACCGCAGTGCTTGCCAGCATTGGAACAGCGGGTGTTCCGGGTGTCGGACTGATTATGCTCGCCATGGTTCTTCAAACAGTTGGCCTTCCAGTTGAAGGAATTGCGCTAATATTGGGAATTGACCGACTTCTAGACATGATTCGTACGGCTGTCAATACAACAGGTGATGCAGCATGCGCAGTCATCGTCACCGAAACGGAAAAGAAACACGGCAAAATCGAAGCCCCTCATAGTGAAGTGTCCGTGTAACTCAAAAATGATATAATCAAACAGTGCCTTTTCGGCACTGTTTATTTTTTTGGGAAAGAGGAGGGGGCTATGACAAAGCAGCCTGTTTTACATATAGAAAATGTTGATAAAATCATAGACGGCAAAACGATATTGAAGGATATCCGCTTAACGGCGGATGAAGGGGAGATCATCGGCCTGCTTGGACCGAACGGATCAGGAAAAACGACCCTCATCAAATTGATTACCGGGTTAATTAAAATGAAGAGCGGATCAATTGTCATAAACGGCTTTCCGATTGACCGCCAATTTGAAAAAGCGATCCGGTCGGTCGGAGCCATCGTTGAAAATCCAGAATTTTATCCGTATCTGACAGGCTATGAAAATCTGAAACACTATGCAAATATGCACGCTGGAATCGGTCGGGATAGACTGGCGGAAGTGATCAGCAGGGTCGGGCTAGAAGATGCCGCAGAAGACAAGGTCAAAACATACTCGCTCGGAATGAAACAGCGCCTCGGTATTGCCCAGGCGATTCTTCACCGGCCGAAGCTGCTGATTTTGGACGAGCCGACAAACGGATTGGACCCGGCGGGAATGAAAGATTTCCGCGAACACTTGCGTGAGCTTGCCGAAGAAGAAGGAACGGCGATCCTGTTTGCGACCCACTTGCTGAAGGAAGTGGAAGATTTGTGCGATCGGGTCGTCATTCTTCAACAAGGGAAAATCAAATCAACCGTCGTCCTCAATGATGCGGATGAAAAGCAGGAAAAGGCGATGCTGGAGGTACAGCCCTATGACAAAGCGCTTCAGTGGCTGAAAGACCAGGGATACGAAGCCCGCGCCGAAAAAGGTCTCCTCGCCGTAAAGGTGGCGAAAGCGCAAATTCCTGCTTTAAATCAACAGCTTGTCGCCAATGAGATTGACGTCTATTCGATCGCTCCGTTTAAGCAGTCTCTCGAGGATGAATATATGGCGCGGACGAATGGAACGGAAGAGAGGAATACTGATGTTTAAACTGATTCAAAACGAGCATGTTAAATTGCTGAAGCGAAAAGTAACATTTGTATCGCTGGCGCTGATCGCAGTCTTTCAATTTCTCCTCGCGCTCATAACGAAAAGAATCCTGATGAGCGCCGGGACAGAGGATCATTTTATCGGCTATTTTTCATTCACCCCAAACCTGAATATCCTCTTGCAGGGGCTTTCGATTGTGGTGGCGGCTTCAATTATATCTTTTGAATATGATAAAAAGACGATTAAATTTTTGCTGATCCGCCCTGTCAGAAGAGAAAAAATTCTTGTTTCAAAATACGTGACGAGCGTGCTCGCAAGCATTTGGCTCTTTATCATTTACTACGGATTTTCTTTATTGTTCGGTCTGCTCTTTTTCGGCGTGAAGCTCGACGAAAAAGCGGAGCCGCTCTTTATCAATACGGTGACAATGATCGGTACGCAGTGGTTTGAAGTATGGATGATGGTTTCCTTTGCGTTTTTATGCTCTGCATTGTTTAAAAGCAGCGCGCTCAGCATCATGGTGTCGATCGTCGTGTTGTACGGCGCCAAAATGCTTGTGACGATCATGTCTTATTTGGAAAAACCGCTCGGTAAATTTTTGTTGTTCGCTAATACTGATTTAACGCAATACGCCGGTGAGGCCAAGCCGCTTTTTAGCGGGATGACGCCTTTGTTTTCACTCGTCATCGTCTTTCTCCATCTCGTGTTTTTTCTCGGAACGGCGTGGTGGGCCTTTTGTAAACGCGATATGAAAGTATAAAATATTTTGTCTAAAGTGTGACAAAAGGAATGACATTTTTGTGAAATATGTCGTAATTACCGTGTGAATTTCCTATCCTAAATTATAATTTTAGGATAAGGGAATGGGGGATGAGACATCCATGAAAAAATTTATTACGGCATTGCCGATTGTATTGCTGTTGTCATTTTCATTTGTTTCTTTTGCCTTTAATTTCGATCATCTTGTCTATTTTAGACTTGCGCTCGGGCTCTTTTCGCTCGCAGGTTTGTTTCTGTTATATAAATTGAAAAACGGCGTCCGCTTCTTTATGGCGTATCTTTATGGAAGCTGGGTCGTGCTGGCCGGAATCGCCGCATATGAAGAACCGCTTTTTTCCGATTTCTTCTTCGGCGGTCTCACGATCACGATGGGCTACTTAACCTACATGCTGATTTATCTCGGTATGAAGGTTGACCGTCGCGGCGGTCAAGCCGTTTAGTCAAAAGCGCACCTCGCTGAAGGTGCGCTTTTTTGTTTTGCCAAGGGTATCATTTGCACAACAAGCCGTGAACGAACTATAATACTTATTAAATCTATCGGAATTTGGTCAGGAGGATGCCGGTGTGTGTTCAATATTTGTGAAAACGGAAAGGCAGCAGGAATGGCTCGGTAAAATCGGGAAACTGGCGGATGAATTTGAGAAAACAGCAGCGTATTATGACGAACATGCCCAATTTCCCGCAGAACATATTCAAAAGCTGCGGGATTCAGGCTACACAGCGCTGACGGTCGGAAAAGAATACGGGGGAGAAGGCATTTCACTCTACGATATGCTTTTGTTTCAGGAACGGCTTGCCAAAGGAGACGGACCGACAGCTCTCAGCATCGGCTGGCACTTGAGCGTGATGGGAGAACTGGCGGAAGGAAACAGCTGGGACCGGCATGTGTTTTCATCGATTTCACAGGAAGCATTAAAGGGCGCGCTGATCAACAGAGCTGCAAGTGAAGCGCAGACGGGAAGCCCGACAAGAGGAGGACGTCCCGGAACCCATGCGGTTAAAAAGAATGGCGGATGGATTGTAAACGGACGTAAAACATTTACAACGATGTCTCCGGTTCTCGACTACTTTCTTGTCACCGCTTGGATTGAAGAGAAGCAAACGATTGGCGTTTTCTTGATCCATAAAGATGCGGAAGGCTTGGCAATAGAAGAAACGTGGGATATGGCGGCGATGAGGGGTACGGGAAGCCACGATTTGGTGCTGACCGATGTCCGTCTCGACGAATCCATGCTTGTCGAGCTGTTGGCGGGTAAAAGAACGGATAAAGTCAACGGCTGGCTGCTTCATATACCGGCTGTTTATCTAGGTATCGCGCAAGCAGCGAGAGATTATGCCGTCCAATTTGCAAAAGACTATCAGCCGAACAGTTTGAAAGGTCCGATTAAAGAAGTGCCTGCTGTTCAGCGTCATATCGGCGAAATCGATTTGGAACTCATGAAAGCCCGTCACTTTATGTATCATGTCGCAGAGCTTTATGATGACCCGGAGCGCCGCGCCTTTTTAACAGGTGAGCTTGGAGCGGTTAAACATACAGTAACGAATACGGCCATTGCTGTCGTAGACAGGGCGATGAGAGTCGTCGGAGCGAAGAGCCTGGCGAGAACGAACCCGCTCCAAAGATTCTATCGCGATGTCCGGGCGGGCCTCCACAATCCGCCGATGGATGATGCGACAATCGGCAAGCTTGCTGGCATTGCATTCAGTGAATAGTAAAAAAGAAGCCGTTCAAAATGAGCGGCTTCTTTTTTAAGTTTGTTTTGCTTTAGACATTGCCAAAAGGCGGTTCTCGTGTCTGCGGTCGATCTTGTCATAAATGACTTCCATTTCTTTCGGGTTCTTGGCGATTTCTTTCTTATATTCTTCGACAAGCTGATGAAAGGTTTTAATCTTCCGTTTTGACATGATTATCCGCCTTTCTTGTTGGATTGGTATTCGCTTTCAAGTTCGCTTAAAGACAATTCGTAAAGGTGGCGCTCTTCTTTTTTATATATGCCAAGCTGGATAAGCCGCTGAATGAGTTGTTTCTTTCTCATTTCCACCGCTTTCTTTAATTGAGGGGCCATGTGATCACCTCGTCAACCGTTAGTGATATTGATAATCATTATCAATTAAGGGTATTATACTAAATAGTATCCCCGAATGTAAAGAGACATCCTTAAAATAATATTGAATAAAATCGAAAAATATGAATTATTATCCAAAAACACATATAAAAAAAGAAGCCGACAAGGGCTTCACAACTAGAAAAAATAATTGCAAAATAGGAACAAAAAACATTCTACCTGAATATAAAAAACGAATCAAGAACTTTTTGCGAAATTTCGACATTTTCGTTTCCCGGGAAATACTCGTGTCGAATTATTAATGAAAGCTCACTTTTATGAAACAAATATTGCTGCTGTCCCGTCTTGTATAAAAAGGACATGGGCGTTCCCATGTCCTGCGGTTCAGACAAAAAATCAGAACTTTAAACGAATTAGCTAATATGTTCAGCCAGGAACTCGTTCACTTCTTCAGGTGTTTTGGCATTTGCACTGTGAAGGTGACCCGTTTTTTCGCCGTTTTTGAAAATCAACAGGCTTGGAATGCCCATGACCTGATACTTATCGGCAAGTTCAGGAAGATCGTCTTTATTCAGCTCATACCAGTCATTTTCCTGATAAGCCTCAAGAATGTCTCCAATGAACATGTTCATGCGTGTACAGTCCGGGCACCAGTCAGCATAAAATTTGACGATGATTTCTTTATCGGATTGGATCAGTTCATTAAATTGTGCTTCTGTTGTGATTTTTTTCAATTGCAACCTCTCCTTTTCAATGCCATTTTAATATAAAATGAAAAGGATTTACATACAAATGCTTTTTATATGCTGTTTTTAGACCGTATTAAAATAATTAGATCATTTTCCCGGGAAAGTGATAAGATAGTAAAGATGAATCCAGTGGGGGGAGTACGAATTGAAGACAAGATTAGGATTGGTATACGGCGGAAAATCAGCGGAGCATAACGTTTCTCTGCAAACCGCGCTGGCCGTCACGAAAGCATTAGATACTGAAAAATTTGATATACACCCGATTTATATAACAGAAAAAGGCGAGTGGGTGAGAGGGCCGCAACTGACAGAACCGGTTTCAAATGTGAAAATGCTTCAGTTTGAACAGACGGGCCAGACATTTTCTCCGGCATTGCTGAACCGCGATATGTTTCCGGGCGAAGCTGATGTAAAAGAAGACTCGATTGATGTTGTTTTCCCGCTTTTGCACGGACCGAATGGGGAAGACGGCACCATTCAAGGCATGCTTGAACTATTGAACGTGCCATATGTGGGCAACGGAGTCTTAGCTTCCTCTGCGGGCATGGATAAAGTGGTCATGAAGCATCTGTTTGCACAGGCAGGGCTTGACCAGGCGAAATACGTTTCATTTGTGAAAAAAACATGGAGTCACTCCAAAGAAGAAAGCTATGATCAAGTGGAAGCTGAGCTTGGTTATCCGTGCTTCGTAAAACCGGCTAACCTTGGATCAAGCGTCGGGATCAGCAAATGCAGAAACCGTGAAGAGCTTGACCAAGCCTTTGAGCTTGCATTTCAATATGACCGGAAAATTGTCGTTGAAGAGGGCGTCATCGGACGCGAAATAGAACTCGGCGTTCTGGGGAATGATGAACCTGTCTGCTCAGTCGCGGGGGAAATCGCTCCGAAGAAAGATTTTTATGACTATAAAGCAAAATATGAAGACGGCGACACTGATTTGATTATTCCGGCTTCCCTGACAGAGGACGAATACGAAACAATGCGCAGCATGGCGGTCAAAGCGTTTCAGGCGATTGACGGCTCAGGCCTTGTGAGAGCGGACTTTTTCCTTACAAACGAAGGCAGGGTCCTGATCAATGAAGTCAATACGATGCCGGGATTCACACCGTTCAGCATGTTCCCGCTTCTCTGGAAGCAATCAGGGGTTGAGTATGCTGAACTGATTGAAAAACTTGTCGCTTTGGCAATCGATCGGCACGAAGAAAAACAGCAGATCAAACATACATTTTAACGGGACGGAGCGGACCGAATCCGGGGGAAAGCGGTTCGCCCTTATATACAGCTGCAGACACTATCCTTATTTGTGGTAGTGTCTCTTTTCCTTGCTGGAGAAAGAGAGGGACATACATGATAACGAGAACGGTAAAAGAAATTGCTGAAATGTCGGAAGGCGTTTTGACGAATGAAGCTTTTGAAGGGCGTCTCGTCAAAGGCGTCTCAACCGATTCGAGAAAACTGGCGAAAGACCAACTGTTTATTCCGCTTGCAGGCGAGCGGTTCAATGGTCACGTTTTTGCAGAGCAGGCTTTTCAGGAAGGCGTCGCAGCCGTGCTGTGGAACCGGAGCGAACCGAATCCTCCGGAAGGGAAGCCGGTCATTTTAGTTGACGATACGCTGGAAGCGCTGCAGAAGCTTGCGAAGGCATACAGGCATCAGCTGGACGTGAAAATCGTCGGCGTGACCGGTTCAAATGGGAAAACGACGACAAAAGACATGATTCATGCTGTGTTGGGCACCGAGTATAAAGTGCATAAGACAGAAGGAAACTATAATAACCACATCGGCCTGCCCCTGACGATTCTGGCGATGCCGGAAGATACGGAAATCGCCATTTTGGAGATGGGGATGAGCGCCAAAGGGGAAATTGATTTTCTGACACGTCTGGCGCGTCCTGATATCGCCGTCATCACAAACATCGGCGAATCGCACCTCCTTGAACTCGGATCAAGAGAAGGAATTGCAGAGGCAAAGCTCGAAATTGTCAATGGGCTTTCAAAAGAGGGCACACTCATTTATATCGGAGATGAACCGCTGCTCGCTGAAAGGCTGAACCAGCCGCCTTACGAGACAAAGACGTTTGGAGAGGATCCGGCTTTCGACTATCAGCTTGAGGATATGACGCAGACGGAAGAGGGCACGGCATTCCGCGTCAGAGGGATCGAAAACCGGTTCTTCATCCCGGTGCTCGGAAAGCATAATGTGAAAAACGCTTTAGCTGCGATTGCGACCGGAGACCTTCTGAATGTCAGCAGGACTCATATTGCAGAAGGGCTGACGAAACTGAAAGTGACCGGTATGCGGCTTGAGCTTGTAAAGACACGGGCCGGCGTTGCGATCATTAATGACGCCTATAATGCAAGTCCGACATCCATGAAAGCGGCGATCGAGCTTGTCGACCAGATGAAGGGATACGGCAAGAAAATGCTCGTTCTCGGCGATATGCTGGAGCTCGGCGAAGGAGAGAAAGCGTTTCATGAAGACATCGGGCAGGCAGTCAATCCGGACTCAATCGACTTTTTATTTACGTACGGGGATCTCGGTGCATATATTGCAAAAGGGGCGCTTAAACATTTTCCCGAACACCGCGTCCTTCATTTCAACCCGGAAAACAAAGACGGTTTGAAAAAGACATTGAAAGAAAAAGCGAATACAGGGGATCTGATCCTTGTCAAAGCGTCCAGAGGCATGCGTCTTGAGGATGTTATAAAAGATTTGTAAGGGAACATTGAATCATAAAGTCGTTTTTTATGTGATCATCAGTAAAAGAAAACGGGTGAATGGTCATGATAGGATGTTTATGCATTCACGGATTTACCGGAGCACCGTATGAATTGGAACCGCTGGCTTCTCATTTAAAACAAACGGCCGATTGGCGAGTCGAAATGATCACGCTGCCCGGGCACGGGGAGATGCCGGTTTTAAAAGGCGTCTGTTTTCAGGAATGGATCGCTTGCGCAGAAGTGGAGCTTGTCCGTTTGTTGAAAACGTGTGATACGGTATTTTTAATCGGATTTTCAATGGGCGGGATGATTGCCGCCTATTTAGCCGGAAAATATCCGGTCAGCCGCCTTGTCCTGTTGAGCGCGGCTGCCCAGTACATCAGCCCGGGACAGCTGATCCAGGATTTGAAGAATGTGATCAAAGATTCTTTGCAAGGCAAGCTTGAGGATAATCTGCTTTACAAAAGGTACAAACAAAAGCTGACAAGCACCCCGGTGTCTTCAGCATTTCAGTTTCGCAAGCTCGTTAAGATGACAAAGCCTGCTTTGAAAAACCTCCGCATCCCTGTGCTCATTGTTCAGGGGGAATGCGATTCAATCGTGCCGCTGTCAAGCGCGTATTATCTTTATGAAACCATACCTTCCGAAGAGAAAGAGCTGTGCCTCTTGCCGGAATCCAAGCACCATGTCTGCCTTGAAGAAAACTCCGCTGTCCTCTTTCAAACCGTTGAGGCGTTTCTCAAAAAAACGCCGATTGAATCCATAAAAAAATAAATAATTGAACGGCAATCTGCAAAAAATAATCGGGGATGCGGGCAGAGAAAAATGAGTGTATGCTGTCGAAAGCCGCACAAGCCTGTGTTACAATGTGTAAAAGACGTCAACAGGCGGGCTTGACGTTTCGCGGACGGTTGTCCCAGAGGTCTATAGATGGCTGCCGAACCGGCGAGAGAGCACACTGCTCATTTTCATCTTGTTGAAAAACGTATAACGGAATGGTAATATAACATGTAAAGTAATTCGGGCTTTGCATAAGTATGGACCTGTCCTTTGCACAAAGGGCAGTTTTTATTGATAAAACACGATTACTGAAACAGTAAGCAGAAGGAGTTTGAATACATTGACAATAACGTTTCAAGATTTTCAATTAAGTTCTGATCTCACAAAAGCGATCAAGCGTATGGGATTTGAAGAGGCAACACCGATTCAGGCACAAACGATTCCGCTCGGCCTTGCAAATAAAGATGTGATCGGACAAGCGCAAACGGGAACAGGAAAAACGGCTGCATTTGGCATCCCCCTTGTTGAGAAAATCAACCCCGAGTCTCCTAACATTCAAGCCATTGTTATCGCACCTACTCGTGAATTAGCCATTCAAGTTTCTGAAGAGCTATATAAAATTGGACAGGATAAACGCGCTCGCGTGCTGCCGATTTACGGTGGACAGGATATCGGACGCCAGATTCGCGCGCTTAAGAAAAATCCTCATATTATCGTCGGAACACCTGGCCGTTTGCTTGACCATATCAACCGCCGCACAATGCGTCTTCAAACAGTGAACACCGTTGTGCTTGATGAAGCGGATGAAATGCTGAACATGGGATTCATCGAAGATATCGAATCCATCCTTTCCAATGTGCCCGCTGAGCATCAAACATTGCTGTTTTCTGCAACAATGCCTGCTCCAATTAAACGGATTGCAGAACGTTTCATGACCAACCCGGAGCACGTGAAAGTGAAAGCGAAGGAAATGACAGTATCAAACATTCAGCAGTTCTACCTTGAAGTACATGAACGCAAAAAGTTTGATACGCTGACACGTCTTCTTGACATCCAGTCTCCTGAACTGGCGATTGTATTCGGCCGGACAAAGCGCCGCGTCGATGAACTGACAGAAGCGCTTAATCTGCGCGGTTATACAGCTGAAGGAATCCACGGCGATTTGACTCAGGCGAAGCGGATGGTGGCACTCCGGAAATTTAAGCAAGGCGCAATTGAAGTGCTCGTTGCGACAGACGTTGCGGCGCGTGGCCTTGATATTTCAGGGGTAACGCACGTCTACAACTTCGATGTGCCGCAAGATCCTGAAAGCTATGTTCACCGCATCGGAAGAACGGGACGCGCAGGCAAAACAGGAATGGCGATGACCTTCATTACACCGCGCGAAAAAGACATGCTCCGCGCCATCGAGCAGACGACAAAACGCAAAATGGACCGCATGAAAGCACCGACTCTAGATGAGGCGATTGAAGGACAGCAGCAGGTGACGGTTGACCGCCTCCGGACGATCATCGAGGAAAATAACCTGAACTTCTATATGACGGCTGCAGCGGAATTATTGGAAGACCATGATTCTGTGACAGTTGTTGCGGCTGCCATTAAAATGATGACCAAAGAGCCGGACAACACGCCTGTCCGTTTGACGGAAGAGGCTCCGCTCAGAACGAAGCGAAATAAAAGTCACCACCCCCGTTCATCAAAACGCAGAGACGGCGGCGGCTACAGAGGAAAGAACAATCGTTCATCTTATGATAAAAAGCGTTCTTCGAATGACAGACGCCAAAAAAAATCATATAATTCATAATCAAAAGGCGGATCCTTTTTTACGGATTCGCCTTTTTTTAAAAACGAAAGTCTTTATCCGAAACATTTTCAGCCTAAGACCGTAAATAGAACTAGATTGGGGGAATCGAGTTTTGAGAAGCGAGCCGAAAAATCAAATAAGCCGCGATGGCGTAAAAGTCTGGAGAATTACAGCTTGTATCACATCATTCGTTTTAATGCTGGCTGCAGCAGGCCTTGTTGCCGCAGGGTTGATATTTAAATGGCCGGTATGGATCGGCATTTTGTCAGCAGCCGTTTGGCTGGTGATTTCATTTGGCATCATTATTATTATTCCGAATATCCGCCACAGAATATGGCGCTACGAAGTCCATGAGAACGAAATCGATATTCAGCACGGCATCTTTGTGGTGACCCGCGTGATCGTTCCGATGGTCAGAGTCCAGCATGTTGATACATCGCAGGGCCCCATCCTCAGAAAATATAATCTCGCCTCCGTGCAAATTTCAACAGCCGCGACGACCCATTCCATTCCCGCTCTGGATGTTGAAGAGGCGGATCAGCTCAGGGACTCCATTTCCAGGCTGGCAAGGGTGACTGAAGATGATGTCTGAACCGAGACGCATGCACCCCGCCGCCGTCATTCTCAACTTTATTAAAGGCCTTGTTGAGACCGTTAAAAACTTTATCATTCCATTTGGCGTAGTGCTTTTTTTAAATCAGTCGCACACAGTCAAAATGCTGGCGATCGCCGCGGCCGTGCTGTTTTTCATTGCTTTGGTCGTGACGAGCATCATTAAGTGGAGCAAATTTACATACCGTATCGAAGAGGATGAATTGCGAATAGAGGAAGGCCTGATCAATAAGAAAAAAAGGTATATTCCGATCGAACGGATTCAAACGATCAACACGAGCGCTGGCCTCATTCAGCAAATATTCAAGCTGGTGAAGCTTCAAGTCGAAACGGCAAGCGGAGGAACGGAAGCGGAAGTTTCCTTGGTCGCCATTACCCAGGCAGAAGCCGAACGTATTCAGCAAGCGCTTTTCGAAAGGAAAAAAGCGGTGGAAGGCACTGAAGCCGCTGTCACGGATCCCCAGGAAGAGACTGCTGCAGAGGCGGAGGAAACAGCGGAAGAACCGCAAATGATGTACAAAATGACCGGGCAGGAGCTTTTAACTGCAGCGTCAACATCAAGCGGGATCGGCGTCATTATTTCAGGAGTATTCGCTTTTTTCACTCAAGTCGACGACTTCTTTGATTTGGACTGGCTGTATGACCGTTTTGCTTTTTTGAATAGCGCTGGAGCGACTGTCATCGCCTTAGCTGCTTTTGTTGCCCTTTTCATTGCATGGCTTCTCAGCATTGTCGGGATGCTTTTGAAATACGCGAATTTTACAGTCGTGCGTAAAGAGAAAGAAATCGTTATTTCCAGAGGGCTGATTGAAAAGCATCAAATCACGATTCCGCTGCAGCGGATTCAAGCGATTAAAATTAAGGAGAGTCTGATCAGGCAGCCTTTTGGACTTGCAGCCGTCACGATCGTCAGCGCAGGCGGAAACGTTTTGGAAGAAGATAAATCAGCCGTCCTATTTCCGATTATCAGCAAAAAAATGA
The DNA here is from genome assembly GCF_056530265.1 of Bacillus sp. PK6-025. Lineage (NCBI taxonomy): Bacteria > Bacillati > Bacillota > Bacilli > Caryophanales > Bacillaceae > Bacillus > Bacillus sp. PK6-025. The sequence continues at coordinate 563,307 of NZ_CP096509.1, forward strand.
TCAAACAGCACCTCGGAGAACTCATTCCGGATTATGCGCCGGAAGACGATTTGAACCGCTTGCCGAAACGCGCACTGCGCCGTTATATCCTGCGCGCATCCTGGCCGGTCCTCGCCGTCGTTCCGCTTTCTATTCTGTTTCCGCCGTGGGGCTATTTGTCCGCTGTATTGATTCCTTTTTACTGGATCATCGGCTACTTATCATACCGCGATGCCGGCTGGAAGATCAGCGGCAGCAAAATCATCATGTCATCGCGTTTCATCGGCAGAACAACCGCTGTCATTCAGCGCAGGCGCATGCAGGTGTTCGAAGTCAGCCGCTCGTATTTCCAGCGCAGAAGACAGCTTGTTTCGATCCATACATCAACAAAATCATCTGCTTTAATGGAGAAGTTTTCGGTGGCTGATGTCGAGGAGAAAGATTCGGACGATATTTTTGCATGGTATTCTTATGAAAAAAGAGTGAACGGTTAAAAGCCGTTCACTCTTTTATTTAACAACGGGGGAGCCAGAGCGAGTCCGCCCAGCAGTCCGAAGATGTGCGCCATGATATTGATATTTTGGTTGACAAACGTCATCAAAACCGAAATGGCGAGGATGGTGACGATGATTTGGGAATTGGCGCTTCCCATCAGCTCTTTTCTAAACAGCACGATGTACAGGTACACACCGAACAATCCGAATATCGCTCCTGAAGCACCGACATGCATATACTCCAGCGGTTCGATGAAATACGTGCCGATATTGCCGATCACTCCTGTCCCAATATAAACGATGAGAAACTTGAGTTTCCCGAGCATTCGTTCCAGCCCGGGGGCAAATAAAAAGATCGACATCGAATTAAAGAGCAGATGGCCGAACCCGGCGTGAATAAAGATCGGTGTCACAAACCTCCACCATTCTCCATTCGCTATCCCCCAGTTAAATCCAATCAATAAATCAGACCACATCTGTACGGCCGTCAACGGAAGTAAAAAAAGAATCCAGATGGCAAGCTGCAGGGCCAGTATGGCGGATGTGACCGGGTAGAGCCTGATAAACGTCTGAAAATTTTCTGTTCTGATAAACATGCTTATGATTTAAGCCCCTTTACAATGATCTCGTACATATATAGTAACACGTTTATGAACAGGCAGCGGTGATTAGTACGGAGGAGAAAAATGATTTTGAAAGGTTGTCATGCTAGTCTGCATATTGTCTGAGACACGCTCATATATTGGGTAGTGCAATAAGGGAGACGAGTCGTTGCAGGCTTTTATGGTACGCACGCCGATACAGCCGGCCCTGTTCTTATGGCGTACCGTTAAAGTCGAACAAGCGGTTTCTTCCTTTTTACATCAATGATTAAAAAGGGGTTGAAAAAAGGTGAGAAAAAGCTTTGTTTTGCTTTTAACGGGGCTGCTTGTAATCCTTATGCTTTCTGCCTGCGGCCAAAAATCGCAAGAAGATGTTGTGACGGGGCTCGATAAGAAGGCAAAAGAATACACGTCCTATAAGGCAAAAGCGAAAATGACGATTGAAACGGGAAATGAACCGCAGGAGTACAATGTGGAAATCTGGCATAAAAAACCTTCTCTTTACCGGGTCTATTTGGAAAACCCGAAAAAAGACCAGAGCCAGGTGATCTTGCGCAATGAAAACGGCGTGTTTGTTTTGACTCCGTCGCTGAATAAAAGCTTCCGCTTCCACAGCGACTGGCCTAATAACAGCAGCCAAGTATACTTATTCGAATCGCTCGTAAAAGATGTCAAAAATGATGGGGAAGCTTCTTTTTCCGCAAAGGATTCAAAATACATTTTTGAAACGAAAACGAATTATCAGCATAATCAGATGCTGCCGACCCAGGAAATCGTTTTCCATAAAAAAAACATGGCTCCTTCATCGGTTAAGGTGATGGACACGGACCGCAAACCGATGGTAAAGGTTGAGTTTACAAGCTTTGAATTCGATAAGCCGCTCGATAAAGACGCATTTGATGAAAAGAAAAATATGACGCTGTCTCAAATTGACGTAGCGACAAGCGCGGACGTGTCAGACTCTTTCGCCGTCAAAACGCCGCTCGATGTGCCTCAGGGCGTGAAAAAACTTGAGGAGAAAGAAATGGCGACTGAAGACGGCAAACGAATCGTCATCACATACGGCGGTGAAAAGTCCTTTACATTGATTCAGGAAAAAGCCCGCGTCGCCAAAACATCTACTTCTGTGTCCATGAACGGAGAGCCGGTTGACCTCGGCTTCACGGTCGGCGCACTGACGGATAAATCGTTGTCATGGACTTATGACGGAGTCGACTATTTCATCTCATCAGAAGACCTTTCTCAAGATGAACTTCTGATGGTTGCCAAAAGCATGCAAGGCCAGTCTTCAAAATAGACTGTGCCTATCCAGCAGCCTGTTTTCCGCCCTGAAGCGGAAAGCAGGCTGTTTTTATATTTCCGGCGCAAGCGTATGTTTTCGACAGTTTTTCCGTAAAATGTATAGCGTGCCAGCAATTTTTCTCTTGTTCTGGGCAGTTGTTCCCGTACAAAATTTCCCTTTCTCCGAACTTTTTAGTATGATGGGAAGGACGATTGAAACAAGGAACAGGAAGTGTCATGATGAGCTTAAAACCATTCTATAGAAAGACATGGGCCGAAATCGATTTAACGGCTTTAAAAGAAAACGTGCGCAATATGAAGCGGCACATCGGCGAGCATGTCCACTTGATGGCCGTCGTTAAAGCGAATGCCTACGGACACGGGGATGCACAGGTAGCGAAGGCGGCTCTTGCAGAAGGGGCGTCCATTCTTGCTGTGGCTTTACTGGATGAAGCGCTTTCGCTGAGAGCGCAGGGGATTGAAGAACCGATTCTTGTCCTCGGCGCAGTGCCGCCCGAATATGCCGGCATTGCCGCGGAAAAGCGCATTACCGTGACGGGCTACTCAGCCGGCTGGCTGAAAGACGTGCTCGGTTTTCTCGGTGAGACCGAAGCTTCTCTTGAATATCATTTGAAGATCGACACGGGCATGGGCCGCCTTGGCTGCAAAACGGAAGAAGAGATCAAAGAAATGATGGAGATGACCGAATCGAGCGATAAACTCAATTGTACGGGCGTGTTCACTCATTTCGCGACGGCGGACGAAAAGGACACCGATTATTTCGACATGCAGCTTGACCGCTTTAAAGAATTGATCAGCCCTCTCCCGCTTGACCGTTTAATGGTGCATTCGTCAAACAGCGCCGCGGGTCTGCGCTTCAGGGAACAGCTCTTTAATGCCGTCCGCTTCGGCATCGGCATGTACGGTTTGGCGCCGTCAACCGAAATAAAAGACGAGCTGCCGTTTCGTCTGCGGGAAGTGTTTTCGCTTCATACCGAACTCACCCATGTGAAAAAAATTAAAAAAGGCGAGAGCGTCAGCTACGGGGCGACATATACGGCCAAACGTGACGAATGGATCGGGACAGTTCCCGTCGGGTATGCTGATGGATGGCTGAGGCGCCTGGCCGGGACGGAAGTGCTGATCGACGGAAAACGCCAAAAAATAGCAGGGAGAATCTGCATGGACCAGTTCATGATTTCCCTCGCCGAAGAATACCCTGTCGGCACAAAGGTTACCTTGATCGGGAAGCAAAAAGACGAATGGATTTCAGTCGACGAAATCGCCCAACATTTGCAGACGATCAATTATGAAATTACCTGTATGATAAGTTCAAGGGTGCCCCGTATGTTTTTGGAAAATGGGAGTATAATGGAAATAAGGAATCCGATCTTGCCTGATCAATCCTGAAAATTGATGAATTAGCGGAAAAACAACTTTGCTTGCGAAAAGAATAATGATATCATTATGGATGGAATGGATAGAGTGTTGTATCCGTAAGTTTGGTGGAGGTGTATGTTTTTGTCTGAATCCAGCGCAACAACTGAAATATTGATTCGCTTGCCAGAAGCTTTAGTATCAGAACTGGATGGTGTCGTCATGCAAGATAACGGGAGCAGAAATGAACTGATTTACCAAGCCACAAAAATGTATTTGCGCGAGCGCAAAAATCGACAAATTCGGGAATCGATGAGACGCGGTTATATGGAGATGGCCAAGATTAATTTGAACATCTCTTCTGAGGCTCAATTTGCAGAGTATGAGGCTGAAAACACAGTAGAGCGCTTAGTAAGCGGAGGATAATCATTTGATTGTTAAACGCGGCGATGTTTATTTTGCTGACCTATCTCCTGTTGTTGGCTCAGAACAAGGCGGGGTGCGCCCGGTTTTAGTGATTCAAAACAACATCGGCAATCGCTTCAGCCCAACTGCTATTGTTGCAGCCATAACAGCCCAAATACAGAAAGCAAAATTACCTACCCACGTCGAAATTGATGCGAAACGCTACGGTTTTGAAAGAGATTCCGTTATATTGCTCGAACAAATTCGGACGATTGACAAGCAAAGATTAACGGACAAAATCACCCATCTCGATGATGAAATGATGGAAAAGGTCAACGAAGCCTTACAAATCAGTTTGGCACTCATTGATTTTTAATATTGATGAAAGTTGCTCGAGGCGAAAGAGCAACTTTTTTTGTGTTCAAAAATAACAAACGATATAATGGAACTGTTAGTCCAAAAAATGTTATCAGATGTAGTTAGGGGGATGAACATGTCGAATCAAGCAGTGTTAAAATTTATCTCGGAGAACCAAAATGTACTCGCCGTGAATTTGGCGGATATTCTGAAAGAACTAAACAGCAACATGACAAACGTGAAGCTGACTGAACACATGTATGAGACGATCAGCAATGAATACATTCATATCCTTATGAATGAGTCCGGGGACGGGAATGAAAAATCGATCGACACCATCTACCAGTTTTCTTCAAAAGCCGTACAGCTCGGCGTTCCGCTGAAGCTTCTGTCGTCGGGATTATCAGCTTTTTGGAAGCACCTGTACTATGAAATGAACAAGGACGTCCCGGAAGATCAGCAATGCTATGATCTGATATGGGAAATCGATAAATTTATCGAACCGATCAACAGCGAAATCTTGAATCAGTATGCGATCTCCTGGGAGAAAACCGTCGCTCTTCAAAAGGTCGCATTACAGGAGCTCTCGGCGCCGCTGATCCCGGTTTTTGAAAATATTACGGTGATGCCTCTCGTCGGCACGATCGACACGGAGCGGGCCAAAAAGATTATGGAAAACCTGTTGAGCGGCGTCGTCAAACACCGGTCCGAAGTCGTCCTCATTGACATTACGGGCGTGCCTGTCGTCGATACGATGGTCGCACACCACATCATGCAGGCTTCCGAAGCTGTCAGACTGGTCGGCGCAAAATGCCTGCTCGTTGGAATCCGCCCGGAAATCGCGCAGACGATTGTGAATTTGGGAATCGATTTAACTCAGGTTATTACAAAAAATACCCTGCAAAAAGGAATTCAAACCGCATTAGAAATGACAGACAGAAAAATTGTTTCATTGGAGGAATAAGTTTTGAGGATACCTAACATTCCAATTTTGAAGCTATATAACTGTTTATTGGTATCCATTCAAGTGGAGCTCGATGACCAAACCGCTCTGAAATTTCAAGAGGACCTGCTGAACAAAATATATGAAACCGGTTCGAACGGAGTGGTGATCGATCTGACTTCGGTGGACATCATCGATTCATTCATCGCCAAAGTACTTGGCGATGTTATTACAATGTCAAAACTGATGGGCGCCAAAGTCGTTCTGACTGGCATCCAGCCGGCTGTTGCGGTGACATTGATTGAACTCGGCATTTCTTTGGACGAGATCGAGACGGCGCTCGATCTCGAAAAGGGGCTCGAGACATTGCAGCGGGAATTGGGGGAATAAATATGGCAGACCAATCCTGTGTGAAGATTTTGACAGAATGGGACATAGTGGCCGCCAGACAGCTCGGGCGAAATGTCGCCAAAGAACTGGGGTTCGGCACAGTGGACCAGGCCAGAATCACAACAGCCATCTCAGAGCTGGCGCGTAATATTTATTTGTATGCCGGAAAAGGCCGAATCTGCATCGAACAGGTTCAGGAAGAAGGTAAAAAGGGGTTGAAAGTCATAGCGGAGGATGAGGGGCCGGGAATCGCTGACATCAAAAAAGTGATGGAAGACGGTTTTTCAACCTCAGGCGGCCTCGGAGCGGGCCTGCCGGGGGTAAAGCGTCTGATGGACCAATTTGAATTGCATTCGGACGCGGAAAATGGAACGGATATACAAGCCATAAAGTGGCTGCGGTAGGAGGGAAGGAATGGATTTCAGGGAAGTGATTGAGCAGCGCTATCGACAGCTGCTTAGCCGTTATATATCTGAATTAACAGAGACATCCCTTTATCAGGGGCAGAAATTCAGCAGAAAAACGATTGAACATCAAGTGCCGCCGGAAGAGATTATCAGCATACACCGAAAAGTTCTGTCTGAATTATATCCGGATCTTCCGGACCATGTGTTCCATTCTCTCGATTTTTTAATTGAAGTGATGATTGGATACGGTTTGGCCTATCAAGAACATCAGACATTAAGAGGAATTCAGCAGGAAATTAAATCGGAAATCGAAATTGCCGCAAATGTCCAGCAAACGCTGCTCGAGACGAAGATCCCGAAAGTTGAAGCGCTCGAAATCGGGGCGGTCAGCGTTCCGGCTAAGCAAATGAGCGGTGATTATTATCATTTTGTACGGGACAAGGAATCGATTAACATCGCCATTGCAGATGTGATCGGAAAAGGAATACCGGCCGCGTTATGCATGTCGATGATCAAATATGCGATGGACTCTCTTCCGGATTCGGGCACATCTCCTTCACAGGTGCTGAAAAACCTGAACAGGGTCGTCGAACAAAATGTGGACCCTAGCATGTTTATTACAATGTTTTACGGTAATTATCATCTTCAAAAACACCTATTTACGTTTTCATCTGCCGGTCATGAACCTGGCTTTTATTATTCTTGCAGGGAAAATAAATTTTACGATTTAAACGCAAAAGGCCTCGTTCTTGGCATTTCATCACAATACGACTATGAGCAGTACGAGCAAAAACTGGATATTGGCGATATGATCGTTCTTTTTTCAGATGGTGTAACCGAATGCCGGACAGACAGCGGATTTTTGGAGCGGTCTGACTTGCAGAACCTGATCACTGTACATATGGAGAAACCGGCTCAGCAAATGGTTGACTGTATATACGAACATCTGCTCAAGCTTCAGGATTTTCAGCTTCATGACGATTTTACTCTCATTGTTTTCAAAAGAAAGGTTTAAAGTTTCTCTTCGCTGGGTAATAAACCAGTAGCTCATTAAGAGAACCAGAGGTGATATTGTGAATTTGGCAGTTGATACGAAAAAAAATGATCATGTGATAGAAGTAAAAGTGGCGGGCGAAATTGATGTGCATACGGCTCCGGCATTGCGGGATGAGCTGATGCCGCTCGCGGAAGAAGGAAAAGATCTCAAAGTTTCTCTGAAAGACGTTTCATATATGGACAGTACAGGGCTGGGTGTATTTGTCGGCATTTACAAAGCGGTAAACAGAACTGGGGGTTCTTTAGTGCTTGAAAATCTGTCAGAGCGTTTGATCCGTTTGTTTGATATTACAGGCTTAAAGGACATCATTGATATTTCTGGAAAGTCAGAGGGTGGATTATAATGAAGAGAGCAGCTGATTACATTGAAATGAAGTCACCTGCCAAACCTGAATACGTAGGAATCATTCGTTTAACCCTGTCGGGGATTGCAAGCAAGATGGGGTATTCTTATGATGACATCGAAGATTTGAAAATTGCGGTCAGCGAAGCGTGCACAAACGCTGTGCAGCATGCTTATAAAGCAGACAAAACTGGAGAGGTCTCCGTCAGATTCGGCGTGTTTGAAGACCGCCTCGAAATCATCGTCGCAGATCAGGGAGACAGTTTTGACATTCACGATAAACAGAAAGGGCTGGGGCCATATTCCCCTGAACATACGGTAGATCAATTGTCAGAAGGAGGGCTCGGTTTATATTTAATGGAGACGCTCATGGATGAAGTGCGTGTCCAGATTGACTCAGGCGTAACCGTCTCGATGACAAAGTTCTTAAACAGGGAGCGAGTTGATGATGGCACAACCGTCCAAAACTACGAAACTAACTAAAACCGAAGTCGACACGCTGATCAAAAAATATCAGGATCGCCAGGATGAAGACGCTCAGCTGACCCTTGTTCAGACATATAAAAATCTGGTGGAAACACTCGCCAAAAAATACTCAAAAGGAAAAAGCTTTCATGAAGATTTATGCCAGGTTGGGATGCTCGGATTGCTTGGAGCCATCAAACGCTATGATCCCGATGTTGGAAAATCGTTTGAAGCGTTTGCGATTCCGACCATTATCGGAGAAATCAAACGGTTTCTCCGTGATAAAACCTGGAGCGTCCACGTCCCGAGAAGGATCAAGGAGCTCGGGCCGAGAATTAAAATGGCGGTGGATCATTTAACGAATGAAACGCAAAGGTCCCCAAAAGTCGATGAGATTGCCGAGTTTCTTGACGTCACAGAAGAAGAAGTGCTGGAAACAATGGAGATGGGCAAAAGCTATCAGGCGCTTTCCGTCGACCACAGCATTGAAGCGGATGCAGACGGCAGCACGGTGACGATCCTCGACATCGTCGGCTCGCAGGAGGAAGGCTATGAAAAGGTGAACCAAAAGCTGATGCTTGAAAGCGTATTGCACGTACTGTCCGACCGCGAAAAGCAAATCATTGAGCTGACTTACATTCAAAACAAAAGCCAAAAAGAAACCGGTGACATGCTGGGCATATCGCAAATGCACGTCTCACGTCTGCAGCGCAAAGCTGTCAAAAAGCTGCGGGAAGCGTTGGCTGAAGATCCGTTTATGGAGCTTAAACCATGATTTGGACTGAGTCGAATGAACATATGCAAGCGCTTGTTTATCAGCTTCCTAAAGAAGGAAAAGCCGTCTGCGGAGACAGTTTTTATTTCCATGCGACTGACGAAACTATGGTGTGCGCGCTGGCCGACGGGCTTGGCAGCGGTGCGATGGCACAAGAATCCTCCGCGGTTATCAGCGAAGTTGTCGAAGAGCACGGTCATGAAGAAGTCGCAAGCTTGATGGAACGGTGCAATCAAGAGCTGAAACATAAGCGCGGCGCAACTGTGGCGATTTTAAAAGCCGACTTTCGAACAAGAACGATTGCTTACAGCTCTGTAGGCAATATCCGCTTTATCTTGTACGCTCCTTCGGACAAATATATCCACCCTCTCCCTGTGACGGGATACATGTCGGGAAAGCCGCAAACATACAAAACATTCACCTACACGTATGAAAAAGGGTCAAGATTCATCATTTATTCAGACGGATTGGAAGTACCCGCTCTCCGGTCTTATTTAAAACAGCACCACACACCTGGAGATATATCGAATCAGCTTGAATCATACACACTAATGGGAAAAGACGATCTCACCTATATCATCGGACAGCTTTTTTAAAGAAGCTGCCCTTTGATATAGGTGTTTTTCTGTTTGTTTTGGTACACTAAGAAGACAACATTCTTTTGGAGGCTACAATGGATACTTTAGCGTTAATCGTCAAACAAATCGCAAAAGAAACAGAGCTTGCGTCAAAGCATGTCGAGAGTGTCATTCAATTGTTAGAGGACGGAAACACCGTTCCCTTTATCGCGAGATACCGCAAAGAACAAACGGGCTCCATGGATGAAGTCCAAATTCAAACAATCTCCGAACGCTGGGGATACATCCAGCATTTAAATCAGCGGAAAGACGAAGTCATCCGGCTGATCGACGAACAGGGTAAGCTGACCGGACAGCTGAAGCTCGATATCGAAAAAGCGGACAAGCTCCAGGAAGTTGAAGACTTATACAGACCATTTAAACAAAAACGAAAAACGAAGGCGACGATCGCCAAAAGCAAAGGCCTTGAACCTTTGGCTGATTTCATCATCGCGCTCCCGCGCAACGAAGACGTAATAGCCGAAGCACGCAAGTACATAAATGAAGAAAAGGAAGTCATGAGCGCCGAAGAAGCGCTTGAAGGAGCAAAAAACATACTGGCTGAACGGATCTCAGACGAACCGGAATACAGAAAGTGGATCCGGCAGGAGACTTTTAAAAGAGGAACGCTGAAATCCGCGGTGAAAGACGCCGAAGCCGATGAGAAGAAAATCTATGAAATGTATTATGAATATGAAGAGCCGATTCAAAAAATCGTTCCTCATCGCGTGCTTGCGGTTAACCGCGGCGAAAAAGAGGAGATTTTGAGAGTGTCGGTCGAGCCGCCGGCAGACCGCATTCAAGCTTACTTGGAAAAACGAATTTTACAACACAAGCAAACAAGTGCTCAAGATGTGCTGAAAAGCGCAATCGAAGACGGCTATAAGCGCCTCATTCAGCCGTCCATCGAAAGAGAAATCAGAAAAGAATTGACGGAAAAGGCGGAAGATCAAGCGATTCACATTTTTGCCGAGAATCTGCGCAAGCTGCTGCTGCAGCCGCCGATGAAAGGAAAGCTCGTTCTCGGCGTCGATCCGGCATTCCGCACAGGCTGCAAGCTTGCAGTTGTCGATGAGACGGGAAAGATGCTCAAGATCGATGTCATATATCCGCACCCTCCCGTCAATAAAAAAAGCGCGGCCATTGAAAAAGTGAAACGCATCATCGAAGATTTTCAAATTGAGGTCATCGCCATCGGGAACGGAACGGCATCAAGAGAGACGGAACAATTTATCGCCGATCTTTTGAAGGACATCGACAGAAAGGTGTACTATCTGATCGTCAATGAAGCGGGAGCCAGCGTCTACTCGGCATCAGAGCTTGCGAGGGAAGAATTCCCGGATCTGCAGGTTGAAGAACGGAGCGCCGTGTCGATCGCACGCAGACTCCAGGACCCGCTCGCCGAACTTGTCAAAATCGATCCCAAGTCGGTCGGTGTCGGCCAGTACCAGCACGATGTCAGCCAGAAAAAACTAAACGACTCGCTCCGCTTCGTGGTGGAAACCGTCGTCAACCAAGTCGGCGTCAACGTGAATACGGCGTCAGCCGCGCTCTTGCAATATGTAGCCGGACTATCGAAAACAGTCGCGGCCAACATCGTCAAAAAGCGGGATGAAATCGGAAAATTCACGAGCAGGAAAGAGCTGAAAGACATTCCACGCCTGGGCGCGAAAACGTATGAGCAATGCATCGGCTTTTTAAGGGTGCCTGACGGCGGTGAACCGCTCGACCGCACAGGCATCCACCCTGAGAGCTATAAGGAGACGAGAGAGCTTCTGAAAAAGCTCGGCCTATCAACAGCCGACATCGGTACAAGAGAGCTTCAGGACAAAATCAACGAACTGAATATTTCCGAAGCAGCAGAACAGCTTGGAATCGGGGAAATCACTCTGAAAGACATTTGCGCCCAGCTGACAAGGCCTGAGCGCGATCCGAGGGATGAAGTCCCTAAACCGCTCTTAAAAACCGATGTGCTTCAATTGGAGGACTTAAAAGAAGGGATGGAACTGCAGGGGACAGTGCGGAACGTCGTTGACTTCGGGGCATTTGTCGACATCGGCGTGAAACAGGACGGGCTCGTCCACATTTCCAAGCTCAGCCATTCCTTCGTCAAGCATCCGCTTGACGTGGTATCGGTCGGGGACATTGTTACCGTATGGGTGGAAGATGTCGATGCTGCAAAAGGAAGGGTATCCTTATCAATGGTGAGGGATCGATAGTCCAGCTTGCCGGAGCTTTGTTTCTCCGGCGGGCTGATCTTTTACACTCCGATTTTTAACAGAATGCGGTGGATGACGCCAGCCACATGAGCCGGCGTCTGAACCATCCCTTCATTGATCCATTCCTCCAAAACGCCGACTACTCCTGAGACGACAAATGATATTTCCATTTCATCGCATGTAACCTCGTTTTCCGATTGCTCTATCATGCTCAATTCTTCAAAAATTTTCCTCTGGAAAAAGTCTTTAAATTTATTGATGGTCAAAATGTTTCCTTTCGGTTTCGTCAATAAAGTGAAAATCGCAGCGTTTTGATAAATATATTCGGTCGTTTTTTCGATGAAGGTGAGCAAATTGTGCGGATCTTCGCTCGGAAAATAATCATCGTAAAATCTCCCCAGCTGATCAAACAATTCATTTTCTATTTGTTCATACAAGTCAAAAATATCTTTATAATGAAGATAAAAGGTTCCGCGTCCTAAATCCGCGCGCCTCGATAAATCAGAAACGGTGATTTTATTGATTTCTTTCTCATGGAGCAGTTTTAAAAAAGCCTCTTTTATCGCTCTTTTCGTCTTGATTGATCTTCTGTCCTCCATCGTTTTGCCCTCCGTTTATAGACAAATTTTCATGTGTTGTTCATTATTGAACAGCTTAATCACGATTGCCGATTGAACATTGCTTTTGCTTCAAATTATAATGAACATGTGTTTATTAATCAATAGCTGTTCATATTTTCGAGGAGGTTTTCAATGATTCAATATCGTCTGGCTTCAGCTGATCACTTGGACGAGGTGGCACAACTGTTTCATGAGTCTTTTGACAACTATCCGTTTATGGATTTGCTTGTAAGACCCGAAAAGAAAAACCCCGAATTCTTTTATGAACTGCATAAAGTCATCACTCAGGCATATATAAATAGGCGGGGGTGCTTTATCGGTGTTGTGAATGGTGAGATCGTCACCGCGGCCCTCTTAAAACATCGGGATGATCCAGACGTTGGAGTGATGGATTATATATCAGCTGGAGGAATAAAGTTGTTTATAAAAGGGGGCCTTTCCGCGGTATGGAATATGGTGAATGTGGCGGAAGAGGCGAAAAGATCGTACAAGGGCATCAAACAGCAGAAATGGTATTTGGAGGCGTTGGGGGTCTCCTGCTTCCATCAGGGCAAAAGTTTCGGCAGCAAGATGATCAATGACTGCCTGGTCCCTTTCATCCGAAGAAACGGAGGCGGGATCCTCGCTTTAATCACCAACACGAATTTAAATCGATCGTTTTACAAAAAGAACGGATTCGATGAATTTAGTGCATTTCCCCTTAAGCGATTCGGCCGTGAAATAGGAAATTGGAGTTTCAAAAGAACAATTTACTAATGTATTAGAAAGCCGATATAAAAAGTACGACGGCTTTCATGTTGATCAGCAAAACACGAATGTTTTGTCTGACGGCAGCAACCAGCCGTCTTTTTTTAATGAAAAACCCGCACAGCTCATAGAGGAGGAATAAAACGTCAATGAGAACGATTATAAAGGCGAGATGGATTATTGCGGCGCTCTGGATTGCAATGGCCGCCGTCTTATTCATCACGGCGCCCGATATGGGGCAATTAACAAAGGAGAAGGGCCAGATCGCGGTCCCTGAAGGCTATCCGTCTTCTTACGCGAACAAGCTTCTCGAACAAATGTCAAAAGACGGGGATACGGACAAATCGGTTGTCGTCGTATTTCAGGACAAACAGCTCCTGCCGAACCGGGAGGCGGCTTTAAAAAAAGCGATCACCATTTTAGAAAAGGATTCCTCCCTTCACGTCTCAGATATTACATCATACTTTGACGCGGAGGAGGATATTCAAAAGCAGCTGTTGTCAAAGGATCGAACGACGCTGCTTGTACCTGTCACATTTGATGCGAACAAAATCAGTGCGGCCGATTTTAAAGCAAAGGTAAATGAAAAGCTCAAACCTTTAAAGCTTGACTACGAGATGACCGGACAGCCGCTCATTGATGATGATGTTATAACAAGTTCACAGGAAGGCCTGAAGAAGACCGAATATATCACGGTCGGTTTTATTTTAATCGTATTGATTCTCGTCTTCCGTTCTGCGGTTGCGCCTTTTGTCCCGCTTTTGGCGGTCGCGTTTTCCTACCTTGTGAGCCAGTCCGTCGTCGCCTATCTTGTCGAATACGCTGATTTTCCGCTGTCCACGTTTACGCAAATTTTCATGGTGGCGATCATGTTCGGAATCGGGACGGATTACTGCATTCTTCTTTTAAGCCGTTTTAAGGAAGAGCTTGCCCACGGGAAAGACAAGATTGAAGCTATCCTGACAACGTATAAAACGGCGGGAAAAACCGTTCTGTTCAGCGGATTCGCCGTTTTGATCGGTTTTACTTGCATCGGCTTCGCCGAATTCCAGCTTTACAAATCTGCGGTCGCAGTAGCGGTTGGTGTCGCAGTCTTGATTTTGGCGCTTTTGACGATCGTGCCGTTTTTTATGGCTGTTTTGGGAAAAGTGCTGTTTTGGCCCGTCAGAGGGAATATCGGGCATCCGCAGTCAAAACTATGGGAAACCGCCGGCCGTTTCGCATTCAGTAAGCCGCTGATCAGTCTGTTGATCGTAGCGGCCGTGGCCGTTCCGCCGATCTTAATGTATAAAGGAACGCTTTCCTACAACAGCCTTGATGAAATCGGAGATCAATACGAATCCGTCAGTGCATTCAACACCATCTCCGACAAGTTCGGGCCTGGGGAATCTTTACCGGTAACGGTCGTCCTCAAAACATCGGATGCGCTCGATACCAATGACGGGCTGATCGCAATTGAAAAAATCAGCCGCGCCATTGAACAGACAAATGGCGTCAGCAAAGTTCGCAGTGCGACCCGTCCGGTCGGAAAAGGACTGAGCGACCTGTATGTCAAAACACAGGCAAACGAACTGAATAAAGGGCTTGAGAGCGGCAATAAAGGTCTGAAAAAGATCAAAGACGGGCTTGCCGAGGCGAGCAAGTCGATCGCGGATCAGAAGCCGCAAATCGAAGCGTCCGGAAAAGGAATCAATCAGCTGATCAAAGGAACCGAATCGATTAAAGCCGGCATCAGCGACGTTGAAGCCAATATGAGAAAGCTGAAGGACGGTACAGACCAAAGCAAAGAAGGCGTCGCCCGGGCGAAAAAAGAAATTCAAGCTGCGAAAAAACAGCTGACGGCGCAGGTCGATCAATTAAATGGACAAATCGAAAACTACAAAGAAATATCGAAAGTCTTGAAAGCAGCATTGTCACAAGCAGAAAGTGCCCAAGGCATAACGGCTGACGTGCAAAAGATGATCGAGCAGACAAATCAAAATTTCAAAAATCTTGAAAACGAAATTCCCGAAGTGAAGGAGAATCCTTCTTATTTAGCGATCAAAGGCTCTTACACAGAGCTTGCATCGGCAATCAAGCAGGGATCGCAGAAAGCGGCCGTTTACACGAAGCAGGCGGCAAACGCGAAAAAGCAGCTTGAAGCAGCAGATGCATTTATCGCAAAAGCGCAGGAAGAGCAAAAAGTGTACACAAGCAAAATCGATGCTCTGATCAACGGCCTCGGCCAAATCGAAAAAGGACTTGAAGAGACATCGAAGGGGCAGGGACAGCTCGCCGATTCGCTGCCTAAGCTCGAATCAGGAGCGGGCGATGTCGCTGAAGGCCAAAAGCAGATGAAGGAAAAAGTCGGAGAATTCGCCGGCCAGCTCGATCAATTAACAAAAGGTTTGAATTCAAGCGTGGACGGCCTCGAAAAAATTTCAAGCGGTCTGATGGGGGCAGGCGACTACCTGGATCAGCTGAAAAACGCATCGGATCAAGAAATGTCCGGCTGGTTTGTCCCTAAAGAAGTCCTGAAAAACAAGCAGTTTCAGCAGGTATTTAATTCCTATATGTCAGACGACCGCCATATCACGACGATCGATGTGATATTGGAAGGCAATCCGTACGGAAACGGAGCAATTGCTAATGTTAAAGATATTGAAGCGTCCGTAAAACGGGCTCTTCCCGATACGCATTTGAACGATGCATCATTTGGCGTCGGCGGCGTTTCCAGCATCAATGCCGATCTGAAGCAGCTGTCAGACCAGGATTTCAGCAACACGGTGATCTATATGATGATCGGAATTTTCCTGATCCTCGTCCTGCTGTTCCGTTCTATTGTCATGCCGGTGTATTTGGTCGGATCGTTGATCTTGACGTACTTTGCATCCATCGGTATAACCGAGTTTATTTTCACGGCGTTTTTCGGCTATCCCGGCCTCAACTGGGCGGTGCCTTTCTTTGGATTCGTGATTTTAATGGCGCTTGGTGTGGACTATTCGATCTTCCTGATGGAACGCTTTAACGAATATCGGGGAACGGATATTAAAACGGCGATGATTAAATCGATGAAAAATATGGGGTCCGTTATTATTTCAGCTGCTGTCATTTTGGCGGGAACCTTCGCGGCGATGCTGCCGTCCGGCGTTTTATCGCTTCTGCAAATCGCCACCCTAATACTGACGGGTCTCTTGCTGTATGCATTCGTCATGCTGCCGCTGTTCGTCCCTGTGATGGTTCGGATCTTCGGCTCAGCCAACTGGTTTCCGTTCAAAAGAAAAGAATAAACGGCTCGTCCATCCACAGAAGAATCATTCGCCCATGCTCCCCGAAATCGGGCGGTCAGCTCCATTTGGGGAGTAACGGGCGCCATTGTGTGAGATGATAAAAGGACCGGTGAAGATGATGAGGAAACAGAAGAAATTCCGTTCGGGCTCCGATGAACACTGTCTATCAGCAGTGTTTTTTTCTGTAAAAATACCAGCACTGATTCAGCAATTTAATCTGGTAATGATCTTTTTCATAAAAAGCTCTCTGCATCTGGCTTTTGAGCCAATTCGGCATTGCTCATCCCTCCTCAGGCTCTTATCATAAGAGTATGGGTGTTGTGTATTAGTTTATGCCGCCCGGAATTTGTCCTGTTCAATGTTTTTAAAAATGAGGTGGACCGAAGCAATGGACGAACAACAACTGCAGCAGCTGACAGAACAGCTATCGCTCACATATTTTAAAAAACCGTTCCGGCACCGCGCTTACTTCAACAACCGCCTGAAAACGACCGGAGGCAGGTATTTGCTGAATTCCCACAATATCGAACTGAATAAAAAATACCTGACAGAGCACGGGCAAAATGAGCTTGAAGGCATCATCAAGCATGAATTGTGCCATTACCACCTCCATCTTGAAGGAAAAGGCTACAAGCACCGCGACAAAGATTTTAGAACGCTATTAAAGGAAGTCGGTGCGCCGCGATTCTGCACGCCGCTCGCAGGAGAGAAAAAGCCGCAAAGAAAAGTACGCACATACAAGTGCGAAGCATGCGGACAAACGTTTCTCCGAAAGCGGAAAATGGATACAAGCCGTTACGTTTGCGGCAAGTGCGGAGGGAAAATAAAAGAAATCATAAAAAAGGGTTGACTGATCAGGCTTGTCTATGATAAATTATAAAAGCCGTCGCAAGACGAGACACAAAGACAAATTGTTCTTCTTGACACATTTTGTCGACATATTTATAATAAAATGAGTCTGATCATTCCACAGTAGCTCAGTGGTAGAGCTATCGGCTGTTAACCGATCGGTCGCAGGTTCGAATCCTGCCTGTGGAGCCAATGGAGAAGTACTCAAGTGGCTGAAGAGGCGCCCCTGCTAAGGGTGTAGGTCGCGTAAGCGGCGCGAGGGTTCAAATCCCTCCTTCTCCGCCATTAGGAAAATATGATGCTGACTTCATATGGCCCGTTGGTCAAGTGGTTAAGACACCGCCCTTTCACGGCGGTAACACGGGTTCGAATCCCGTACGGGTCATTTCTCATATGTTGGGCTATAGCCAAGCGGTAAGGCAACGGACTTTGACTCCGTCATGCGTTGGTTCGAATCCAGCTAGCCCAGCCATTATATTTGAGCCATTAGCTCAGTTGGTAGAGCATCTGACTTTTAATCAGAGGGTCGAAGGTTCGAGTCCTTCATGGCTCACCATTGTTTTTTCACGCGGGTGTGGCGGAATTGGCAGACGCGCTAGACTTAGGATCTAGTGTCTTTACGGCGTGGGGGTTCGAGTCCCTTCACCCGCACTTTAAAAACAACATATCATGCGGTCGTGGCGGAATGGCAGACGCGCTAGGTTGAGGGCCTAGTGGGTGAATAACCCGTGGAGGTTCAAGTCCTCTCGGCCGCATTATAGGAATACCAAGGGTTTAAGCGCCCTTGGTATTTTTTATATTCATCTAGTTTTTTGTCTCCTGTGCCCACACCGTGCCCACTTACTTAAAATAAGTCGTCTAACTTGTCCGTCATTTCTTTCTGTTTATTGGGATATAGGTGTCCGTATACATCTATTGTTGTTTTTACAGAAGTATTTAATTTTACGACTGAAAATGTCCTTTGATGATGGAGTGTCTTTATATTGAAAAATATAGGACTCATCTGAATGAAGAATATTGAGTTTTTTAAATAAATCCTCTTGTTTCTCTCTCCAATAGTCTAGGAGAGAGAAAAGTTTTCTATTAATGCTTATGCGCCGAATAGAATTTTTTGTTTTGGGTAACGTCACTATAAACTCTTTGTTTAAATATGTTGCAGATTTGCGAACATCTATTTCCATTAATATTCGGTCTATGTCTTTCCATTGGAGGGCTAACATTTCACCGCACCTCATTCCGGTGAAAAAGGCTAGTGCATAAAATGTTTTAAAAATGACTTGATCATCAGGAATTAAGTTGATAAATTTTTTAAATTCCTCCGGTCTCCAAAATTTCATCTTTTTTCGATCAAGAGGGAGTTGTTTGATTTTGCTGCATGGATTGTTTTGAATAAATTTTTCATTTTGGGCTGTCTCGAATATTTTATTTAAAGTGGATATGATATTATTTACGGATTTATTGCTCAGTTTCTTATCGAGTAAGTGATTTCTAAAATCGATGATATGGGTGTGCGAGATCTTTTGTAGATCAGCATTTTTGAAATATTCTCGAATGTGTTTATTTATTGTGTATTGCTGAATTTAGTAATAATTTGGCTTGCTGTCGACCTTGCAGTTTTTTAAATGCTGATAAACTCTCTGTTCCTATAGCTGTAGCATTATAATGAAATTTTGAAAATCCAAAACAAAGATTATGTTGCATTTATTGATGCTGAGGAAGGAACATGTCACTTTAAAGACAGGATTTTTTTGATTCAATAAAACCTATTTATCTTGAGCAGAATGGAAACACCATCCACGCAATACTTGATTACTTAAAGTAAAATTAGCTGTTGATTTTCATACCATATATTGATATATTTGGAATAAAAATAATTAACTAGGAGGTCAAATATGGCGAAAAAGTTTATTAAAACTATTGTCTCACTTTTGGTCTTTGTGTTGGTTATGGGTGTTCTAAGTCCATTATCTCAAGCAATTGAAGAGGGGAAAGAGGATGAAAGCATTGATTTCAACTCAACTCTCAATACATTGAATGAGATTTTTCCAAAAAACATTGATGGAATATCATCAATTTCAACAATCAATAAAAAGGACATTCAAAGTTTGGATAATGAAAAGTTTGAAAAAGAGTTTGATTTTTTAATAGAAGACCCAGTATTTCAGCAGTTAGAACAGGTGCTTGCCAAACAAGAGATTAAGGACGCTGAAATAAAGCCGATGTGGGTGCCAATTGTTGCTACAGCTTTAAGGGTCTTAATTAGCAAAGTTGGCAGGTCTGGAATGAAAAAAGGTTGGGCAATCGCGAGACCATATGTTGAAAAAGCTTTAAAGGCGCCGAGTAAATATAAGATTGATGGCCCCGGTGGTGGTGGCAGAATTATTCAAGTTCGTTTAAAATCTACCGGAAAACCAATTTTCAGATTAGATTATTATCCAGTTAAGACGGGAGGCCCCTATAAACTTCATTACCATGTGCCGCCTAACATGAAAAAACATCATATCATTTTCTAAAGGGAGGGTTTCCTAATGAATTATGATGAAACGCAACATCTACATATTAGTTACGATAAAAATGGATTAGATCTTGAAGCAGTAGGATTAAAGAGACTAGATGTTGATGTTTGGGACGTGTATTTTAACTTTCAGGATCATGCAATGGATGAGCCGTCTTTGAAGTTTTCAAAAATCGATCCATTCGGTTGTAAGATATTCTCGATAACAAGTAAAGATTTAAGTGAAGATGAAGCTACTCAATACTTCGAACTTTGGATTAAACATGAGTTAAATAAAGCTCTCTAATTTAAGCTCCTTTGCTACGAGGGAGCTTTATTGTACGCTAAGAAAGAATAAGCACAGCATAGCAATATGTATCTTGAGCAGAAGGGAAGAGGTAGCGCTTATTCTTTATTCAATGCCTCAACAAAACGCCACCCGTACAATTCTTTTCTCATTTCAAGGTCATCAGTACCATCACCACCTTGGCTTAAAAGAATCAATTCAGCAGAAAACCACTCTTCAAGAACCTCTTCAAATATTTCACAATAGTTTTTCGAGGACTTTTCACCTATTCTTTGGTGTATTAATTCTTGTTCATGAAAAAAAAAGGGGGGATTTATTCTATGCAGGATGCGCTCTATTTGCTTGATGAAGCAGAACAGGCTTTAGAGGATACATGATAAAGCTTTAACTTCTGAAGATTTGCAACATACCTTCGCCTTTAAAATTAAAAAATCTTTAGCTGCTTTAAACATGGATAGACCTTGTTAAATAAAGAGGGAATAGAGAACCACTTTGGTAAGTTCGTACTCCATTTTTACTCCATAATTAATAAAAAACAATCAAATTTTGTGTAATCAACGATGTAATGAAAATAAGCTTTCATAAGCAGTGATAAGCTTCCACTTTATTGAGGGCCTAGTGGGTGAATAACCCGTGAGGTTCAAGTCCTCTCGGCCGCATCATAGGAATACCAAGAGTTTTGACACCCTTGGTATTTTTTGTTTTGTTGTTGTATTTTTACTTTAATGAAAAATAGGCTCAATAAATACATATTCATCAGATTCAGACTTTACTTGTTTCATAGAGTGGAACTTACTTCGTTCTGCATGTGGCATGAATTCCATAAACCCAGCTGCAGTTCTATCGGGATGGGGAAAATTTTATATCCGTTTTGGTGTGCCGGTAATAACGACTTCGGTGTAATGATAATTGATCACTTTCAGCCAATAATGAGAACGTGTATTAATTTCATCAGGCGAGTCAGCTTTCTTGAGCACGATTCCCTCTGAAATTTTTTCTTTGACCAAGGCAAAGTAAGCTAGTCCGTTTCCTTGAATTCCTTCGATAGGATGATTCAGTTCAAGTGAATTCAGAACTGTCTTACGCCACAGTGAGCGGCTTGTTGGCGATTGACCGACTGTCTTTGTAGAAACATCGAAAACACAGTAAACAATCTGATGAGCTGACTTTTTGGACATGAAACGTTCCATTACAGCTTCAAAGTCAGGAGCACCACCTGGGGCAGCTACAATGACTTCACAATCTCTCATGTATATCTCCTTTATACGAAATGGTATAAATAGTTATTAATTACAAATATTAATCCGTCAGATTTATGATTCTGCGAAAAGAGGATAAGGCTATAGTTTTACAAGAACACTTATAATGTGATTTTTTAGGTCTTTGTAATTAAATTACATTTATTTATGATATTCACTCATGAATTCATGGTATTATATTGAAGAGAACGATCAAAAACTTTGGCATTAGTAATTAATAATGTTTTAAATCTATACGGGTGCTACCTCATGTCAAAGTCAGAATAATTATTATAGGAGGTAACATATGTTTAAGTTTAAAAGGAATTTCTTAGTTGGATTAACGGCAGCTTTAATGAGTATTAGCTTGTTTTCGGCAACCGCCTCTGCAGCTAGTCCAGACTACTGGCAAAATTGGACTGATGGCGGCGGAACAGTAAACGCTGTTAATGGGCCTGGCGGGAATTACAGCGTTAATTGGTCTAATACCGGAAATTTCGTTGTTGGTAAAGGTTGGACTACAGGTTCGCCATCTAGGACAATAAACTATAATGCCGGAGTTTGGGCGCCGAATGGCAATGGATATTTGGCTTTATATGGTTGGACGAGAGCACCGCTCATAGAATATTATGTAGTGGATTCATGGGGTACTTATAGACCTACTGGAACGTATAAAGGTACTGTAAAAAGTGATGGCGGCACATATGACATATATACAACTACACGTTATAATGCACCTTCCATTGATGGCGAAAAAACTACTTTCACGCAGTACTGGAGTGTTCGCCAGACGAAGAGACCAACTGGAAGCAACGCTAAAATCACTTTCAGCAATCATGTTAGAGCATGGAAGAGTCATGGAATGAATCTGGGTAGTATTTGGTCTTATCAAGTCTTAGCGACAGAGGGATATCAAAGTAGTGGAAGTTCTAACGTAACAGTGTGGTAACAGATCATCTTTAATCAGGGGTAGCGGCTGTTGATCGTTCCTTGAGACATTTTATAATCATTGTTAATGTGAGTGACTAAGAGGCGATGGTCTTTTAGTTGGGATTCCAATGTATTCCTCGGAGTGGGGAAAACGATTGTTTAGGCCTTGATAGGAAAACACTGGATTAAAGGGAAAGCAAGGTTATAGAATTTGAACCAGTATAAATTTTAAAGCAGGCATATGCCTGCTTTATTTTAATGCGCTATTAATGATTTTTGCATGTATTCCATCTAATTTGTACCCTAAAAGTATTTCCTCAGTTGCTTCATTCGTAAAGTGAGGAATTCCTTTTATTTCGGCTAATTTTTCTCTGAAATTTCAACCGAAGAGCAAATTGAAAAATACAAAGAACGAGCAAGAAGAACAGAATATGATCATTGGAAGGATTGAATTATATTTAGACTTTTCTGTTGTGAAGGCACGAGCTTTTACAACAAATATAAAAGGGTTCAATCGAGGATTCCGTCAAATAAAAATAACTCCAGGATATTGGTCGAGGGTCCGAATTAACGAAAAAAAAAGACAATAGTGAAACCTTTTTTTTGTTATCAATCTCATGGATAGACCATTTTAAAAAACAAAAAAATCTTAAGAACCACTTTGGTAAGCTTTACGAAATTCGTTTGAAAAGCTTACTCCATTTTTACTTCATCATTCTTAAAAACAATGAAGTTTTATGTAATTGGTGTAAAGAGATACCATGAAAACAAGCTTTCATAAATCGTGATAAGCTTCCACTTTATCGAGGGCCTAGTGGAGGCAACCCCGTGAGGGTCAAGTCCTCTCGGCCGCATACCAATCATACCGAGGGTTTAACTACCTTTAGTATTATTTTTTTGCAGAAAATACGGCAATAAATGTACCGTGTGGTGAAGTATGCAAGTATATTTGGCACTAAAAAAGTGCTGACCTCTGCACAAAACCGTTGTGCGAGTCTGCACTTTTATTTTGCAAGATACACTGCCTGCTATCATCGATTATGGGGAGTTGTTTAATCCGTTCTTAGGTGTGCTGATATTTGGTTTTTAGAAGCTTTTTTTAAGTGGCTAAAACCAACAAATTTTTTGCTTTCTTCATCCCACAGGCGGAACTTTAATGACTTAAGACTTGTTGCCAGTGTAATGGTCGGAACGTTTTGCAATGGTTTAATGTTGTTATGCACTTCTTCAAGCTTATAGTTTGGGACTCTCGGGCTTAAATGATGAACATGATGGAAACCGATATTGCCTGTTAGCCATTGCATGACTTTTGGAAGCTTATAAAAAGAGCTTCCTTCAACTGCTGCTTTTACATATTCCCAATGCTCATCTTCTTCAAAATAAGAATCCTCAAACGTATGCTGAATATAAAACATCCAAATTCCGAGAGATCCCGATATCATAAAAATTGGCGCCTGAACCAGCAGGAAGTTTTGCCAGCCAATAGCCCAGCATAAAAGTGCTGTCAAAGCGACGATTCCCACGTTCGTTACATACGTATTCATCCGTTCTTTGCGTTTTGCCCCTTTACGATTAAAACGATTGGTAATCCCGAAGACGTAAATCGGCCCAATCATAAACATAACAAACGGATTTCTGTACAAACGGTACATTATTTTTGTCTTAGTTGAGGCTTCCTTATATTCTTCAACGGTCAGTACCCAAATATCGCCTGTACCGCGTTTGTCCAAGTTGCTGCTTGTCGCATGGTGGACAGAATGGTCGCGTCCCCAGTGATCAAAAGGATGCAAAGTCAGAATTCCTGTAATTGTTCCAAGGATTCGATTCGCCATTTTGTTTTTAAAAAAGGAGTAGTGGCAGCAATCATGAAAGATTATGAAGGTTCTCACTAAAAAACCTGCCGCAACAACAGAAATCGCTAATGTAAGGAAATAAGAAATCGACAAGCTCTTATATGCCAAACACCATAACAGGAAAAATGGCACCAATGTGTTAATGATTTGAGAAATACTTTTTTGTAAATCGGACTTTTCATAAGGTGTAACCAGTTTTC
The DNA here is from genome assembly GCF_056530265.1 of Bacillus sp. PK6-025. Taxonomy (NCBI): domain Bacteria; kingdom Bacillati; phylum Bacillota; class Bacilli; order Caryophanales; family Bacillaceae; genus Bacillus; species Bacillus sp. PK6-025. Next base: position 587,524 of record NZ_CP096509.1, read on the forward strand.
TCAAAGTCCTTAGGTTTTGCTCATTCATTTTTTAATGTTTCCCTCCTATGATGATCTAGAAAACGTTTTATTGCCTTTGAAGTCCCTGCGTCATCCACTATAAATGACAAGTATCTTTCCTATTCTTCTATAAAATCATTGGAAATGAGAAGCTGATTTCCAGCTCGATTAAATGTTTATTAGCAGAGCCAGCCGGGATACAAATGCGTATGAAAATTATACCCGGCTCTTTATCGGGCCAAACGCTCTCCCTGCTCCCCTAGGGAATCGGTTTATTTAGTCCGTGAGCATTGATTGTTTGAGGACATTACTAGTAAGGTTTGAAGACACTCTGATTCATTTTCACGGTGTTTTTAAACCATGGTTATTAGACCTGTTAGACATGTTATAAATTCAATGCAGAATTATTGAGACTCCGCTTCTGCACTGACATCCACATTTAGGAAATAATGCCATGAATAAAACAAAAATATGAATTGCAATTATTTCCGTTTCCTGCTATGATAAAGAAGAATTATTTTTGTTCGGTGTAAAGGATAGTATGAATATCGACTTTTCGTCTTGATGATACTTTGGGCAAGGATAGTAATACAATGTGTGGTAACGCACTAGGAGGCAACAAAAATGGAACAAGGTACAGTTAAATGGTTTAATGCAGAAAAAGGTTTTGGCTTTATCGAACGTGAAAATGGAGACGATGTATTCGTACACTTTTCTTCAATCCAAGGTGACGGATTCAAATCACTAGACGAAGGTCAAAAAGTAACATTTGACGTTGAGCAAGGTGCTCGTGGAGCTCAAGCTGCTAACGTTCAAAAAGTTGCTTAATTTTCAATCGTTTATACAAGCAGGCTCTTTATATAGGGCCTGTTTTTTTTATGTTCTCTGTATAATGCTTAATAAAAAACCCTACTCAACGTTCGAGTAGGGAGGTAGTAAAAGGTAATAGAAAAAGATTTAACGCTTCAAAGGTTGTTTACAGTATAACATACTGGATTGACAATATGCGGAATGTATATAAAATATTTATTTTTTTTTCGAATGCAATTACTTTTTATTTTTTTTCACTAACTTGCTCGTTAATTTAAGTACAAGACTTCGCAATCTAAGTCCTACAAATCACTGGCATCAAACATCAAACAAAAAGGATCATCCCTTTTCGTAAAGAATCATCCTTTTCTTCGTTCATTCAACAATTTTTAGATATTTTGGATCAATGAAAATAACAGCTGGTCCATCTACAAGAATTCTGCCAACTTCAATTTTTACATAAGACTCAATCTTAATAGAAGTAATCTAGTTATAGAAATTCCATCATTTTTTATTGTTGTCCATATATTTAGATGTTACCAACTCGCGTATCTCTTTTATGAAAGGAAGATAAACGATTCACTGCCGAAGTGAATAAAAAAAATTCTTAAAGATAAAGGTGAGATTGATTGTTCTTTCTTCTAGAAATCATCACTTAGATATACCTAAAACAATGGAAGCCCTGCCTCTCTTCCATCCTTACGGCTCCTTGTCCGTGCCAGTGTGAATCAGGATTACAAAAATCAAGTGACGATTTAATCGAGTTTTTTGATAAACTGTAAATGTTCTGTAGAAGAAATTTAAGTTATAAAAATGGATTAATTGTAGGAATAACAAAAGAGGTTAATGTTCTAAAAATAAGTTGAAGAAGTTAAACGTCTTTGAAATGATTTACTTTTAATTATCATAATGTTACCGGAAATTACAGGATGTTTTTTTGGATGCAATATATTATCTATAATGAACTTTAACTGAAACTTTTTATTTGATTTTCAGTGATTCCTTTAATTACTTCCAGTTCACTAATCAAAAATTCATATGCATTATCCAACATTTTTTTTTCGCTTGCATTAAGTGCTTTTTCTTTATTCATACGCATTAAATCACGTACAACTTCAGCGCCTTCTTGTATTTTACCCGTTTTTATTTTGTTCGTGTTTACTTTAAACCTTTGTTTCCACGGCAGTAACCGATCTGATTCTCCATGCTGGAAAATGTGTATAATGTGTTTTAATGCAAGTATATCAGTAACAGGTCGTATACCTGAACTCAATATTTTACCCGTTGGAATCATAACTTGCATATTACTGATTGACATTTTTATGACATAATACTGTTGTTTTTCCCCTAAGAATTCTTTTTCTTCTATGGCTTCAATTATACCTGCTCCTTGCATTGGATAAATAATGTTGTCGCCAATTTGAAACATATCATCCACCTCCATATATGGTATCCTTCTTAAGATTACCATATATTCGATTTTTCATCAAATATTTAATAATAACATGATCATATTTTTGATGTCAATAAATTTCTTTAAAAAATCAGATTAAGCAAAAACAACAAAGCAATAGTGAACGTGTCGTATCGCAAAAAGGAAAGGTCACCTCGTTCTTTTCTCTATTTGCTTGTCTATTTTTATATTTTTCGCCTGTATATCTTCTACAGTTTCTTTTTTAACCTCATTACGAAGTTTAAATTTATCAGCAGAAACCTCTACCTGCGATAAAATTGGTGAAATTTTTGTCAGCTTTTTTACATAACGTGACTGGTGGCAAGTCTATTAAAATAACCAACTTTAATTAGCTTTTTGTTCCTTTATGAAAGAATAGTTGCCACCTTTCACTTTCGGTACTTCCATATTAAGCTATGCAATGTTTCTGTTTTCTTGAGTCATCATTGATCATATGTAGTCAGATCAACGTCAGGAGCTAACATATGCGCAGTCATCTCCTTCACCGAGGAAGAAGTACACAGTATCCCGTTCGGAATTGACCTCGGATTTGTATTTATGGAACTGTATTTTGTTGAGCTCGATCGACAAAAGGAATGGGGCAATTGCATTTTCTCCTCCCACATCTCGAATTTGTTAATGAAAATCAATCAAGTGTTACATCTTCTTCTTCACTGCAAAGTTCAACAGTATTTTTCCATTCAAACCCGGCTGTTCATAATGCTTCAACGCATCATAAAAATCTTCAAAATCATATATTTTTTCTGGGGCATTGATGACCATTCTTCCGCTCTCAACGAGCTTAATCACCTCCGAGAAGCGATTGCGGTATTCAGAAACGGAATGTCTCTCATTCCAAAGTCTTAAGGCGAATAATTGCGGTGATACATGGTATACATCGTGAAGCTTTCTCCAATCGTTTGGTATACCTGACAACAGACCATAACTGACAAACGTTCCTTCAGGTTTTAACGTCCTCGCCAGCAGTTCGCCGCTTTCTCCTCCAATAGAGTCAATTGCATGGTCAACACCGATGTCGCAAGCATCAGAAATCTGTTCATATATAGAACCGTTGGAAGCGTCGATGACTCGCCATGCCCCAAGTTTTTGAAGTTTTTCTATCTTGCGGCTGTTTCTTGTAATGACAATTAAACGGAATCCCAGTATAGTAGAAATTTGCGCAAACAAACCTGCAATAGATGTACCTCCGCCATTCATTAACACAATTTCATTCGGCTGAACACACAATGATTCCGTACAAATTAGCCAGGCTGTTAATGGATTAATATACAGTTGACTGGCGTCGTTATCACTTATTGATGGAGGCAGCTCTATTGCATAATCAGCTTTGGTGGTTACATATTGTTGCCAAGTTCCCTCTCCTCTTACAGGGAGGACCCTTTTTCCAATCAATGATGGTGATACATCTTTGCCCTGATCTATGACAATTCCCACACCATCATATCCTGCAACAGCCGGCAGCTTAATTCTATGAGAATAGGCCCCTCTAATTGGAAGCAAATCTGATGGATTAATTGGACTGGCAATCATTTTGACAAGAATTTCATTTGGCTGAAGAGGAAGCTTTTCTCCGGTATATAGCTGTAATTTTTGAAGCGGATCACCAAATTCCTTATATATTAATGAAACATTATTCATGATTTGTTATTGGCTCCTTAGTTTAATACTTCTATAAATAAACTTGCACTCTTTTGAGATTATGTCAATATTGTCTTTGTTTTTAGCTCCTAGTGTAAGTGCAGCTTCTACTACAGCGCAGACACAACAAAGAAATATCACCCAGACTGTTAGCTATCCATCTGTAGGACAACTGTCTCAAAAAGAAATTCATATCATGGCGCTCATGATAATCCTAAACATCAAAGAGTTTCCATACTCAGCACTGGGCTTCGGCGTTAGCCAAAAAATTAGCTTAACAAGCACTCCGGTACATACTTGAAAGAGCCGTGATTGCTAAAAAATTATGCCAAAAAGGCGAAAAACGGTTTTTATAAAGTAGCAAACTACATTGAAAAAGTCCAACATTCAAGAAAAATGAATTGTTGCAATTTTTATAAAAGCCGGACTTCCACCTGATGTTTCGATTTAGTACCTATTACTTAAAGTCGCAGTCTAACTTGTCCGTCATTTCTTATAATTGTTTTATAAACAGCACAACCATATAATAGAACGAAAAAAGGATGGCGTATCATGCCGATCAATTCTTTTGAAAACTATCCGATGAGCTGGAAGCCATCGATTGATAAAACTGAAAAGCCCATTTATAAAGCACTTGCAAGGCAATTGGAGCAGGATATAGTAAACGGAGTTTTATTGCCTGGAACAAAGCTTCCTCCTCAGCGGGAACTGGCTGATTATTTGGATTTAAATTTGAGTACCATTTCAAAGGCGTTTAAAATGTGTGAGTTAAAGGGCCTGTTAAGTGCAACTGTTGGGAGCGGCACATTTGTATCGTATGATGCGTTATCGAATGCGTATTTACTTGAGGATACAAAGCCAAAGCTCATTGAAATGGGCGCAACACTGCCGGATCATGCTTCTTACGAGCCGCTCATGCTCCATTTGAGCAGCATGCTGCAAGAGACAGATTATGAAAAATGGTTTGGTTATGGCCGGGCGGGCGAAAGCCTTTGGCAAAAGGATGCAGCTGTAAAGCTAATTCGAAGAGGCGGTTTTGAAACAACCGTTGAGCACATTTTATTTGCAAATGGGGGACAAAATGCGATCGCTGCCGCATTGGCGGGTCTTTGTAAGCCTGGAGACCGCATTGGTGTTGATCATCATACATATCCCGGATTAAAAACTGTTGCATCAATGCTAAGTGTGCAAATCGTACCGATAAAATCCGAGAACGGTGAAATGAAGCCGGAGTCACTTGAATATGCTTATAAAAATGAAAACATTACAGGCATTTATTTGATCCCGGATTACCATAACCCGACAGCTTCCTTTATGTCTGTAGAGAATCGAAAGGTCATCGCAGAAATTGCAAAAAAGTATAATTTGTTTGTTATTGAAGATGCATCGTACCATCTTCTTGGCAAAAATCCACTTCCAGCCCTTGCATCATTCGCGCCGGAACAGGTGATCCATATCGCAAGTTTATCTAAATCATTGGTACCGGGGCTGCGACTGGCGTATGTTGCAGTGCCGTATCAATTTAAGGAGCCGGTTTCGAGGGCGCTTTATAATTTAAATATAACGGTTTCCCCGCTATTAGCAGAACTTGCTGCGCGCACGATTGTATCAAATCAATTTGAAGTCTTAATTGAGGGGCATCGTGAACAAACGATTTGCAGAAACCAAATCGCAAATCGATATTTTGCTGACTATACGTGTTTAGGTGGTGAAACAGGCATCTTTCGGTGGTTGTTGTTACCGGGTGGGATTACAGGTGCTGAATTTGAAAAATTAGCTGCTGAACATGGAGTGCAAGTGTATGCGGCTGAACGCTTCGTAGTTGGGAATAGTTGTCCGGAAAGGGCGGTAAGGGTTTCTGTATGTGCACCAGAAACGCTCGAAGAGCTTGAAAAAGGATTAATAATCCTTAGGCGCTTGCTAAACGATCTTGCCTAATTATTGTCCGCCATACAATTTCAATATTGTATGGTTTTTTTGCGCGTGTTATGATGATTCAAATCTAGTTGGAGGTTGATCAAGGAAGGCAGGTTAGATCATGCTGCACAAAGAAAGTGTAAAATCGTTAGACGTTCAATCAGCTTCATTACAAAGCTACATTGGTTCCCCAGAAAAACAAAAAACGTTATACAAGCGTACATTATTTGTGGTAAGTGTTTCACAAATTTTTGGCGGTGCAGGGCTGGCGGCAGGAATTACTGTCGGTGCCCTTATTGCTCAGCAAATGCTCGGAACGGATGCTTACGCAGGGGTCCCGACAGCTTTATTTACTTTAGGATCAGCGGGGGCAGCCTTATTTGTAGGCAGACTTTCTCAACGCTATGGTCGTCGTGCAGGCCTTTCAGCCGGTTTTGTGATTGGCGGTCTTGGAGCAATAGGAGTTATCATTGCAGCAATCATAAATAGTATTTTCTTGTTATTTGCTTCATTGCTTATTTACGGTGCTGGAACAGCGACAAATTTACAAGCTCGTTATGCGGGTACGGACTTGGCAAATCGTAAGCAGCGGGCGACTGCTGTCAGTGTGACGATGGTTATGACAACATTTGGCGCGGTTGCGGGTCCGAATTTAGTGAATGTGATGGGGGGTTTCGCCCATTCTATCGGTGTTCCGTCATTAGCGGGCCCTTTCATTTTAGCCGCGGCGGCATATATCTTAGCAGGTGTTGTCCTATTCATCATGCTTCGTCCAGATCCATTAGTTATCGCAAGAACAATCGAATCGAGCAAGCAAGAGCCAAGTGATAAAGGACATTTGACAACAACTGAACACACAGAAAACAAAAGAGGTGTAATCGTTGGTGCGGCAGTTATGGTTCTTACCCAAATTGTAATGGTCGCTATTATGACAATGACACCAGTTCATATGAGACATCATGGACATGACTTGGGTGCTGTCGGTCTTGTTATTGGCTTTCATATAGGCGCCATGTATCTCCCTTCACTTGTTACAGGGGTTCTTGTTGATAAGTTGGGACGTACTGCAATGGCAATTGCATCTGGAACTACGCTGCTTCTGGCAGGCTTAATAGCAGCATTTGCACCGGGAGATTCTATGGTTCTTATCGTAATTGCTCTTTCTTTGCTGGGATTAGGGTGGAATTTTGGTTTGATAAGCGGGACTGCACTGATAGTTGATTCAACTGAAACGGCCACACGGGCGAAAACACAAGGTACGGTGGATGTTCTGATTGCGTTGTCAGGAGCTGCCGGCGGAGCATTGTCCGGAATGGTTGTGGCAGGCTCAAGTTATCTAACATTATCACTTACTGGAGGAATTTTATCCTTATTACTCATTCCTGTGGTGGCATGGTCTCGTGGAGGTAAAAGATAAGCCGGATGCATTCAATTCGGGAGTCCAAGACAAAAACTTAGTATAAATCCCTCATTCGTTTCGATAAGAACACATTCATGTTGCTTGAACAGTAACATTTTATGCCCAAAATACAAATTTCAAATGCTTGAAATAACTTTTGTAACGGACAAAATACTTTCACTTTTATTGAAGTCCTTATGGGGGAACCCCCCATGAAGGTTCAAGTTTTCTCGGCAGTATCACCGAATACCAAGGGTTATGAGTCCTTGGTATTTTTTTCTTTTTTGTTTTTAACTATGTTAGGCTTTTGTAAAAGGTCGAATAGATAACAAGGAGGCGCAAAATGGGGAAACTCTCAACTTATCTATTGAAAGTTTGGCTCGCAATACCTAGATGGTTCAGAATGTTTACTTTAAGTGCAATCACCATATATGTTTTATGGTCATTGTTCATTAATGGAGTGAAAAATATATTTAGATTATCTCTCTCTTCCTTGATTGTAAGTCTAATAGCTTCCGGAATCATATTGATAATTTTCAATAAAAGTTCTGTGAAAAAGTAGGGAGTGGCATTAAAAACATTTCTTATCGTAATATACGAGCGTCTGTAAAGCGGCCTAATACTTTTCCAGCAAACGGCATAAAAAAATGAAGAACAAGCCCTCCTAAACAAACGGTTAATAAAGTTCCGATGCCAATCGGTCCTTTTAAGATGACGGCCGCTGTCAAGAAGACGAGGTAAATGATGGTTCTCGAAACAAATATGTTGGTTCTCGTTAATTCTTTTATGATGAATGTGAATCGGTCAATTGGCATCGGAGCAAAATTTGTGTATAAGTATGTCGCGGTTCCTAAACCTGTAACAACCAAGCCGATTCCAAAACAAATCACTTTGCTCCACCATTGTTCTGGTGTGATAAAAAAGTGCAGGAAAAAAAGCCACATATCAATGCCGATCCCCGTTATAAACGCCGTTAGCATCCCTGAAACTTCCGGTCTTTGGCTTTTTAAAAAAGAATTGCAGCCTATGAATAGCAAAGCAATGATGACTTCCCAACTTCCCACAGTAAGCCCCACATGTATGGACAGTCCCACCAAAAGTGCGTCAAAAGGCGAAGCGCCAAGATCTGATTGAATCGTAAAAGCAATCCCAAGGGTTAAGATTAAAATTCCTAATACATAAAAAACATATTTCACTTAACTCGCCCTCTTTATTTTTATTGCAAATACAACAAAATTTCGGTATATTTAATGTACGCCATTTATGTTGTATTTGCAACAAAAACATGTTCGAAAGGAGTTTATGATGAAGGATATTCTTCGTGAAATTGGAATGATTGCCCGGGCTTTGGATTCTATAAGCAATATCGAATTTAAAGAACATGACCTGACAAAAGGGCAATATTTGTACCTTGTCCGAATATGCGAAAACCCGGGAATCATTCAGGAGAAGTTAGCTGAAATGATTAAAGTGGACCGGACCACCGCAGCCCGCGCTATAAAAAAACTTGAAATGAAAGGCTTTATTGAACGGAGAGATGATGAATATAACAAAAAAATAAAAAAACTCTTTCCGACGGAAAAGGGGAATGAGGTATTTCCTTTTATAAAAAGAGAAAATGATCATTCGAATTGTGTGGCATTAGAGGGGTTTTCCGAGGGGGAAGCGGAGACCATCTTCAATCTTCTTCAAAGAGTAAGAAAAAATGTAGAAAAAGACTGGGAGTTTGTGAAAAAGGGGAACAAGAGAAATTATTGACGGCATAAAGGAGCGGCAGATTGAAATGACAGTAAATATAAAAAGGTGCACCCTTGAAGACTTACAAAAGCTTCAAGAAATTGGTTGTGAAACATTTAATGAGACATTTAAGCATCAGAACTCGCCGGAAAATATGAAGGCCTATTTGGAAAAGGCGTTTCACTTAACACAATTAGAAAAAGAACTATCCAACAGCGCTTCGCAATTCTTTTTTGTCTATTGTAACAATGAAATCGCTGGATATTTAAAGGTCAATACTGATGAGGCCCAAACTGAAAAAATGGGTGATGAATCACTTGAAATTGAGAGAATTTATATCAAGAACGAGTTTCAAAAACATGGGCTTGGCAAATATCTGTTCAATAAAGCTATGGAAATTGCGAAGGAACTGAATAAAAAGAAAATCTGGCTGGGCGTATGGGAAAAAAACGAAAACGCAATTGTTTTTTATAAGAAAATGGGGTTTGTTCAAACCGGTGCTCACTCTTTTTATATGGGAGATGAAGAACAAACGGACTTGATCATGACCAAAACACTCCTATAACTTTTTTGAAAGGAGGATGACGATGTATATTCCAAAATATTTTAAAGTCGAAAATGTTGATGAAATTTTGGATTTTGTCCAAAAAAACTCTTTTGGCACGATTGTTACGACAGAACAAGGGAAGCCAATCGCTACTCATTTGCCTTTGGGGTTCAATAAAAAAGGTGATGATTACTATATCACCGGCCATGTCTCTTTTGGAAATCTGCAGTGGAGAACTTTTGAAACCTGTCAAGATGTGCTTGTTATGTTTCAGGGGCCGCACGCATACATTTCTTCTTCCTGGTATGGGCATGAGGAAGTGCCGACATGGAATTATCAAGCCATCCATATATACGGTCAAGCAAGCATTCTAGAGAGAGATGAATTAATAGAAGAATTAACAATTATGATGGGAAAATACGAAAAACACCGAGAAAATCCAATTTTATGGGATAACCTTTCTCCTCAACTTTTAGAAAGACAACTGAAAGCGATTGTCGGGTTTAAGATTAAGGTGGAAGACATTCAGGCTGCATATAAATTAAGTCAAAACCGAAATGATACAGACTACATGAACATCATTGATCAATTGCAAAATGAAGGAGATCCCAATGCGGAGCAATTGGCGGCAGTGATGAAAAAGAGGCTGGAAAATTAAATATAAATCCACCTTCAACCCCATGCAGGAGTTAAAGGTCGGAATCAGAGCCGTCATTTATGCAGCATCTTAAAGATCGAGCGGGAAATAAAAAGGCAGGCCGAATGGTTAGGCCGAATCATCTTTGTCGAAGACTTAATGGGGTCGCAGCCCGCGAAAGTTCAAGTCTCTCGGCCGCATCATAGGAATACCAAGGGTTATGACCCCTTGGTATTTATTTATGGAGGGTTACCGACTCCATTAATTTGTTGTTGTCCCGTTTATGAAATTATTGATTTAAAATAGGGATTTCACTAAGCAATTTCTTCAAATGAATAGAGTCCCACGGCAAATGTTCGGTTATACCTAATCCAACTACATCTGTTTCGGAAGAGAGTTCTTTCAGAAGATGAAGCAGGTGCGGCATTTGCATTGTTCCCTCAGGAGAAAAAGTTACAGGTGCTTCAGGATTGGCGAATAATAAAGAACGAAACGCCTTCGGATCAAGCACGTCTAAATCAAGGTGTATGGCCAGATACTTGATGTTGCTTTCTTTTATCCATTCTTTTATAGAATTGGTACTGGTCATTAACTCTTTAGTTCCGGCAGTTCTAATCCCAAGTCTTTGAATCACTTCAGTGTCTGGTTCTGTGGGAACTATACCTTGTCTTTGAAGTGCTTTTGATATCGCGTTTGTTTCTTCTTCTGTAGGAGCTGCTAATCCCGCGATAAAGACATTTTCAGGTTTAAGGGGAATGTTCACATGTTTTGCGAACTCTTCATCTCCTTCTCCCAAAAGGTTCCCGAGCGGTAAAGTATGACCGTTATCATATCCTGCATATCTAACTAAATCGCTGTGAGCGTCAATCCAAATTAAACCTAAGTCCCCGCCGTATCGTTCGTTTAAATAAGCAAATGGTGCTTGTTCGACTAAGCAGTCACCGCCAAACATGACAATGCGATCCGGCTTATGGGCATGAATGATATGCTGAGCAGCCTCCAATTGTTCCAGCAGTTGTTTTCTCCCGTTTATTCCGTTTTCGTTTTCAAGTGGAGTTCCATCATAAGTTTGAACCGGAACATGAATAAGGGGCTGATCATTTTCAGGAGCCAGCCAAGCAAGCAGTTCCGCTCCAAAAGAGTAGTTGGGATTGTTTCCCCCTTGCCATTGCGGCATCAACAGACGTATCGTTTTTTTAGCCATGTTATCGTCTCCTTTACTTCAAATTACGGTTAGTATAAAATGAACGCAAACAAAAAAACAGTACGCACTTTTTTGATAGGTACTATCCGAAAGGGAAGTGTTAATATGAGTATGGCTGAATATAAAGGCAAAGTTAAAAATATTCAAGATACACCTTTTGGCTACACATTGTCCGTGATCGGCGGCAAATGGAAAATGGTTATTATTTATCTCCTCGCGGAAAATCAACCGGTTCGCTTTAATGAGCTGAAAAGACAAATAGGGGCTATTACTTATAAAACATTGAGTTCACAACTTAAAGAATTGGAAGCGGATGGTCTGGTGAAGCGGGAAGAGTACCCTCAAGTTCCCCCAAAGGTCGAGTACAGTCTCACTGGTAAAGCGGAATCACTATTGCCGGTTTTAGAAGGGTTATGTGAATGGGGGGTGAAAAACCAATAAAGTTAAGGATTCATTCATCTTGGAGAGAGAAGAATCAAATGCTTCGTTCTATTGCCGACAATCCTTTTGTCTGGCCGGAAAATGTCCATAAACATTAGGGCCTTTATTGGTTATTCACCAGTTGCGGAAACGGGGTGCTTGCAAAATAGTTCCAACCACTGGCACATGAATGTTCCAAGTCTAAAAGGGTTACCTTAATCCAATGTAATGATCGGTATTTGCAGCAGCCGCTCAAAAAACGTGATTGAACTTTTGAACCTAGAAAAACTGTTATGGTATATTTAAATATAACGTAAAATTTGAAATGAGGAATGGCATGAATAAAATCGAAAAACATAAGAAATTTAAAGCGAAAATGATTTTCAAAGTTATAATGGTCATGATCGGAGGAATCATAGCGGCCTATGGATTGGAAACAGTGCTGATTCCTAACAATGTATCTGATGGCGGAGTGACAGGACTCAGCATTGTTGGTTCACAACTATTTGACTTGCCGCTTGGTATACTTATCGCAGCTCTAAACATCCCGTTTGTCTGGCTGGGATATAAGCAAATCGGGAAAAGCTTTGCGTTATTATCGATTATCGGAATCGCATCACTTGCAGCAGGTACAAGTTTTATGCACCACACTCCGGCTATAATCGAAGGGGACACTTTGTTAGTCACTGTTGTCGGAGGGATCATCCTTGGTTTTGGAATGGGGCTGGCGCTGCGTAATGGCGGAGCATTGGACGGAATTGATATGCTTGCTGTGCTGTTATCGCGCAAATTGCCATTTGGAACGAGCGATCTCATTCTATTCTTTAACCTTTTTGTGTTTATTTTTGTTTCCGCTGTATTTGGCTTGCAAGGGGCATTGCTATCAGTCATCGCCTACTATATTGCGTCCAAAGTCATTCATGTTGTCGAGGAAGGATTAAGCGGTTCTAAAACCTTTCAAATTATTACAACAGAACCTGAGTTGATGGTGGAGACAATTCGCGATCAATTGGGCCGAAGTGCTACATATAAAGAAGCTTACGGTGGTTTTTCCCACGAAAAGTTTAAAGAAATTACATGTGTCATCAACCGTTTAGAAGACACCAAATTAAAGGAAATCATTAATGAAGTTGATAAAAATGCTTTTGTCACTGTATATGACGTAGCTGAAGTCAAAGGCAGTAATTTTAGAAAACCTAATATTCATTAATTAGGGATTTCCTAAGAAAAAACATACCAAAGCTTGTTGGTATGTTTTTTTATATCATGTCGGTTTCCGAACATGACCATCAAGCTAACATCCACAACATTTGGAGTTTAACCTTTTTTACAAGAAAACGGTTTATATGTTCGTTTAAAACCTCGCTACATTTAAAAAACACCACTATCGCCGAAATAAAAGAGCGGTTTTTTCGAAGCTCTAAAAATGCAGATGATGTACAGATGAATCGACCACAAATTGGACAAAACGTGTTAGTTGAAGGAAATGACTTCTGCGGTTATACATCCAGTAAAGTCGTTGCGTTGGGTCAAATTTATAATAACTAGAATCAACTGGTAAGTAAGACTTAAAATGTGCTAACACTTTTGGTTACTGTAGGAGTTGTTGTCGATCCAACAACTAAGGCATCTCTGGCAGCGATCATGCAATGGAATATGAGAAACCGCAAAAATAATCCTTACTTTGATGGAACCAATCTATATGAAAGAGGAGGATACTGGATACCTCCTCTTTCATTACTTTATTTTATTCACCTTTAACTTTTTCTTTTTTATTTGAATAACACAAGATTGCTGTATTTTAGTCTGGACAAATTTCTAGTAGATCAAAAAACAATGCATTCTCTACTGTTACTTGTGATCCAAAAAACGTGACATCTTTTTTAAAATCCAGCCCGCATACAACCTCGTTCATCTCCGAATAGGATAATTCAATGAACTCTTTCTTTGAAAAATATTCTTTTACACAATCTTCAAATTCTTGTTGTTTAGTGTTATAAGGTTGAGTATCAAAACCCTCAAGAGTTGGGACAGTTCTATTCACATCTCTGTTTTCAACTTGAAATTCGTGCTGAAGATAAAATAAAGGTGCAAGCTTAGATAGCATTAAAATGGTACTATAAGTAACTTCAAATTCCCCTTTTGTGTAGTCTTCATACTCAAATATTAATTTTGACGACGGCCATATTTCACCAAAATTTACGTCTGTGATTATCATATTATTATTCTCGGAAAATTTTTTTATTGCTTCTGGTATTACAAACTGCTCGCGGCATTTAGTAAGATAATCTGATTCGTTATTGTTTCTGTAGTATTTATCTATAGTTTCGTAGACTAGATCGTTCATTTTAATTTTCACTTCCTTAGTTCATTTTTAAATCATGACGTCCCGATTTGTCAGCTGGTTTAGTTTCGTTTAAGTTAAAGTTAAAGTCCACTTCTCCTTGATGTTTCCCTCTTTTATTAACAACTTCAAATCTACCATGTTGGGTGTCCACTGCATAGTATTTGCCTGTTTTCGAATCCAAATACACATCTCTTTGATTAATTTTAGTTAATTTTGAATCCTTTTTCCAATTTCTTTGCTTAGCAAAATCAGCAGCAGTGGCTCTAACCAATGGAATTTTTTCATTCAAATTCATTTTAGCTATCTTTTTTTCAAATAATCCAATACTATCCTCCTTTATATAAAATCACCAAGAAATTATACAGGTATATAAACTGTTATTAAAGAAAAATAAACCATTTAAACTTTAAATATATAATAAAGTTCTTTTTCTCTCCTTTGTTTCTACATAAAAAACCCATCTCACAAAGAAATTAATTGATCTAAATTTCATATTTAATTCTTTTTTCAAATAGATTAATCAGCAAGGACTTTTTTAGAGAAATCTAGGATTACTGTGTCTTATTCCAAGGAATCCCCCTACTCATCCTCATTTGACTGATAGCTTTCTCTGCCTAAGACTAATGATAAAAAAGATCAATTAAGAATACTGTTTAAGTAAACTTAATTGATCTTATAATACGATGTAACCTCCCTGGGCCGCTAAACTTTTAAGGAGGTCTATGTATATAAACCTTTGGGGCTAACTTTTGTCGAGCTCGCTTTTGTACATGTTTTTAGGATAACAATTTTCTCAAGCTTGATCAGCATGTGCAAGGACCATGTAAATAAAAGATATACGGTTCCTACTCATTTTTTAAGAGTACTTTTTTACCGGTCTTTGCCGACTTCCGAATGGCGTCTAACAACCGGTGCAGTTTGACAGCGTCATGAAAGTTTGGGATTTGATTTTTATGTTCAAATATATCTTCCGCTAAAATAGTATAAGCAGTTTCAACATAGCCTCTTGCACCATGATCCTTTACTGGGGAAATTTTTACTTCTTCAGAATAAACATCTTCAGCATTTAACAAATTATGAGGATGTGTAATCTTTTTGACTTTGAGATTGCCAAATTGTACGTGTCCTGAGGAATGATGCTGTGTTAAACGCAAAACACCTTTTTCCCCTCTAATCTCTAATTGAAAAGCTGGATAAACTCCGCCCTGAATATGGACAGAGGCTGAAGCGCCATTAACGAGCGTCCCCTGGATTAAAATTTGGTCAGCTGTGTTTTTTGGTATTTTCATCCCTGTTTCTTGTATAACGGCTTCTGTATAATGACTGTTCATTGCAGCTGATAATTCTTTAAAATCACCCAGGATATGACAAAGAACATCAAGCGAGTGACCACCGTTGATTGTAAGAAGGTTCGCCCCATTTTCTCTTTTTAAAAGGTAACTGCTTTTTTCATCTGTTATTCTTCCCTTTCCTTGTGTTGCTACCTGCATCGTGCAGGAGATGACCTTGCCGATCTCCCCCTGTTTGATTGCCCGCTTTAAATAATTGACTTCTGGAGATTGCCTTCCCTGTAATCCAATCGCATGATGAATGTTTGCGTCATCTGCCAATTTTGCCAGTTTTTCAGCCTGCACAGTATCTTTGCCTAAAGGCCATTCACAATATATATGTTTATTTTCTTCTATGGCTGCAAGCGAAGCTTCATAATGGAAAGGAACCTTTATACTGACGACTACCAAATCAACATCTTTTGATTGTGCTAATTCCTTATAATCTGTAAAAGCAGAGGCAGCCTTAAGCATCATAGCGCTTTTTTTTGCGGTTTCCATTTTTGATGTTCCAATCGCCGTTATTTCATAAAAAGGATTTTCCTTCAATACCGGAATATGTGTTTGACTAGCCCATTGATTATTCAAAGATCCGCCTATAATCCCTGCTTTTATCACGTTGTTCTTCATTAGCTATCCCTCCAAAACTCTTTAAACCGAGTATAATTAAAATTAGAGATCATTTTAAATGTTAAGTTATGATGGTTATATCACTTTTTTTGATGGGGGTTGAAATATGAATGGATATTGAAAACATGAAAGCTTTTGTTTCAGTGGCGGAATTAAAAAGCATATCTGCTGCTGCAATTAAATTGAATCACCTTCAATCCAATATGACTGCGAAAATAAAAAAAATCGAAACTCATTATCATCAACAACTGTTTATCAGAAATTCAAAAGGAGTCAAACTAACGAAAGAGGGAGAAAAATTATATCATCAATACAAGAAAATCTTGTTCGTTTGGGAAGAAACCGAAAACATCATGAAAAAACACGATGAAAAACTCCGTATTGGCACGATGATATCTGTTGGTGGAACTCAATTCTCAAGTGCTTTAAATAAGCTTTATCATACATATCCTGATTTATCGGTAACATTAAAAACAGGTTCAACAGAATATATTGAAAATCAAGTTCTCCTTGGAAAAATCGATGTTGCTTATACGATTGGATCGCTAAACAATAAAAAGATAAGTTATCAAAAAGTGGGATATGAAGAATTGGTGATCATAGGCCAAGGTATAGATCAATATACGAGATTTGATGATTATATAAACGGAAAAAACGTACTTGTATTATCAGATAAGTGCTTGTATCTAACATTATTATGTCATATTTTTGAAGATTCGAACATCCAACAGGGGGAAATCATTGAAGTGGGCGATCCAGAATCCTTAGTGCAATTTGCATTGATGGGTATGGGAATTTCCTTAGTATCAAAGCGCATAGCAGATCGCTACAATATCCTTAATTATTTAGAAGTTCCCTCATCTTATCGAAACGTCGATTTGTATTTCATTACAAGACTAAATCATAAATTTACACCTATAGAGAAACAGTTTATTGAATTAAATAACTCGCTTAGCGACATCATTAAAGGAATGTAAGGTTGATAAAAAAGTTATGCTCTCTTAAAACCAATACAAAAGGTGTACCCTTATGCGTGAAACATATATCAATGAAAGGGATTCATTTCTTTTGGGAACTTGGTTAGGTAATATCCCTGATCTAAATTAGAGATGATTCATTTTGAAGCTTTAAGTGCTAAGCTTTCACAAGAAACATAAGCCGCGCTTTCATTCAAGTGCCTTCAACAAAGCTATATTATACACATTTTCAATTGGCATGACGTAACAGACCACTTCAAAACAGGGAACTTTGGCATCGATTTTTTCCACACTTATTAAGAAATTGGAGAAGGGCGGCTTCTAAGCCCTTTGCCGCCCTAAAATCCGAATATCCTTTATTGTTTTTAGCAAGTTTCTTTTGAGAAATAGGAGTTTAAAACATCATAAACAATCGGCAAAGAAGTAAATCCGTCAGTTTCTAAAAAGTGCCCCCCGTGTTGAACTTCGTAAAGCTTAGCGTCAATTTGTTGCGCCAGATCTTTGCTCCAATCAAATGGCACAATTTGATCGTCTCTAGAGGCAATGACAGCACGATGCTTAGCTGACTCAATGATGTTTTGAAAATCAAACGATTCCTCGGTAAATTCATCTAACATCTTTAAATCGGGCAGTGACTTGGCAAAGCCGGAAACGAGCAAGATTCCGCCAAGTGGTTGACGCAATTGCGTTTGTTCCAAAAACCTCAAAACGGCGGCGCACCCCAGGCTGTGTGCAACCAGATAAGTATGTTTATTTAATGTGTGCTTATTTAAAGAGAGCGTATCAAGCCAATCTTTAAGCCTTGGCTGGTGAGGATTAGGCATGTCTAAAATTTCTGCGTGTATTCCGTCTGCAAGCAGACGTTTTTTTAGCCAAGGAAACCAGTGGTTGGTTGAGGAGGCTCTGTAGCCATGAATGATATAAATTTGTTTTGTCATCCTGTTCTCCTTACAAATAATTTTTATTCAGTATAAAATCCCTCCCGTCGGGAAACAAGTACGCACTTTTTAGTAAGTACTTTTTACTCATAAGGCAAACCTTCTCTTTGTCCCCATCTGCACATTTCATCTATGAGAGGGTATAAAGACAGTCCTCTGTCTGATAACGAATACTCCACTCTGAGGGGATTTTGAGAAATCTCCACCCGGTGAATCAGACCGTCAGTTTGCAACTCCTTCAGCTGGGAACTTAACATTTTATGGGTGATTAACGGCATAGCCCGTTTGAGCTCCCCGTATCTCATCGTTTTTTCACACGCCAGCTCATAGAGGATTCTCATTTTCCATTTACCACCTATAAGAGATAAGGTGTATTCAAATGGAGCTTGTTTGCTGCGGCATAAGGTATTCATGGTAATCAAACCTCCTTTTTTAAGATCATAACAAAAATCAATATTGAGCCTGGCTTCAACATGAATAGCAAAAGATTCACTTGTTTTCCTTATTTTGTTGAGGAGATGTGATATGATACAAAAAAAGGGAGCGGATTTCTTCTGAAAAAGGGCGGGAATACTTTTGCGCGAATTTGCCCTCAAGTTTTTCAAACGATAGGGATTATTGGTTTTATTTTAGCTTTTGTCCAGATTCCAATCGGCTGGTTTATCGGATTTTTCTTTTCCGGTTTGTTCTTCATGATGTTGAAATCAAACAATGAAAAATCGGGAACCTTCAATGTGATGGCTGGAGCCGCGTGTTTCTTGTATTCATTTCATTGTTTGTTTACGCAAGTGTTGTGACTGAATATAACACAAAAATAAAAGCAGGCTGATGTCTGCTTTTATTTTTGTTATCTGTCTAGCCGGCATCCCCACAAACGAAAAGCTGCTGACGTTCTTATGCGTTTTCACCGCTAAGAATCGCAACCGGGCGCGCCCAGCCGGCAGACGCTTTTTCAACTTTTACCGGAAAAGCCATGACGTAAAATCCGGTGGAAGGCAATTGATCAAGGTTGGCGAGCTTTTCAATTTGGCAGTAAGGAATGGTGCTGCCTGAATAATGACCTTCCCAAATAATGGATGGGTCTTTTTCCTGTTCAAAGCGCTTGGCGGTCATGCTGAATGGAGCGTCCCAGCTCCAGGCGTCAGTTCCGACAAGGCGTACGCCGCGCTCCGTTAAAAATAGAGTTGCTTCACGCCCCATCCCGCAGCCGCTGTGCAGGTAATCGTTTTGTCCGTATTTGGCGCCAGCCGACGTATTCACAAGAACAATGTCGCCGGGCGCGAGTTTATGATTGATGCGGTGAAGCTCCTGTTCGATTTCTTCAGGGGTAACGATATGCCCGTCTTTCAAATGTCTGAAATCCAGCTTAACGCCAGGGCCATGAAACCAGTCAAGCGGCACTTCATCAATTGTCATCATCCGCTTGCCGTCGTCTGTAACAGAACGGTAATGATATGGAGCGTCGATATGCGTTCCGGCATGCGTAGACATCTTCACTTTTTCCAGCGACCAGCCTTCTCCCCCGGGAAGATCTTGCGAGGAAAGGCCGGGAAAGCTCTGGACCATCTGTTTAGCTCCTTGCTTATGATCCGCATATTCGATTTCAGGGACAAACCCCGGCGGATCAGACGGTATATCACCTCTTAACGATACCGACAAATCTACAATTTGATTGATTTTCATCTGTTTTCCCCTTTCTGCCTAAGCGGCTGACCATTGAAATTGTAGGCGATCAAGCTGTTATCTTTTTTATTTTACATGATGAGCCATACAAAAAGCCTGCAGAACATTTTGCAGGCGATTCGCATTTTTCTACACTTGCTGTGACTTAGGTTTCCTCAGCTTGTAAATCGCGATCAGCATGATAAACCAAACCGGCGTGACAAATAAGGCAACGCGGGTGTCCTGCGCCAGTGCAAGGACGATGAGGATAAACGTAAGAAAACCGAGAACTACATAATTTGAAAACGGGTAAAGCGGCATCTTGAATTTGTTTGTTTTCGCTAAATCCGGTCTTGTTTTGCGGTATTTCAAATGGCAAATGACGGTGATTCCCCAAATAAAGATGAAGCATATCGTCGAGATGCTTGTAATCAGCGTAAACACTTGTTCAGGCATGATATAGTTCAGCATGATGCCAATCAGAATCACGACCGCTGAGAAAAACAACGCATTGCTCGGCACTTTGCGGGAGGTCAGTTTGGTCATAGCGCCGGGCGCATTATGTTCTTTCGCAAGCGAGTATATCATCCGGCTCGTGCTGAAGACTGCGCTGTTGCTTGCCGAAGCCGCCGATGTCAGCACCACAAAATTGATGATGCTTGCAGCCGCAATGATGCCGACCGCTGCAAAGACTTGGACGAACGGACTCTCATTTGGGTTGATGACATTCCACGGATAGATGCTCATGATCACAAGGAGAGCACCGATATAAAACAGCAAAACACGGACGGGGATATTGTTGATCGCTTTAGGAATGACCTTTTTCGGATCTTTCGTTTCCCCCGCTGTCAGTCCCACAAGTTCGATGCCAACAAACGCAAAGACAACCATCTGGAATGAAAGGAGAAAACCGTGCAGTCCATTTGGAAACATGCCGCCGTGGTTCCAAAGGTTGTGAAAGGCGGCAGCGCCCGAATGGGTGGAAAATCCTTTGAAAATCATGAAAAGGCCGATCACGATCAGCGCCAATATCGCAATGACTTTGATTAATGCGAACCAGAACTCCAATTCTCCAAAAAGCTTGACGGTCGCCAGGTTCATGATCAGCAAAATGAGCAGGGCGATCAATCCGGGCAGCCATTGCGGTACATCAGGCAGCCAGTATTGGGTATAAAGCCCGACCGCGGTTAAATCGGCCATCGCGAGCGAAATCCAGCAAAACCAGTATGTCCAACCCGTTATAAATGCCGCCATGTCGCCTAAGTAGTCCCTGACAAAGTCGACAAACGAATGGTATTCCAAATTGGATAAAAGCAGTTCTCCAAGAGAACGCATAATGAAAAAACAAATGATTCCCGTAATCAGATAAGCAAATAAAATCGACGCTCCTGCAAAATGGATTGATTTCCCCGAACCAAGAAACAGCCCCGTTCCGATCGCTCCGCCGATGGCGATGAGCTGAATATGCCTGTTTTTCAGGCCTCTCGATAATTTTTGTTCGTGTATATCGTTGTCAGTTACATCTTCTGTCACTTTATGTATGCCTCCATTTTTATTTTTTAGGCCCGATCCCCGCATGTTTTAAAATCTATAATAACATTAAAATTTGAAGTAACAGATAAGATTCGCCTGATGCGTTTGTAAAGAGGTGGTTTGCGTGGAAGTAGACTGATCCTTCTTTTTGTAACCAGATCTTTATAGAATGGTCGTTGTTCATTAATCATATTTGGTTCGGAATAAGAAGCGGGAATGAATCCGTCCGTAAGTATTGTCATACCTGCTGCAAAATACATATCCGTCTGTTTGGACAGCGTGCTGAGGCAACTCCTTGAAATTGTTGAAGCCATTGTCATCGACTCGCGATTTCAGCAGAGACATCATTCAAAAGTATGCCGCAAAAGATGACAGAATTATTCCGGCTTTCCAGAAAAACGGGAGGCCCGAGCCAAGCAACAAATCGTACTTGGCCTGTTTTTAATGGGGAAGGTTTTGTCATTGAGGGCTTGATATGCCAAGCTGCTGCGCACGTCCGCTTTCGTGATACAATATAGGTATTTCAGAGAGCATGATGTATTAGGAGGAACGAAAGCTGAACAAAAGGAAATTTCAACGCAGTCAATCGGTTTTTTCGGCAATGCTGATCGTAATCGCGGTGTATGTTCTGTATACCTTGTTTGAAAATTTAATTCTTGATCCGCAATCAACATCTTTTCTCAGCCATAAATCTCACCTGCGGGACTCCTTTCATCTCCCGGTCTGGCTGAAGGTGATGTATGTTCACGTTGTTGCCGCTTGTTTGGCGATGGCTTCGGGCGCTGTCAACTTCTCCAGCGCCTTGTTGACCAAAAGCCGCAAGATTCACCGTTTTAACGGCTGGCTCTACGTCGTTTGCGTGCTGATTGTGACGCTGTCGTCAGGCTATATGGCACCGCATTCTACCGGTGGGAAGGCCGTCAGCATAGCCTTTAACATGGTGAATATGTATTGGCCTGCCGCCACGGTTATTTCCGTCATCAAAGCCCGGCGTAATCAGTTTATCAAGCACCGGAATTGGATGATTCGCAGCTATCTATTCTGTTTTACCAATATGTTCATTCACTTGATCACTTTCGTGTGCCATAAAGGACTCGGCCTGATATATGACATCAGCTACACGATAGGCGTTTTCGGAGCGATTGTGCTTTGCATCGCGTTGGCCGAATGGATCATTCGGTTCGCCTTTAAAAAGCCGGCGCAAATTTTTTATACAAATCACAGGGGCTTTTAAGCCCCTGCTCTTTTTCCTGAGGATTCCATATAGATCAAGGAGGCGAGTATTCTCATTGAATACGGGAAAGGAGTGTGAAGCAGTTTTGCTTTTGCTTGGGCTGTTTGATTCAGCTCATAGAGTAATAGAAAAAGTGATCTGGCTCACAGTTTTCATCACGCACCTCCTGTAAAGTAAATGATAGTTTTTTGCCGGCGAAAATAAAGAAAAACAGGGGATGTGTCAACCGATGAAAAGAACTGATCTGCCTCTAGTGTATTCGTGCTCCGGATGTTCCTCGGCCGCGCAAACGGCCAATATGATTGCCATTAAAATGGATCGGGAGAAAACGGCCGAAATGTCGTGCATTGCCGGAGTCGGCGGCGATGTGAAACCGCTTGTCAAAACAGCAAAATCCGGGCGGGATATCATTGCGATTGACGGCTGTCCTTTATGCTGTGTCAAGAGCTGTTTAGCTAAGCATGATGTTCAGCCGAAGCATCATTTTGTATTATCGGATTTTAACGTGCCGAAGAAAAAAGGAGCAGATCCCGACCCTGTCCTTTATATGAATGCGTATGAACAAATTTTGCAGCTCTTAAAATGCTAAGCCTTTTGGGAATGTTTATTTAGGGTGCTGTTTAGAGCATCAGTGAACGGATGCATTTGAATTGAAAAATCGAATGTCGATTACAGGCCATACGCTTTCTGCGAACGGCGGATTGATTTAAAATACCGAGGGTTTCATCCCTTGGTATTTTTGTTGTTACATCTTCTAAAAACCATGTCCAGCTTTTCGGCAAATTCCTCCGGGTATAAAACGCATCCCACATGATTGCCTGGAAAATCGACTACTTTCGTTTTCAAATGATCAGCCAATGCTTTTGCATACCTGTACGGGAGACAGCCTTGCGAATCAATGCCGCCGGCAGGAACGACTGTAACCGGTGAAGCTTTAAGCCTGCCGATGTCGGGTGAATATTCTCTTAAACCCGGCACCTCGGACAGGATAAAATAGTCAATGTTGGCCATGAGCTGCTCCGTCCGGGTTTTTGGACGGTCCGGCTGAGCTGTGGACGTAATGCCCATCGCTTTCGCGAATGCTTCTAAAGCCTGTAATCCGCTTCGTTTGTATTGTTTTTCAAGGTTCTCCAAGCTCTCGAACCCTTTGGTGCGGTCACTGCCGGCCAACAATTGCGGAATCGGAGGCTCGTGTGCGACCAACATGCGGATTTGTGCAGGATGGCGGATGGCAAGATCAAGGCCGATGACCGCGCCGGAGCTGCAGCCGAATACATGGGCCGGTTCATCCGTCAGAGCGGCCAGCAGCCGGCTCGCATCATCGCTGTGTGCGGAAACCTGGTAATTTTCATTCGGATCTTCCAGCCTGCTGCGGGAATGCCCGCGGCGGTCGTATGTGATAACCGTGTAACGGTCGGATAGGCGGTCTGTAATCGGGTATGATTCTGCATCGCCGTTGCCCCCGTGAATCATAAGCAAGATAGGCCCAGAGCCGCGCACTTCGTAGTAGAGCTTTGCTCCGGGTACTTCCAATACACCGTGTTTCATGACAATATTCTCCTCTCGTTGCATGATCACTTTTACATTACATGACGGAGAAAGCATAGAAAATGCAGAAATCAGCTAATAAACAAACTCGCCATATTAAAAAGCACCGATCACAAGGATCCGTGCTCCAGTTTATTTTGTGTAAACGATTTTTTTAATCGTTTCGATGGAAAGATGATGTTCCGCTGCTAAGTGCTCAATCGTTTCGCCATTTTTAAAGGCCCTTTTTATCGCGGTGTTGCGATCATCGATCAGCTTTCTTGCTCCTGAACGTGCACCCCATTTTTTGTGGGCGGATTCAGTCTTGGGAATGTAGATCGTTTCCCCTTGAACATACTTTTGAATTTCCGATAGCAGCTTTTCAGGTAGAACAGCGGCAGCCTTTACGTATGCCATGTTTGCCAGCTCCTTATTCCTTTGATTGTAAAATAAGGGGCAAAGCCAATTACCAGAAAAGCTTACTTCAGGCGATTTTATTTGTCCACCCCATGCAAAGTATCGCCTTTTCCGATAACAGGCTTTGCATGAGACGCTGCATGATCCGGCATTCTGATGCTTGCCATGTGATCACCTCCTTCGAATTTGCTATTCATTATAAATGAAATCGAGATTGGCGGCACTTGATGATAAAATATTTTTAAAAAGAATGACCAGTCCGCAAACTATTTTTCACGCTCCCGCGTCTATCCTAATGTAACAGCCGTATATACGTATATTCAAAAAAGGAGTTCTTTATTGCAATGAAGAAACAAGCAGCCAGAGCGTCTCTTGTCGCTTGCATAACAGACCGGAAAGAAGACTTTTACCGGCTGGCGTACAGCTATGTGAAAAATCAAGAAGACGCCTTAGATATTGTCCAGGAATCAATCAAAAAAGCGCTCGATTCCGTCGATTCTGTTCGCAATCCGGATACGATTAAAAGCTGGTTTTACAAAATTTTGGTGCGGACGGCAATCGATTTTTTGCGCAAACGGAAAAAACTAAAGGTTATGGATGATCAAACGATCGAATTTTTAAGCAAGGGCAAGGAAGATATCTACCGGGATACAGACCTTCATGAGGCGCTTGACGAGTTGCCGCATCCCTACCACACCATTATTGTTCTGCGATTTTTTGAGGATCTCAAACTGGAAGAGATTGCGGAAATCACAGGCGAAAATTTGAATACGGTCAAAACGCGCCTTTACAGAGGATTGAAGCTTATGCGCATCCAATTGACGAAGGAGGATCTTTCTTAATGGAAAAGAAATTGGAACAGCTGAGAAAAGCATATCAAAACGTCCCCATTCCGAAGGAACTGGATCAGGTTGTCGAAACTGCGCTTCAGCATAAATCGAAGAAGAAGAGAAGGCTGGTGGTATGGCCTGCATCAACGCTTGTCGCGGCGGCTGTACTATTGGCTGCCGTCGTGAATATCAATCCCGGAGCAGCCCAGGCCATGTCGCGTTTACCCGTCATCGGCAAGGTCGTTAAGGCCATCACATTCACCGAGATCAAACAGAAAGATGGAGAATCGAGTATTGACGTGAAAACACCGGCTCTGTCCGGCTTGAATAACCGGGAGCTTGAAAATGGCATTAACGAGAAATATGTAAAGGAAAGCCGTCAGCTTTACCGGGAATTCATGAAGGAGACGTCCCGGAATAAAAAAGGGCATCTCAGCATCTACAGCGATTATGAGACAGTCACGGATACGAAGGATTTGATTTCGATTCGGCGAAGCGTCGAAAGAACGGAAGCGTCCAGCTATACCGAACGGCGCTATATCACCATTGACAAAAAGAATGAAATTCTGCTTACCTTGAAGAGTTTGTTTAAAGATGACCGGTATATTACGGCCATCAGCGAAAACATTAAAGAACAAATGAAACAGCAAATGAAAGATGATCCTGATAAAATATATTGGATCAATGACGAGGAAGTCGAGCCATTCAAACGAATCAAGGCCGACCAAAATTTTTATATTACAGAGAATCATAAACTCGTGATTTCGTTTGACGATTATGAAGTCGCACCCGGATATATGGGCGCGGTAGAGTTTGAAATTCCGACTAAGGCGATTTCGAGCCTGCTGATCGGCGACCGCTACATCCGCTAGTCAAAAAATCCATGATTCGCTGAAATCATGGATTTTTTACTTTTTACAACTTTGTAACACCATATTCAGCTTGAAACTTTTATACTAGAGAGACGGCATCATTCAGGGTAGATAAAAATGACGATTTTTTGAAACAAAAAACGGTCCTGACTTCGTCTATAATATCGGAGCCGTAAAAGGCGCGAAACATAAAGAAGAACCGTACGTACATATCATTGGAGGAATACCATGCGAGATCAGACACAACAACACCGTTACATACCGGGGTTAGACGGGCTTCGGGCTTTTGCCGTTTTGGCGGTTATCGCTTACCACCTCAACATGAGCTGGGCCGACGGAGGCTTTATTGGCGTTGATATCTTTTTTGTTTTATCAGGATATTTGATTACATCGATTATCCTGCCGGCGTATGGAAATGACATTTCCCTCACATTCAGAGATTTTTGGGTGCGCCGGATACGGCGGCTGCTTCCAGCGGCGACGCTCATGATTTTCGCAACCGTCATATGGGTCGCTTTGTTTAACAGAGAGCTGATGCATACCGTACGGGGAGATGCGATCTCCTCTCTTTTATATGTCAGCAATTGGTGGTTTATCTTTCACGACCTCTCATATTTTGATAGTTTCGGATCGCCGTCTCCTTTAAAAAACTTGTGGTCACTGGCGATTGAAGAACAGTTTTATTTCATCTGGCCGATCATTTTGCTGTTGGGCATCTACATATTTAAAAAGCGGGAGAGGCTGGCTGCGGCGGTTGTGCTGTGTGCGCTTTGTTCAGCCGTATGGATGAG
This sequence comes from Bacillus sp. PK6-025, assembly GCF_056530265.1. Lineage (NCBI taxonomy): Bacteria > Bacillati > Bacillota > Bacilli > Caryophanales > Bacillaceae > Bacillus > Bacillus sp. PK6-025. Next base: position 614,393 of record NZ_CP096509.1, read on the forward strand.
CATCCTGTACATCCCTGGCGGCGATCCGAGCCGCGTATATTACGGGACTGATACGCGCGCCTTCGAGCTGTTGATCGGATGCGCATTAGCCCTTGTGTGGCCGATGAAAAGACTATCTGGGAACAGGCTCCCAAGCAGCCTGAAGCACGCGTTGCACGGAACTGAGCTTGCCGCTTTCGCGCTGCTTATGATGAGCATTTATTTTGTCGATGAATTCAGCCCGTTTCTCTATCACGGCGGAATGCTTCTGATCAGCATAATCGCAGCGATTTTGATTGCATGCGTCAGTCATCCGAGCAGCTTCTTGGGCTTTGTCCTTTCCGTGAAGCCGCTGCGCTGGATCGGGAAAAGGTCGTACGGCATTTATCTTTGGCACTATCCCGTCATCGTGCTGAGCACACCTGTTCAAGAGATTGGAAATCCGGTGTTCTGGCATGTTGCGATTAAGGTCGCTGTTACGTTTATTCTGGCGGAACTTTCGTATCGCTTTATCGAGAAGCCAATCCGACAAGACGGTTTTAAACCGTTTGTCAGCCGGGTTTTTCTGGATAAGATCACGGAATGGAAAACCGCTTCCGTTCCCAGCAAAATATCAATCGGACTGATGTTTGCCGCACTCCTCATTTTTGCAGGAGGCCTGTCGGGATTGGCCGACGAAAAGAAACAGCCGCAACAGGCCTATTCCAAATCTTATGAGGAAGCAAGCGCCTCAGCGGATCAGCCGGCTGACAAAAGTGAAGAACGGAAGGATGATAAGAAAGCACAAGCTGAAAGCGGGAAAGATGATGAAACTAAAAGCCGGCAGAAAGCCGGCGGGGATGAATCGTCAAATACAAAAGATGAGCAGTCTGCGGAAAAAGGGCCTGATCATATCGAGAAAGAGGTATTGGCTGTCGGGGATTCGGTCATGCTTGACATTGCTTCCAGCCTGCGTAAGAAAATTCCGGGAATCACAATCGACGGTCAGGTTGGAAGGCAAGTGAGGGAAGCGCTTCAATTGACATCAACCTACGCTTCCTTTAATCATTCGGACAAAGCCGTCGTGATTGAACTGGGAACAAACGGCTATTTTACGGACAGTCAGATGGACGCTTTGCTTGATGCGTTCTCAAACGCTGATGTCTATCTCGTGAACACGCGCGTCCCCCGTCAGTGGGAGAGCAAGGTGAATGAATCGCTTCGGAAGCAAGCGGACAGCCGTCAAAACGTGACATTGGTCGATTGGCATACTGAAGCCCTGAAACATCCCGAATATTTCACCGCTGACGGCGTACACCTGATGCCGAAAGGGACCGAAGCTTTGGCATCGCTTATCGTCAAAGCGATGAAATAATGCTTAAACATAAAAAGAGGCTGTTATTTCTTGAATTTCGTGATAAATCTAATCAAATAAGGTGTTTTTAAAGTTTCTTTTACTAGTTTGTTATGATGTTTTGTAAAATTTTTTATTTGTTTTCTTCTATGGGGAACCATTAACAAAGGTAATCTATCTTTGCGAAACCATCCGATTTTTGCTGTTTCTGGCCCTTGTTTAATGGGTTCCCCACCTAGTAATTTTCCTGAATAGATGTACTGTATGTCATGATATTGCGGTTGATCGTACTCTCCTATTTTGCACATAATAGAAATACGGTAGCCTGTTTCTTCTACCATTTCCCTCATGGCGCATGTTTCCGGCTGCTCGTGCTTTTCCATTCTGCCTCCTGGCAAGTCCCAGACAGGATAATCTTTTCTTTTAACCAGAAGTATTTTTCCTTTGCTATTTTCCACAATTGTAAAGCAACCTACAGTGTTTACTGCATTCAAGTTAAGATAACTCCTTCCTGTGTTTCACTTCAATTATAAATCATCTGACCGATTCGATCTCCGATCTTAACCGGTCATGAGCAATCCTCTTTCACAGCCAAAAAAATATGTTACAATATACAAATGTTTTGCGATCCTCCAGTTTATTTCATGATGAAACAATATATTTTACTAGCTTGAAAGAAAGGTTTGATACTATGCTCCATAATCCAACAGGAAAGGAACGCCTTGCATTGGCTTTTCTGCTCGGCATGCTTGCGATATTGGGCCCGCTGAATATCGATATGTATTTGCCAAGCTTTCCCGAAATTGCCGATGATTTATCAGCTGGAGCCTCGCTCGTACAGCTAAGCTTAACAGCGTGTTTGATCGGGCTTACGTTTGGTCAGCTCGTTATTGGGCCGGTCAGTGATGCACAAGGAAGACGGAAGCCCTTATTAATATCCATCTTTTTATTTGCGTTGTCTTCTTTGTTTTGCGCGCTTTCCCCGAACATTATTATGCTGGTCATTGGTCGTTTTTTACAGGGTTTTACCGCTTCGGCGGGAATTGTGCTGTCGCGCGCCATTGTACGGGACGTGTTTACAGGCAGAGAGCTTTCTAAATTTTTCTCGCTTTTAATGGTGATCACCGCGGTTGCGCCAATGGTCGCACCAATGACGGGGGGAGCCATCCTGCTTTTGCCGTTCGCTACTTGGCATACGATTTTTTATACTCTATCATTGATCGGATTGTTCCTAGTGCTCGTTATCTCAATGAAATTGACTGAAACATTGCCGCCTGACAAACGGATTCCAAGCTCAATCGGTTCGTCTCTCAAAACGATGGGAAGCTTGTTGAAGGACCGGTCTTTCATCGGCTATGCGCTGACTGTCGGTTTCATTCACGGAGGCAGCTTTGCATACGTGTCCGGAACCCCTTTTGTATATCAGGACATCTATGGGGTTTCTCCTCAAGTGTTCAGCGTGCTGTTCGGCATTAACGGCCTCGCTATTATTTCGGGAAGCTTTATCATCGGGCGTTTCGGGGGAATCATTCATGAGAGGAAGCTCTTGCGGATCGCGGTTATTACCGCTGTCATCGCGACATCCGTTCTCCTGACGATGACGATTTTGAAAGGACCGCTTGCAGCGATTGTCATTTCCATCTTTATCTACATGATAACCATCGGAATGACGTTGACAAGCACATTTACGCTGGCGATGGAAAACCAGGGACACCGTGCGGGCAGTGCAAGCGCGATGCTCGGCATGCTTCCGCTTCTGCTCGGTTCGATCGTTTCGCCTCTCGTTGGAATGAATGAAACAACGGCCGTTCCAATGGGTGCGATCATGTTTATTACAGCTGTGATCGGATCTTTCACCTTTTTTGCCTTAACACGGGAAAGACAGGGGGAGCGGTAAAGATAAGGACGGAATCACTTGATTCCGTCCTTTTGTTGTTATAGAGAAGCCCGGAGAATGGCGAGTACGTCATCTTTGTTTAGTTTTTGGAAATTGGCGAAGCCGCCGTGCTCGATTTCTTTAGCGGCGATGTCTGCGATCAGATCGAGCTTTTCTTCGCCGATGCCGTAGTCGGCAAGGCGGGAAGGAGCGCCAAGGCTTGTCCAGAACGCGGACAGCTTATCGATTCCTTCAAGCGCGATGTCTTTATCGGTTTTGCCTTCTGTTTCAATGTCAAACATGTTCAGCATAAGGGCTTTGAAGCGGCTGACATTCGTATCAAGCGTATATCTCATCCAGTTCGGGAACAAGATCGCAAGGCCGCCCGCATGCGGAATGTCGTAAACGGCCGAAACGGCGTGCTCCATTGTATGGGAAGCCCAATCGCCGAAATAGCCCATTTGCAGCGTGCCATTCAAAGCGATTGTGCCTGCGTATAAAATGGTTTCCCGGTGCTCATAGTTTTGCAGGTCTTCCAACAGCTTCGGTGCCGTTTCGATGACCGTTTGCAAAACGGAAAAGCACAGTCTGTCCTGAAGCGGCGTGTTTTTGACATTATGAAAATATTGTTCAAACACATGGCTCATCATATCAACAATGCCGTAAACCGTTTGGTTTTCCGGGACACTGAACGTATTTTCAGGGTCTAAAATGGAGAACTTCGGATGCGTGACATCGCTTCCCCATACATATTTTTCATTCGTTTCCCAGTTTGTAATGACGGAATCGGGGTTCATTTCAGATCCGGTTGCAGCTAAGGTTAAAATCGTACCGAACGGCAGGGCGTCTTTTGCTGTCGTTTTTTTGCTGAAGATATCCCAAGGGTCGCCGTCGTATTTTGCTCCGGCAGCAATCGCTTTTGTGCAGTCGATGACGCTTCCTCCGCCGACAGCGAGGAGAAAATCGATTTCATGCCGGGCACACAATTCGATCCCTTTTTTAACCGTAGCAAGACGCGGATTTGGTTCTACTCCGGAAAGCTCGTGCATGTCAGCGCCTTCTTCTTTCAACACGCGCGTAACTTCGTCATAAAGGCCGTTCTTTTTAATACTGCCGCCTCCATAAACAAGCAATACATTTTTTCCGTATTCCTTTAATTCTTTTCTTAACTGTTCAAGCTGGCCTTTTCCGAAGATCAATTTCGTTGGATTGTAATAGCTGAAATTTTCCATTGATGAACAAACCTCCTATGGTATATGTAAAAACAGTTTTCTACTATAACATATTGAATCGTATAGAAAAAGAGGCCGTGTTCTTACAAAGGACAGGGTCAAATTGTACAGAGGGGAGGAAGCACACACCTGATTTACTGCGTAAAAAAGCTTGCCGACTTTGCCGGCAAGCTGAGGAGGCCGTTCTGTCTTCAGGTTAAAACCTATACTGAGACGTCCGCCGATTCGTTGATAGAAATGACCATTGAGACAGCGGTTCCGTCATCCGGCGCACTCTCGATATTCAGTTCGCTCCCGCAGAAGTGCTTCAGTCTTCGGTTGATATTTTTCATACCGACGCTATGAGTGAAATGAGAGGAAAAGATATCGTGTTGTTTTTCCGGCGGCATGCCGATTCCATTGTCCTCTATCTTGATATAATAGCGGTTTTCGCTTTCTTTTTTTGCCGTCAGCTTGATCCAGCCTCCGCCTCTTTTTTTGCTGATCCCGTGGTGGACGGCATTTTCGACAAGAGGCTGAATCATTAATGGCGGAAGGGCAAAGTCAATGTCTTCGTCAATATCGTAAATGACGTCCAGCCGATCGCCGAAGCGCGTTTTTTCAATAGAAAGATACGAATTCACAATCGACAGTTCATGTTTGAAAGAACTCATCCCTGATGTATTTTGAAAATCAAAACTCATTCTTAAGTAGTTTGTAAAATCAGCCGTTACTTCGCGCGCTTTTTCAATATCCAAATGACTGAGCGCGATAATTGTATTTAATACGTTGAAAAGAAAGTGCGGCTTGATCTGCGACTGGAGGAATGCCATCTCCATATTGGTCGCTTGGGCTGCCGTATCTTTCATCATGATCAGGTTTTTAACGCGGGCTGCAAATTCAGTGTAGTTGTACGGTTTTTGCAAAATGTCATTTGCCCCGGCGTGAAAAGCCTTGTATTTATCATGATCGATGATGGCTGCCGTAATAATGAGAACCGGAAGTTCCACCATTGTGAATCTTTCACGGATTTTCATAGAGACTTCAAACCCTGTCATATCGGGCATCATCAGATCCAAAATCACCAAGTCAAGCTTTGATCGGGAGGCGACTTCGAGAGCCTCTTTGCCGCTTTTTGCTGCGATGACTTGATAAGGAACGCCTTCAAGCATATCGGCCAAAATTTTTAAGCTTTCAATGTTATCATCGACGATCAGAACAGTTGGAGCATCCATTTTCTTTGAATAATACGGCGTGCTGATTGAAACATCGGGCAAACTCCTGACGGCTTGCTGTTGAGGCACGTTCTCCTTATCGTCAAGAAGCGAGTCATCCTTTGCGACAGGCAGTGTGAAATGAAATGCCGATCCTTTCCCTTCTTCCGATTCTACCCAGATCTCCCCATTTTGAAGCTGAACGAGCTGTCTGACGATGCTTAAACCGAGCCCGGCTCCGTCATCTTTATGGTTTTTTGCTTGTTGAAAAGATTCGAATATCGATTGACGGACGGCCTTTGGTATGCCGACTCCTGTATCTGCTACAGTGATTTTGACCTTCTCTTGGTTGATCCTCTCGGCAGAGAGCGTAATTTGTCCCTCCGGCGTATACTTGATTGCGTTATCTACCAGGTTGGTCATGATTTGCCGGAAGCGGTTTTCGTCAGCCAAGACGAGCGGCAGTCCGGATGGAACCAGGTTTACAATCTGGACCTGTTTATTTTTTGACAACAGCCGATAGAAGCCCATTTCCGTACTGATCGCTGAATGGGTATCGACAGGAACGGCTTGAATCTGCAGCATGCCCTGCTTCATTTTTTCCAAATCGAGAATGTCATTCACCAGGCTGGAGAGCCTGTATCCCATGCGGATGACCAGCTGCAGATTTTCTTTTTCTTCCTCTACCGTCCTTTTGCTTTTCCTTGCCAAAAGGGTCTGGCATATATTAATCATGCTGTTCAGCGGCGTTTTAAATTCATGCGATGTTTTGGCGATAAATTCGTCTTTTAATCGATTCATTCTGAGCAATTTCAAGGATAGGACTTCATTCTCGCGGAATGCGCCTGCGAATTGCTGCGCCATCATCAGAACAGCCGCCAGCAAAGCGATGATTGACGGCACGGCATAGAGCGAATTGAACGAAAAGCCTCTTTTGCCGCTGTAAGCAGAAACGGTCGTTAAAATGACGAATGCGCTCATTGAAATCGCTGCAATCGTAAGATAAAGACTGCCTTTCATTTTCCGAAGGGCAGCAATCGCAAACACATACGTAATATAAATCAAAGTCGTGACGGCAAGAACGGAATGCAATATATATGCGAGACGGTCTGTAAAACCCCATGATATAAAATCAATCAACAAAACCAGTGCAGAAAATGCAGTCGCGGCGATTATCCATTTTTTTGAAACGATTTCTCTGTAAGCGAAATAGAGATAGAGAAAAACCGCTATACTGACAAGCACCATTGTGGTTGCTCTCATTACGCTTAAAGCCGAGAATGAAACAGACGGAAAGAAAAGAAAGATCATTCGTTCTCGTCCGATTAAAAGCACAATGACTGAAAAAAGAAGACACATCGTGGAAAAAAAGAATAAGTGCTTATCCTTTTTTCGATGCAGGAAAAAGCCGAGAAAGTATAAACCGGTAATGAAGAATGCCGTGATCATGCTGGTTTCATTAAAGAAAGAAATTTTGCTTTGGTGTAAAATGTTCTGCTGCGTTCCGAAGGTAATCGGTTTTTCTATTCCCCATGAAGGTGTTTTTTTGAAGTTCGAAAATTGTACAATCAGCTCGTTGTCCCCGCGGTGAATGTCGAAAAAACTCGTATAAGGCCTGTTTTGAGCCCTGAAATTCGCTTTACTTGAAGGAGTTCCGCTCTGCCCGATCAATTTGCCGTTGAAATAAATTCGGTTTGCGCTGTTAATAAAAGAGGTGCTGATTCCGAACATCTCATTGTCCTGTTTTGACCGGATCATCAGTCTGTATGTACCGTAATCCACGTTTTCCCCTGAATCGGTAAGTTTGACATTGTTAGGCACAGCGGAATAAATGGGGGCTTTTCCAATGCCTGAATGGATCGCCTTTGGCGAGAGAAGCTGGTTTCGATAGAGTGTCCATTCCCCGGTGAGCGCGATGTTCCCATCTTTCTGAAAATCCCATGTTTCCAGATTGATGATTCCTTGCTTTGCTTCAGGGTAATTCTGATCGGACAGTTGATTGTTAATGAATAAGAAAATAAAAAAGAAGCCGGCATAGCCGAGAATAATCGAAAGGAAAACAAATAGCTTTTTCAATATCAGCACTCCTCATTCAGCCTGCTGCAGTGTTGTCGAATCCATATGAATATTGTACTCTTAAATGTTAATAAACGACAAGAATAAGAAAATGAATCCAACTAAGTAGGGCCATTGACATGATATAATCATTATAATAATTTCCAGATGACTCGATGAAATTGGGGTGGGTGTCGTGAAAGCGTTAATTGTGGATGATGAGGAATTGGCATTGCTTCATTTTAAAAATATGCTTGAACGAACAAATTGTTTTCGATCCATTGAAATGTTTCAAGATCCGGCTGATGTTATGGAGTATCCGGATATTCAGGATATAGACACGGTGTTTCTTGACATTGAAATGCCGGGGATCAACGGGATTGAGCTCGCTGAAGCGATTCAATCGATGAATGAAAACATTCAGGTTGTTTTTATCACGGCCTATAACGATTTTGCCATAAAAGCATTTGAATTAAATGCGATGGATTATTTGCTTAAACCCGTCGATTACGTCCGGCTCGTGAAGACGGTTGAACGGATCAGAGAAAACAGCTTGCTGAAGGCTTCCGCGGAAAACGGCGGAGGAGACTATTTCATTCAATGTTTTGGGAGTTTGCAATTTTACAAAACGGAGAAGGATGTCAAAACATATATACCCGTAAAGTGGAGAACGTCCAAAGCACGCGAAATTTACGCGTATTTGCTTCATCATCACGGCCATGTGATCAGCAAAGACGTGTTGATCGACCTGTTCTGGCCTGACCATGATGTCTCTAAAGCGAGCACCCAGCTGTATACGGCGATTTATCAAATCAGAAAATTAATCGAAAGGCTTCCTTTTAGCCAATCCATCGAGAAGACTGACACCGGATATGTCCTCCGGATTTCCGGTGTGAAAGTGGATGCTGACGAATGGGAAAAGTCGCTGAAAGAGGCTCCTCCAATTCATATGGCGACGATCAACCGGCACATGGAATTGCTGCTTGCATACGAAAACCATTACTTTATGGAACACGGTTATTTGTGGGCCGAACCCGAAAAGACACGGCTTGCCCGGATATGGCTTGGAAAAGCTTATGAACTGGTCGATTGCCTTATTCGTGAAAAAGACTACCGCCGGGCGCTTGATATATGTCTGCAGGTCGAGAAATTCGAACCGTACGATCATAAAATCATCCAATACAAGATGCAGCTGTTTAATAAAACCGGGAATGTAGAAGAAGCGATCAAGGAGTATGAGCGCTACAAACTCATCAAGGACAAAATGAATGAAATGTAAACACGAGGACCGGATCAGCCGGTCTTTTTTTTATGCCATTTTCAGCTTACATGCCGATGTTCAGAAATTGTATAGTTCCATCTCATACAATGTAGTTTGGTTCGGATGATCTCAGCTGACATAAAGCAAAATTCATAGCCGCGATATCTTGATTACCGCCGCTAAACATACAGCAGCGAATTTAAAAGCCTGTCATTCTTCAAATAGAAAAGTATTTTCAGGGATTCATTTTCCAGGCTCAATCGATCCGTACACAAAAACATGATAAAAGGGGAGGAATCACAATTTGAGATCGAAAAAATATTCGTTCAGCCTCAGCAAAAAAAGAGGGCTGAAACCATTTTTGATCACTTGCCTGGCATTGTATTTGATCTTCAGTCAAGTTGTCGGCTTTACGCTGACGGCAGTGGCTGCCGGCACATCAACAGGGAGCAGCGTGTTTTTTAATTCAGTGACAATCAAAAACAGCGAAGATCAAACGGTTGACGGGTCAAAGGGAGACGACCCGGCATTAAAACCGGGTGACAAAGTGACACTCACATACGAGTGGGCGTTAAAAAACGATGAAGAAGCCGGCACCGAAAAAAGCTTCACTGTAGAGGTGCCTAAAAGCTTCGAATTCGCTCAGGATGCCAAGGGAGATGTGAAATCGGCAGATCAGCAGATCATCGGCAGCTATGAGGTGAAAGCGGACAGCAACATTTTGACCGTAACCTTGAACAGCACTGCAGAGGCAAAAGGGTCCATCACTCTGGAAGCAAAGTTTGCCGCTGCCGTGAAAAGCGGTACAAAAACGGTCACCGCTCTCTTTCAACTCGGAGCAGGCAAGACGCAGCAAGCAGTCATCCCTGTAAATACAGGATCCGAATCGGAAACGGCGAAAAACGATTCTCCGTCATCTGAGGATGATCAGGCAGCAGCTGACGATCAATCAAAATCTTCAGGGGAGCAGGACGAAGAGGAAACGAAGACAAAAGCTGCTGACACTGAGAGCAGCGATTCAAAACCGCCAGCATCTTCAAGACTAGCGGCAGCCGGGAGCCTTGCGTCCGGAGGTAATCAAATCACCCAAAATATTTTAACCGGCGTGACGCTGACAGATGAACACGGAAAGCCTTATGACAAAAGCAACCGGGCCGACACGAATTCTCCGGCAAAAATTTCAATCACTTGGGACATCCCGGATGAGCTCGGAAAGACGATAAATGACGGCGATCGCTACGAATTTGATCTGCCTGAAGCTTTCATTATGTACAACGATATTACGAATCAGCCATTAAGCTCAGGCGGTATCACGTACGGCTATTTTTCAATTGATACAAAAGGCCATGTTGTGATGACGTTTAATGGTGAAGTGAAAACAGATTCGAAGGTCAAAGGCACGTTGTTTGTCAATACGCAGTTCAACGCGCAAAAAATAAAAGGATCGACGACTCAAAAGATTCCCTTCCCGGTGAAATCAGACACTCCGGAGGTAACGGTTTATTTTAAACCAAACGTAAGCAAAACCATCGATAAATCAGGAATTTTTGATAAAGGCATCAATCCGGGGCAAGTCACATGGACAGTCGACCTCAACAAAAAATTGGATCAAGTCAAAAATGCCAAGTTGACCGAGAACTTTCCGGAGGGGCTGATCTATCGTTCTGTCAAAGTTTATCAACTCGATGTCAACATAGATGGTTCAGTCAGCCAGGGAGATGAAGTTCTTTCAGGCTACACTGTAGACGCAAATGGGAATGTCACATTTGACGGTGAGATAGATTCGGCTTATCGCCTGATCTATGTGACGGACATCGATGACTCCGCAAAGCCGGACGAAGGCGGAAATGCTGCATTTACGAACAAGGCGACATTCGGCGGAGACAATCTGGAACCGGCTTCTGCAGAGGCCTCTGTCACAGCCAAATACGGGAAAATGATCGAAAAATCGTCGACAGGTTATAAAAGCGATTCACAGACTTTCAGCTGGACGATTTTATATAACTATGGTGAGAAGAAGATTGACGAATCCAAGGCGAGCATAACAGACTCGTTTGGTTCCGCTGATTTGCAGCTTGTTTCAGATTCCTTGAAGGTGATTCCGATTACCTTCAATCAGAACGGAAGTGAACAGGCGGGAACGCCTCTAACGGAAGGCAAAGACTATACGCTCTCCGATAATGGAAGCGGGTTTGAAATCAAATTTAACCAAAATGTTACCGGAGCTTACAAAATCACATATCAAACCGAGGTCAACAGCGGAGTGATCATCGATAAATCGACAACGTATACGAACACCGCAGTGACCGGAACAGGGGAATCAAAGAAAGCTTCCGGTACAGCCATTCAACAGAATTTGATAAAAGGCTATTCAAACATTGATTACAAGAATAAAACGGTCGATTGGACGATCGCAATCAACAAAAACAACTACACGATGAACAATTGGAAGTTGGATGATAATTTCGAAAGCGGCGGGCTCGCGCTCCTCGACGGATCATTCCGTCTTCAGGATGTGACGAATAACAAAACGCTTCAAGAAGGCAAAGACTATACATTGACAATAAAACCGGATCATGAAGGTTTTCTTCTGGAACTCATCGGAGATTATGCAACAACAAACAGCCAATTTAAGATCACTTATACGACGAATATGAATGCCGACTTTTCAAACGAAAATGTCAAAAACACGGCTGAATCAACCTGGACAGATCACAGCAGCACTGAACGCAAAAATAAGGAAACGAGCAGTTTTACACCGAATCGCCAGACATCCCACAACGGTTTCAAAAACGGCTCATATAACGCGGTTTCAAAAGAAATCACGTGGAAAATCGGGATCAACTATAATGGTGAGCCGTCAAAGAATCCTTATATTAAAGATGCTTTAGCAGATGACCAGCAATTTGTTAAAGGTTCAGTGGTCGTCAAGAGCTATGCAGTCAATAAAGACGGTTCCATCACAGAAGGAGACATCCTGCCCGCTTCACAATATGATGTGGAGGAGCCGTCGGCTGACAATAAACAAACGCTGACTGTCCATTTGAAAACGGACGATTCCGTCCCGTATCTTATTGTATTTAAAACTTCGCTTAAAGGGCAGGTCATTAAGCGTGACCCTTACACCAACAAGGCGACGTATTATAATGCCGGATACTCAGAGCGTGAGTTGACGGCATCCGTTTCGGTCGCCGACGGAGGAAGCCTCGTTTTCAAAGGAGGCAAACAAAACGGAGGTTATGTCGATTGGAGTATTAATGTCAATGCGAGCCAGTCGGTATTGGAGGATGTAAAAGTCACCGATACTCCGGATACCAACCAAATTTTAGCTGAAGATTCTTTTAAAGTTTATCAAGCTAAATACGATGAAAAAGGTGCAGTCAAAGACAGCGGAGGAAATCTTGTCCCGGATGATGTTCAGCTTCAAAAAGGCGAAGACTATACACTGGACATCAAGACCGACAATGCAACCGGTGAACAATCATTTGTCCTGAAATTTACAGGTGATTACAAAAAAATCGACCGCGCCTATGTGATTCAATACCAATCATTAATCAATATTGCCGGCACGAGCGGTCATGTTCACAACAAAGTGTCGATTTCGGGAACGAATGTTCAGGAACAAACCCAGGAAAACAACAGCTCGGTCTTTGTTGCCGTTTCAAGCGGCGGCGGTTCAGGCTCAGGTGAAAGAGGCAGCCTGACAATCCTTAAAACGGGGGAAGGCGGCACACCGCTTTCCGGAGCAGATTTTCAATTGCGGACAAAAGATAATGAGCGGCTTCTGCGGACAGGAACGACTGACGACGACGGCAAGCTGACATTCGGTAATATCCGCTACGGGACTTACATTTTAAAAGAAATCAAGCCGCCTGACGGATATACGATCAGCGACGCTTATGCAGACGGGGTCTCCGTTGAGATTAACAGCAGCTCTTCCAGTGCCGGAGCGCTTTACAAAGTCGTGAATGAAAAGAATAAGGTGACGCTTATCAAACAAGACGAACAAAAGAGTCCTTTGGAAGGAGCCGTGTTCAAGCTGGAGAAAAAATCCGGCGATGGCACCTTTACAACAATACGTACGAGTATTAAGAGCAATGAAAACGGAAAAGTAGAAATCAACGGTTTACCGCCCGGCAATTATCGTTTGCTGGAAACGAAAGCTCCAGAAGGATATCTCTTAAATACAAAAGAAATCAGCTTCTCCGTCAAAACGAATGATAAGAATCAAGTACCTGACGTTGATTTAGGAACATTGATCAACTATAAAGGCAGAGCACATTTAACGAAAGAAGATGCAGAAGGCCGTCAATTAGAGGGGGCTGAATTCAAGCTCATTGATCATGGAGGCAAAACCGTTCATGAAAAGCTCACCTCAGATCAAGACGGGAAAATCGCGGTATCTGATCTTGCGCCTGGCCGCTATGCCTTTGTTGAAACCAAAGCGCCCGAGGGCTATGTGATAAACAGCAAGGCAATCGAGTTTACCATATCTGAATCGGCAAAAGAAAAACCGGAATCCGTGGACGCAGGCAAAGCCGTCAACTATAAAGGTTCGGTTTATTTGACAAAAGAGGATGCGGAAGGCCGTACGCTGAAGGGCGCTGAGTTTAAGATCGTTGATCATGAAGGCAAAACCGTTCATGAAAAGCTCACTTCCGATGAAGACGGAAAAATCGCAGTTTCAGGCCTGGCGCCTGGGCGCTATGCTTTCGTGGAAACGAAGGCGCCCGAGGGCTTTATGTTAAACAACGATCAAATAGAATTCACCATCCCGGGCTCAGCTGAAGGGAAACCGGAGCCGGTTGATGCAGGCGCCGCTGTTAATTATAAAGGCTCGGTTCATTTAACAAAAGAAGATGCGGAAGGCCACAAGCTTGAAGGAGCCGTTTTTAAGATCGCAGATCAAAACGGGAATACCGTACAGGAGGAACTGGTCTCAGATCGAAATGGAACTGTTACGGCTTCAGGCCTGGCGCCTGGGCGCTATGCTTTCGTAGAAACGAAAGCGCCTGATGGATTTGTATTGAACAGCGGGAAAATAGAGTTTGTCATCCCGGATGCCGCTGAAGGAAAACCTGCCCATGTAGATGCGGGTAAAGCCATCAACTACAAAGGTTCGGTTTATTTGCAGAAAGAAGATGAAGACGGCAATGGATTAGAAGGAGCCGTGTTTAAAATCATTGACAGCGAAGGCAAAACGGTCAAAGACGATTTGATCTCTAAAGAAGGCGGCAAAATCGAGGCTGGCGATTTGGCGCCGGGAAGCTATCAATTTGTTGAAAAACATGCGCCTGACGGTTACCTGCTGTCAACAGATCCGATCCCATTTTCCATTACCGGGAAACACGAAGGTGAGCCGAAACAGGTTAAACTGACGGCTCTCAACAAGAAAAACAGCGTTGTGCTCACAAAAGTCGGCCAGGATGACAAGAGCGCCGGACTTCAGGGAGCGCAGTTCGATTTGACAGATGAAACCGGCAAGGTGCTGAAAACCGGTTTGGCAACAGACGCAGACGGCCGGATCACAGTGTACGGTCTTAAGCCCGGTAACTACCAATTTGTCGAAACAAAAGCGCCTAAGCATTATCAATTGGATAAGACGCCAATATCGTTCACAGTCAAAAATACTGATACAAAGCCAATTGAAATGACTGCAGAGAATCAATTGACACCGGGCGATGCGAAACTGACGAAAGTGGACCGCAACGATAAAAAAGCTGTGTTGAAAGGAGCAGAATTCAAGCTGCTCGATGCCGATGGAAAGCCTGTTAAAGCCGCAGGCAACGGGAAAAAGCTGCCGGCAGTCTGGACTACAGATCAAAACGGTCAATTTATTGCGGAAGGTTTGGCACCTGGGCGCTATCAATTTGTCGAAACGAAGGCGCCTGACGGTTATAAGTTGGATGAAACGCCGATTCCTTTTGAAATTAAAAAAGGACAGTCAAAACCGGTCGAGATCACAGCATCCAATGAAAAGCTGAAAACGCCGGCTGTTGACAAAGGCACATCGAACCCGAATTCGGGAGACCCTAGAACAGATAACAAAGGCACACCGGACCGAAATTCGAACGGAGATCCTAAAGGTCATTTGAAAGATACGCTTCCGAAAACCGGTGATAGAGACAGCATCATTCCGATCATGATCGGCATCCTGCTGATTCTGTCTGGAGGAGTCTTCGCTTTCTACACAAGAAAGAAACAAAGAAAGGCGTAAACGAATCATTTATGCACCTGATCATGAAACCGGTCAGGTGCTTTTTTGAAAAACGGCATTCGTTCAATTGACATAAAGGTTAGAAAGGACTGTGGGACATGTATAAAAAAATGATCGTTGCCGTACTTGTCATATCAGGTATACTATTCGTCTTGTCTCCTTTTATTAAAGAAAGCATCATCATCAATCTCAGCAAGAATAAAAGTTTTGAATTGACTGCTGAACAGGCGGAACAAAACAATACGCAAAAGGCGTCATTTGATTTTGAAGCGATTCAGCCGCCTTCTTTTATGGAAGCAGTAAAAGCCGGCCTCGATCGTGAATCGAAAGCGGTCATCGGCCGGATCACCATAAGCAGCGTCAATATCAAGCTGCCGATATTGAAAGGCACAACAAATCAAAATCTTCTCTACGGAGCGACAACAATGCGTCCCGATCAGAAAATGGGCGAGGGCAACTACCCGTTGGCCGGACATCATATGAAGCGGGAGAACCTCTTATTCGGCCCTCTTATCCACATTAAAAAAGGGGACACCGTTAAAATCACAGACTTTAAAAAAGACTATATATACACTGTGACATCCAAACAATTCATTTCTGAAACGGACACAGATGTGATTCAAGAGACGAAAGAAAAAGAAATTACGCTGATGACATGTGACAAAGCCGTGAGAACCGAAGGGCGCCTTGCGGTTAAAGGAAAGCTGATTCATGTTGCTGTTCACAGATAATTGAAATGTCCGCTGCAGGCAGGAAAAAATACTGAGGGAAAGCCCCTTGGTATTTTTTTATTGGGACTAAAATTCTACACATCACAAAAAAGTGACAAAAAGATCACTATGAAATGACAATAGTGAAAAAATGCTGATAAATAATAAAAAAAGAAATGGAATTATGTGAGTTGGATGAAATTCCTATCATAACGCCCTTAATTAGGCTTTTTAAAATGAAAAAAAGATAAATTTTCTGAAATTTATGTTGACTGAAAGCGCTTTTAAAATTATGATAATATCAGACATAACAAAGATATACCAAAAACATAACTATAATCTAACAATGTATTTAAACGGCATATAAATGAAAGCGATTCCAAAATATTCCGTGGTAGGCAATTGGTTGTGCGGAAGCTCCGGCTTCCATCAAAATAAAATTTTCAATTTTCTGTCAAGGGGGTGGTTGGCGAAACTTTCGAAAGTTGGGAATGAGTCTTTTGGGAAAAGAAATGAGCTCCTTTTAAGGATGTTTTCGAAAACCTTTGGAAATAAATCAATTTTTAAAAACAAAGGCGGGGGAAATCAATATGAATGAACAGGGAAATCAGAAATCATTTTTGCGTACTGTTATTTTAGTCTCGACGTTCGGCGGACTTCTATTCGGATATGACACCGGAGTGATCAACGGAGCTTTGCCTTATATGTCTGAAGGAGATCAGCTGAACCTGACTGCCTTTACAGAAGGGTTGGTCGCAAGTTCGCTTCTCCTGGGAGCGGCATTGGGGGCGGTATTCGGCGGAAGGCTCTCCGATTATATCGGGCGCCGCAAAAACATCATTTTTCTAGCTGTGCTTTTCTTTTTCTCGACGCTCGGATGTACGCTTGCGCCTGATGTGACGATTATGGTCATCTCTCGGTTCCTGCTTGGAGTTGCTGTAGGGGGAGCATCTGTTACGGTACCGACTTATTTGGCTGAAATGTCTCCTTCAGAGAAAAGGGGACGAATGGTTACCCAAAATGAATTAATGATTGTCTCCGGACAGCTCTTGGCATTTACTTTCAATGCCATCCTCGGAACCACAATGGGGGATAGTTCCCATGTTTGGCGTTACATGCTGGCCATTGCCGCAGTCCCGGCTGTGTTCTTGTTCTTTGGTATGCTGAGAATGCCCGAAAGTCCGCGCTGGCTTGTCTCTAAAGGGAAAAATGAAGCGGCGCTGGGCGTTCTGAAAAGAATCCGCGAGGAAAAAAGGGCGCATTCGGAAGTTGCTGAAATCGAAGCTGCGGTCATGAAAGAATCTGAAATGAAAAAAGCGAATTATAAGGATCTGGCTGTTCCATGGGTGCGCCGAATCGTATTTCTCGGAATCGGGATCGCTGTCGTTCAGCAGATTACCGGCGTAAACTCTATCATGTATTACGGTACAGAAATACTCAAAAATGCCGGATTTGAAACAAAAGCTGCACTTATCGGAAATATTGCAAACGGTGTCATTTCAGTTTTGGCGACATTCGTGGGGATTTGGCTTTTAGGGAAGGTCGGGCGCAGACCGATGCTGTTGACCGGTTTAATAGGGACGACCTCAGCTTTGCTGCTGATCGGCATCTTCTCAAACGCCCTTCAAGGTTCAGCTGCTCTTCCGTATGTCGTACTTACGCTGACAGTAACCTTTCTTGCATTCCAGCAAGGTGCTATTTCTCCTGTAACATGGCTCATGCTTTCTGAAATATTCCCGCTTCGCGTTCGCGGTCTAGGGATGGGCGTCACCGTGTTTTGTTTGTGGATCGTCAATTTCTTTGTCGGATTTTCATTCCCGATATTGCTTGATGCGATTGGACTGTCATCGACATTCTACATTTTTGTCGGACTTGGACTTCTTTCCATTGCATTCGTGAAAAAATTCCTTCCTGAAACAAAAGGTCTCACACTTGAACAGCTTGAGCATAATTTCCGCAACTACAAATCGGAAAAAGCACCAAGCGACGCGAGCGCTAAAATCAGCGGATGACAATTTTGTTGAGGGACATACAGGTCGAGTCCCATCGGTGGAGAATATAGATGAAGGATTTGAAGTTTGCAGGCAGAAATCTTCCTATAACAAGATTTCTGCCTGTATTTTTGTATACGATGCGGAAAAGCAGCCTATTGGAGGCGCCTTTAGAATATCTTAAAAGACGTTCGTAAAATAAAAGCTTCATTAAATGATCGTGCAAGAGTGATGTCGAAGTTAACGATTTACAGCTTCGGT
>NZ_CP096509.1:637500-950000 GCF_056530265.1 Bacillus sp. PK6-025
CGCGGGCGCAGGAAATTTGAGAGGAGCTGTCCTTAGTACGAGAGGACCGGGATGGACGCACCGCTGGTGTACCAGTTGTTCTGCCAAGGGCATCGCTGGGTAGCTATGTGCGGACGGGATAAGTGCTGAAAGCATCTAAGCATGAAGCCCCCCTCAAGATGAGATTTCCCATTCCGCAAGGAAGTAAGATCCCTGAAAGATGATCAGGTTGATAGGTCTGAGGTGGAAGTGTGGCGACACATGGAGCTGACAGATACTAATCGATCGAGGACTTAACCTAAATGTTTGTGAATTGTCTGACCGTTATCTAGTTTTGAGAGAATGCCTCTCAAAAGCCAAAGGCAAGGAAACTCGGCTAAAGGCCCTCACATCCTGTGAGGAACGCCCAGTACCTTCGTCCTGAAGGCAAATAGTTTGGTGGCGATAGCGAAGAGGTCACACCCGTTCCCATGCCGAACACGGAAGTTAAGCTCTTCAGCGCCGATGGTAGTTGGGGGATTCCCCCTGTGAGAGTAGGACGCCGCCAAGCTGTTTATATTATCGCGGGGTGGAGCAGTTCGGTAGCTCGTCGGGCTCATAACCCGAAGGTCGCAGGTTCAAATCCTGCCCCCGCAACCAAATCTAATTTCCATACAAAGAAAATAAATAAAAAGTGGTCCGGTAGTTCAGTTGGTTAGAATGCCTGCCTGTCACGCAGGAGGTCGCGGGTTCGAGTCCCGTCCGGACCGCCATGTTGTACACAAACGAAATCTTTGAGGTTTTCGTTTTTTTTTATGTCTTCTTTCAGGTCTATGCTGAAAACTTGGCTTCATCGGCGTTTTTCACAATGTTTGCCGAGTTTCTTTATTTCTTGGATAATTGGTGAGAATTCGATAAACTAATGATAGTGTTTTGATTGGTTGCAACAGCAAAGGAGCAAATGATCTTATGGACGAATTTGAATTGATTCAAAGGATTACGCCCCGTTCGCTTTTTCACCGAGAAATAGAGATCGGTATTGGGGACGATGCCGCTGTTTATCATACAAAGAACGGTTATCAGGAGATTGTTGCGGTCGATACGATGGTCGACGGTATTCATTTTTTATCATCCCATTCATCGCCTGCCGATATCGGATATAAAGCATTGGCTGTGAATATTAGTGATATTGCCGCGATGGGAGGCAGCCCCAAGTATTATCTTGTGTCCATTGCTGTTCCTTCCGGCTGGCACGCGGTGGATATTGAAGCCATGTATGAAGAAATGAATAAACTGGCGACACTATATCAAATGGACTTAATCGGCGGTGACACCGTATCTGCCAACGGGCCGCTCGTTTTGACCGTAACAGTAATCGGCGAGATTGAAAAGGGCAGAACTTGTTTAAGAAGCCATGCCGAACCCGGGGATGTCGTTTTTGTGACGGGAGAACTTGGCTCATCTGCTGCCGGTCTGGCTTTTATATTGGGCCAAGCAGAGATGAAAGACGAGAAGCAGTCTCAATATTTTATAGAGCGGCACAAGAGGCCTTTGCCGAGGGTTGAGGCAGGTTTGCTCTGTTCAGGCTATCATCATGTGGCACTTAATGATATCAGCGACGGGCTTGCCAGCGAATTAAATGAAATTGCCGAAGCGAGCCGTGTTTCCATTGACATATATAAAGAGATGATTCCGGTCCATTCGGATTTACATACACTGAACACAAAATGGGAAGAGTGGGTCCTTTTCGGCGGCGAGGATTTTGAACTCGTCGGTACGATTTCTAATGATCAATGGGAACGTTTTAGTCAGGAATGCTCTGAACGTCATGTGCCGGTTTATCAAATCGGCCGCGTCACACAACAAGGGCAGGCGGACGTGTTTTATCATAATGGACAGGACCGCGTTCTTCTCGAAAAAAAAGGATATAACCATTTTAAATAAGACAGGTGACAAGTAAAGTGAAAACGTTAGAGTGGAAAACGACAGAGCCTGAAGAGACAAAAAACATTGCCAGACTGGCAGCAAAGTATGTTCTGCCCGGTGATGTCATCACATTGGAGGGCGACCTTGGAGCAGGCAAAACGACTTTTACAAAAGGATTTGCCGAAGGGCTCGGAATCAAGCGGGTTGTCAGCAGCCCGACTTTTACCATTATCAAAGAATACCGGGACGGCTCTCTTCCGCTGTTTCATATGGATGTTTACAGAATGGAAGATGAAACGGAAGATCTCGGATTAGATGAATATTTTGAGGGAGACGGCGTCTGCCTTGTGGAATGGGCGCATTTGATTGAGGAGCAGCTTCCGAAAGAGCTCCTAGAGGTGGTCATTAAGCGGCTTGGCGATGATGAACGAAAGCTGACCTTTACCCCTAAAGGCAGCCGCTACGAAAATCTTTGCGAGGAGATCAGCAAACATGACGATACTTGCGATTGATACATCCAATTTAACGCTCGGCGTGGCATTAGTTAAAGACGGAAAAGTGATAGCCGAGCATATATCCCACTTAAAGAAAAACCATTCAGTCAGAGCTATGCCGGCGATCGACGAACTCCTTAAAGAGTGCGGTTTAGAGCCGAATGACCTGACCCAAATTGCAGTTGCCAAAGGTCCGGGTTCATATACAGGCGTGCGGATCGGTGTTACGATTGCCAAAACGCTTGCATGGTCATTAAATATTCCGATTAAAACCGTTTCAAGCCTTGAAGTGCTGGCGGCAAACGGCCGTTTTTTCCAAGGCTTGATTTGTCCGTTGTTTGATGCCAGACGCGGTCAGGTTTATACGGGACTATACCAGTATAGGGACGGCAAACTGCATGGCTTGGAAGAGGACCAAAACATTCTGCTTGAGGATTGGCTTAAAAAACTGAAAGCCATGGATCAGCAAGTCCTTTTCATAGGAAGTGACACAGAGATTCATCAGGAGATGATCGAACAGATTCTCGGTGAACAAGCGGTCATTTCTGGCCCTGCCCTGCAGCTTCCACGACCTTCAGAATTGGCTTTAATCGGAGAACTTAAAGAGGCCGAGCCTGTGCACAGCGTTGTTCCAAACTATATTCGTCTGGCCGAAGCCGAGGCCGTCTGGCTTGAAAAACAAAAGTAAACGGGTGAAGCCATGAACACGCAAATGGTCATACGCGATATGAATCCAAAAGATTTGGACCAGGTTTTTGAAATTGAAAAAAGCTCTTTTTCTTCTCCGTGGAAAAAAGAATCTTTTCATCATGAGCTTTTTCACAATATGTATGCTCATTACCTCGTTCTCGAAGTTGAGGAGCAAGTTGTCGGCTACTGCGGGATTTGGATCGTCATGGATGATGCCCAGATCACCAACATTGCCGTTTCACCTGCATATCGGGGCCGCCGTTTAGGAGAAGCTCTTTTGAAAGCCGCGATGAAGCTTTGCCGGATGAAAAAGGCGGCTCAGCTTTCTTTAGAGGTAAGGGTATCGAATCATATTGCACAAAGCTTATACAAAAAGCTCGGCTTTGAGCCGGGAGGAATTCGTAAAAATTATTATACCGATAATGGGGAAGATGCATTATTAATGTGGGTGAGACTAAATGAATCATAAAAAAGATCTGTATGTATTAGGAATCGAAACAAGCTGTGATGAGACGGCCGCCGCGATTGTCAAAAACGGAACGGATATCATTTCAAATGTCGTAGCGTCGCAAATCGAGAGTCATAAACGGTTTGGCGGCGTTGTTCCCGAGATCGCATCAAGGCATCACGTGGAACAGATGACGATCGTGCTTGAGGAAGCCTTTGCACAAGCGGACATGACATTTGATGACATTGATGCCATCGCAGTAACGGAAGGACCGGGGCTTGTCGGCGCTTTATTGATCGGCGTGAATGCCGCGAAAGCGCTCAGTTTTGCCCGGGGCATACCGCTCGTAGGCGTCCATCACATTGCCGGTCACATCTATGCCAACAGACTTGTTCAGGACATTCAATTTCCGGCGATTGCCCTTGTCGTCTCAGGCGGCCACACCGAACTCGTGTATATGAAAGAGCACGGCTCATTTGAAGTCATCGGAGAGACGCTCGACGATGCGGCAGGCGAAGCCTATGACAAAGTGGCGAGAACGATGGGGCTTCCTTATCCGGGAGGACCTCACATTGACAAACTTGCGCAAAAAGGCGAGGCAAATGTGCCGCTACCGCGCGCATGGCTTGAAGAAGGCTCTTATCATTTCAGCTTCAGCGGATTGAAATCTGCAGTCATCAACACGCTTCACAACGCTTCACAAAAAGGTGAAACGATAGCTCCGGAAGATTTGTCAGCCAGCTTTCAGGAAAGCGTCATTGATGTCCTTGTCACAAAAACGGAACGCGCTGCGAAAGCTTATGGCGTCAAACAGGTGCTGCTTGCCGGAGGAGTTGCTGCAAACAAAGGGTTGAGAGCGGCGATTGAAAAAACGTTCAGCAGCCATCCGGAGATTGAGCTTTTGATCCCGCCGCTTTCGCTGTGTACGGACAATGCCGCGATGATTGCCGCCGCAGGTACGGTTGCTTTTGAAAAAGGAATCAGAGGAAAATATGATATGAACGGTCAGCCTGGCTTAGATCTGACGTCTTATTAAAACCTCACGCTCTGTGAGGTTTTTTTGCCCGGGAATAGTTATTAACAGGTTATTAACATATATCCACAGTCTTGTGTATAATGTTAAAAACCTTAATTTACAGACCTTTTTTACCTGTTAATAATGTGTATAAATATTATGTTTTTTGTGGATATTGTGGGTAAATCGCTTTCTTTCTTTTAAATAAAGGATTTTAATTGTGGACAAAAAAACCGCTCCGGCTTGGAGCGGTTCATCCTTTATTCATTTGTAGAGAGTGTTTCCCATTCTGTTAACAGTTGTTCAAGCTCCTCATTCAGCCGTTCATTTTCAGAGTGGATTTCCTGGACCTTCTCATGGTCTTGGAAGACGGCGGGGTCACACAGGAGCTCCTCATTTTTTTCGATCTGTTCTTCAATGTCCGTAATTCTTGTTTCGATTTCTTCAATCCTTCGCTGCCGCTGGCGTTCTTTTCTTTTCAGCTCTTTTTCTTCCTCATAGCTCTTTTTTGCGCCAGGTTTTTCGGAAGCGTTTTTCTGATGCTCTTCCGTCTGTTTTTCTAGTTCTTTCAGTTCAAGCTGCTGCGCTTTTTTTTCTGTGTAATAATCGTAGTCGCCTAAATATTCTTCTGCTTTGTCGCGGGAAAGCTCCAGTACTTTTGTCGCGATCCGGTTGATAAAATAGCGGTCATGGGACACAAATAATATCGTTCCCGGGTAATCGATCAAAGCGTTCTCCAAGACTTCCTTGCTGTCCAGGTCGAGATGGTTTGTCGGCTCATCAAGAATAAGGAAGTTCGCTTTTTGGAGCATCAGCTTGGCGAGGGCAAGCCTTGCTTTTTCGCCGCCGCTTAACGCGTGTATAGGTTTTAATACGTCTTCTCCCGAAAACAGGAAGTTGCCGAGGCAGGTCCGGATATCCTTTTCATTCATTTCCGGATAATCGTCCCAAAGCTCGTCAAGCACGCGTTTTGACGACGTCAATTCAGCCTGTTCCTGGTCATAGTAGCCGATTGAGACATGGGAGCCTGTCGCGATTGTTCCCGATACCGGCTGCAGCTTTTGAATCAATGCTTTTAAAAGGGTTGACTTGCCGATTCCGTTCGGTCCGACCAGTGCAACGCTTTCCCCGCGGGTGATGTGAAAGTTCAATGAACGGAGAAGCGGGGGCTGCTCCTGATAGCTTACTGTCAAGCCTTCCACCCGCAGTACATCGTTTCCGCTTTGCCTTGTAATTTCAAAGCGGAAAGACGCCGACTTTTCATCTCCGAGCGGTTTGTCCATGATCTCCATCCGTTCAAGCTGCTTTCGTCTGCTCTGCGCCCGTTTCGTCGTCGAAGCTCTAGCCAGATTCCGGTCGACGAACTCCTGCAGCTTGGTGATTTCGTCCTGCTGCTTTTCATAAAGCTTTGTTTCCTTTTCCAGCTGTTCGGCTTTTAATTGGAGATAAGAGCTGTAGTTCCCGGTATATTTTTTGCTTTGGGACCGGCTGATCTCGTAAACTTGGGTAACCACTTTGTCAAGAAAGTACCTGTCATGGGAAACGATTAAAATCGCTCCGCTGTAATTTTGCAAATATTGTTCAAGCCATGTCAGGGTATCGATATCCAAGTGGTTTGTCGGTTCGTCCAAAATGAGGAGGTCGGGTTTTGTCAAAAGCATTTTTCCGAGGGCAAGCCTTGTTTTTTGACCTCCGCTTAAGTCCTGGACGCGGACGGAGTCGTCAAATCCCGCAAAGCCGAGCCCGTGCATGACGGATCTGACCTCTGCCTCATATTGGTAGCCGCCTTTGTCCTTGAACTCCTGCTGAAGCCTGTCATACGTCTTCATCAATGATTCAAGCATGTCCGGTCCGGCCTGCGCCATCTTTTCCTCGATCGCGCGCATTTCTTGTTCCATTTTTTTCAGAAAATCAAATACCGACAGCAATTCCTCTTTGAGCGTCAGCTTGGAATCGAGGCCGGAATGCTGGTCAAGGTAGCCCATCGTCAAATCTTTCGGCTTGATGATGTCCCCCTTTTCATATGAAAGTTTTCCTGCGATAATCTTTAGAAGAGTCGATTTTCCGGCGCCGTTGCGTCCGACGATCGCAATCCGGTCCCGAGATCTGACTTCGAGTTTTATATTCGTTAAAATCGTATCGGCTCCAAACGATTTTGAAAGTTGGTTCACTTGTAAAATCATCATGATCTTTCACCTCTTGTCTGCTATTTTAAGTGTAGCCTATCACTGCGCAGTCAGCAAACATTAAGTGAAGTCTGGAAGATTTTAGCCAAAGAAAAAGACAGAATGAAAAAAATAGTGTATGATCGTTATAAGGAGAGTTCAGAACATGAATGAGTTTACACATTTTAATGAACAAGGCAGAGCCAAGATGGTTGATATAAGCGAAAAGGAAGCTTCAGTACGCACAGCTGCGGCTGTTTCAAGCGTGTCTATGAATCGAACAGTACATGAAAAAATCAAAAACCGGGAAATCGGAAAAGGCGATGTATTGTCGGTGGCGCAAGTGGCCGGAATCATGGCCGCAAAACAGACATCCGCCATCATCCCGATGTGCCATCCGATCGCTCTGAAAGGAGTCGACATCGCCTTTCGCTGGGAGGAGAAAGAACAGAAGAGCATCCTGCATATTCAATCTAAAGTGAAGACCAAAGGGAGCACAGGTGTGGAAATGGAAGCGTTAACTTCGGCCTCCGTATGTGCGCTGACCGTATATGACATGTGCAAAGCGGCGGATAAGGGAATGGTGATAGGACCGACCTTTCTTCTCGAAAAGACAGGCGGGAAAAACGGTGACTATAAAAGGGAAAAAGCTGATGTAGACATGGAGGATTAGTTTATGAACATGGATCATTCAAAAATTCCGCAAGCGACAGCGAAACGGTTGCCATTATATTATCGTTTTTTAAAAAACCTTCATGCATCCGGAAAACAGCGTGTATCTTCCGCTGAGCTGAGCGATGCCGTCAAAGTCGATTCTGCGACCATCCGCAGGGACTTCTCGTACTTCGGCGCGCTCGGAAAAAAAGGATACGGCTACAATGTCAATTATTTGCTGTCCTTTTTCAGAAAGACGCTTGATCAGGATGAAATGACGAACGTAACGCTCATTGGCGTGGGGAATTTGGGGACAGCCTTTCTCCATTACAATTTTATCAAAAATAATAATACAAAAATCGCCATGGCGTTTGACATCAATGAGGAAAAAATCGGAACCGAGGTCGGCGGTGTTCCCGTCTATGATCTGAATAGACTTGAAGAGCATATGACGGATGATATCCCCGTCGCCATTTTGACGGTACCGGCTCAAGCCGCACAGTCGATTACAGACAGGCTGGTGGAGCTTGGCATTAAAGGCATTCTTAATTTCACGCCGGCCCGCTTGAATGTGCCGGAACACATTCGCATTCATCATATAGATTTGGCGGTTGAACTTCAGTCGCTGGTGTATTTCATGAAACATTATTCAATGCAGGAAAAGTAAAACGGAAAACGAAAAATAAAGGAAAGGGGGCAGGCTTTATGCCAATCGGTCCTGGAAGCTTTATTTTAATTGTCGTGGTGGCGCTTCTGATATTCGGCCCGAAAAAACTTCCCGAGCTGGGAAGAGCAGCGGGAAACACGCTGAGGGAGTTTAAGAATGCGACAAAAGGTTTGGCTGACGACGATTCCGATAAAAAGAAAGAAGATCAGTAGGATAGGATGACATTTATGAAGGAAAGAGAAATGTCGCTGATAGAACATATCACAGAACTACGCAGACGGCTTGTGATCACTTTTTTCTTTTTTGTTTTATTTGTTGTGGCAGGCTTTTTATTGGCAAAGCCGCTGATTATCTATCTGCAGCAGACGGATGAAGCGAAGCTGCTGACGCTCAACGCGTTCAAGCTGACCGATCCTTTATTTGTGTACGTGCAGTTCGCTTTCATCATCGGCGCCGTCTTGACTTCGCCGCTTGTTTTATACCAGCTGTGGGCTTTCATTAGCCCGGGGCTGTATGAAAAAGAACGAAAAGTGACGCTCAGCTATATTCCGATATCGATTATTCTTTTTTTAGGCGGCATTGCCTTTTCTTACTTTATTTTATTTCCGTTTGTCGTGGACTTTATGACGAGAGTCTCAGATGATCTGAATGTCAACCAGGTCATCGGAATACACGAATATTTTCAGTTTCTGCTTCAGTTGACGCTTCCTTTTGGCTTATTGTTTCAGATGCCTGTGGTCATCATGTTTATCACAAGGCTCGGCCTCGTGACGCCGATGTTTTTGGCGAAAATCAGAAAATACGCATATTTTGTGTTGTTCGTCATCGCGGCCCTCATTACACCGCCTGAGCTTTTGTCGCATTTAATGGTCTCAGTGCCATTGCTCATTCTTTATGAAATCAGTATCGTGATTTCAAGAATATCCTACAGGCAGGCGCAAAAAACAATGATTCAAGAGGAAAATCAAGCGTTTTTGAACGACCATACTAAATAAGAGCCATTCTTTTTCAGAATGGCTCTTTTCCTTCACAAAAAAGGCTATTGATCTTTTCGTTTCATCTTGCCGGCCAGGGCGAACATTTTAAAGGAAATGCTGATATTATAGGCTGCGAAAAGCATCAGCAGGATCGTGTAAAAAGACCACATGCTTCCGGGCGAGGTTGCCGCCAGATATGTAAACAGCACACCCGTTAATAAATAAATCGCTCCCCAGAATTTAGGGCTTCTCATCATAGAAATCCTCCAATAATCATTTGCATTTTCTCGACGTGTTTCAAATATTCTTCAATAGGCTCCCGGAATGTCTGCAGTAAGACGACGAGCGTATTCATGGCGACATGGGCGAAAATAGGCACGATAATCCGGTTGGTTCTGACATATAAAAAGGAGAATGTGAATCCCATTGCTGTATAAATGAGCAGATGGCTGAAATCCAAATGGACGACCGAGAAGAGCACCGAACTGAACAAAGCGGCAATGAAAAAATTCGTTTTCTCATAGATTGCACCGAAAATGATCTTTCTGAAAATGATTTCTTCAAGAATCGGTCCGAATACAGAAGAGACAAACACCATCAGCGGCAATGCGGTGATGATTTCCATGATCCGCTGCGTATTTTCCGATTCCGGGTTGACCCCGAACAAGTACATTTCGATCGAAGCGGCAATTGACTGCGAAAACAAAGCGAGAAAAACGCCGGCAACCGCCCATCCGATTGACGCTCCAACCGATGCTTTCGGGCGGTTGCGAAGCGTCGTCTTCGGCACCGTCCGCAAAATCAGCAGCACGATAACGAGACAGAGGGTAAACGCGATGACAGACCAGACGCCTGTCAATGTAAGCTGGGCTTCAGCCTTTGGCTGTCCTTTGCCCACTCCCAAAAAGTAAAGAAGAGGCAAGCCGACAGCGGCCGACAATTGCATGAGAACGTATGCCAATATAATAAACCAGTATTGTTTTCTCAAGCTTTATGTACTCCTTTTCTAAAAATCTAATTCAGACTATGTTTATTGTAACACACTCTTTTTAAATTATAGGATGATAAGGACATGCGGAGAAATGTAAGCGCAAAAAAATTTGACCTTATCACTTGAAATTGCCTGGGAGATTCTTTATTATAAGAATTGTGTTAGCACTCACCGAGTGCGAGTGCTAAAATTACATATGAAAATATTGAGGAGGTTGTTTCATTGTTAAAGCCATTAGGTGATCGCGTTGTCATTGAGCTCGTTGAGTCTGAAGAAAAAACTGCCAGCGGAATCGTACTTCCTGACTCCGCAAAAGAAAAACCACAAGAGGGTAAAGTGGTTGCAGCCGGTTCAGGCCGTGTGTTAGAGAGCGGAGAGCGCGTTGCATTAGAAGTTAAAACAGGCGACCGCATCATCTTCTCAAAATATGCAGGTACCGAAGTGAAATATGAAGGTACTGACTACTTAATCTTGCGTGAAAGCGACATTTTAGCTGTTATCGGCTAAGTCATAAATAAAAACGAGACAATTATATAGGAGGTTCGAATAACATGGCAAAAGATATTAAGTTTAGCGAAGAAGCCCGCCGTTCAATGCTGCGCGGTGTAGATGCATTGGCGGATGCTGTAAAGGTAACTTTGGGACCTAAAGGACGCAACGTCGTTCTTGAGAAAAAATTCGGTTCTCCATTAATCACAAACGACGGTGTTACCATCGCGAAAGAAATCGAGCTTGAAGACGCGTTCGAAAACATGGGCGCAAAGCTTGTTGCTGAAGTTGCGAGCAAAACAAACGATGTTGCCGGTGACGGTACAACAACAGCGACAGTTCTAGCTCAAGCGATGATTCGCGAAGGTCTTAAAAACGTAACTGCCGGCGCTAACCCTGTAGGCGTGCGCAAAGGTATCGAGCAGGCTGTGGCTGTAGCGGTTGAAAGCCTGAAAGAAATCTCCAAACCAATCGAAGGCAAAGAATCAATCGCACAAGTTGCTTCAATCTCCGCTGCTGACGAAGAAGTCGGAAGCCTGATCGCTGAAGCGATGGAGCGCGTCGGCAACGACGGTGTCATCACGATCGAAGAATCAAAAGGATTCACAACAGAGCTTGAAGTGGTTGAAGGTATGCAGTTTGACCGCGGATATGCGTCTCCTTACATGGTGACAGATTCCGATAAGATGGAAGCGGTTCTTGAGAACCCGTACATCTTAGTAACAGACAAAAAAATCACAAACATTCAAGAAATCCTGCCGGTGCTTGAGCAAGTTGTTCAGCAAGGCAAACCGTTGCTTCTGATTGCTGAAGACGTTGAAGGTGAAGCTCTTGCAACATTGGTTGTCAACAAGCTTCGCGGAACATTCAACGCAGTGGCTGTTAAAGCGCCTGGATTCGGAGACCGCCGCAAAGCGATGCTCGAAGACATCTCGATCCTGACAGGTGCCGAAGTGATCACAGAAGATTTAGGTCTTGACCTTAAATCAACTCAAATCAACCAATTGGGACGCGCTTCTAAAGTTGTTGTGACAAAAGAAAACACAACAATCGTTGAAGGTGCGGGAGATACAGAGCAAATCGCGGCACGCGTCAACCAAATCCGCGCTCAAGTTGAAGAAACAACTTCTGAGTTCGATAAAGAAAAATTACAAGAGCGCCTAGCTAAGCTTGCAGGCGGCGTAGCTGTCATCAAAGTCGGCGCTGCGACTGAAACAGAATTGAAAGAACGCAAGCTTCGCATCGAAGACGCCCTGAACTCTACTCGCGCTGCGGTAGAAGAAGGAATCGTATCCGGCGGTGGTACAGCTCTTGTCAATGTTTACAATAAAGTAGCTGCCCTTGAAGCTGAAGGCGACGAACTGACTGGTATCAACATCGTTCTTCGCGCTCTTGAAGAACCAATCCGTCAAATCGCGCACAATGCGGGTCTTGAAGGATCTGTCATCGTTGAGCGCCTGAAAGGCGAAGCTATTGGTGTAGGCTACAACGCTGCAACAGGCGAATGGGTGAACATGATCGACAAAGGTATCGTTGACCCTACAAAAGTAACACGCTCAGCTCTGCAAAACGCAGCATCTGTAGCGGCTATGTTCCTGACAACTGAAGCAGTTGTTGCCGACAAGCCTGAAGAAAACAAAGGCGGCGCAGGAATGCCTGACATGGGCGGCATGGGCGGTATGGGCGGCATGATGTAAGCCCACTTAAAACCCCTTGAAAATCAAGGGGTTTTTTGTTTTGTTCATTAAATTGGTCACGAAATGGTCACATCCATCATGAGGATTGGATTTTCATCGATAAATCATTTACAAATGAATTGAATTGTTGAGAAGTTTTTTCCTTACTTTTTCTGGTGGTATGCAGATAAACTTTTCATGTCACTTCGTCTTTTTCGTGGCCTAAAATTTTCTGGATTTCATCCAAAGGTACACCCGCTTCAGCTGCAAGAGATGTGAAGGTATGACGGAAAGTGTGTTGGGTGATTTTTTTGTTCAGGTTCATTCTCTTTAAAATCCGTCTCATTCTTGTGTCCATTTTCTTTATATTTTCAGGGTTGCCATCCGGACGGGAAAAAATGAAATCCTCATCGCTAAATTTCCGCCCGTTTGCATATGCTATTTTTGCCTGTTTAATTTTAAGCCTTTTTAAGAGCGCCACTAAAATCGGAAAGCGGGTACTTCTCTTACAGTTGCTGGCGTTAGGATGCAATAAATTTTAATCAGATGCTTTGTTGTTGGGCAATACAATGTCTTGTAACTTTTAAATTCGAGCATTGCTTAAAAAGGCATGTAGTCCACCTTGATAAGAATATAGTTCTGTTTTTAGTGTTAAAGAAAAGCCCTAAAAAGGGCAATTTTTAATTATTGACTTCAATTGTATGTTTTACATCTTTTCCGAGACTATCAGCTTTATCATCTATTGGAGCATCGACCCGAATTTCGATTGATTTCAAGTCTTTAACAGATGAATTTTTCAAGATGTAAACATTATGGCCTTTATTTTTAACTTTACCTAAATACTCACCTTCGATATGTTCAGAAAGTAATACCTCGGGTTCAAGCTGTTCCTTAGTATCAGTTATGATTTTCGCTTGCCCTAAAAAAAAGCTTACGTCTTTATCAGAAGTATTTTCGCCTTCCATTTCAATTGTTATTGCGTTGATTTTATCTCCGACCTTCGCATCAAGAAGCGAGGCGGTTTCTTCGTTTTTTGGCTCCAATTCCTTTAATTGAATGGCACTGATCTCATATTTCATAGGGCCGGTTGAGCCTTTAATATTTACATTTTTATTAGTGAAGACGGTTGTTGCTTTCATGTCCCCGTCTTCCTGAACATCTTTATTTTCTTTTTTACTATCAGATTTTTTGTTCTCGCTTGCTGTTGTTTCTTTTTTGTTATCATCTTTTTTTGCGGTGTCTGTAGCACCACAAGCCCCTAAAATAATCCCCAAACAGAGCGCAAGGGATAAAATCAAAAATTTCTTCAAGTAAAGCCCCCCAGTTCATTTATATGTACATCTTTTATCTTAGGACAAAATTCATGGAAATTCAACATGTCATTACCATTTTTGTAAAAAGTTTCACCGTTTTATAAAGTATGACGTTGCCCTTTCTCGCATTGCAATACTTTTGTTTAGTCTGACTTTTTTTGCGCCCTTCTTTTAGTTGCTCCGAAATGATTTCGAGGGCAGCATCTAAAATCTCCTGTGTTATTTCTTCTTCACGGGCAGCGATGAAGGTTTTTGGATCATTTAAGATTTTTTTAGCTTTATCAGTGAAGATTCTTCTTTATTCCATTAAAGGGCCATATTGTGGAGGATCACTGAAGGAGAATAAAGGCTGAATAATTGCGAGGGAATGGAAGAAGGCTAATCGTTAAAATGGGGCGCATATTTCTGGAACAAATAGGCACTTTTGTTGAATAAGGAAGCGCATTCTATTACACTAGGTTTAACGGGAATATTCTTAAATAAACTTTTTGAGGGGTTGCATATTACTATGACTAGCAATGCCAATCAAGTTGTTTTAAACATTCGTTTCAAAGTTAAAGCAGGCAAAAAAGAAGCTTTTCGAAAATCACTTTATTCACTTGTTGAAGTGATGTCAAACGAACCTACCTTTATAAATGCTATTATAAGTGACGATATTGAAAAACCAGATGATATTGTAATTTATGAAATCTGGCAAGGTACAAAAGACAGTTGGTTACAGGAAGAATTGCCAAAGCCTTATCGAAAAAAATATGAAGAAGTTCTTGGTGATCTCCTTGAGGATAGAATAATAAGTTATTTAACCCCAAAAGGAGAATGGGGAAGTAATTTAACGAATGTCAGTCGCTGATTTAACTTGGCCAGTTATCTTTAGGCAGGTGTAATAGGAAGAAAAACTGTTTTAGTCACTGTTTTTTTAAG
Source organism: Bacillus sp. PK6-025 (assembly GCF_056530265.1). Taxonomy (NCBI): domain Bacteria; kingdom Bacillati; phylum Bacillota; class Bacilli; order Caryophanales; family Bacillaceae; genus Bacillus; species Bacillus sp. PK6-025. The sequence goes on from NZ_CP096509.1 coordinate 651,885, forward strand.
GTGCTTTCAACTTGAAGGATGTTTTCTAATATGTCCTTCATTGGTTCTTTCATCATCTTCACCAAGCTAATCAACTGATAACTCCATTGGATACCTCTGTTGGAATACCCCCTTGTCTATAAGCACTATATGAAGATCGCAACTTTGTTCAGCAAAAGGGCGCGATTGCGGAGCGAAAAAAGCCCAATTTTTCAAATTCAATACTGAGAAATTGGGCTTTTAAATATTAGCATTTTCCTGACCTTACGCTACCCCTTATTAAGTTTGCATTTTTTAATTGTCTAAACAGTGTTTTAGCTATTTTGGTCATAAAATCGGTCACTTTTTTGGAAATTGAAGGTGTATTTATCTGGAATTGATTTACAGAAAGAGACAACCTATGCCAAGAAAAATTAGTTTGCTTATCAGAATATACACTCGTGAAAGTGGTTGTTCTATGGGCGGCATGATGTGATAGCGCCCTAACCCTTGATATAACAGGGTTTGAAAAATTTGACCGGATTTTTAAAAATCGTTACTTAATCTAACAAACCTCCCTTTATTTTGGGGAGGTTTTCTCTATAATTGCTTTTAAAAACATATCAGCAGCTGCGGAAAAAACTTGATGCTTTTTCCAAATAATATTTAGGCCAGATTCGAGTCTAGGCTCTAGTGGTCGAAAACAAAGGTTACTATCACTAGATGTATTCACTATTTTGTCAAGGGCTATCTCATACCCTATGCCCTCATCAACCTCCATCATTTAATTCAAGAAGAACTAGGTCCAATGGTTGAAATCCCTTCCTCAGTACATCAGAATAATTTTAAAGTTCTACACGGTCTGAAAAAAGGTGGCGAGAGTTTTAGGAACGATAAAGAACTCCGGCTACAATATAACAACTTTAGAAAAAGTTATTGGAAATGGAGAGCAGAACAGTTTGAAAATTGAATTTGGTAGGTGTATAAAATGGATTACTCTAAAGTTCAAAATTTCATTGAAAAATATGCAGAAGAGGATGATTTTACAGGTGACGTGAGTGAAGATAAGATAGCTTATATCGAGCATCACCTCAATGTTGTTCTTCCCGAAAGTTATAAATGGTTTTTAAAAAACTATGGCTCAGGTGGAATTTCCGGTGTGGAAATAATCGGATATGACCTTGAGGGGGCCTATGTTGTAGAGCAAACTGAGGACTATAGGAAATATTATGATTTACCCGATGGGATAGTTGTAATAGAGTATGTTGACGAGTTCTCCTATTGTCTCGATACAAATAAAATGGAAGACGGAGAGTGTCCTGTAATTGTATGGGCTAATGACGCAAGTTACGGAGATGTTGTTGCAAATAATTTTCTAGAGTTTTTCATGGAAGACCTGAAGGAGTCTAAAGAAAACTGGGAAGAAGACGAAGAGTGGGACGATGAAGAATAATTGCATATATCACGCAGCGATCTCTGATTGAGTGCTTTTTTTATGTTCCAATCCGAGAAAAATCCGACAAAAAGTGGGATAAAATGGGGGACTTTCTCTACTCCATTTTGTCATACGATAGAGATAAGAAAAACGAACGTGATATCGAGTCCAAGAAGGAGAGCCTGCGGACATTGATCTTTTGCACACGGATGTTGTGCAGTTGATTGGAGGCCGATTTTTTATTGGCCAGAATGGTAGATGCACTTTCCATTATTTGAAGTGACCCCAAAAAATAAGAAATTAAGTTGTTCATCAAACATCATTCTTTAAAAGCGATGTTGTAAATTGATCGAAAGATAATTTGTTGAATTTTGGTTAATTAAGGTATAATGGGTTCTGAACTTTTAACAGAAAGGTTAAACAACTGATGTCGCACAACAAACTAATGTTTTTGCTTTTATCATTTTCATCTATTATACATCTGCTCGGTACAATTTCTGACCCTGCGTCCAGCTGGAAGTCCTGGTTGGTGAACATTGCTTTCATTTTATTGGCCCTTCTATTTTTAAATCTCACTTTAAAAGAAAATCAACAGAACAAGTAATTGTATGCCCTTCTCAAAGAGAAGGGCATATACTTTATATTACTAGAAGAATGAACTCTGGTAAGAGTAGCCTTAATAAATGTCCCTCTAATTCTGCATCTGATATTGGGGCAAATGTGCAAATGGCATTAAAATCGCAAGACCATGGGGATTTTAAAAATGGTCAAAAAAATTGTAAATCGATTGAATTCATTTTCCCTGCTGGGGACAATCTTTTTTATCGGCAGTTATTTGACGTACAAATTTAATGGCATAGAGCTAGTTGGGTTCCTGTACTCAGGCATCACTTTTTTGATAATCCTGATAGCCACCACCATAATGTTATTCAGGCTAAAAAGAAAAGGAACCAATGAAAATAAACAGGCTTAATGCATGCTTTATACTATTTTTAACTTCCCTCCATTAGTGTAACCTTTCTCATCCATAATATAGATGATCATTAAAGCATCACACGTCCAGTACATCAAATATCATCTCCTGTTCATACTAATAGCGGGAGGTACATCGACTTATGCTGAAAATTTGGATGACTGGACTTTTATTATTAGCGCAGCCTGCGGGGCATTCTGACAGCTTAACGATCACCCAGCAAGGGAAGAAAGTGGCCGTTGTGAACCGCGAAGATTTTACAATGCCGCTTCCCGGGACACCGTTGATTGATGATAAAAAATACGCCGAGTTCGTTGACAGGCTTGAGCGGAAAGTACACAAGGATCCCGTCAACGCCGTGATCAATGATCAGGGAAGGATCGTTCCCGGCAAGGTTGGCTACAGCCTTTCCAGGAAGGGGGTTAGAGAGCAGTTTTATGCGTATTTTTATGGGGATGGTCCGTCCACAATAGAAGTGCCTGAATTGAACATTTACCCGAAAGTGGACAGCGAACTGCTTTCCCATATCCGGACACAGCGGATCGGTCAGTATGTGACGTATTTTAATTCCGGGAATAAAAGCAGGACGCACAACATTTCACTCGCGGCAAAAGCGATCGACAATCATGTTGTGTTTCCTAATGAGACGTTTTCATTTAACAAAGTTGTCGGTATGAGGACGCCGGACAAGGGGTATATGAAGGCTCCGGTGATCGTGAGAGGCGAATTGTCTGAAGGGGTTGGCGGAGGCATTTGCCAGGTTTCGTCAACATTGTTTAATGCGGTTGACCGGGCAGGACTGGAAATCGTCCAGCGCTATTCCCACAGCCGGCGTGTCCCTTATGTTCCGCCGGGGCGCGACGCGACGGTCAGCTGGGGCGGGCCTGATTTGCGCTTTCAAAATAAATATAACCAACCGGTCTTGATCAGGGCGAAACGGCATGGAGGAACGATGATTGTTACACTTTATTCCTCTGATGTGGTCAATCATCAGCTGCGGAAAGTTCCGAAGGCTCCTTCTGAAATCCCAAAAGAAGAGCATCAGAGCGGGGATCACTAAAGGTGAATGTTCACCTGGGCTGCACTTGTTCACACAATGTACAATAAAATCCTTTTGCCTGTATGATAGGATGAATCAAGGACATCTTTAAAATTCAGACAAGAGGAGATGATCGAGTGACATGGCTTTTTGTAACCTTTTTGGTTATCTTCAGTCTTTTTAAAATATTGGTCACTTGCCTTCCGAGTGGTGTCGTAGAGTGGCTGACCGGCAAATTTCAAGTTCATGTTAAGCTTGAGGAAGCGAATGTTACAGTGACGTTCGGAGGAGAGCGTTTAGAGGGATCTGACAAGAGTCAATTTATTCAAAACTTTAATGAGGCCGTATTTATGGAGCGGTATTACATCTACCCGGGAGACGAGCCGCTTTTTGTAAATCCGAAAAACGCCGGGACACCGTTTGTTATCGAAACAAAAAGAGGGAAAAACGCTGTGAAGCTGTTGGTTTACAGATACGATGATCATATAGACGTCGTTAAACAATATAAGAAAAAGACGGCCGCTTATTGTCTGCGTTCTGACGGTCTGCAAAAATGCAGGGGGCTCAAAACGGCGGATTTGGTTTAAAAAGCAGGGAAAACCTGCTTTTTTATTATGATATGAAATAAAGCCTGACAGCGCTGTAACCGATCAAAAATAAACAAGTAGCGATCGTAAAGATAAATTCTCCTTTTTTATTCTTCTTCAAAAGAACGAATGAACGCACACCGATGTTCAGTCCAAACAGGATGAATCCCCCATTCAAATAAACGGGATTGAACCCGGATGGAATGATGAGAAGAAATATCCCGGCAAGCGTGATATAATGGAACGCTTTGACAAGCGGCGGTTCTTTTTCCCGCGCTGTACGGCTGTCCATTTCACCATCACCTTTCTTTAGCAATAAAATCCTTGTATTGCATATTATTCTAATTTAAAATGTGGTTGATGAAAAGTCTTGCACAGGGAGAAACGCCATGACCATACATATTCAACAGCTTGATGCCCCTCTGAAGCCTGAGTTTGTTGCTGAACTGATTAATTTGTGGAATGATAATGCATTGGAAACGGCTGATTGCACATTGGATGATCAAGATAGACAAATGATACAGCAGCAGCTGAAACAATATGTTCAATCTGCATACGGAGCGGTTTTTGCCGTCGTGAATGAGAGGCAAGAAGCGGTCGGATACGGGCTGGCCTCTATTAAGAAAGATTTGGTCAGCGATTGTCTGAGCGGGCACATCGATGAAGTGTACATAGCCCCGGTCTATCGAAGAAACAAGCTGGGAAAGCTTGTTGCAGATCGTATGATGGATTGGTTTGAAAGGCATCAAGTGTCTCACGTTCAAGTATCGGTTGATATCGATAATCAATCGGCGCTGCGTTTTTGGGAAGGCATCGGCTTCAGCAGTGAATTTTATCTTCTGAAACATTAGTTTTTTGAATCAAGTGGGCGCGGCTCCTCTCGTCATGACCGGCCGCCTCGCCCAAAAGCCCCTTTTTATTGCAAAGGGGCTTTTTTGATGAGCTCAGGAGAATTATGATGCGGTGAATTGACGAGAGGCGCGACTTCATACGCTTCCATCTCTTTTGACCCATATGGTTTTAAAAGGCTTTCTAAGTATGCAAGGTCTTGATTTTTCGGATTCAGCCATTCTTTTTCAGCTTGACGATCAAGAATGACGGGCATGCGATCATGAATATCTTTCATTAAATCGTTGGGCATTGTCGTAATGATTGTGCATGTATAGACGGGCTTGCCGCCGGCAGGCTGCCACTTCTCCCAAAGCCCCGCAAACGAAAACAGTCCATTTGTTTTGAGCTTGATCCTCATCGGCCGCTTTGTCTTTGCATCGGTCCGCTTCCACTCATAAAAACTGTCTGCCGGAATGAGACACCTTTGTCTGATCAGCGGCTTTCGAAAGCTCGGCTTCTCAGCCAAAGTCTCAGCGCGCGCATTGATCATTTTATAACCGATTTTCTCATCCTTTGACCACGGCGGAATCAATCCCCACCGCAGCCGCCCTAACCGGTTATGGGAACCGTCGCTGATGACGGCGAGAATGCGCTGGGAAGGCGCGATGTTATAACTGGGGCTGTAATCTTCAATCGTCATTTGATCAATCTCGAAACGGTCAATAATCTCATCAAATTCAGAAAAGAGCGTAAACCTGCCGCACATCTTAGTCACCCTTGTTTGTTTATTGAAAGTTTGAGGCTTTTATATATAAATGGCCAACAAGGCCGCTGAAACAGCCATGACAAAGCAGTCATCGCCCGTCATGGCCACGCCGTTTTTGATGAATACGCTGCAGGTCCAGTTGAGCGCCGATCCTTCTGCGGTCCGGTCAATCAGCTTTTTACCCGCTGTGTAAACACATGCTTTAAATAAAGAAAACGAAATGGAACATAAAATAAAGAGCAAAATAAACTTTACCATCAACACCAGCATTGCCTTTTCACCCCGGAATATTTTGTAAGCTCCACCTTCATTTTACCAATAAATTCATATGTTAAAACCCTATTCTTGTTTTATTTTATTGACCGACTGGTCAGCAAGCGCTACAATTTATACTAACCGATTGGTCAATAACGAAAAGGAATGATGATCAATGCCTTTACAGCTTTATGAAAAAGAACAAATACTCGATGCCTGTTTGGAGGTTTTTGCCCGGCACGGCTATGCAAAGACTTCGACCGGAATGCTGGCGGAAGCGGCCGGTATTTCAAAGGCGCTGATTTTTCATCACTTTAAAAGCAAAAAAATTCTGTACTTAACTGTGCTCGATTATTGTATTGAAAAGGTAAAGTCGCGCCTTTCCCTTGATGACCTGTCGTCTTATCATGATTTTTTTGAAGCGAAAGAAAAAATAAGTCTGGCTAAGCTTGAGTTTTTCGCGGATTATCCAAACGTATATAAGCTCACGAAAGAAGCCTTTTTTTCGCCGCCTTCCGAATTAAAAGAAGAAATCGCCGCAAAGTATGGGGAGCAATTTGCCGTTAGAAATCGTATTCTAAAACAGCTTTTCGCAAAAGTTCCGTTGAGGAAAGGAGTCGATCGTGAAGAGGCGTTCGAACTCATCATGGTCATGATGGGGCATTTTGAACAAAAGTTTCTAGCGAAAGTAACGGCTGAGAACGATTATGATCCAGCCTGGAGCAGACGTCTTCTTGAAGAACGAAAACGGTTTTTGGATATGATTCGTTTCGGTATTGAAGGCGAATAAAAAGGGGGATTTCTGATGGGACGCTATGTATTGGGCTTTCATGAGGTCGATCGAGCCGATTTGCCGCTTGTCGGGGGGAAAGGGATGAACTTGGGCGAATTGTCCAAAATGGGCGGCATTCAAGTGCCTCACGGCTTTTGTGTAACCACAAAGGCATATGAAAGGATGATTGGCGAAAACGGCAGAGTCAGTGAACTGATTGATCAGCTGTCACTTTTGAAAGTGATCGATCGAGAGCAGATTAACGAACTCGCCCTCCAGATCCGCAATGGTATTGAAAGGGCCGAAATCGCCGAAGAGATCAAAGAAGCGGTTAAAAGCGCTCACTCAAATGCTGGCGGCGGTGCATATGCCGTCCGATCAAGCGCTACAGCGGAAGATTTGCCTCATGCCTCTTTCGCCGGGCAGCAAGATACGTATTTAAATATAAAAGGAATAGAGGCGATCTTGAAGCATATCAGCAAATGCTGGGCTTCATTGTTTACAGAGCGGGCCGTGATCTACCGGGTTCAAAACGGTTTTGACCACCGTAAAGTTCAATTATCGGTCGTCATCCAGCAGATGGTGTTTTCGGAGGCGTCCGGCATTTTGTTTACGGCAGATCCCGTTACATCCAACCGGAAGGTCACCTCGATTGATGCGAGCTTTGCTTTGGGGGAGGCGCTTGTATCTGGTATGGTTTCGGCAGACAACTACAAGGTTCGCGAAGGCGAGATCGTTCAAAAAACGATTTCCGAGAAAAAGACGGCAGTCTATTCTTTGGAAAGCGGCGGCACTGAGGCGCGTGAAGTCGAAGCGGGACGCCGGAAAAAGCAAACATTAACAGATGAACAGATCATACAGCTTGAAGCACTGGGAAGGAGAATCGAAGCTCATTTAGGTTTTCCGCAGGATATTGAATGGTGTCTGGCTGATGGCGAATTTTTCTTTGTCCAGAGCCGGCCTGTAACGACATTGTTTCCTCTTCCGAAACAGAGCGATGACAAGCTGCGCGTCTATATGTCTGTCGGGCATCAGCAAATGATGACAGAGCCGATCAATCCGCTTGGGATATCGTTTTTCGGGTTGATCTCGGGTTATGAGCTGACCTGTGCCGGCGGAAGGCTTTTTATTGATTTATCACACGATTTGGCATCTTTTGCTGGTCGGAAAGTCGTCCTCAGCACGGCGGGGAAAAATGATCCTTTCATGCATAGCGCTCTTGTGAATTTTTTGAAAAGAAAGGAGCTTGTCAAAACCCTGCCTAAAGGGAAGCGGATGTTTAGATTAGGGGCTGAGGGGCTGTCATGGTCGCTGCCTGGTCATGCGCTGAAGATTTACCGGAAAAACGACACAGGTGTAGTCAAACGGCTCATGTCCAAAGCGGAAGCATCCATCCATGAGGCTGAACAGCGATTGAAAAATGCATCGGGTGAAACGTTATTTGCACAGATAGAAGAGGATCAAAAAAACTTGAAAAAAGTTCTCTATGATTCAGAGAGCATGGCTGTGATTATGGTTGGTTTATATGCGGTATACTGGCTCAATCGAAAAATGGAGAAATGGCTTGGCGAAAAAAATGTCGCCGATACCCTTTCTCAATCGGTATTGCACAATGTCACATCTGAAATGGGATTGGCGCTTTTGGATGTTTCCGATGCTGCCAGAGGATACCCCGAGGTTCAGAAATATTTAGCGCATGCCAATGATGAAACCTTTTTCGAAGATCTCAAACAGCTTGACGGCGGTCCCGCTTTTATCAGCGCATTGCGGGCATTCCTTGAGAAATACGGCATGCGCTGCACCGGTGAGATCGATATGACCAAGACGCGCTGGAGCGAACGCCCTTCCATTCTTGCTCCAGTGATTTTGAGCAACATCAAAAACTTTGAACCTGGTGCGCGAACGGTCAAGTTTGAACAGGGGCGATTGGAAGCGGAGCAAAAGGAGAGGGATCTGTTAAGCCGTCTGCAACAACTAAAGGGAGGCAGACAAAAGGCAAAAAAGACAAAGAAGATGATCAGCGTTTTGCGGAATTTTATCGGTTATCGGGAATATCCCAAATATGCTCTGATCAAACGCTATTTTATATATAAGGAAGCGTTGATGAAAGAAGCCGCCATTTTGCAGCGAAAGAAGCTGATTCAAGCGAAGGAGGATATTTATTATCTGTCTTTTGATGAATTGAGAGAGGCCGTTTGCGCTAATCGTCTCGATGTGAAGAAGATCGAGGAAAGAAAAGCAGAATATCAGCATTATGAAAAATTAACGCCTCCGCGAATGATGACTTCAGAAGGCGAGGTCATCACGGGAGAAGTTCTGGGAGACCACATTCCGGCGGGAGCATTGGCGGGCGTTCCTGTTTCATCGGGAGTCATCGAAGGTAGGGCAAGAGTGATTCTGAAATTGGAAGAAGCCGATATCGAAGAGGGGGATATCCTTGTCACGCCTTTTACAGATCCGAGCTGGACACCGCTGTTTGTCTCAATCAAAGGTTTGGTGACGGAAGTGGGCGGCCTCATGACACATGGCGCCGTCATTGCGCGGGAATACGGGCTTCCGGCGGTGGTAGGGGTTGAGCATGCTACGAAAGAAATTAAAGACGGACAGAAGATCAGGATTAACGGATCGGAAGGCTATGTTGAAATACTCGAATCATAAAAGTGAGCGCAGCTTCAAGCTGCGCTTTACTGTTTATAAAGGTCGGCGGACAACATCCAATCCATCAAATGCTGATACGGATAATAGGTTGTGCCATTTAATTCAATTTTAGGTATGTCAGGATATTTACTCAGCATTTCTTTCGTTTCTACTTTACTTAAACCTAAATAATAATGTAAATCGCCTTCTTTGACTAAATAGGGATAGCCTGAATAACTCCCTTTTGGGTTTTTAAAGTTTTTCAAGCCGTCACCGATAAAATAGCCTAAAGCCGCTAAACCAAGCCCGATCCAAAACAGGTTCATTTCCATGTTTACCATCCTTTTCGCATATTGCTTTATCTGTCATACGAAAAGCGTTGAAAAAAGTTTCAAGGTCAAAGGCTTTGCCGGTTCAGCATCTCATAAAGAACGACGGCATGGTTATGGCGCTCATCCTTTGCACCGTAAAGCAGAATAACGGTTTCGTCCGCAGCCATTTCTTTTAATTCCTTGAAGCTTCTCTGTTTTTCAGGGTGTTGTTTGATTTCATTTTGATAGGCTTCTTTAAACGATTCGAATTTTTTCGGGTCATGACCGAACCATTTTCTTAAATCAGGACTTGGAGCGATTTCTTTCATCCAGCAGTCAAGGTTCGCTTTTTCTTTTGAAATGCCGCGCGGCCACACACGGTCGATTAAAATGCGGCGTCCTTCTGCATGCTGGTTTTCTTGATAAATGCGCTGGAGAATAAACGGCATTTGGATCACTCCTTCTCATTTTATGATAAAACGGCCGTCTGGAAGGAACAACCTCTATTGAAATGACAATGCCAACATTCCTTTTATTCGATGGAATGTTTTAAAGAACTGTACATTTGGCTGACGCTTTCATCGATTTCATCTCTTGACATCCGCAAGGCTTTTTCCGATCTGGCATAGCCGATTTCTAATCGGCCTTCTTCCAGCCCTTTAAAAATCGCATCGGCAAATTCATCCAAAGGAGCTCCGGAATCATGCAGTCCGACACCGCCCAGATCTGTATTGACCGCGGGAGGAGCGACCTCTATGACATCAACGCCGGCCTCGGAAAGCTGATGTCTTAAACTCATCGTAAAAGAATGGAGAGCGGCTTTTGTCGATGAGTAGATCGGTGCGATCGCCATCGGTGTAAACGCCAGGCCTGATGTCACATTGATGATCGCTGTTTTCCCCGGTTTTTTGGCAAAGTATTGGCTAAAGAGCATGGCCAGGTGGATCGGCGCCTCCATGTTGACGGTGATTTCTTTTTTGTAGTCAGCCCAATTGTCTATGACATCTGCTTTTAAAATGTGGTAGCGCTGCTGTATACCCGCATTATTCACAAGTACATTTACGCCAGGGTGACGTTCTTTGACCCATTCAAATAATGCCAGTCGTTCCGTTTCATCGGTTACATCGCATACACGCGTGATCAGCTCCGGATATTTTTCCTTTGCTTCTTTCAGCTTGCTTTCCCTTCTCCCGCAGACGATGACCGTATTTCCCGATTTCATAAATCGTTCGGCAAAAGCAAAGCCGATTCCTGATGCGCCGCCTGTGATCAGTATTGTGTGTCCCGACAGTTTCATTGAAACCCCTCTTTTCCGTCAAATTTTTAAACAATAGGTTGAACATCTCTTCTGATCCTATACTAGACCCTTCATTTTCCAAAATGCAAGTATTCCGATTAGACGGTATCGTCCGATTCCATTATCATTGAAAAGTGAAAGGGGTGGAATAAAATGTATGAAACGACTGTCCAAACGTGCTTTGGAAAGCTGAAAGGCAGAACGGAAAACGGTGTCCGTATCTTTAAAGGCGTACCTTTCGCAAAACCTCCCGTCGGCAAGTTAAGGTTTCGGGAACCGCAGCGAATGGAAGCCTGGGAAGGTGAGCGGGAGGCCTTTCAATTTGGTCCGGTTTGTCCGCAGCCTGACAGGGGGTTGCCTGGTGAGTCAACGGGGATTGAAAAGTCTGAGGATTGCCTTTATTTAAATGTGTACGCACCTGAAGAGGCGGATGGGGATCTGCCTGTTATGGTGTGGATTCATGGGGGCGCTTTTTATCTCGGAGCCGGCAGTGAACCGTTCTATGACGGGACTCAGCTCGCAAAGCAGGGAAAGGTGATCGTGGTCACCATCAATTATCGCCTCGGTCCGTTCGGTTTTTTGCATCTTTCTGCAATTGATGATTCCTACACAAGCAACCTTGGCCTCTTGGATCAAATCGCGGCCCTTGAGTGGGTGAAAGAAAATATCGCTTTCTTTGGCGGAGACCGTCATCATATTACGGTATTTGGAGAATCGGCGGGATCGATGAGCATCGCTTCGCTCTTGGCGATGCCGAAAGCAAAGGGGCTTTTTCAACAGGCCATTATGGAAAGCGGGGCGTCCGCAACATTGTCTGAAAAGCTTGCGAAAGCCGCAGCAGAAAGATTCTTAACGATTCTCGATATTGATCATCATCATCTGGAGCGCCTTTGCGATGTATCTGATCAAGAACTTCTTCAAGCCGCCGATCAGCTGCGTACTTTAATGGGAGAAAATATTTTTGAATTGATCTTTCAGCCTGCACTTGACGAAAAAACCCTCCCGCTGAAGCCGGAGGCCGCCGTCGCGAAGGGAGCGGCAAAAGGAATCGGTCTATTAATCGGAACAAACTGCGATGAAGGCGCTTTGTTTTTTGCCTCTGATTCGGAACTTTTGCCTGAGAGGAAGATTAATGAGATTTTAGAAGAATACATGGGAAAAGAGGCCGCTGAAGCCGCCGCGCCTCTGTATCCGAGATCATTGAAAGGCCATGTTGATATGATGACAGATCTAGTCTTTTGGCATCCGTCCGTTGTGTTCGCTTCGGCTCAATCACGACATGCATCTGTCTTTATGTACCGGTTTGACTGGCATGCCGATTCGGAGCATCCGCCGTTCAACAAAGCGGTGCACGGCTTAGAGATTCCGTTTGTATTTGGCAATATGGACAGTTTGGAACAGCTGACAGGTACGAAGGCTGGGGAGGAAGCGCATCTGCTTGCTAAACAGATCCAGGCTGCCTGGGTGTCTTTTGCCCGCTCCGGAAATCCGAGCACCGATGATGTCAGCTGGCCTGATTATGATGAAGATTCACGGAAAACGCTGATTTTTGATCAAGAGATCGCGATTGAAAACGACCCGTATTCAGAGAAGAGGAAGCTGTTGACAGCCTCAAACCTGCAGGTTTAGAACAAGCGGCTGACCACAGGTCAGCCGCTTTGGTGGTAGCGTTCGCTTTGAATGGCTTCAAGCGATTTGCCGCGCGTTTCCGGCGCCATACGGAGCCCGATGATCATATGAATGACGAGAAATGCAATCATGACGGCGCCGGCTGTTTTAAAGCCCAATCCCGTAATCATCGCAGGAACGATCAATGAGATGAGCCCGACGCCGATGCGGACGATGAAGAACATAAAGCCTTGGGCGAGCGCCCTGTATTTCGTATGAAAAAGTTCTGCCGCCCACAGCCCGTAAAACGCCTGCGCTCCAAATCCCGCAGAAATGCCCCACAGGCATACGAATAATAAAAGCTCAGTGATGTTCATCGTACCGAAGGTGAGGATGACCCATGCGGCGATTGCCATGGCTGCTCCTATGCCAAAAAGCGTTTTCCGATTGACTTTATCGCCGAGACGGATAAAGACGAAGTATGTGGACGCCACTGTCAAAATCCATAAAAATGCCTGCAGCAGGTTGGCTTGCGCCGCTGTTAAACCGCCGACCGTCTCATAAATATACGGCATGAAATATCCCATTGTTCCGGCAACAAGGTTCCAAAACGCGTAAATTCCGATAAGGAGAATCATGGCGTGGAGGTTCGCTTTGTTGGTCAACAGCTCTTTGATTGATGCCTTTTCTGTAACTCCTTTTGCTTTGTCTTCAGCTTCTTTTCGCTTTTGCTCCTCCCAGATGGACGATTCGTGAATCTGCTGCTGCAAAATCCACGTGATGACCGCGACAACGAATAATTGGGCAAAAATCAACCGGCTTCCCAGCAAACCGAGCGGTGCCAAGGCAACCGATAGTAGCAGCGTAAGCGCCGGTCCGACCGACCATGCCAGCTGCCCCCAGCCGACGCGTCCGGCACGTTCGTGATCAGGCGCCTCCTCGGCAATATAAGTCCAAGCAGCCGGAATCGCTGCGCCCACCGCAATTCCCGTCACGATGTAACCGGTTAAAAGCATCGGAAAATTAAACGACACGGCAATCAGCAAAACGCCAAGCATATAGACTAATAGATCGTACTTGTATATGAATTTTCTCCCGTAACGGTCGACTAAAAAACCGCCGAGAAAAGCGCCGATCGCCGCGCCGAAACCATTTGCGCTTAAGGCGCCGAGAAGCCCGACCCGGGCGTCGTCCAACCCTAAATATTCAACCCATAACGAAAGCCCGCCGGCCCCTGCGACGATTGATCCCGCCTCCAAATAGTTGGACATGGCAACCGTGATCGTCGACTTCAAACTGCCTTTTTTTCTCCCTGGCATGATTCGCTCCCCTTTCAAATCAGAATTCTTTTCTGACAGAAGCCGGATTGATGCGTTGAATGCTGGATTTTTCTTTCGTGAGTCACGCGAATATGTAAGCGCTGTCATTTTCTGGTGATACCGACCCTGCATCCGTTCCAGCTTGCATGCTGTTCCGAATGTTTTTCATATAGTATTACTTTATTCGGTAATCAAAAATAAATCAACATATAAATCAGAATATTCCGTCTGAATATTTTTGTTTTTGTTTGAAAATTTTTCTCGAAAAACTGCCATTATATCAATTTTTTATTAAAAAACCGAAACTTTTCCTCTGGAAAAATAGTATATTTAAACTAAGTATATTTTACTATGAGGAGGAGTTTTTAGATGAGTATATTAAGCAGGTTCAAAGACATTATGGCCAGCAATATTAACGCTTTGCTTGATAAAGCAGAGGACCCGGAAAAAATGGTGGATCAGTACGTCAGGAACTTGAACAGCGACTTAAACAAAGTAAAGGCGGAAACGGCGTCTGTCATGGCGGCCGAGCAAAGGGCAAAAAGAGAACTGGCGGATTGCCGGGCGGAAATCGACAAGCTTGAGCGCTATGCAATGAAGGCTTTGGAAGCCGGCAGCGAGGCGGATGCCCGAACATTTTTAGAAAAGAAAGCGGTGCTGGAAACGAAGGCGTCCGAATTAGAAACTGCATTACAAACGGCGTCATCCAATGCGCTTCAAATGAAAAAAATGCACGATAAGCTTGTTTCCGATATCGGAGAGCTTGAAGCGCGCCGGGCCGCGATCAAAGCGAAATGGACAGCGGCGAAAACACAGGAAAGAATGAATAAACTCGGTGCATCTGCAGCGAATGCCAACCATTCAATGTCCGCTTTCGGCAGAATGGAAGAAAAGGCCAACCGGGCGCTTGATGAAGCGAATGCGATGGCTGAACTGAACGCCGCTCCTCAAGATGACGTAGAAGACCTGAAAGCTAAATATGACAGCCCCTCTGGTGTGGATGATGCGCTTGCCGCACTGAAAGCAAAAATGGCGGGTCAAAAGTCATAACAATTTGAAATGAATAAAGTGAGAGGTTAAGAGACATGGTGATTTCTTATAAATGTCCGGGCTGCGGGGATGACATGGCCTTTGACGCTGAATCCGGCACGCTGGCCTGCCGGAGCTGCGGGAGACAGGACAAGATTGAAAACATTCCGGAAGAATTAAAAACAGCGAGATTTACTGAAGACGAAGCAACAGAATATCATTGCCAAAACTGCGGCGCTATTTTGATCACTGAAAAAGAAACGACGGCTACCTCCTGCAGCTTTTGCGGGGGAGCGGCTGTGATCCCCGACCGCCTGTCCGGAAACCTTGCCCCGGCAAAGGTCATTCCTTTTACGATCAGCAAAGAGGAAGCGGCAGACGCGTTTCGCAAGTGGTGCAGAAAAGGGCTGTTAACACCAAAGGGCTTTATGTCGGCGGACCGGATTAAAAGCATCACAGGCATGTACGTTCCTTTCTGGATGTACGATTTAAACAGCAAAGTGCAGGTCAGCGCCCGCTGCACAAAGGTACATAGGTATACACAGGGCGACTACATCTATACGAAGACCGAACATTATGATGCGTTTCGCGATATCAATCTCGACTACATCAAAGTCCCGGTGGATGCATCAGAAAAGATGAACGATGAATTGATGGACAAATTGGAGCCTTATCCGTATGATCAGCTGAAAGATTTTAAAACGGCCTATTTGGCAGGCTACATCGCTGAAAAATATAATTACGATGATGAAGAGCTTTTTCCGCGGGCGAAAAGCAAAATCAGCGGCTACATCGAGTCATATATCGATTCCACCTTATCCGGATACAGCTCCGTCGATGTGAAAACGAAACACGTCGATACGCAAAAAATGAAAAGCTTTTATGTGCTTTTGCCCGTCTGGATGGTCAATTACAACTACAAACAAAAGGATTACATTTTTGCGATGAACGGACAAACGGGAAAAGTCGTCGGCAAGCCGCCGATCAGCTCATTTAAAGAAAAGATGTGGTTTAGCGGACTAGCTGTCTCCATATTTGCGGTCTGGAAAATCATCGCTGCTGTGATGGGAGGCGGGGCATGATGAGAAATTTATTGAGAAGCGCAATGATCCTATGTATGATTTTCCTTGTCTTCATCCCTATAGCCTCCGGTGCGGCAGCCTCTGAACAGAAGCGGTATGTTTATGATGAAGCGGGGCTTCTGACCAAACAGGAAATCGAGAAGCTGGAGACGCTGGCAGCTAAATTAGGCGCCGAACGGGAAACCGACTTTATCATTGTGACGACCCATGATACGAATAGCCGCGATGTGAAGAAATTTACTCAGGACTTCTATGACGAAAAAGCGCCCGGCTATCAGAAAAAGCATGGAAATGCAGCCGTGTTAACGGTTGATATGGAGCATAGAGAAGTCTATCTTGCCGGCTTTAAAAAGGCTGAAGAATATTTGAATGACGCCAGACTGGACAAAATTAGAGAAAAAATCACGCCGGATATATCTGACAATCATTATGAGACCGCATTCGAAATGTTTATGAAGGCGGCGTATGATGATATGGAGAAGAAACCATGGGCGGACAGCATCTTTTTTAAGACATGGTTTCAATTGCTTGTGTCAGCAGTCATCGCGGGAATTGCCGTCGCCATTATGAAATACAATTCAGGCGGCAGAGTGACCGTAAGTGCAAACACGTATATGAACGGTGATACTTCCGGAGTGATCAGAAAGAATGACGAGTACATCAGAACGACCGTCACAAAACAAAGAAAACCGTCCAATAATAAAAGCTCAGGCGGCGGAACGACGAGCGGAGGACATTCGCACAGCGGCAGCCGGGGAAGCTTTTAGAAAGGGAAAGGAAGAGCTCAAATGGTGTTTTTTAAGAATCAATTTGCAAATGTAGTAGAGTGGGATGAATTTCGCGATGATATGATTTTCTACAAATGGAACAACCGCGAAATCAAAAAGGGGAGCCGGCTGATCATTCGTCCCGGTCAGGATGCCGTCTTTTTAAACAATGGAAAAATTGAAGGCATATTCCAAGATGAAGGCGACTATGATATCGAATCTGAAATTATTCCTTTTTTATCTACTTTAAAAGGTTTTAAATTTGGCTTTAACAGCGGGATGCGCGCCGAAGTCCTGTTTGTCAATACGAAGGAGTTTACCGTCAAATGGGGGACGAAGAATGCCATCAATATCCCGGCTGCAGGACTACCGGGCGGCATGCCGATCAGAGCGAACGGCACATTTAATTTTAAGGTGAATGATTATGTCGCATTAATCGATAAAATTGCCGGTGTGAAAGATCAGTATGTTGTGGAAGATATCAAAATACGGATCACATCTATCCTTGATCAGCTTTTGATGAAGTGGATCACAAAAGAAGGAAAAGATATGTTCAACCTTCAAGCCAACGCCTTTGATATCGCAAAAGGGATCAAGGAAGACCTTGATATGGAGATTGTCAGCGACGGCATGACGATTACAGGCTTTAACATCATGAGTTTCAATTATCCGAAAGAAATCCAGGACATGATCACGAAGAACGCTTCCCACGGCATGGTCGGCGATCTGAACAGATATCAGCAGATATCCATGACAGACGGCATGGCTTCAGGAAAGATGACAGGCGGCAGTGCCGCATCCGATATGGCCGGCATGATGATGGGAATGAACGTAGCGAACCAAATGATGAATCAGATGAACCAAAATCAGCAGGCACAGACACCAACGCCCCAAAGCACGCCGCAGGCAGGGGCAAAGCCGAACTTCTGTCCAAACTGCGGAACGAAAACGGGTGAAGCCAACTTCTGTCCGAACTGCGGGCAGAAGCTAGTGTAAGCTGGTATCTTCTTTGTGAATGCATGAATACCAGACCAGCATGATTGCGGCAGACCAAGCTGGAAAACAAATGGAGCAGAAGCTGATCCTGATTCACAAGTCGGATCAATTGCATGATCAGAACGCCCGCCGTATTCTATATATAATAATGTGAGTGCCGGGTGAAAAGAATACGGCATACATCAATCAATGATGTACAGAATAATTAAAGGAAACAATGTGGAGGAAAAGCGACATGGAATTAGGCATCAGCACCTTTGTAGAAACGACCCCTGATATCAAAACCGGAAAAGCCATCAGCCATGCGAAGCGGCTGCGCGAAGTAGTGGAGGAGATCGTCCTTGCCGATCAGGTGGGATTGGATGTATTCGGAGTTGGAGAGCATCATCGTCAAGATTACGCAGCTTCTTCTCCTGCCGTCGTCCTGGCCGCAGCGGCTGCACAGACGAAGCACATCAGATTAACGAGCGCGGTCACCGTGCTGTCGTCGGCTGATCCCGTCCGTGTTTTTCAGGATTTTGCGACGCTCGACGGGATTTCAAACGGCAGGGCGGAAATCATGGCGGGCCGAGGGTCTTTCATCGAATCCTTTCCGCTGTTTGGATATGATTTAGATGATTATAATGAGCTCTTTGAAGAAAAGCTTGATCTGCTGCTCGAGCTGCAAAAGTCGGAAAGGGTCACATGGAGCGGCAAACATCGTCCGGCTATTCAAAATACAGGCGTGTACCCGCGCCCTGTGCAGAATCCGCTGCCTGTATGGATCGGAAGCGGCGGAAACCAGGAATCCGTCGTGCGCGCCGGCCTGCTCGGCCTGCCGCTGGTTCTCGCGATTATCGGGGGGAGTCCGCAGCATTTCGCCCCGCTTGTTGAGCTTTATTACAAAGCGGCGGAACATGCAGGGCATGATGCCTCAAAGCTGACAGTCGCTTCCCATTCCCACGGCTTTATTGCGGAGGATACCGAGACGGCCGCCGATCGGTTTTTCCCTTCCACCCAGCAGGCTATGAATACACTCGCGAGGGAGCGGGGCTGGGGGCCGTACAGCCGGTCGAGCTTCGATGCAGCCAGAAGCTTTGAAGGGGCGCTCTATGTAGGCGATCCCGAGACGGTGGCGGAAAAAATTATTCACCTGCGCAAGAATGTCGGGATCACCCGCTTTTTGCTTCACGTTCCGGTCGGTTCGATGCCGCACGAAGATGTCATGAAGGCGATTGAACTTTTTGGAACAAAAACGGCGCCGCTCGTCAGGGAAGAAGTATCCCGCTGGGAGGCTACCGAAAGATCATAATTATAAAAGGCCCGCGCTTTCTTTGCGCGGGCCTTTTATTTCATATAATGCTTTTTGAAATCCGGATGAATCGAAAATTTTCGGCGCAAATGGATCAGGTTTTCGCCGAAACTTTCCTCCAATACCTCTCTGTGCTTCTTCATAATTTCCATCAGATACAGATCATGAATCATCACTTCGGTAATCGGCATCACCAAGCCTACATGCATCGTCCAGGCTGCGCGGCTGTCTTTCCCGTGCGAGACAATGCCGGCCACGACTTCCGAATCGTCGACGCTGAATACAAGCCAGCGTCCGTCGTACTCTTCTGTAATTTGCGTGCTGCTGTCATGGAGATAGACATTGGCGAAATCAGCTTCAATGTCGCCGTACGCAATGATGGTGACGATGACGCCTTTTTTTGCGGCCTGCTTGAGTTCCGGCTCCAATTCAGGAAAATCCTCTTTCCAAATTTCGAGGAGAATCCTTTTTCCGGCTGATGATATACAAGCCTTTACTTTATCGATAATCTCGCTTCGTCCGGTGATGTTCCAAATATTTTCCCGGTCATTTGCAGTGCGCTCAAACTTCTCGAAATATTTTTCTGCCTGTTCAAAAGTCTCTTCCGCTTTCAGCCGCCGGTTTTTAATCAGTTCCTTGGCGGGAACGGGGATGTACTGCGGTGTGCCGCCGTAGCTGACAAAGATATCGCCGCGGATCACGAGGCTCTCCAGCACTTCGTATATTTTCGACCGGGGAACACCCGATTTTTTTGCCACCGCATAGCCTGTCAGCGGCGATTCTTCCAAAAGCGCCAAGTATGCTTTCGACTCATACTCGGTGAAATTCAGGTTTTTCAGTACGTCTAATATGTTTTCCTTCATAAGCCCTCCAGCTTCAACAAGAGTCGCTACCTTTGTCACTCATATTTTGCTGGATGTATTGATTTATTTCAAGTCCGCTGATACACTTTTTAATAAGTGGTTACTAAAGTAGTCACTATATAAACCAGTATGGGGGGAGACATCTGATGGATAGCCTGCTGTCATACATATCGATTGCCGCCATGATGGTGGTGATACCAGGAGCAGATACGATGCTTGTGGTGAAAAACACGCTTCGCTACGGGCCGAACGCCGGGCGCTGCAATGTTCTCGGTTTGGCGACAGGGCTTTCTTTCTGGACGCTGATTGCCGTTCTCGGCTTAGCGGTGGTGATTGCGAAATCGGTGATTCTGTTCAATACGATCAAATACTTGGGGGCGGCCTATTTAATATATTTAGGCATTAAAAGCTTTTTCGCGAAAAAAATGTTTTCTTTGGAGGACATACAAGCCGAGAAGAACAAAACCGAAAACGCATCAAGCCGGCATTATAAGGATTCGTTTATGCAAGGATTGTTCAGCAACGTTCTGAATCCGAAAACTGTTTTGGTTTATATCACGATTATGCCTCAATTTATTAATTTAAGAGAAAGCGTCAACCAGCAGTTGATCATCCTCGCTTTAATCCTTACCTTTCTTGCTGTGTTTTGGTTCCTCATCCTCGTATATTTGATCGATTTCGCAAAAAAATGGCTGAGAAGCGTGAAATTCCAGAAGGTCTTTCAAAAAGCCGCGGGGCTGGTGCTTGTCGGGTTTGGCGTTAAAACGGGTTTGGATTGATATCGGATAAGGAGTGAGTTTTGACTCGCTCTTTTTTTGTTTATTTGTCAACAATTATAGGGTGGAATAAGTGAGATAAAACAGATGTCTATGGTTATTCGTTGACATTTTGACAACGGTTCTATATATTTATACCGACTTGGCCTTTTGGCTGATAGATTGATACATTTTTAGTGTGAGAGGAGAAAGGCTCGTGGATGAACAAAAGAAAAATCAGCTGGGGGCGCTGCTGAAAGAGCATTTGCGAAAAAGATCATTATCTTTAAGAGAATTGAGCGAACGCACTCAAATCGATAAAGCGACCATCTCAAGAATCATCAATGGCAAAAGAAAAGCAAACCTGAACCATTTGCAAAGGTTTTCAGAAAGTCTCGGCGTTTCTTTTGATGAGATGATGACAGCGGCCGGCTATGCGATCGAGAAGACGAGGGAAAGCGAACGTCAGGATATTCACTCGTCAGTTGCCGAAATTGAAGATGTTTTGCAAACCTCAAATGTCTATGATCGGTCCTTTACCACGGAAGAACTGAAAAACAAATTGAATGAGTACGAACAATATTCCCAGACGGAAGAAGGAAAGCGTACCATTCTGGCTGAGTTTGAATCCAAAGTCGAGAAAGTCGCCGGCGTTGGTCCTTTTCTGACCCGTTTGCACGACATGTACAGCCGATTTACCTCAGGGCGGGGGACGCCGCGTGAATTGCTGCTGATGGGCGGCGCTTTGCTGTATTTCATCGTTTCTGTTGATGTCATACCGGATTATATTTTTCCAATCGGCTATATTGATGATGCCGCAGCGGTTCAATTCGTTTTCAACCAGCTGTCACATAAATCATGATGGAGCATGTTATAGATGAAAAGAAAGCCTATCAACATTGACGTCAGCCTTCTGCTCATTCTATTTTGTTTGTTTATCATTAGTCTGCTGGCCGTTTACAGCGGGTCCGGCCAGTATGAAACACAGGACCCTTTTTATTTTGCGAAACGGCAGGTTTTTTGGTATCTTGTCGGGTTTGGCGTCATGGCGGGAACGGCCTACATCGACTATGAGCTGCTAGAACGATTGGCGCTTCGTTTATTTGCGGGAGCCGTTTTTCTTCTGATTCTCGTTCATTTTTTTGGAACTTATAAAAATGGTTCGCAAAGGTGGATCAGCTTCGGAGTCATCGAAATCCAGCCTTCAGAATTTATGAAGATCATTTTGATTCTTCTGTTGGCTTCGATACTCAACCAATTTCAGCATAAAAGGTTCTCCTTCACGGAGAGCATCATTCCGACGGGGAAAATCATAGTGTACACGGTGATTCCGTTTTTCTTCATATTGGTACAGCCTGATTTAGGGTCAGCATTGGTGATTTTGTCGATCGCATTCACGTTGATGCTTGTCTCGGGGATTTCGGGGAGAATGATCATGTCCCTGTCGCTTGGATTCATGGGATTGGTCGCCTTTTTGACGTATTTGCACAATCATTACTTTGAGATTTTTTCAAAGATAATTAAGCCTCACCAGCTTGACCGGATATACGGCTGGCTCAGTCCTCATGAACATGCTTCTACATATGGATACCAGCTGACGCAGGCGTTATTGGGGATCGGATCGGGCCAGATGTCAGGAAGCGGCTTTACTCATGGAACCCAAGTGCAGGGAGGGAAGATTCCGGAGGCTCACACCGATTTTATTTTCGCCGTGATTGGTGAAGAATTCGGCTTTTTGGGTGCCGTCACATTAGTCTGTCTCTATTTTCTGATGATCTACAGAATCATCAGGATCGCGATCTCGTCCAACAGTCTGTTCGGTCTTTATATATGTGCGGGGGTTGCGGGGTTGATTGTATTCCAAGTGTTCCAAAATATCGGGATGACGATCGGGTTAATGCCGATCACAGGGCTCGCTCTTCCGTTTATCAGCTATGGCGGCAGCGCGCTGCTGACCAACATGATCGCCTTAGGTCTCGTTTTCAGTGTGAATATCAGATCTAAATATTACATGTTTGGGAATGACTGGGGATGAAGGTGCACAAAATGATTCTTTCCCATCTAAAGAAACTGGATTATGTATTGATTGCTTCGGTTCTGTTTTTATCCTCGTTTGGCTTGCTGATGGTATACAGTGCCGGCTACCCCCTCGGATATATGAAGTATCATGATGGCAGCTATTTTTTTATGAAGCAGCTGCAGTGGCTGCTCAACGGTTTGACCTTTTTTTCGGCTGCCGTCTTTTTCCCTTACAAAGCTTACAGCAAACTCATCCGTTTTTTGGTGAAGCTTTCTTTTTTGCTGCTGATTCTCGTTTTGCTGCCGGGAATCGGGATGGAGAAAAACAATTCTCAAAGGTGGATTCAACTCGGTTCGCTCATGATCCAGCCGTCCGAGGCTGTGAAGCTTGTGATGGTTATTTATTTCGCCTATGTGTATGCAAAAAAGCAGAGATACATCGCCGATTTTGGAAAGGGCGTCATGCCGCCGCTGATCATTTTGGCCGCTGTGTTTTTTTTGATTTTAAAACAGCCCGACTTGGGCACCGCTGTTTCGATCCTGTTAAGCTGCGGAGCGGTTCTGTTGTGCGCCGGTCTCAGAATACGGCACTTGCTGCTTCTCGGAACAATGGCAGGGGCGGGCATCGCATATTTTGCTATGACAGCGTCGTACCGGTTAAAAAGGCTGACATCGTTCAGCGATCCTTTTCAAAATGAAAACGGAGACGGCTACCAGTTGATCAATTCCTACCTTGCCATTGATTCGGGCGGGGTATGGGGGAATGGATTGGGGAACAGCGTTCAAAAGCTGGGGTTTCTTCCTGAAGCCCATACGGATTTTATCATGGCGGTCATCAGTGAAGAACTCGGCGGTGTCGGGCTGTTGATGATCATCGGGGCCTACCTGTTGATCATGTTCAGAGGTGTTAAGATCGCTGCGCAAATCGATGATCCGTTTGGAAAGCTGCTGGCGGTCGGCATTACATTCCAGATCATGATTCAGGCATTATTTAACCTGGGCGCTGTTTTCGGCCTTCTTCCCATTACCGGAATTCCTCTTCCGTTTGTCAGCTACGGAGGTTCTTCGTTAATGTTCATGCTGACGTCAGCCGGGATATTGGTCAACCTCTCCTCACATGTGAAGCGGGGAGTAAAAAAAGAGGGGCCTTTCTGATGTAGAAAGGCATTTTCCCGATTTTGAAGTTACGATTGACCAGATGATCCTGTCATCAGGAATTTATCTTCTCATATCGCATTTGACCGTGACTCCATTTTTATATAAACGCATCCATATTGATAAATAAAGGAAATCGTGATATATTCAAGGTGTGAAACAGAATAATCTTTAGATGAATGCGTAAACTGAAAAAAACCGGAAGATGCGGCAACATCTCCCGGAAGCAACAGAGAGGCTCCGTAAAAAGGAGTCGGCTCTATTTTTAGATCCCAATTAAAAAGTAAGATCGTCTTGGTGTGGGAATCAAGGGCGATCTTACTTTTTTTTGTCGTTCGATGACAGAATTGCCACGACAAGAATGCCGAAAGAGACCATGAGTTGCAACGCCTCTGATACTGTCACATGCTCACCCCCTTTCTCTCCAAGAGATGGAGGGTGAGCCGACCGCCCTTATATAGAACCGAACTGTTGCTACCCCTTATTATACCAAAAAGAAGAGGAGTTTCCATAAATGCCCTTTGTCAAGTGAATTTGAAAAAGCGCAGTTTTTTAAATTTTTGCTGTCAAATACCGCTTTTTAGCCAAAAAACCCTGAAAATTTTTCCGTGCAAAAAAGGCCGGTTCATGAAACCCGGCCTTTTTTGATATGTCTCATTTGTTCATTTATGCGGGACGCGCGGCAAAAATTTGAAAGGTAACGCCGAACGGATCGGTGACAATGCCGTAAGCGGGACTGAAATAAGTCTCCTTCAGCTCAAGCTTGACCTCGCCCCGCTCGCTCAGCTTGCCGAACAGCCGCTTGGCCGAAGAAACGTCAGCTGCCGTTACGCAAATGGACAATTGGTTTCCACTTTGGAAAGGCAGTTCAGGAATGATGTCGGCGATCATCATGACGGCGTCGCCGATTGTCAAAACGGCGTGTGCGATGAAATCCAATTCGTCATCCTTAAAATTCGCCGCCTCATCTGCGGGGCCTTCGCCAATCGTCTGACTGAACTTTACTTCAGCCTCGAGTACATCACGATAATAATCAATCGCTTCCTTTGCTCTTCCATTCATCAGGATGTAAGGTGTAAATTGCGTTTTCATAGAGCGAACATCTCCTTTTTTTGTTGATCTAAGAAGATTGTATATTATAATGGTGACAACTTATGTCATGGTTAAAAAATGATTGGAGGTTTTCATGTCTAAAGCGAAACGATTGAATGAAATGATCATGATGGTAAACCGGAAAAAACGATTTACGGTCGGGGAGCTGGCGCAGGAATTCGGCGTTTCCAAGAGAACGGTTTTAA
Source organism: Bacillus sp. PK6-025 (assembly GCF_056530265.1). Taxonomy (NCBI): domain Bacteria; kingdom Bacillati; phylum Bacillota; class Bacilli; order Caryophanales; family Bacillaceae; genus Bacillus; species Bacillus sp. PK6-025. Next base: position 676,928 of record NZ_CP096509.1, read on the forward strand.
GGGATTTACAAGAGCTCAGCGAAATGGGGGTGCCCCTCTATTCTGAAACCGGCCCCCACGGAGGGTATCAAGTGTTAAATGAAAGGATTCTTCCTCCCATCGCCTTCAGCGAGAACGAAGCGATCGCCATCTTCTTTGCGATCGATGCGCTGAAGCATTATATATCCCTGCCGTTTGACGCTCAGTACGACTCCATCAAAAAGAAGTTTTATTTGAACCTTACAGGAGACATCCGGGATGCGATTGACAGTATGAAGGATCGCGTTGCTTTTTATACGCCTTATGAGCAAAAAGACGACATTCCGGTCTTAAAGGTGCTGCTTGAAGCGGCAGTTCAGCAAAAGGTGTTGATCATCGAATATGAAGCAAACGGTGCAGTAAGCAAGAGAAACATTCAGCCGATCGGAATCTATGCCAATCAAGGGAAGTGGTATTGCCCGGCTTACTGTTTTTTAAGACAAGACTACCGCATCTTCAGGTGTGACCGGATTAAGCGGGCCGAGCTTGATGAACATACGGCCCCGCTTGATTTGACCGATCTTAATTTAAAGAACCGTTTTTCAGCTGTGTCCCGGCCAAGGGAGACATTGGAATTATCAGCGGAGCTGACAAAAAAAGGAGTAGAACGGCACACGGTTCACTCAAATGGCCACACCTTGAGCTGGATGTAAAAGAAGACGGGTCCGGCGTGCTGAAAGGAGAAATCGCGCCGAAGGATATTGATTTTTTTGCGGATTATTTCATTTCATTCGGCCGGGAAGCAATTATTCAGAAGCCTTCCGAATTAATCGAAAGGATGAAGCGGACATTATCCGACATGCTGAAACAATACGGCTAAAATGAAGACTCCGGTCAGACTGATCACGAAGACCCCAGCCTGCGTTTTTCCTGCATTGACAGCCCCTCAAAAAAAGCGTGAAGACGCACGTCTCATTCATCATTCCGTTAACGACACTCTCAGGAATTGAGAGTGTCTTATTTTTGCCGTCAGAAGAAATTTTTACCCAAAAAAGTTGACGGGGGATTTAAAAGTGGGTATCATTACAAATATGAAATAAATATTACATTTGTGTTACAAAAGAAAATGATATGTTACGAGTTTAAAAGAAGATTGACAAAGGAGCATGCTTATGAAAAAAGCGATGGCTATTTTAGGATTCCTTGTACTCACAGCATCGCTGCTATTCATCATCAATAAAGGAACATCTCAAATAAACGCTTCACAAAATAGAAAAGCCGCGATTCACACGGAATATTACAAAGACATCAGTTCGCTTTCTTTTCCGGTATTCAGCGATTTGAAGGAAGAAGATGCCCAGCTGGCCAACGAAGCGGTAAAACATCATTTAAAAAACTCTTATAAAGAATTTCAAAAAATCGTTAAAGATGCCGAAAAGAAGGATAAGGACGAGGAGAACGTCTATGAAACGTCCTACAAAGTCAAATACAACGAGGAAGGCAAACTGAGCTTTTTAATCTATGACTATCAGTTCTCCGGCGGCGCGCACGGCATGTACACCGCTACATCCTACAACTTTGACTTTGACAAGCGCAAACAAGTCGTGCTGACTGACGTATTAAACAATCAGGCAAAAATCGAAAAAGCAAAAAACTATATTTTCAGCTATATCAACGAACATCCGGAACAGTTTTATTCTGATCTTAAAAAGAGCGATATCCGCTTGGATGAACATACGGCTTTCTATTATACAAGCAGCGGAATTTCAATTGTATTTCAGCAGTATGATATCGCCCCGTATGCGGCCGGAAATCAGGAAATAAAGCTTCCGTCGACGCTTTTATATTAGTCCCGGTATGAGAAACAATATTTGTAATAGAAACAGAGAAAGCAAGTCATGAAACAGGAGAGTGAGCAGCGATGTCTGGCAAACCATCATTTCGATGGGTTAAAATGTTGATTTTTTTAACGATATTAATAGGTTTGGCGGGGTACTCTTACAATAAGGTGTCAAGCAACAGTCAAGAGCCCCCTCAACCAAAAAAAGACGGCGGACAATCCGGCCTCGGCGTCGAATCCATGGTCAGCGACAGCAAACAAGAGCGGTATGCCATCCACTATCCGGTATTTCGCATAAAAGAAATCGATGAACAAATAAAAGATTATGTGAATCAAGAATTGGCCAGTTTTAAAGAGGATAATGCAAAGGCCCAGGCTCAGCATGAAGACGGGCCTTTTGAACTGAACATCAAATATAAGGTTGTCTATTACACAAAAGATGCAGCCAGTGTGGTGCTGAATCAATACATAGAGGCCGGGGGCGTTTCGGGTACAACGTCTGTCAAGACGTTTAACGCCGATTTAAAACAGAAAAAGCTGCTGTCCCTTCAAGACCTGTTCGAAGAAAATTCAGATTTTCTGAACAGGATTTCAAGCATTGCCTATCAGGAATTGAAAAATCGGAATCCGTCTGCCGACACGGCTTTATTAAAAGAAGGGACAAGCCCTCAGGAAGAGCATTTCAGCCGCTTCGCGCTCCTGGAAAACGAAGTCGAATTTTATTTTGAGAAAAAACAAACCGGTCTTGAGCAGTCTGTAAAAATAAAAAAAGAATGGGTAAAAGATATTTTAAAAGACCAATATCAGGATATGAAAAAGAGCCATCTTCAGGCCAAACGAGAGCAGGAGCCTGTCCCCCTTCCGAAACAGGCGAAAATAAATCCTGATGAAAAAGTGATTGCTCTCACATTTGATGACGGCCCGAATCCCGCTACAACGAATAAAATATTGAATGCTTTACAAAAGCATGAAGGGCATGCGACCTTCTTTGTGCTTGGAAGCAGAGCCCAATATTATCCCGAAACGATAAAACGGATGCTGAAGGAAGGAAACGAAGTCGGCAACCATTCCTGGGACCATCCGTTATTGACAAGGCTGTCAAATGAAAAAGCGTATCAGGAAATTAACGACACGCAAGAAATGATCGAAAAAATCAGCGGACACCAGCCGGCACACTTGCGCCCTCCATATGGCGGAATCAATGATTCCGTCCGCTCACTTTCCAATCTGAAGGTCTCGTTGTGGGATGTTGATCCGGAAGATTGGAAGTACAGAAATAAACAAAAGATTGTCAATCATGTCATGAGTCATGCGGGAGACGGAAAAATCGTCTTAATGCACGATATTTATGCAACGTCCGCAGAAGCGGCGGAAGAGATTATTAAAAAGCTGAAAGCAAAGGGCTATCAATTGGTAACTGTATCTCAGCTTGAAGAAGTGAAGAAGCAGAGAGGATATTGAATAAATGAGAAGAAAGCGCCATATCGGCGCTTTTCTGTTGCAAGAAAATATAGGGAAAACGATATTTGTTAAAAATTCCAAATATTTATACAATAGCATGTGTTTCACTTTGAAAGGGGAGAGGAAAATCATGAAACAACACAAACGGCTTTATGCCCGATTGCTGCCGCTGTTATTTGCGCTCATCTTCTTGCTGCCTCACTCTGCAGCAGCGGCGGCAAGTCTTAATGGGACGCTGATGCAGTATTTTGAGTGGTACATGCCAAATGATGGCCAACATTGGAAACGCTTACAAAATGACTCGGCATATTTGGCTGAACACGGTATTACTGCCGTCTGGATTCCCCCGGCATATAAGGGAACGAGTCAAGACGATGTAGGCTACGGCGCTTACGATCTGTATGATTTAGGGGAGTTTCATCAAAAAGGGACGGTTCGGACAAAGTACGGCACAAAGGGAGAACTGCAATCTGCGATCAACAGTCTTCATTCCCGGGACATCAACGTTTACGGCGATGTAGTCATCAACCACAAAGGCGGCGCTGATGCGACCGAAGATGTAACGGCTGTTGAAGTCGATCCCGCCGACCGCAACCGCGTAACATCAGGAGAACAGCGAATCAAAGCGTGGACACATTTTCAATTCCCGGGGCGCGGCAGCACATACAGCGATTTCAAATGGCATTGGTACCATTTTGACGGAACCGATTGGGACGAGTCCCGAAAGCTGAACCGCATCTATAAGTTTCAAGGAAAGGCATGGGATTGGGAAGTTTCCAATGAAAACGGCAACTATGATTACTTGATGTATGCCGACATCGATTATGATCATCCTGATGTCACGGCAGAAATAAAGAGATGGGGAACGTGGTATGCCAATGAGCTGCAATTGGACGGATTCCGCCTTGATGCCGTCAAACACATTAAATTTTCTTTTTTGCGGGATTGGGTCAATCATGTCAGGGAAAAAACAGGGAAGGAAATGTTTACGGTAGCTGAATATTGGCAGAATGACTTAGGTGCGCTGGAAAACTATTTGAACAAAACAAACTTTAATCATTCAGTGTTTGACGTGCCGCTTCATTACCAGTTCCATGCTGCATCGACACAGGGAGGCGGCTATGATATGAGGAAATTGCTAAACGGAACAGTCGTTTCCAAGCATCCTGTGAAAGCGGTTACGTTTGTTGATAACCATGATACACAGCCGGGGCAATCGCTTGAGTCGACTGTCCAAACATGGTTTAAGCCGCTGGCTTACGCTTTTATTTTGACAAGAGAAGCAGGCTACCCGCAGATTTTCTACGGGGATATGTACGGGACGAAAGGAGCCTCGCAGCGCGAAATTCCTGCCCTGAAACACAAAATCGAACCGATCTTAAAAGCGAGAAAACAATATGCGTACGGAGCACAGCATGATTATTTCGATCATCATGACATTGTCGGCTGGACGAGGGAAGGCGACAGCTCGGTTGCAAATTCTGGTTTGGCGGCGTTAATAACAGACGGACCCGGCGGGACAAAGCGAATGTATGTCGGCCGGCAAAACGCCGGTGAGACATGGCATGACATCACCGGAAACCGTTCCGATTCTGTTGTCATCAATGCAGAAGGCTGGGGAGAGTTTCACGTAAACGGCGGATCGGTTTCGATCTATGTTCAAAGATAGAAGAAAAGAGTGATAGGACGGATTTCCTAAAGGAAATCCGTTTTTTTATTTTCTCCTTCTTATAAAATTTCTTTGATTCCATCTTATAATTAATTTTAACAAGGTGTCATCAGCCCTCAGGAAGGACTAGCTGACAGTTTGAATCGTATAGGTAAGGCGGGGATGAAATGGCAACGTTATCTGATGTAGCAAAGAAAGCAAATGTGTCGAAAATGACGGTATCGCGGGTGATCAATCATCCTGAGACTGTGACGGATGAATTGAAAAAGCTTGTTCATTCCGCAATGAAGGAGCTCAATTATATACCGAACTATGCAGCAAGAGCGCTCGTTCAAAACAGAACACAGGTCGTCAAGCTGCTCATACTGGAAGAAATGGATACGACTGAACCTTATTATATGAACCTGTTAACGGGAATCAGCCGCGAGCTGGACCGTCACCATTATGCTTTGCAGCTTGTCACAAGGAAATCTCTCAATATCGGACAGTGTGACGGCATTATAGCGACGGGATTGAGAAAAGCCGATTTTGAAGGGCTGATTAAAGTATTTGAAAAGCCTGTCGTTGTATTTGGCCAAAATGAAATGGGCTATGATTTTATTGATGTTAACAATGAAAAAGGTACCTATATGGCAACACGCCACGTCATTGGGCTGGGCGTCCGCAATGTCGTCTTTTTTGGAATTGATTTGGATGAACCCTTTGAACGGTCAAGGGAAAAAGGCTACCTTCAGGCGATGGAAGGCAGTCTGAAAAAAGCGGCGATTTTCCGGATGGAAAACAGTTCGAAAAAAAGTGAAGCACGCGCACTGGAAGTGCTGGCATCCCTTGATGCACCGGCAGCCGTGGTTTGCGCTTCCGACCGCATCGCGCTCGGGGTCATCCGCGCGGCGCAATCGCTCGGCAAAAAAATTCCGGAAGATGTCGCAGTTACCGGCTATGACGGGGTGTTTCTCGACCGGATCGCTTCGCCTCGCCTGACAACGATCAGACAGCCTGTTGTTGAAATGGGAGAGGCTTGCGCCAGAATCCTGCTGAAAAAAATCAATGAAGACGGAGCGTCGCAAGGCAATCAATTTTTTGAGCCGGAACTTATTGTCCGGGAATCGACTTTGTAAGGGTCTCATTCTGTTACCGGTAACAAGCTGAAAATGATTGTTCCTGTTATGCCGTCATGATAATTTCAGAATAAAAGCCGGTTTATCACAGCCGGACAACCAAAAAGGGGGAAACATGATGGAATATGCAGCGATTCATCATCAGCCTTTCAGCTCTGATGCCTATTCTTACGATGGAAGGACATTGCACATCAAAATCCGTACAAAAAAGAATGACGCCGATCACGTACGCTTCATTTGGGGAGATCCTTACGAACACACCGGCGGCACATGGAAAGCGAACGAGCTTGCGATGGCGAAAATTGCCGCGACAAGCACGCATGATTACTGGTTTGCCGAAGTGGCGCCTCCATTCAGGCGTCTGCAATACGGGTTTATCCTTACAGGCGCTGATGGTCAAGACACTTTTTACGGAAGCAGTGGTGCCTGTCCGTTTGCCGGAAAAGCGGCAGATATGGCCAAGTACTGTTTTAAATTTCCATTTGTTCATGAGGCAGATGCGTTTAATGCACCCGACTGGGTCAAATCAACCGTCTGGTATCAAATTTTTCCAGAGCGCTTTGCCAGCGGCCGAGAGGATTTGTCTCCGGAAAACGCTTTGCCGTGGGGAAGCAAGGACCCCGAGGTGGACGATTTTTTCGGAGGGGATTTGCAGGGGATCATAGACAAACTGGACTATCTGGAAGACTTGGGGGTAGGCGGCATTTATTTGACGCCGATCTTTGCCGCGCCTTCCAACCATAAATACGATACATTGGACTATTGCTCGATCGATCCGCATTTTGGCGATGAGGAACTCTTTCGCACGCTGGTCAGCCGGCTTCACGAGCGGGGAATGAAGATCATGCTTGACGCTGTTTTTAATCACATCGGCAGCGCTTCGCGAGAGTGGCAGGATGTCGTCAAAAACGGTGAAAAGTCCCGTTATAAAGACTGGTTTCATGTTCATTCTTTCCCTGTTAAAGAAGGCGGCTACGATACATTTGCGTTTACGTCCGAGATGCCGAAGCTCAATACCGCCAACCCGGAAGTTCAGGCTTATTTACTTGATATCGCGCTGTACTGGATACGCGAATTTGATATCGACGGCTGGCGTTTGGATGTGGCAAATGAAGTCGATCATGCGTTTTGGAAGAAGTTCCGTCAAGCCGTTACTGCAGAAAAGCCCGACATTTTTATATTGGGCGAAATCTGGCATCAGGCTGATCCGTGGCTTAGAGGAGACGAATTTCATTCGGTTATGAACTACCCGTTCACAGAACCGATGATTGACTATTTTGCAGACGGATCGATTTCAGCTTCGCAAATGGCGAGCCGCATCAATTCGCATCTCATGAGCGGGATGAAGCAGGTCAATGAGGTGATGTTTAATTTGCTGGACAGCCATGACACGAAGCGGATTTTGACAAGATGCGGAGGAGATGAGAAAAAAGTACGCTCTCTTTTGGCATTTATGTTTGCTCAGACAGGCTCGCCGTGCATTTATTACGGAACCGAAATCGGGCTGGACGGCGGGGATGACCCATTGTGCCGGAAGTGCATGGTTTGGGAAGAAGAGAAACAGAATCAAGAGATGCTCACATTTATGAAACGGCTGATCGCTTTGCGAAAACAAGAAAATGATGTATTGACGTATGGAGCGCTCGAGTGGAGGCTGGTTGACGACGAAAACGATTTTGTCAGTTTTTCTCGAACACATGACGGAAAAGAGCTGATCTACTTCTTCCACCAGGGCAGCGAGGTGCGCCGTGTCAGATTGCGGGATTTGAAGATTGCAAGCGACAAAAGAATATATGATGCGTGGTCGGAAGAAGCGCTCCATCATGATGATGCGGTCGACATACAGCCAGGCGGGTTTTTCATTTTGGGGGCGGTTTAAATTCTGTTACCGGTAACAGAATTTAAACTATTGTAACCGCTTTCTATCGAGGATTACAATTGTCTCAGATTCTAAGATAGAAGGGGGAAAAAAGATGCAACATTTAAAAAAAGGATTTTTAGCGATGCTGGCGACAGTTCTGCTGTTCGGTCTTGCCGCCTGTTCAAGTTCAAAGGAAACGGGGGGCAACGGCGGGAAAAAAGTGCTGACCGTGTCTGTAGAAGAGGTCTATAAACCTTACGTTGAAAGCATAAAGGAAGGTTTTGAAAAAGAGAATGATGTGACAGTCAAAATTGTTGAAAAGCCAATGTTCGATCAGCTTGAAGCGCTTCCTCTTGACGGCCCGGCAGGCAATGCGCCCGATGTCATGCTTGCGGCATACGACCGTATCGGCGGCTTAGGACAGCAAGGGCATTTGCTGGAAGTCAAACCGTCTGAGACTAAAAGCTTCGGCGACAAAGAAATGCAGCAAGTAACAGTTGACGGAAAGGTCTACGGAATCCCGCTTGTTATTGAAACTCTCGTACTCTATTACAACAAAGACCTGTTAAAAGCGCCGCCAAAAACCTTTAACGAGCTTGAGGATTTAACAAAAGACAAGAGGTTCGCTTTTTCTTCGGAAAAAGGAAAATCGACCGCTTTTCTCGCAAAGTGGACGGACTTTTACATGTCATACGGTTTAATGGCGGGATACGGGGGATATGTATTCGGAGCTGACGGCACGGATTCAGGAGACATCGGTCTGAACAACAAGGGGGCCGTGGAAGCGGTGGAATACGCCGAGAAATGGTTCAGTGAATATTGGCCGAAAGGCATGCAGGACAATACGAGCGCTGACGATTTTATCCAGCAGACCTTTATGGACGGAAAAGCAGCTGCTGTTATCGGAGGTCCATGGTCGGCTTCCAATTATAAAGAAGCCGGTTTGAACTACGGTGCCGCGAAAATCCCGACATTGCCAAACGGAAAAGAATATGCCCCGTTTGCAGGCGGAAAAGGCTGGGTCGCCTCTAAATATACGAAAGAGGCAGAGCTTGCTGAAAAGTGGCTGCAATATGCCGCAAATGACGAAAATGCTTACCGTTTTTATGAAGATACGAACGAAGTTCCGGCCAACCTCGCCGCACGAAAAAAAGCAGGGGAGCAAAAAAGCGAGCTGACGTCGGCGGTCATCACACAATACGAAACGGCGACTCCGACTCCGAACATTCCGGAGATGGCCGAGGTGTGGACAGGTGCAGAAAGCCTGATATTTGACGCGGCAGCAGGGAAAAAATCGGCACAGCAATCAGCGGATGATGCCGTCCGTGTAATTAAAGAAAACATTAAAGAAAAGTATGTGAAATAAAACGGCGGTTTTAGCGTCCGGAAGAATAGAGGGCGAAAAAAATGAACAAAGACCAAACACTTGCAAAACGGAGCCGGAAGGCAGCGCTGTTATCGATTATTCCCGGTGCTGGCCAGATTGCAAACCGGCAGTTTTCAAAGGGGATCCTTTTTCTTGTCATCACAGGCTTGTTTATTTGTGAGTTAGCGGTTTTCGGTTATCAGGCGCTGATCGGCCTCGTGACGCTGGGGACTGTCCCGGGAGAAGATCACTCGCTGTTTCTGTTGATAGAGGGCACGCTGCAATTGATATTGACGCTCGTTTTTCTGATGTTTTACATCTTTAATCTGTATGATGCCCGGAAGACCGCCGCGATGAAAGCGGCGGGTTTGAAAATCAGCGAGACGGCCGGGGACATGATCAGAAATGCAGGTGACAAAGGGTTTCCGTATTTATTTACGCTGCCGGCATACCTCATGATGGTGTTTGTAATTATTTTTCCGGTGCTGGTGACTCTGTTTATCGCGTTTACAAACTACGATTTTTATCATATTCCGCCTAACAGTCTCATCGACTGGGTCGGCTTTAAAAATTTCATGAATATCTTTTTCCTTGGCTCATATCGGCAAACATTCGCCGATGTACTGGGCTGGACGATCATCTGGACGATCTGTGCGACAACGCTGCAAATTGTTCTCGGCATCGTGACAGCGTTGGTCGTCAATCAAAACTTTATTAAAGGCAAGCGGATGTTCCGGATCATCTTTCTGCTTCCGTGGGCCGTTCCGGCATTTATTACGATTATGAGCTTTGCCAACATTTTTAATGACTCGGCGGGCGCGATGAACGTCCAAGTGATCCCGCTTTTGAACCAGCTCCCGTTCGTCGATATCCCGGCTGTCGCATGGAAGACCGATCCGTTCTGGACGAAGACGGCTTTGATTATGATTCAGACGTGGCTCGGTTTTCCATACATTTATGTCATGGTGACAGGGGTGCTTCAGGCGATTCCCGGAGAGCTTTATGAAGCGGCAAAAATTGATGGCGCGACATTTATTCAGCGCTTTAAACACATTACGCTGCCGATGATTTTATTTGCGACCGCACCGGTGATGATTACCCAGTATACGTTTAATTTCAATAACTTCTCGATCATCTATTTATTTAATGAGGGCGGTCCGGGGAGTGTGGGGGCCGGAGCCGGGTCAACCGACATCTTAATATCCTGGATCTATAAGCTGACGACGGGAACGTCGCCGCAGTATTCCGTGGCGGCTGCTGTCACACTGCTCATTTCTTTCATTGTCATCGGGGTTTCCCTGATTGCTTTTAAGAAATCGAATGCCTTTGGCAATGAGGAGGTCATGTAGATGAGAGGGATTTTCAAAAATACGCGGTTCACCGGGATGCTGAACAAGGTTTTGACCTATATATTTTTAACGTTTTTAAGCATCGTGATTATTTATCCGCTTTTGATTACGGCATCATCCGCATTTCGGGTCGGGAATGTAGCGGCTTTTACACTCGATTTTTCGGGCCAATGGACATTGGACCACTTTAAGCGGCTGTTTGAAGAGACGCTTTACCTCAACTGGTACGGGAATACGCTTGTGATCGCGCTGTCTGTCATGGTGTTCCAGGTGACGATTGTGACGCTTGCCGGCTATACGTACAGCCGCTACCGGTTTGCGGGCCGAAAAAAGAGTCTCATTTTCTTTTTGATCATTCAAATGGTGCCGACGATGGCGGCGCTGACCGCTTTTTACGTCCTGGCCATGCTGATCGGAGCTTTGGACCAATATTGGTTTTTAACTGCAATCTATATCGGCGGCGGAATTCCGATGAACACATGGCTGATGAAGGGCTACTTTGATACAGTGCCTAGAGAAATCGATGAAGCGGCGCGGATTGACGGAGCGGGGCACCTGCGGATCTTTGCTTCGGTCGTTCTGCCGCTTGTGAAACCGATGCTTGCTGTCCAGGCGCTGTGGGCGTTTATGGGGCCGTTCGGCGACTATCTGCTGGCGAAATTTCTGCTTCGCTCGCCGGAAAGCCTGACCATCGCCGTCGGTTTGCAGACATTCATCTCCAATCCGCAGCAGCAAAAAGTCGCGCTGTTTGCAGCGGGCGCGATTCTTGCGGCTCTGCCGATTTGCATCTTGTTCTTCTTTCTCCAAAAGAACTTTGTGTCCGGTTTGACATCCGGCGGAACGAAGGGATAAACCGATGAACGACATGAGACACGAAAAGCTGATCGTCCGCTTTCTTAAAGCAGCGGCATCACCGGCGGGCGTCATGCGCTGCAAACATACATTCAGCTGGCTCGAAATTTCTTTTCTGTTTATGTTTTTGACAGCTTGCTTAACGGCGCCCGTGTCGATTGCGTTGATGAAAATGGACCGCTTCAACGCCGGGAATTTGCTCCCAAACGTTGTTCAAAAGGCTGACGCGCAATTCATCAAACAATTAAAAGGCTACCAATTGACAAACGGGAGATTGACAGGCGCAGACGAGCTGTACCGTGTGGAGAAAGAGAAAACCTTGCTGGCGGTCGATTTGAAGCATGAATTGAAAACAAGCGGTGAGAACGGCCGGATAAAGGCGGAAGGCGGCTATCAAAACGCGCTCATCTTTCAGTCAGATCATCTGATCATCAGCGATCAAAGCGGAGCGGGGTTTTCTGTCCGCTATCCGGCAAAGGCCGGGCTGAATGATCTGGATGCCGATCATGTAGGGGATTTTATCGGTGCCATGTGGTTTGCCCAATATAAGCCGCTTATCATCATGCTGGCCTGTTCCGCGGTTTTCATCATTTCGCTTTTTGTAACGGCCGTTCTGACGGGAGGCATCTGGATCTCCAAAAAATCCAACATGACCGGGATAAGGTCGTTTAAGGAAGCGGCCGCAGCGGCGGTGTGCGGATCAGCGCTTCCGGCAGCGGCTGCAATGGCTTTTGGTATGATCCGCTTTGACTTCATCATGATGCTGCTCATCCATTCGTGCGGAAGCGCTTTGATGGTCTCTTTCATCTTCAGGCATATATTCAAAACCCGCCATCACAACGAAAATCTTCAGTCAGGAGGAAATCATGGTAAATCAGCGGCTATTTGAGATCGACCAGTGGAAAATCAAAACAAACCAATTTGAAAAAGAACATAAGCGGCTTCAGGAAAGTCTGACATCCTTGGCGAACGGCTATATGGGGATCAGGGGGAATTTTGAAGAAAGCTATTCAGGCGAAAGTCTCAAAGGCACATATATTGCAGGGGTTTGGTTTCCGGACAAAACGCGTGTTGGCTGGTGGAAAAACGGCTATCCCGAATATTTCGGGAAAGTGATCAATGCGATGAATTTCATCGGAATTGATGTATATGTAGACGACGAAAAAGTCGACCTCAATCAAAACGGCATCGAATCGTTTGAATTGGAGCTTAATATGAAGGAAGGCATCCTGCGGAGAAGCGTTGTCGTTCGTGTGAATCAAAAGGCTGTCAAAATTTCGTCGGAGCGCTTTCTTAGTCTTGATGTCCAGCAGCTGTGCGCGATTCATTATGAAGCGGAATGCCTGACCGATGAAGCTGTTATTACACTTGTCCCTTATCTTGATGGCCATGTCGCAAATGAGGATGCCAATTTCGAAGAGCGGTTTTGGCAGGAAGAAGTGAAAGGCGCCGAATCTCATCGCGGTCATCTTGTGACGAAAACGATTGAGAATCCGTTTGGAACGCCGCGTTTTACGGTGGCTGCTTCAATGTGCAATGTGACAGAAGGATATGTCAGCGAGCATTTTCAAACGGATGCGATGTACGCGGAAAACCGCTTCTGTTACGAAGTGAAGCCGGGAACAAAGGCTTCTTTAAAAAAATTGATCATTGTCACAACGTCCCGGGACTTTGAAGAAGCAGAGCTTTTAGTAAAGGGCAGGGCGCTTTTGGCTGATGTTCTTCAGCAGGGATATGAAGAAGCGAAGCGGAGGCATACCGAACATTGGATGGAAAGGTGGGCAAAGGCTGACATTGAAATTAAAGGGGATGATGAGCTTCAGCAGGGCATCCGGTACAACCTCTTTCAGCTTTTCTCGACATACTACGGAACCGATTCGCGCTTAAACATCGGGCCGAAAGGATTCACGGGCGAGAAATACGGAGGAGCCGCCTACTGGGATACTGAGGCGTACGCCGTTCCTGTGTATTTGGCGACGGCCGAGCCGGAGGTGACAAAGAATCTGCTTTTATACCGATATCATCATTTGGAGGCAGCTAAACGGAATGCGGCCAAACTGGGGCTGAAGGGAGCCCTTTATCCGATGGTGACCTTCACAGGCGATGAATGCCACAATGAATGGGAGATCACCTTCGAAGAAATTCACCGCAATGGCGCAATCTGTTATGCGATCTACAATTATGTCAATTACACAGGCGACCGTGACTATATGAAAGAATACGGGATAGACGTTCTCATCGAAATCAGCAGATTTTGGGCTGACCGTGTCCACTTCTCAAAACGTAACAACAAATATATGATCCACGGCGTTACAGGGCCGAATGAATATGAAAACAATGTCAACAACAACTGGTATACGAATTTGATTGCGTCGTGGACGCTTGAGTACACGCTCGAAAACCTCGCTGTCCTCCCGGAGGAAAAACGCCGCCGGCTTGATATACGGGAAGCCGAAATCGAGAGGTGGAAGGATATCATTGCGAAAATGTACTATCCATACAGTGAGGAATTAAATGTTTTTATTCAGCATGATACATTCCTAGATAAAGAGCTTCAGGCAGCGGATGAGCTTGAACCGGATGACCGCCCGCTCTATCAGAATTGGTCATGGGACAAAATTCTCCGCTCCAGTTTTATTAAGCAGGCGGATGTTCTGCAAGGCATTTATTTCTTTAATCATCGATTTACGACGGAAGAAAAACGGCGCAACTTTGAATTTTATGAACCGATGACGGTTCATGAATCGAGCCTTTCGCCGTCTGTCCATGCGGTGCTGGCGGCTGAACTCAAAATGGAAAAGAAAGCGCTTGAACTGTATAAGCGTACAGCGAGGCTTGACCTGGATAATTACAATCATGACACAGAGGAAGGGCTTCATATTACATCGATGACTGGAAGCTGGCTCGCGATCGTGCAAGGATTTGCCGGCATGCGGACCCAAGATGAGACGCTGTCGTTTGCTCCGTTTTTGCCGAAGGAATGGGACGGTTATTCGTTCAACATCAATTATCGGAACCGGCTAATCAATGTGCAGGTAGAGGAAAACAGCGTCGCCTTCAACCTTGTAAAAGGAGAACCGCTTTCCATGACAGTTTATGGAGAGCAAATCGCACTGAACGGACGGTATGAAAGGAGGATGCCCGATGAGCCAATGGTGGAAAGAGGCAGTCGTGTATCAAATTTACCCGCGGAGTTTTTATGATTCCAACGGAGACGGATTCGGTGATTTGCAGGGCGTGATTCAAAAGCTCGATTACATTAAAAGCCTCGGAGCCGATGTTATCTGGCTGTGTCCTGTGTTTGATTCCCCGCAAGATGACAACGGCTACGACATCAGCGACTACAGAAGCATATACGAAAAGTTCGGGACGAACGATGATATGTTTCAATTGATTGATGAAGTGCATAAACGCGGAATGAAAATCATCATGGATCTTGTCGTGAACCACACGTCTGATGAACATGCCTGGTTTGCCGAAAGCCGCAAGTCAAAGGACAATCCTTACCGTGATTATTATTTTTGGAAAGATCCAAAGGCGGACGGTTCAGAACCGAACAATTGGGGATCGATCTTTTCAGGCCCGGCATGGACATTCGATGAGCGGACAGGGCAGTATTATCTTCACTACTTTTCGAAAAAGCAGCCTGACTTAAACTGGGAGAATGAAGCGGTTCGCCGGGAAGTATACGATTTGATGACGTTTTGGATGGACAGAGGCGTGGACGGCTGGCGGATGGATGTGATCGGTTCCATTTCCAAATACGTCGACTTTCCCGATTATGAAACAGATGACAGCCGTCCTTATGTCGTCGGCCGCTATCATTCAAACGGCCCCCGTCTGCACGAATTTATACAAGAGATGAACCGGGAAGTGCTGTCCCGTTACGACTGCATGACGGTCGGCGAAGCAAACGGCTCAGATGTTGAAGAAGCGATAAAATACACGGATCCAAGCAGACATGAGCTGAACATGATTTTTACATTTGAACATATGGACATCGATACAAAACAACATTCGCCGAATGGGAAATGGCAGATGAAGCCGTTTGATCCGATCGCTTTAAAAAAGACGATGACGAGGTGGCAGGCCGCTTTAATGAATGTCGGCTGGAACACGCTTTATTTCGAAAATCATGATCAGCCGAGGGTCATATCCCGCTGGGGCAATGACCGCGAACTGCGCAAACAATGCGCTAAAGCATTTGCAACGGTCTTGCACGGGATGAAGGGAACCCCGTTCATTTATCAGGGAGAAGAAATCGGCATGACAAACAGTGAAATGCCGCTCGAGATGTATGATGATCTCGAAATCAAAAACGCATACCGCGAACTTGTCCTTGAAAATCAAACGATGACAGAGGAAGACTTTCGAAAAGCCGTGGCGAAAAAAGGGCGGGATCACGCGAGAACGCCGATGCAATGGGATGACGGAAAACACGCGGGCTTCACAGCTGGAGAGCCTTGGCTGGCGGTAAATCCCCGCTATCAAGAAATCAATGTGAAGGAATCGCTCTCAGATGAAGATTCGATTTTCTATTATTATCAGAAGCTCATCGGGCTGCGCAAACAACATAAAGTTATCGTACATGGAGATTACCAGCTGCTGCTTGAGGATGATCCGCAAATCTTTGCGTATATCCGTGAATACCGGGGCGAAAAGCTGTTAGTCGCCGTGAATTTGTCAGAAGAAAAGGCGCTGTTTCATGCTCCGCCGGAATTGCTTGAAGACAAGTGGGATGTGCTGTTATCCAATTACGCCCGCGATCGGCTTGATATAAGCGGCAGCATGGACATGGAACCCTATGAAGCTTTTATGATGATCAGCCGGGCAAAGGGTTCGACATTATGAAAGCGGTCATTTTTGACTTGGACGGCGTGATCACGGATACGGCCGAGCATCATTATCTCGCTTGGAAACATACTGCCGAACAAATCGGCATTGAGATTGACCGGAGCTTTAATGAACGACTGAAAGGCATCGACAGAGAGCGGTCGCTTAACACGATTTTGATTCACGGCGGTGCGGCCGGAACGTATCGGGAGGCGGAGAAACAAGAGATCATGCGCCGGAAAAATCAATACTACCAACAGCTGATCCAAAACTTGACACCGCATGACCTGTTGCCGGGAATCGCCGGGCTATTTGCCGAATTGAAAAGGGAAAATGTAAGCATCGCGTTAGCTTCGTCAAGCCGAAACGCGCCCGCTATTTTGCAACGGCTCGGGCTCATGGACGAATTTCATGCTGTCGTTGACCCGGCTGCGCTTGCTCGCGGAAAGCCCGACCCCGAAATCTTTTTGACGGCCGCAGCGCTGCTCGGTGTGCCTCCGTCTCAGTGTGCAGCAATCGAAGACGCTGAAGCCGGGATCGCCGCGATCAAATCCGCAGGGATGTTTGCGGTGGGAGTCGGTGATGAGACATCGCTGAGCGGGGCTGATTTGATCGTGCCCGACACAAACGAGCTGACATTTGAGCTGCTGAAGGAAGGATGGCAGCGCTGTTGCTGCATAAGAGAAGACAAATGAATCGTAAAATGGCAGGCCGCCGCTGGCGGCCTTATTTGCAATCAGAGAGGTGAAGGCAAAATTAAGATCAAGGTGTTCGGGAGGCCGTTCGGATATGCTTTTCGAATCGAAACCATCAGGCGATTGAATACCGACCTGTTGCAAATTCTAACGCCTGCGCTTTTCATGAAAAACAGCCTAATCGATCCTTTTAAAAGGATGATTAGGCTGAATGTTTATTGAGACATTTGCAATTTGACAAACTTCCGTTTGCCGACTTGGATAATCATACCGTGTTCGACCGCCACATCCGCATGAATCGATTCTGCTTTGATGCCGTTGATTTTAACGCCGCCGTTTTGGATCATTCGGCGGGCTTCGCTTTTGGAAGGGAGGAGTCCGAGCGTCACCAATAAATCGGTGACAGGCACCGTTCCGTCACCTTGCCAGTGTACAGGCGTTATATTGTCCGGCGCGCTGTTTTGCTGAAAAACCTTTTTAAACTGCTGTTCGGCCGCTTCGGCTGCCTCGCTTCCATGATACATGTTGACGATGGTTTTCCCGAGAAGCATTTTCGCATCTCGCGGATGAACGGCCCCCGTTTCCAAATCTTTGACAAGTCGTTTTTTATCTTCCGCCTCCAGGTTGGTCGCAAGATGGATATATTTTTTCATCAAACTGTCTGGAAGCGACATCGTTTTTCCGAACATTTCATGAGGGTCTTCATCAATGCCGATGTAATTGTTCTTTGATTTCGACATTTTTTCAACCCCGTCAAGTCCTTCAAGCAGCGGCATGAGAATGACGACCTGTTTTTCTTTTCCATACTTTTCCTGAAAGTGTCTGCCCATGAGCACGTTAAAATGCTGATCCGTTCCGCCCAGTTCGATATCGCTGTCGAGAACGACCGAATCATATCCCTGCATCAACGGGTAAAAGAATTCATGAAGCGAAATCGGCTTTTGCATGGCCATTCTTTCTTCAAAATCATCGCGTTCCATTAAACGGGCGACGGTAATTTTGCCCGCGAGCGCAATGACGTCTTCCAAGGTTAATCGTTTCAGCCATTTTGAGTTGTAGTGAAGCTCGACTTTGTTCTGATCAAGCACTTTTCCAAACTGTTGAAAGTATGTTTCGGAATTGCGGCGGACTTCTTCGTCCGTCAGCTGTTTCCTTGCGGCGGATTTTCCTGTCGGATCGCCGATTTTTCCTGTGAAATCTCCGATCAGGAGCTGGACGATATGTCCATTTTCCTGAAATTGGCGCAGCTTATTCAAGACGACAGTGTGGCCTAAATGAACGTCAGGCGCCGACGGATCGAGACCAAGCTTAATTTTCAGCGGTTCGCCGGTCAAAATCGATTTGGCCAGCTTTGCCCGCAGTTCTTCCGGGGGAATGACCTCCTCCGCTCCGTTCATATATAAGTGAAGCTGCCTTTCGACTTCCCGCTTCTCGGCAGTTGTCAGTTGATCAAATTGTTGTTGCTGCATGATAACTCCTCCTTTTTTGTATAAAAAAAGAGCCTCATCCCGATAAGGGACGTGGCTCAAATGCACGCGGTACCACCCTGGTTGAAGACCTCCGTCTTCCGCTCTATTTCAGATAACGGTTTCCCGTTCTTTGCTACTTGAAGGTTCACAAAGAAAGCTCAGGGAGGTAATTCGCGTCTGCCTTTGTACCGGCTCGCACCAGCCGCCGGCTCTCTGGAACAGGGAGACAGCCCGCTACTTGTTCCCGTCGTTGCTTATGGTTTATGAAGATTGTCGTTCACTTTTCGAAGGAGCTCGATCAATGTATTCTGCTCCTCTTTTGTCATGCCTTTGATCAGCATTGTTTCCCCTTTGTGGAACGCCGGATAGAGCTCTTCAATAGCGGCTTTTCCTTCAGGGGTGATCTCGGCGTATACGTGTCTGCGGTCTCTCGGATCCGTGCTTTTTCCGCAAAAGTTCTTTTTTTCAAGCGTTTTAATGACATTGCTCGCAGTGGCTGTTGAAATGCCTGACAGTTCAGCGAGTTTTCTCGTTTCAAGCCTGCCCCATACCCATAGATCGTAAAGAATCGAAAAAGCCGTCCATGACAATTGATATGAGGAAAGGATCTCGGTCTCCATTTTGACGCGGAGCTTTTGCGCTGACCGGTAAAGGTTGGTGGCAACCGAAATGGCTTCAAGATTCAAGGACTCGATCGGCATGCGTTTCAGCTTGATGAGTGTGTCGTGTTCTTCCTGTCGAAGATGGGGGGATCTATCCAAATCGTGACGCCTGCCTTTTTATTTTCAGAATCATTAGCTATGAAACGAATTTTAACAGATGGTTTTCATCCATGCAAGCCCTTTTTTGATATGACGAGAAAAGCCGGCATCATGATGATGACCGGCTCTTGTTTCAGCTATTTTTTGGTGATCTGTTTGCGGCGCACTTCAACCCGATCCCCTTTTTGAATGTTGTCATACTGTTTTTTCGAGACGAGGACGGCATGTTCTTTTCCGTTTTGATCTTCAATCAACAGCCAATATCTTTTTTCTTTTCGTTCAGAGAGCGCTTTTTCTTTGATTCCGGCGGTGCGGAGCATGCTTTTTTGTTCTGCTGTATATCCGCCCGCGTGGAAGATCATCCAGTATGGAAAGTAGTAATTCAAAAAGGCTGATCCAGCAGGATTTTGATTGAGTGTTTGCTTGATGCTCCCTTTGTACAGGGCATTGGACGGCAGTGTCCGCTGGATGGCGTTGAACTGACTGCTCTTGTTTAAATATTGTCGGCTCGCAGACTGATTCATATAACTGCGCATTCTCTGGTTGACTGAACCCGGACGTGTTTTTAAAGAGCTGTTATTAGCCGAGGAACTCGAAGCCTTGGTTCCGGATGTTCCATTGCTGCCTGTTGCCTCTGCTTGAGCAAAAGGCAGCAAGAGAGACAGTGCCATGATCAAAATAAGAGGAGCGCTTTTTTTCTTCATTGTTCATCACTGCTTTTTTGTTCCACTTTATCTTTGACGACGCCCTCAAGCGGCTCCTGGTCATATTTGATGTATGGGGGACGGTAGATGAAGGCTTCATGATCGCGGATTTTAATATAAGGCTGTTCGACATTTTCCACATTTTCTACATATTTTTTGAAAGTCTCCGTCTTTTCTTTCCCATTTTTCACGTATGATGCTTTCAGTAAAGGTGCTTTGTCGGATTCGCTGTCATTCACGTAATCAAACCATACGAGATCGTATTTTTGAATGGATTGGTCTTCTGAGACCTCCTGTGAACGGTCTGAAGCGGATGATGAACATCCAGATAGGGGAACGGCGAAAAGCATCGCAGCCGCGGATAACGAGATCAGTTTCGATTTTTTCACTGTGATCATCCTATTCATTTCGGTTTCTCTTTTATATACGAACGATCCCGGCAAAGGTGTCATCTGTTCTTGATAGTCTGGTAGAAAACTGGGCGTAATAATTGCATTTTAAACGTAAACAAACTGTAAAATACCATTTCTATGAAAAAAGGTATAATTTGAATGTCAGAAAAAAATCCCATTCACGGAGGATATTTTTATATGAAGAAGATACTTTTTTCTGTTTTTGTTTTGGCAGGCAGCTTGCTATTGGCATTCAATTTTGCCGGTGAGGCGAGTGCTAAAACGAAAAAAGTCAGCGGCTACATCACTTGGTACAACGGCGTGGGCAAAGTCGGCGCTGACGGCAAAAGGCTCGGCCATTGGGACTGCGCCACAAAGATGGGCTTCGATGTTCCGAGAAAAGGCACAAAAATAAGAGCCTATTCTAAAGCAAAACCAAAGAAAGTCATTACAGTCTATAAATATGATGTCGGCAGAATGCCGGGCGCTGTGTTGGATGTAAGCCCGAAAGCTTTTAGAGCTTTGGGATTTCCGACAAGCAAAGGAAAGGTAGCCGGACATTATACATATAAAAAATAGGAGAAAAGAAGCAAGGAAAATCGTTTTCTTGCTTCTTTCAATTGGCGGGGGCGAATATGAAAAAAGTCTTTGTGTTTTTGTTGGCGGCCGTCATTTTAGCCGCAGGCGCATTTGCGGCCTTCCGCTATTTCGTCCCGGAAAAAGCGGAGCCGGCAAAGGGCAGCGGTTCGGACCTGCTCGTATCGATAACCGATCAGAAGCTGATGACCGCTTACTATGAAAATCAAAATAAGCTGTATGAAGAAAAGATGACGGATTACCCGGCTGCGGCATTAGACCGGAAAAAACGCATTCTTTATTATACGAACACCGATAACAGCAATATGAAGCATTTGATCAGGCTGGATTTGCAGTCGGGCGAAAAAACAACCCTATATTCAGGGGATGAATATGTCGACGGACTCAGTTTATCGGCGGACGGTTCGAAGCTGTTCATGCGATACAACCTTGCGGAGGAGAGAAATTTTCACCTCGCTTCCTTTGATTTAAAACAAAAGGCGTTTCACGTCATTTATCCATCGTTAAACAACAAGGACGAGAGCGTCAGCTACTATCAGTACAACAAAGCGAACAATCAATTCGTTATGCTGCATTATTCATTGAAAGAAGACTATCAAAAAACAGATGAGGCCAACAGCAAAGGAGTGCCGCCCAAACCGACGAATATGAACATTTCCCTGGCGGATGAGAAAGATCAGCACCAGGTGAAAACGATCGCAAAATTTATCAATGACACGGCAATTTCGCCGGATGGCAAAACGATCGTCTTTACAGAATCGGCTGATGATCAGAAGTCGATTTATGCGATGGATGCCGAAACGAAAAAATATAAAGCGATCATTTCAGATCAGCGGGCATTTTCATTAGTCGACTCAGCACAGCCGCAATTCTCGAAAGACGGGAAAAAACTTTACTTTCTCGCTGAAGCAAAAGATGCGAAGCTGCTTGAAGATGAAACGGGGAGCGAAGCAAGGGTGAGAACGATTTATTCGTATGATATGGATACGAATAAAGTGAGCAAAGCCTGGGAAAAAACAAACGGGATTATCAACACCTTTTCCGTTATTGACGAATAATGAGCATCAGCCGGCACAAACAGTCTGTGCCGGCTGATGTTTTATCATGAGCCGTTTGCCTGAGACGCCGCAGCCGAGCTCGTCATAATGGCGATTGCTGCCGTCTGTTGTGCTTGAATAACGGCTTCAAGCGTTTGATAAAGTCCTGTTTCCAGAAGCGTCGGATCTTCCGTTTTTTCGCTCATGTACAAATTGACAGCCGTTTTCAGATTCATGTCTTTCTGCCACCTGAACAGTTTATCGCTGTTCAATGCGCCTGCCATGATTGTGATGGCATCTATGTCTTTTTCACCGTTCTCAAGCAATGCAAGCAGTCCGATTTCCGGGTAATGGACAGGCTTCGGTCTTCTATGCTTTTTTGTCAATTCATCGTATATCCGAAGGGAGCGGGCGACAAGCTGATCGGCATCCCGCTCCGGCAAAAGCGAGAGGATGTGGCTGAGAAACTGCAAATCGTTCCCTTTGCGAAAACCCGCTTGGTTCAGCTTTTGGTAAAACGCTTCGATATAGTCGATCAGTTCACCTGTTTCCATGTCTGAACCGGCCAAAAGCACGGCGAGCGGGTAATCGCCGGCCGATGTTAAAAAGACGTGCTTGTCCTTCATTCCTTTGTAAATAGACAAAGCCCGATTGATTTTGTCTTCATGATCATGCTCATCAGGATATTTTGTCAAAAGGATAAGTGCGGACAAGTAGGTGAAAATGCTTTTTTTGAATCCGTTGCCGGTCAGTTTTTCGTAAATAATGAAAAAAGGTCTGATATGCGTTTCAGGTTCTTCAAAGCGCACGTCAAACATAGCGGCGAATGTATAGCGATGGGCCGACTTTAACGGCGAAAATGTCCCGGCGGCCTGTTTGACGGCCTCACTAAGCGTTAAAAACCGTTCTTTATTAAAAGGCCGCTTGTTGACGACATACATGGAAGCAATCATCATCAATGTCCGCTGATCTGTGACTTTCCATTTTAAATCGCTTTTTAACTCAGAGTAAATTGCTTTATATTGATCCAATCGCTGCTGCAGTTTAGCAGATGCCATTTTATCTGTCTCCTTCCTCGGTTTGCGTCGTTTTTGTATATACGAAGCAAAGGAAAATAAGTTTCATGGATTTGGCATCATACCGGGCTTTTGCTTAATAATATGGAAAAGGATACAGCGCGGCAATAATAACAAACGGGAAGATCCTGCTCCTGAACCGTCGGAATCGCCGGCGCGGATATCCGTATCCGCCGTAAAACTGCCTTTCATCTGTCACGTCTTCGGGAATGAGGAGAGATGCTTCCTGACGGTTCACCCCTTCAAGGATCCCGTGAACGGAACGGCCGTCCTTCATTTTCAGCACGACGTGATAGTGCATGTATTTGCGGCATAAATCGTGCAAAGACCTTTGATGATCATGGGGCATTGAGCAAACGGCATCTTTCGGAACACTCATATTCATTTCCATCTCCTTTTAGATTTATGGTATTCATCTAATGGATGAATGTTCCGGCTTGGAACGGTGAAGCCGTGGTATATGTAAAAAAGCCGATATGAATCGGCTTTAAAGATCAATGGTCAGCACTTCTTTCTGCGGCACTTGAAACGGTCGTCGTCATCATCAGAAAAACACTTTCTTTTTCTGCATTTGAACCGGTCATCGTCAGAGCTGCGGGTTTTATCCGTTTTAACGGTTTTATCCGTATTATTTGTTTTATCCGTTTTATCGGTATCCGCCGAACGCAGCGCTTTCCTTGACTGTCTTTCTTTTTCCCGCTCAGGGCTGTATGGATCGTAATTGTCATAGTACTCTTCGTAGCTGCTCATTTTGAGGCAATCACCGCCTTTGGGTCATGATATGATAATGTATTATAAAGAGGGGCGTTTTGCCTGTGCATATGTAATGGTTTGTTGTGCCGTAAATAAGCTGATCAACTGACAAAATTCAACATTGAATAAAAGGATTTTTCGTTTCAACCGCTAATATTATTATGTATCAACTATTTTTTTACGGCTGCGCCTGCCGATGCTTGCGAGAAAGCATTCAGGCGGACAGTCTGATAGGATAGAAGGAGCGGAATGCCGATGAAACGATCCGAAAGTGAAGGAGAGTACTTATGAAAAATAGTAGAAAAAAAGAAATCTTATCGTGGGTGAAAACACTTGTCATAGCCGCCGCGCTTGTCATGGTTTGCCGCTATTTTCTGTTTACGCCGTCAACTGTTTTGGGAGATTCAATGTATCCGACTTTAGAGGACGGCAACATGGTCATGGTTAGTAAAATCAGCGATATTCAGCGCTTTGATAAAATTATTTTTCACGCGCCTGATTCAGATGAAAACTATGTGAAAAGGGTGATCGGCCTCCCGGGGGATACGATCGAAATGAAGGACGATGTCCTTTATATTAACGGAAAAGTATATGATGAGCCTTATTTAAAGAAAAACAAACAAAAGCTGACGCTTCATGAACATTTAACAGATAATTTCACACTGGAGAAATTAACCGGCAAACAAAAGGTGCCGGAAGACCACTTGTTCGTGATGGGTGATAACCGTCAAAACAGCAAGGACAGCCGCTTTTTCGGATTTATTACAATGGACTCCGTTGTCGGCAAAGTTGAGTTCCGTTATTTTCCTTTCAATGAGATCGGCGGAATAGAATAGAAACGAAAAAGGCTTCCCATGATACGTATGGGGAGCCTTTTTAGCATTCGCACATTTTGGAGAGCGGGCGGTTTGAAACATTGTCTGTACAGTGAAATAATGAAAAAAGAAACTGGACAACAAGGAGGATGAGCAGATGAAAGTGTTTGTAGTGGGGGCGAACGGACAAATCGGGCGCCGTTTGACGAAAAGCTTGAATGAGAGCGATGAACATCAAGTCAGAGCAATGGTGAGAAACGAAGAACAGGCGCAGGCTTTGAAACAATCGGGAACAGAAACCGCGCTCGCTAATTTAGAAGGCACTGTGGAAAGCATCGCAGAAGCGGCGAAAGGCTGCGACGCGATTGTCTTTACCGCCGGCTCAGGCGGCAAAACGGGCGCTGATAAAACGCTTTTGGTGGATTTGGATGGGGCGGTTAAAACGATCGAAGCTGCCGAAAAAGCGGGCATCCGCCGTTTTATTATGGTCAGCACATTGCAGGCACACCGCCGTGAAAATTGGAGTGAAGCGTTAAAGCCGTATTATGTCGCCAAACATTATGCGGATCGGATTCTTGAAGGCAGCGGATTAAACTACACGATTATCCGTCCGGGAGGCCTGTTAAACGAACCGGGTACAGGCCGGGTGAAAGCGGCGGAAAACCTTGAGCGCAGAACGATTCCGCGAGAAGATGTGGCTGATACCATCTTGGCGGCGCTCGCTGAAGAGCATACATTCCGGCGTTCATTCGATTTGGTTTCGGGTGATCAAACGCCCGCCGAGGCGCTTAAATCGATATGAAAGTGATTCGGGGAACCTGTGGTCAGAAGGTTCCCCGGCGTTTTTACAGAAGCGGAATATAGATGGTCATCTTCATCTCGTTGGGCGGCACCGAACGGCACACATCAGTCACTTCAAAGTCCGGTCCTTCTGTTCTCTCGTAATTGGTATTCATCAGCCATGATCCATAGATGTATCTTCTTGTGTTCTGCACGGATTCGGTCGATCCGTTCACATGAAATACGGCGTATTTGCCGCCGGGAATTTTCATATACATAAGCGGCTCCGGCACTTCTCCGGCTGCTGTTTCGCGAACGGCTTCCCCGATGATAAATGAGAAACCTCCGTCATCCTGGAAGCGGCATGACAGCCCGTAACACATATTCGGATCTGTTTTTTGAGGGATTTGCATAAAGTATCCATTTCTGCCGAAATCGTTGTAGAATTTCGGGATATCTTCGAAATACTTTTCCTCGTTTAAATTTGTCCGGTACTCATATCCGATCATATGTATATCGTTTAAATGAGTGATGTGCGGCTTTGGGATGTTCATATCTCCAGTCATCCTTTCTTTATATTCGAGAAAATTCATTTTGGTTTGAAAATCAAGCTTGACCTTTGCTTTGCGGTACTTGGCCGGAGTGATGCCGAAATACTGTGAGAATGCCCTGCCGAAAGCTTCCTGAGAGCCATAGCCGAAATCGATTGCGATCTCGAGAATGGAACGATCCGTTTTCTCAAGCAGAAGCGCAGCTTCAGATAGACGCCGGTTGCGAATGTACTGATAAACGGAAAAACCGGAGATCGCCTGAAAAAGCCTTTGAAAATGAAACGGGGAGAAACATGATTTAGCCGCAATATCCGTAATGTTTAAATCGTTTTGAAGGTGTTCTTCGATAAAATGAACCGCGTTTTGAATTCTTTCGTAATCATCCATATTCATCCACAGCCTTTACGATTTGATGATCCTATTGTACAGGATCAAGCGATGGTTTTTTTGATGATTTGTGCTTTTTTAAAAGCCTCCAAATGCGGAGGCTTTTTCTTATTGATGACGAATATCCGTTACTTCAAGAGGGCGCATCATATCGTAATCTTCGTGCTCCAGAATGTGGCAGTGCCAAACATATCTGCCGCTGTACGGTGCGAAGGTTGCGATAATCCGCGTCACCGAGCCAGGAGGTACTTTGACGGTGTCTTTCAGCCCCTTTTCATTCTGTGCCGGTGGAGCTGCCGGACCTGTAAAGACTAGTTCTCCGTTTTCCTGATACCGTTCGATATCAAACGGCCGGTGGTCGAGAATCAAAAATTGGACAAGATGTAAATGGATCGGATGGATCGCTCTTCCGGCATTGATGATCGACCAGATCTCAGTGCTGCCGAGGGCGGGAGTTTCAGTTACCGGTTCATGCCATTTTGTGTTGTTTAAAAGCAGAACAGGTCTTCCATATTGGTCAAGGGACGCGCCCAACGACAGATTTCTAAGGGTATTGATCTTGTGTCTCCGGTAAAATGGGCGTTTTCTCAATATTCTCGGCAATGAACTTGTATCTTTTTGCTTCAATGGTTTTGAGATGCGGAATTGCATGATGTCGGCATCTGTATCGGGATCCGCGTCTTGTCCGCCGCAGCCGATCCGGTTTTTCAATGTCACGGTTTTTCCTTCAGCTCGTGAAAAATCAACGATGATATCGCATCTTTCAGCCGGTGCGATCACCAGTTCATTGACTTTAACCGGATGCTGCAGAAGACCACCGTCAGTGCCGATTTGGTGAAATGTGATGTCATGATCGAAATACAGCTCAAAGATTCTCGTATTGGAGGCGTTCAGTATCCGAAAACGGTATTTTCGAGGTTCCAGTTCATCATAAGGCCATACCTTGCCGTTGACTAAAATGGTATCACCGCAAAAAGCCGGAACAATCGACGGGTCGGGAAGATCCGGCGAAGGGTTGTCAGGCTGCCGCGGATAAAACAATGAACCATCTTCATGAAAGGACTTATCCTGAATCAAGAGCGGAATTTCATATTCTCCCTTCGGCAAGTTCAATGACCGCTCTTCCCTGTCGCGGATAAAATATAAACCGACAAGCCCCGCATATACATTCAGCCTCGTGATGGCCATTGCATGATCGTGATACCAGAGAGCCGTAGCATCCTGCTCATTCGGATATTCATACACCTCCCTTTCAAAAAAAGGGCCTTTGACTTGAAAATCTTTAGTGTACCAGGCTTCCGGGTAACCGTCGCTATCAGGCGGTGTCCGGCCTCCATGCAAATGAACGACCGTTTTGACTTCATGTTCATGATGGCCGTCGTCATGAATTGTATGGTCGACGGGGAGAAAATGATGATCCGGAAGCTTATTCAACCATTTGACCGCGACTTTTTCGTGTTTTTGCACTTCAAAGGTGGGGCCGGGATAGACCCCGTTATATCCAAACAGCCGGGTCGGCGGCAGATCGCGGTGGAGCTGCTGCTGAAATTCTTTCATCGTGACTTCATAATAGGTCATTTCCTTGCTTTTGCTGTGGGGTTTAAGCACTTTCGGAATGGGGAGTTTGTCAACGAATTTTTCAAGTTTCATGTTTCACCTGTCCTCTTTTGTTCTAATGAAAAGATCATTACATTATAAGACGGGTTGCATGGTCTGGTTCCTCATGATGAGAATAAGAAATGTAATTTGTGCTGAGAATGTTAAAAAAAAGAATCGATCATGACAAGAAGATGAACAGAATATTTCCTAACGATTAAAAATCGCCTTAAGGCATGCTTCGCGGAGGAAGAGAGGCGGGGATGATGATACATTATGTGTAAACCCTTTCTTATGGGGCGAAGCGGTCTGAAAGGAGATACCCGTATTGCAGAAAAGAATAGAGTGGATTGATGTTTCGAAGGGCGTGGGAATTATATTGGTCGTGTTGGGCCATACACCGACGCCGGATTGGCTGAAAACGTTCATTTTCGCATTTCATATGCCGCTGTTTTTCTTTCTGTCCGGCCTCGTTTACCATGATGGGAAGATGACTTTTAAATCATTTCTTCTTAAAAAAATAAAGACGCTTCTTTTGCCGTACTTCATTTTTTCCGTTCTTGCCTATTTATTCTGGGTTCTCGTTGAGAGGCATTTTACGTTTACGGGGAGTTCGGATGTCGATCCGGTTGTACCGTTTAAAGGCATTTTTTATTCGATGCCTGATGACTACATGCTGACACACAACCCGGCGCTCTGGTTTTTAACATGCTTATTCCTCGTTGAAATGCTTTTTTTTATCGTGAAGAGATGGGGGAAAGGAAGGCTGTTTATCGTCATTGCCGTAATGGTGTCGGCCGCCTTGGGCTATTTGAATGATCAATTTGTGGGCATCAAGCTGCCGTGGAATATTGAAGTGGCCTTGACCGCCATCGTATTTTATTCGGCCGGTTTTCTGTCGAGAAATAGCCTGAGGGAGATGAGAGACAGAAGAACGCTGCTGCCAGCGCTTCTCTTATTCATCGCGGTCGGCTTTTTACAGACCCTGAACGTCAGAGTGGATATGAGGGCCAATGAGTATGGAAACATGGCGGTCTTTTATCTGACCTCATTTCTGGGAACGGCAGGCGTCATTTTCAGCAGTTTTAAACTCGAAAAAATGAAGCTACTCCAATTCCTCGGCAAAAACTCGCTGATCATTCTCGTACTGCACTACCCGGTCATCAGGATGCTGAAAGCCGTCGTCTACTACTTTACCCAGGTTTCCCTTGATGAGACATACGGTTCCCTGTTATGGAGCGCGCTTTACACCGGTATGACATTGCTTGTTATGGTGCCTTGCATCTTTTTATTGAACCGGTATCCGATCGTGCTTGGGCGGAAGAAATGCAATTAAAAAACTTGCAAAGGAGACTTTGCAAGTTTTTTTGAATTATTGAAGGTTAAAAGTGATTTTTTCATCATTCCAAAAATTAGAAGTGAAAATAACTTTATATGTTTTGCTCTTTTTTGTCTGAAAAGCGATAGTTCCAGAAACCTTACCGTCTTTTGTCAGATTTCCAGATGATAATTGGTTATCATCTGAAAGTGCATAAGTATTATGCGTAATTTGTCCATCTTCGTTTTGAATTTGAAAATCAAGCGGGTTGTAAGAAATATCTTTATCGCTTTTATTTTCTATGTTAACTGTTACAATCACATATTCATTACCTTTTTTTGGTTTGATAAATTTATTGCCCATCGATTTTTTAACGTTGGTCACTGTGATTTGGGTGCCATCCAGATCAGCTGTTTCATTTAAACCAAATTCAGTTTTTTCTTCTTTGGCATCGTCATTGCTTTTTTCTTCGCTAGTTTTTGCGGCTGTCGTCTTTGCACTGCTACCGGACGATTTGCTTTCTTGAGAAGAAGAGCCGCTTGAAGCGAATATCATGACGAATACGATGGATCCAATAATCGTGACATAGAACCACCATTTTTTAAAGACAAGGCCTTTATTCTCGCCGCTGAACAATGCTTTACATCCGCCGATTAATAGCAGAATAAGCGGAACGATATATGCCAGGCTGACGCCGACAGTTCCTCCTATTGCAGCCGCGATATAAAAAGTACCCGCTAATTTAGTATGTTTTTTTACGATACATGCACCGACGATGGCCAGTGCAGACAGCAAAATAACCGCCCAGGATGATCCGATAACTTCTCCGGCGCCATCCGCTTCTAAAGCGGCGCCTAATCCTCCGAATAATAAACCTGAAAATCCTGCAAAAATCCCGAAAATACCGCCTAGTAACCCCAGTACAAATTCTGCTGTACGTTTGACAGGGGCTTGAAAATTCGTTTGTTCTGACATGTGATGTCCCCCTTATAAGCTATGTCATAATGTCTAAAACATATTAATCCAAAAAAGGAAAAAAGTCCATATATTTTTCGTGACTATTTTACTATTATTTTATATTGTCAGAGTTTTAAGGACTATTTTCGACTTTTTTTAATATCGTTTAAATTTTGGGTTTGTTTAATGTTTTTTAGAAGAATCATGCAAGGGAACTAAAGAAAAAATATTCAGAAAGAAGATACCGACCTTTTAATCCTATGCAGCGTGAATAAATTGAGGTTTTCGCAAAATCCTTATACAGAGCGGGTTTTACCGGTTTTGACCCAACTGAAATTTGTTTCCTTAAATAAAAAAAGTTCTACTCTGACTATATTTCTGCAAGAAGTGAATCATGTTTCTATAGACTCACTCAAGTTTTGCTTTGTATGATTAAAAGCGAAAACACGGATGGGAAAGGAAGCTTTTTATGGAACGGTATGATGAATTAAAAAAAGGTGAAACCGGGGCATGGGTCAGCATCATCGCTTACATTGTACTGTCGGCTGTTAAATTGGCCGTCGGGCTTCTATTTCACTCCGAAGCCCTCAGAGCCGACGGACTGAACAATACAACAGATATTATTGCCTCAGTAGCGGTGCTGATCGGCCTCAGGATTTCTCAGAAGCCGCCTGATGAAGACCATCCGTACGGACATTTCCGCGCTGAGACGATCGCCTCGATGATCGCTTCATTTATCATGATGGTGGTCGGTCTTGAAGTGCTGTACAGCTCGGGTGAAATGCTGTTTAATCCGAAAGAAACGACACCGGACATGATTGCGGCTTGGACGGCGGCAGGCAGTGCCGTCGTGATGTTTTTGGTTTTCCTCTACAATAAAAGGCTGGCAAAAAAGGTAAACAGCCATGCCCTCTATGCAGCCGCCGCCGATAATAAATCGGATGCCTATGTCAGCATCGGAACGTTCGCAGGCATCTTTGCTTCGCAATTTAACCTTGCCTGGGTCGATACGGCAGCCGCATTTATCATCGGATTGATCATCTGCAAAACGGCTTGGGGGATTTTTAAAGAGGCGGCCCATTCTTTGACGGACGGATTCGATATTAAACATATTTCAACGTATAAAGAAACGATTCGGAAAGTTCCCGGCGTCGGCAAAATCAAAGATGTTAAAGCGCGTTATTTGGGCAGCACCATCCACGTGGAAATCATCGTGGAAGTGAGATCCGACCTCAACATTGCAGAAAGCCATGATATCGCCGATGAAATTGAGAGAAGAATGCAGGAGGAACACTCGATCGTTCATTCCCATGTTCACATCGAGCCATCTGGAGAAAAATAAGAAGCGGTCACTGACCGCTTTTTTTGTTTTTCACTCTGAAATTCGAAATAAAAAAAGACAAAACTCTATTTTCCTCCAGTTAGTTGTTTTCTGAGAGTACATCGTTTATGGTAAAGTTAAATAAATTCGATTCGTCAGCAATGAGGAGGAAGAGGATGGCATACGAAGAAACGCTGCATCCCGTTTTGGGAAAAGTAGCTGATAATATTGACAAAGTAATGGTAGGAAAGAAAGATATTGCCGTTTTAAGCCTGACTGCCATTCTTGCAAACGGACACGTCCTGCTGGAAGACGTTCCAGGCGTCGGAAAGACGATGATGGTTCGCGCCCTGGCAAAGTCAACCGGCGCTGAATTTAAGAGAATCCAGTTTACGCCAGATTTACTGCCTTCAGATGTAACAGGCGTTTCCATATATAATCCGAAAACACTGGAGTTTGAATACCGTTCAGGCCCGATTATGGGAGATATCATTCTCGCAGATGAAATCAACAGAACGTCGCCGAAAACGCAGTCGGCGCTTCTGGAAGCGATGGAAGAAGGAAGTGTGACAGTAGACGGCGTGACAATGCCGCTTTCAAAACCTTTTTTTGTAATGGCCACACAAAACCCCGTCGAGTATGAAGGGACATATCCGCTGCCGGAAGCTCAGCTTGACCGCTTTTTATTCAAGCTGAGAATGGGATATCCGACAGTGCGCGAAGAGCTTCAAGTGCTCGATCTTCAGGAAAACCGCAGCCCGATTGAGGAAGTTGAGCCTGTCATAGAGAAAGAAGAGCTTGCCGCATTTCAAAAAGAGGCTGAAAAGGTGTATGTAGACGCTGCGATTAAAGAATACATTGTTGAGATCGCCCAAAAAACGAGGAGTCATTCCGCCGTTTATCTCGGCGTGAGTCCGCGCGGCTCAATCGCCTTGATGAAGGCTGCTCAGGCGTTTTCATTTTTATATAACCGTGATTATGTCATTCCTGATGATATTCAGTATTTGGCACCTTTTACCCTTGCACACAGAATGATTCTACGGTCAGAGGCGAAATTTGAAGGAAAGCGGCCTGAAGCTGTTCTTCAGGACATTATGTCAAAAACGGAAGTTCCGGTCAGAAGGCCGATGAGCAACTGATGAGAGAGCGCATCGGTCTTGTGAAGTACGGATGGAAGCTGTGTATCGTGTTTCTTCTGTTTGCTTCAACGTTTTGCTATGCGATGTTTCAAGGGGGATTTGTCAGCTGGTTTTTGTTCTACTCATTTCTTCCCTTTGTGCTTTATGCTTTCATGCTTGCCTTTTATCCGCTGAAGAACATGACAGCGGAGCGGAGGCTGAGCCGCGGGCAGTATAAAGCCGGTGATCAATTGGAGGCTTTTGTCGTGCTAAAGAGAAAATGGCCCTTTCCGATCATGTTTATGATCGTGGAAGACTGTCTGCCTGATTCGCTGGGGAGAAACGGGCGTTCGGCAGAAGCCAAACAGTTTCTCTTTCCTTGGTTTAAAAAAGAAATTAAGATGACGTACACGATCAATTCGGTCCCGAGAGGAGACCACCGTTTAGCAAAAATCAGGGTCCGCACAGGTGATCCGCTCGGACTGCTGGAAAGAGAATGCGAGATTCAATTGGAAGACTCCTTTCTCGTTCTGCCTTCCTATCAAGAGATTACTTTCCGCGCCAGCGGAAGCTCTTATGATGAACATGCAGGCCGCGTTTCAGAGCTTCGCCGAAAGGACAGCACACTGGCATCAGGTATCAGGGAATACCAGCCGGGCGACCGGTTTGCATGGGTCGACTGGAAGACGTCAGCACGGCGCAGCCAGCTGATGACGAAGGAATTTGAGCAGACGAAAGGGGATGACCTGCTCGTCTTCATGGATCAGTCTCCCTCTGATGCTTTTGAAGAGATCGTCGCGTTTACCGCTTCTATCATTCGTTCTGCCATGAGGAGCGGGACGAATGCAGGGCTTGTTTCCACAGGAAAAGAGCGGAATGTCTTCCCGGTTCGGCAAGGGGAGGAGCATCTGAGAAAGCTGTTTTACTACTTGGCGCTTGCCGATTGCGATGCGGTCCAGCCGTTTCACAGTCTGCTGGAGGGGGAATTTGGCCATCCCGATATGAGAAAAGCCGTTAAATATATTGTGACAAGCCGCATTACCAACGAATTGGTGCAGGTTTTGAAGAAACCGCTATCCGGCGGACTGCCCGTCATTTGTTTGGTGAAGAAAAAAGGCGGAGCTCTCTCAAGTGAGGAAAGCGCCGCTGTCCAACAATTAAAAGCGCGGGGGATTGAAGTGAACGTCATTTACGGGGAACATTTTTCCCGGGGTTTTGCTGAAGCGAGGTGAGAAAATGTTGTCCGGGGGAAAAAGAAACAGTTTCGGTTTATTGCTTTTTTATGTCCTAACCTTTTTGCTGCTGTGGGAATGGCTGCGTCCTTTGCAGTATTTTACCGATACGGGGCACACCGTCTTTTTTATTTTGTTTATTGCCTTAGTATTCTTGCTTACATTTTTTAAGGTCCCTTGGTTTATCAGATTTCCGGTCAGCCTTGGCTTCGTTCTGTTTGCGCTGCACACGATTTTTTACGAAGGATCGGTGTTTTCACTTTCATGGATTGCCCTGCTTTTTCAGGATTTAAATCAAAATTTCTCCTATATTTTCTCCGGCATGTGGCGGGATATGTCGCCGTTGTTTCGGACGCTGCTCTTTTACGTCCTTCTTTGGCTGCTTGTATACTTGCTGCATTACTGGGTGATCTATCAGCGCAGAATTTTATTCTTTTTTATCATGACCGTTGTTTATATCGCGGTGATCGATACATTTACGCCGTTTGACGCATCATATGCGATCGTCCGGATCGTGCTGATCGGCTTTTTGCTTCTCGGCCTGCTGTATTTGGAACGGATCAGGGAATCAGAAGCGTTAAAATCCTCAAGATCGCGGTTTGCCAAATGGTTTACACCGCTCTTATTGATGACTGCCGCCGCCGTTTGCATCGGCGCGGTCTCGCCGAAAGCCGATCCCGTCTGGCCTGATCCGGTGCCGTTTCTGCAGACGGCTGCGACAGGCGATTTTGCTTCCTCAGGCAAAAGCAAAGTCGGCTATGGAACGAATGATGAGGCATTGGGCGGGCCATTTTCAAAAGACGATACATGGGTATTTACGTGGCAGGGAAATGAACGAAGCTATTTCAGGGTGGAAACGAAAAGCCGCTATACAGGTAAAGGCTGGATTGAAGACGAAAAAACGGGCGCGTCCATCCAGCTTGACAAGGGTGAGCTGGATTACCAGTGGTACGACGAAGGCGTGAAGACCGAAACGCGCAAAGCGATCGTTGATATCGATCCGGCTTATCGGTACGATCACGTCCTGTATCCGATTGGGACGACTGAAATCAAGCTCAACAATTTCTTTGTACCGCTCCGCATGAACTTAAACACAGAGAAAATAAAACCGGCCGGCAAGACAGGCGCGGACATTCAGAACCTGGAAAGCTATTCGGCCACCTATAAATCACCCGTCTTTGATGTTGATCAGCTGAGGAAGGTCAGCTTTGAGTCGGAGGGAAAATGGAGCAGAAGCCATGAGAAGTATCTGCAGCTTCCCACTTCCCTTCCCGACCGCGTGAAAACATTGGCGCACGATTTAACGAAAGACGAAGATAATATATATGACAAAGCGAAAGCGATTGAGAAGTATCTCGGTTCTTCCGAGTTTTCTTATGAAACGGAAGATGTGGCTGTTCCTAAAGGAGAGCAGGATTATGTCGATCAGTTCTTATTTGAGACGAAAATCGGCTACTGCGACAATTTTTCCACAGCTATGATCGTGCTGCTGCGGTCGGCCGGAATACCGGCCCGCTGGGTGAAAGGCTATACATCCGGTGAATATGCAGGAACGACGGCAGACCGGAAACGGACGATTTACGAGGTGACAAACAACAATGCCCATTCCTGGGTTGAAGTGTACTTTGAAGGACAAGGCTGGGTTACGTTTGAACCGACGAAAGGCTTTTTAAATCCGGAGCAGCTCGTTGAAGAGTCCAGCGGCCGGCAATCTGGCGCGGCTTCTGATAAAAAAGAAGATGATAAGAAAAACGACGGAGGTCAGCGTCCGCAGGATGTAAAAGAACAAGACAACAAAGAGAAGCCCGAACCTCAGACAAAGCGTGATGCCAATGGCGGTTCTCATGCCGGCAGCGGGGATGCAGACCGTACCCTTTTGACTGGTGCGGCTGTACTCGGTCTGTTGCTGGCGTTGACAGCGGTGCTTTACTTTACAAGGGCAAAATGGATGCCGCACATCATCATCAACAGGCTGAAAAAACGGCGTGATGGCGCGGTTTTCTTCAAAGCTTACGAAGAGCTGCTCCGCCAGCTGAAGCGCCAAGGCATGCAAAAAGAAGAAGGACAGACGCTGCGCGAGTTTGCGAAGACGGTTGATGAACGCTTTCAAAACGGTGAAATGACAGCTTTGACCCGGCAATATGAACGGGCTTTGTATCGAAAGGAAGACGCCGCAAAGCTGTGGAATGATTCGGCGGAGTTATGGGAAAATTTAATTAAAAAGAGATAGTCTTGACCGCTTTCAGTCGTATTGTTAGAATAAGTGAATATTAAAAACCCTTATATATTCTTGCTGGCAGGCTCGGCGGCTTATCTATCGGACAAGCCGGGCCTTGTCCCGTGAATGGGGGCAGGACGGCCGTGTGTCTGCCGCCATTTTTTCTGTGCAAAAAGACAATTTGATAAAGAGGTGACACCATGACGAAGTTAGTAAATGAAATGATTCTTGTGTTGGATTTTGGAAGTCAGTACAACCAGCTGATTACCCGCCGCATTCGTGAGTTTGGTGTATACAGTGAATTGCATCCTCATACATTGACGGCAGAGGAAATTAAAGAAATGAATCCGAAAGGAATTATTTTGTCCGGCGGTCCGAACAGCGTTTATGACGAAGGATCTTTCCGCTGCGACGAAAAGATTTTCGAACTGGATATCCCTGTTCTTGGCATTTGCTACGGCATGCAGCTGATGACGCATTACCTTGGCGGAAAAGTAGAAGCTGCGAGCCAGCGCGAATACGGAAAAGCGAACATTCATATCGAGGGTGAACCGGATCTGTTTAAAGATCTTCCAAACGAACAGGTCGTCTGGATGAGTCATGGTGATCTAGTTGTTGAAGTTCCAGAAGGCTTTACCGTTGATGCGACAAGCCATCATTGCCCGAATTCAGCAATGAGCAAGAAGGATAAGAAATGGTACGGCGTACAATTCCATCCGGAAGTCCGCCATTCAGAATACGGAAACGACCTTTTGAAAAACTTCGTTTTCGGTGTTTGTGAATGTGCCGGCGAATGGTCAATGGAAAACTTTATTGAGATTGAAATGCAGAAAATCCGCGAAACAGTCGGCGATAAGCAAGTGCTGTGCGCCTTGAGCGGAGGGGTTGACTCCTCTGTCGTTGCGGTCTTGATCCATAAAGCGATCGGCGACCAGCTCACTTGTATTTTCGTAGACCACGGGCTCCTTCGAAAAGGCGAAGCGGAAGGCGTGATGAAGACGTTCAGTGAAGGCTTCAACATGAACGTGATCAAAGTTGATGCGAAAGACCGCTTCCTGAACAAGCTTAAAGGCGTCTCAGACCCTGAGCAAAAACGTAAAATCATCGGTAATGAGTTTATCTACGTGTTTGACGATGAAGCGGAAAAACTGAAAGGTATTGACTTCCTTGCACAGGGAACGCTTTACACCGACATTATCGAGAGCGGAACAGCGACAGCTCAGACGATCAAATCGCATCACAATGTCGGCGGACTTCCGGAAGACATGCAGTTTGAACTGATCGAACCGCTGAATACGCTCTTCAAAGACGAAGTGCGTGCGCTCGGTACCGAGCTCGGCATCCCCGACGAAATCGTTTGGCGCCAGCCGTTCCCGGGGCCAGGCCTCGGCATCCGCGTTCTTGGAGAAGTGACGGATGAAAAGCTTGAAATCGTCCGCGAATCAGATGCGATTCTCCGCGAAGAAATCGCCAAAGCTGATCTTGAAAAAGATATTTGGCAATACTTCACTGTTCTTCCTGATATCCGCAGCGTCGGCGTCATGGGAGACGCAAGAACTTATGACTATACGATCGGCATTCGCGCCGTGACATCGATTGACGGCATGACATCCGACTGGGCGAGAATTCCTTGGGATGTCCTTGAGACAATCTCGACACGGATCGTCAATGAAGTGAAGCACATTAACCGTGTGGTTTACGACATTACGAGCAAGCCGCCTGCAACAATCGAGTGGGAATAAGACAAATGCCCCAGCCTTTATGAGGCTGGGGCATTTTTTATTGGGAGAGGAATCAGTTATATTCATTGCTTTCATCACCGCAACAGCTCTGTTTCTGCTCAAGAAAAAAATAATTTCCCGAATGGCCTTATCAGGCGTCCTCTGTCTGTTCGCCGTACTTGCGTTCATTTTTTATTTTGCTGCAACGGTGAACTTTACATCCGTCAGTCTGGAAAACGAGAGTATTGCAGGCTTAAAAATCGGCGACAGCGTTAAAAATGACCATCGATTTGTAAAAAGTGGAACAGGGGTTGTGGAATATAAAGCCAAAAATATGTCAGGCGTAAAAGCAGAAATAGATAAACAGGAGAAAATTGTGCTATTGTTCAATATTTCTTCCGCTCAAACCGTGACTAGTGCAAAAGGCATCAAAATCAACGATACACTTCAAACAGTGGTCGAAGTATATGGAAAAGAATATAAAGAGCTTTGGTTTGTCGAAGGGTATGAAACCGGAATACAATATCAGGATAAAAAAAGAGACGTGGTGCTTGAATTTTATTTCAATGATCACAAGGTGCACTTGATTGAATTGAAGAAAACAGGGAATTAACCCGCTGCAGACCACGGTCAGAATCTGGAAAAAACAACGAACGAAGCGAACATTAAAATCATTAATGTTCGTTTTTTTGTATTGTGTTCAGCGTTAGATATTGCTACAATAGTATAGTAATTCAAAAAAGACTTGTCGTATAATCATGGGGATATGGCCCATAAGTTTCTACCAAGCTACCGTAAATAGCTTGACTACGCTTGTATACAATATTTTGTCCGTGAAAAAAACATTTTTTCAGTATGAAATATGCCGTAGTCAAGCGTCCCGCCAATTGGGGCGTTTTTTGTTTAAAAGCAAAGGTTTTTGAAACAATAAAAGCGACAGACAAACGAGAGGAGTATACCATTTTGAAGCGTTACTTTCAGTTTGAAGAATTGGGTACAAACTACCGGAGAGAAATGATCGGCGGACTTACCACATTTTTGTCCATGGCATATATTTTGATCGTCAACCCGCTTACCCTTTCTCTGGCGTCGGTGGAAAATTTCCCGGATGCATTGAGAATGGATCAAAGCGCGGTCTTTACGGCAACAGCGGTTTCAGCAGCTGTCGGCTGTTTTATCATGGGGCTGCTTGCGAAGTATCCGATCGCCCTTGCGCCCGGAATGGGGCTTAACGCATTCTTTGCATTCTCCGTTATTCTGAACATGCAGATTCCATGGCAGACGGCCCTTTCCGGCGTTATGGTTTCCGGACTAATTTTTATCGCTCTTTCGCTGTCCGGTTTGAGGGAAAAAATTATCAATTCGATTCCTTATGAGCTGAAAATGGCCGTCGGTGCGGGAATTGGTCTGTTTATCGCTTTCGTCGGTTTGCAGGGCTCCAAAATCGTCGTATCCAACCCGGATACCATTGTGTCGTTTGGAAATATTCATTCAGGTCCCGTTCTTTTGACTGTTTTCGGACTGATCATTACTGTCATTTTAATGGTATTGCGCGTGAACGGCGGCATTTTCTTCGGTATGCTGCTCACGGCGATTGTCGGCATGATCTTCGGTCAGATTGATGTTCCTGACAAAATTGTCGGTGCTGTTCCCAGCCTTGCACCGACATTTGGACAAGCCTTTATCCACCTTCACGATATCTTTTCGGTGCAGATGCTTGTCGTTATTTTAACGTTTTTATTCGTCGACTTTTTTGATACGGCCGGTACATTGGTGGGGGTTGCATCACAAGCCGGTTTGATGAAGGATAACAAACTGCCGCGCGCTGGCAGGGCTTTGCTTGCCGATTCTTCCGCAACTGTTGCCGGAGCGATCCTTGGTACATCGACTACGACCGCTTATGTTGAGTCAAGTGCCGGGGTAGCGGCCGGAGCGAGAAGCGGTTTTGCGGCGATCGTAACAGGCGTTTTGTTCTTGCTGTCGCTGTTCTTCTCGCCTGTCCTCAGCGTTATCACTTCGCAAGTGACGGCGCCTGCTTTAATCATCGTCGGCGTGCTGATGGTGGCGAATCTCAACAAAATCGACTGGACGAAGTTTGAGATTGCGGTGCCCGCATTCTTCACGATGATCGCGATGCCGCTGACATACAGCATCGCCACCGGAATCGCGATCGGATTTATTTTCTACCCGATCACGATGATCTTTAAAGGCAAAGCAAAAGAGATCCATCCGATTATGTACGGATTGGCTGTTGTATTCATTCTTTATTTCATTTTCTTGAAATAAGGTGTGCTGTGCGAAAAAGGCTTGTTCATTTGGACAAGCCTTTTTTATTTTCAAATCATTAAAAACGGAACCTTCCGCCTTCGTTTTTCGTCATATATAAGGGCTGCCGCATCTATGATAAAAAGAGGTTTGTCTTGACTGTTTCACACAGCTTATGTAATTTATAAAAGTGCTTTTCATTTATGTAAAGCTTTTGAATAGAATAGGAGTTGCTTATATGATTGAAGAACATCACAAACGAAATGAAGATGATATAGAAGAACCTGCTTCGAGGATGTCGAGGAATTCCCGGAAAAAAGCGAAGAAAAGCAAGGAGACGAATCCGTCTGCGGCGAAAGTCAAATCGGTGACGGAGAGCGTGATTGCCGCTTTGTTCCGCTATTTCAGCTTTGTGCTCGATATTTTAAAATCCCCGGTGCGCAGCGCACTTGATTTTGACCGGTCTTATTTTAAGTATTCCGTTATTTCAATGACGCTTTTAGCTGTTTTCTTTTCGCTCGGCAACTTTTATCAGCTGCTTGCGGGCAGGGGGAGAATTCTCGGGTTCGGCGTGTCAGTGCCGTTCCTGGAAGTGTTTTTGGTTGTGTTTATCTATTGCATGGCTTTCATGTTTTGGATGGCAGCATCGAGCTGGGTTGTATCGAATTTTATGCTCAGGTATAAAGTTTCATTTTTCGATATCACGGCAAAGTACGGTTCTCTATTGGTTCCGTTTATCGTCCCCGCCGCTTTGTGGATGATATTCGCGATTATCAACTTCACGGCCGCGACGGTGATTCTCTCGATCGTCATCTTTATGGGATTGACATTCGGGACTTTTACGCTGATTCAATCGATTTATGAAAAAAGCGAAAAAGCGCGGTTTGACCTGATGTACTGTGTGTTTACCGTCTTTTTGCTTGAATTGGTATTCGTTGCGGCAACATGGAAGCTGGTAGGCGGATACTTGTTGTCGTCGCTTATTCCTGTTTAAGGAGATATTGCCGGTTCTTCTTGAAGAACCGGTTTTTTCTCCGCATTAATCCTGAGTTGACTCATAAGAATAATATATATTTTAACCAATAAGATGGGGGAGTGATCGATGGCTAACTTTCTTCGAAAAGCTGTAAAACAAAAAAAGGAGTATTTAATCAGGCGGCTTGCAAAATCAGGGCGGCTGGACAATTTGAAAGACCTCTCGTCA
This sequence comes from Bacillus sp. PK6-025, assembly GCF_056530265.1. NCBI lineage: Bacteria > Bacillati > Bacillota > Bacilli > Caryophanales > Bacillaceae > Bacillus > Bacillus sp. PK6-025. Next base: position 718,202 of record NZ_CP096509.1, read on the forward strand.
TACACGCTGAGCGATTTGGAAAAGGAGCACCGCAAACTGAGCGGATCCGTTGGAGATCGTCAGCGGGATCATAAGCACCAGCTCTGAAAGACGTTCATTTGAACGTCTTTTTTAATGGCGTTTCAATGCTTTGAAACCGGCAGAAAAAGGGTAAACTGATGGGAGTGAGCAATGTCGAAAAATTTTGTGGTGAAGCAGGGCCATTACAGGATTGTGTATGGAGAATTTCTCTAGTAGAATATGATTGCTTTGCATCTAAAGGAGGGATTTCAATTGCTTCACTCAGCACTATTGAATGGTGTGATCATGGTTGGAATTATTCTGGTTATCAATATTATATACGTAACGTTTTTAACCCTTCGAATGATACTGACTCTTAAAGGCCAGCGGTATCTCGCCGCTTTTATCGGGACAATCGAAATGCTTGTCTACGTCGTCGGGCTGGGGCTCGTTCTAGATAATTTAAATCAAATCCAAAACGTGATTGCTTACGCGGTCGGATTTGGAATCGGAATCATCGTCGGCACGAAAATTGAAGAAAAGCTCGCTTTGGGCTATATTACCGTTAACGCCATTACGAAAGAGCTTGATTTGGATTTGCCGAAACAGCTCAGGGAAAAAGGCTACGGCGTCACCCACTGGGTCGTCGGCGGACTTGAGGGAGACAGAACGGCGATGCAGATTTTGACGCCGAGAAAATACGAACTGCAGCTGTACGAAACGATTAAATCAATCGATTCAAAAGCATTTATCATTTCCTATGAACCGAAGACGATACACGGCGGATTCTGGGTGAAAGCCGTAAAGAAAAGGAGAATTAAAGAATAATGACAAAGCCGAAAAAAAAGCGCTTTGAAGTAACGGAAGGCGAAACGATCGAATCCGTGTTGACGAAGATGCAGGAAGAAGGCTATACACCGGTGCGTCGAATGGAGGAGCCGGTCTTCAAAGAAACAAAGGAAAATGGAACGATTCAGGTTGTTCCGTGCGGAAGAAAAATTATATTCGAAGGGAAATTACTCTAAACCCGAACATTAGAACAACAAAATATACTATCGTTCGATAATGTCGTTGACATTATCACAGTCCGTTGTTAAGATAAACATGACATGAAAACACATCCTCATATAATCTTGGGAATATGGCCCATAAGTCTCTACCCGATGACCGTAAATCATCGGACTATGCAGGAAAGTGGACAATAAACTGACATGGAGATCGCGAGAAGCGGACTAACTGACGATACACGCGCCATGCCCGGTTTGTGTTGCTTCCTACAAATGCAATACATGCCGGGCTTTTTATATGCGAAGAATAACAGCTAAAGGTGGGACAAAAAGATATGCAGCCTCTTCTTGGTGTTATCATGGGAAGCACATCTGACTGGGAAACGATGAAACATGCCTGCGGCATCCTCGATGAACTGGGAATTCCGTACGAAAAAAAGGTCGTCTCCGCACATCGGACGCCTGATTTAATGTTCGAATATGCCGAAACGGCGCGGGAAAGAGGCTTGAAAGTCATCATTGCCGGAGCGGGCGGAGCCGCTCACCTGCCGGGAATGGTCGCAGCCAAAACGACGCTGCCCGTCATCGGTGTGCCGGTTCAGTCAAAAGCGCTGAACGGTCTCGATTCGTTGCTTTCAATCGTTCAAATGCCGGGCGGTGTACCCGTTGCGACCGTTGCCATCGGCAAAGCGGGAGCGGTCAACGCCGGACTGCTTGCGGCGCAGATTTTGTCAGCTTTTGACGAAAAGCTTGCCGGAAGATTGGATGAACGAAGGGAAAGCATCAGAAAAACCGTGTTGGAAAGCAGTGATCAGCTTGTATAAACAAACGATTTTTCCGGGAGCGACAATCGGCATTATCGGAGGCGGACAGCTTGGCAAAATGATGGCGGTCGCGGCCAAACAAATGGGCTATAAAATCGCTGTTGTTGACCCTGTCCCTTCATCACCGTGCGGACAGGTCGCAGACCTTGAAATTACGGCTGCTTATAATGATCGCGAAGCGATACGGAAGCTTGCCGAAGCGAGCGATGTGATTACTTATGAATTCGAAAACATCGATTATGATGCGCTGAACTGGCTGAAAGAGCACGCTTACCTTCCGCAAGGGAGCGAGCTGTTGCTCCTTACGCAAAACAGGGAAACCGAGAAAAAAGCGATTGAATCAGCGGGCTGCAAAGTCGCCCCGTACCGAATCATTCACGACCGAACGGAACTGGAAGCGTCCGTAGCGGAGCTCGGTCTTCCGGCGGTGCTGAAAACTTGCCGCGGCGGGTATGACGGAAAAGGGCAGTACGTCCTGAAACAACAAGCACAAATCGGGGAAGCCGCAGCACTTTTACAGCACGGCACATGCATTTTGGAAAGCTGGGTTCCTTTCAAAATGGAATTGTCCGTGATCGTGACGAGATCGGTTCACGGAGAGACAACCGTTTTTCCGGCGGCAGAGAACATCCATAAACAAAATATTTTATTCCAGAGCATCGTCCCGGCACGGGCCGATGAAGCGGTTCAGGAACAAGCGGCAGCACTTGCCCTCAGGCTTGCCGAAAAACTTCAGCTTGTCGGAACACTGGCCGTTGAGCTTTTCCTGAAAGAAGACGGCGAACTTCTCGTCAATGAGCTAGCGCCGCGGCCGCATAATTCCGGCCATTACACCCTTGATCTTTGCGAAACGAGCCAGTTTGAACAGCATATCCGTGCTGTCTGCGGACTGCCGCTCGGCAAAACGGACCTTCTGAAGGAAGGAATGATGGTAAACCTTCTCGGAGATGAAGTGTACATGGCTGAAGAAGATCCCGAACTATTAAAAGAAGCGAAGCTTTATATATACGGAAAGCATGAAGTCAAACCGGGCCGCAAAATGGGGCATATCACATTTTTAAGAACACCCGACAATGAATGGATCGGGAAGATGACAGAAAAGTGGATTGAAAGAGATGGAGGACGAAAACAATGATCGAACGTTATTCAAGACCGGAAATGGCTGCGATTTGGACGGATGAAAACAGATTCCAAGCATGGCTGGAGGTTGAAATACTGGCTTGTGAAGCTTGGGCTGAGCTCGGCGTCATTCCGAAAGAAGATGTGAAGGTTTTGCGGGAAAAAGCGTCGTTTGACATCAACCGCATCTTTGAAATCGAGCAGGACACGCGCCACGATGTCGTCGCATTTACCCGCGCCGTATCGGAAACGCTTGGCGAAGAGAAAAAATGGGTGCACTACGGACTGACATCAACAGATGTGGTCGATACAGCTCTTTCCTATCTATTAAAACAGGCGAACGATATTTTGCTCAAGGACATTGAGAGATTTGTTGACATCTTGAAAGAAAAAGCAAAGGAACATAAATATACGGTCATGATGGGACGCACACACGGCGTGCATGCAGAACCGACGACATTTGGCTTGAAGCTCGCCCTTTGGTATGAAGAAATGAAGCGCAACCTGGAACGCTTCAAGCAGGCGAAAGAAGGCATCGAAGTCGGTAAAATTTCAGGCGCCGTCGGAACGTACGCGAACATCGATCCATTCGTCGAGCAGTACGTATGTGAGAAGCTCGGCTTAAAACCGGCGCCGATTTCAACACAGACGCTACAGCGAGACCGCCACGCCGATTATATGGCTGCACTGGCGCTAGTTGCGACAAGCATCGAGAAATTCGCCGTTGAGATCCGCGGCCTCCAAAAAAGCGAAACCCGCGAAGTCGAAGAATTTTTCGCAAAAGGCCAAAAAGGTTCTTCTGCCATGCCGCATAAACGCAATCCGATCGGTTCGGAAAACATGACGGGAATGGCGCGCGTCATCCGCGGCTACATGCTGACCGCCTATGAAAATGTACCGCTTTGGCATGAACGCGACATTTCGCATTCGTCAGCAGAGCGCATCATTCTGCCTGATGCGACGATCGCGCTGAACTACATGCTGAACCGCTTTGGCAACATTGTGAAAAACTTGACCGTGTTCCCTGAAAACATGAAGCGCAACATGGACCGTACACTCGGATTGATCTACTCTCAGCGCGTTCTTCTCGCTCTCATTGATACCGGCATGGCGCGTGAAGAAGCGTATGACACCGTTCAGCCGAAAGCGATGGAAGCATGGGAGAAACAAGTGCCGTTCCGCCAGCTTGTCGAGGCTGAGGAAAAAATTACGTCCCGACTGTCTCCGGAACAAATTAACGACTGCTTTGATTACAATTACCACTTGAAAAACGTCGACTACATTTTTGAACGTTTAGGCTTAGCGTAGAATCGACCGCCCGCTTTAACAGGCGGGGGTCTAAAAGATGAAATATTTCCAACATTCGGGTTAGGAGGCCTTCTGTGAATATTGTGAAAAATGAACTTTTATATGAAGGAAAAGCGAAAAAGATATACCTGACGGATGATGACAACACGTTGTTTGTCGAATACAAAGACTCGGCGACGGCTTTTAACGGAGAAAAAAAAGCCGAGATTGATGGAAAAGGCCGTTTAAATAACGAAATTTCCAGCCTGATTTTCACAAGGCTTCACGAGAAGGGAATCAACAACCACTTTGTTGAACGAATTTCAGAAACGGAGCAGCTCATTAAAAAAGTGACGATCATCCCGCTTGAAGTCGTTGTCCGCAATGTCGTTGCGGGAAGCATGTCCAAACGGCTCGGCATTCCGGAAGGCACGGAGCTGGAGCAGCCGATTATCGAGTTTTACTACAAGGATGACGCGCTCGGCGATCCGCTGATCACAGAAGACCATATCCGGATTTTAAACGCGGCTGAGCCTGAACAGGTGGAGAAAATCAAATCGATTACGAGACAGGTAAACGAAGAGCTGCAGACGATTTTCGCGGCTTGCGGTGTCAGATTGATAGATTTCAAGCTTGAGTTCGGGCGCGATAAAGACGGCGAGGTCCTGCTGGCCGATGAGATTTCCCCGGATACGTGCCGGCTGTGGGATAAAGAAACGAATGAAAAGCTTGATAAAGATGTGTTCAGAAGAAACCTGGGCGGATTGACGGATGCATACGAAGAAATATTCAAAAGACTTGGAGGCATGTAATATGTACAAAGTGAAAGTGTATGTCAGCTTAAAAGAGAGTGTTTTAGATCCTCAGGGGAGCGCCGTTCAGCATGCTTTGCACAGCATGTCCTACAAAGAAGTTCAGGACGTCCGCATCGGCAAATACATGGAGCTCACCATCGAAAAATCGGACCGCGACCTTGACGTTCTCGTCAAAGAAATGTGCGAAAAACTTTTGGCCAACACGGTGATTGAAGATTACAGATACGAAGTCGAGGAGGTTGTCGCACAGTGAAATTTGCGGTGATTGTGCTGCCGGGCTCAAACTGCGATATCGATATGTTCCACGCGATCAAGGATGAGCTTGGCGAAGAAGCTGAATACGTCTGGCATACAGAAACAAGTCTTGATGAATATGACGGCATCCTCATTCCGGGGGGATTCTCATATGGGGATTATTTAAGATGCGGCGCGATCGCTCGCTTCGCAAACATTATGCCGGCCGTCAAAAAAGCGGCTAAAGAAGGAAAGCCGGTGCTCGGCGTCTGCAACGGCTTTCAAATTTTGCAGGAGCTCGGTCTTTTGCCGGGCGCGATGAGACGCAACAAAGATTTGAAATTTATTTGCCGTCCGGTTGAACTTGTCGTCCAAAACAATGAAACGATTTTTACATCTTCCTACAGCAAAGGCGAATCCATCACGATTCCGGTCGCGCACGGCGAAGGAAACTTCTACTGTGATGAAGAAACGCTTGCCGGATTACAAGAAAATAACCAAATCGCTTTCACATACGGAACGGATATCAACGGAAGCGTCGCCGGCATTGCAGGCGTCGTCAATGAAAAAGGCAATGTATTAGGCATGATGCCTCACCCTGAACGCGCAGTCGATTCTCTGCTCGGAAGCGCCGACGGTCTTAAACTGTTTCAATCTATCGTGAAAAATTGGAGGGAAACTCATGTCGCTACTGCTTGAACCAAGTCAAGAACAAATTAAGGAAGAGAAGCTCTATCAGCAAATGGGTGTCAGCGATGACGAGTTTGCCATGATTGAATCGATTCTCGGAAGGCTTCCAAACTATACGGAAATCGGGATTTTTTCGGTCATGTGGTCAGAGCACTGCAGCTACAAAAATTCCAAGCCGATCCTGAAAAAGTTCCCGACAAAAGGCGAACGCGTCCTGCAAGGGCCGGGGGAAGGCGCAGGAATCGTCGATATCGGCGACAATCAGGCGGTTGTCTTCAAAATCGAATCGCATAACCATCCGTCAGCGATTGAGCCTTATCAGGGAGCTGCAACAGGTGTGGGCGGCATCATCCGCGACGTCTTTTCAATGGGCGCGCGTCCGATCGCTGTTTTGAACTCTCTCCGGTTTGGTGAACTCACTTCACCGCGTGTGAAGTACTTGTTTGAAGAAGTAGTCGCGGGCATTGCCGGATACGGAAACTGCATCGGCATTCCGACCGTAGGCGGTGAAGTTCAGTTTGACAGCTGCTATGAAGGCAATCCGCTTGTCAACGCGATGTGTGTCGGTTTGATCAACCATGAAGATATTAAAAAAGGGCAGGCGAAAGGCGTCGGCAATACGGTCATGTACGTCGGTGCGAAAACGGGGCGCGACGGCATCCACGGCGCCACGTTCGCCTCAGAGGAAATGTCTGACCAATCAGAAGAAAAACGCTCGGCTGTGCAAGTCGGCGATCCATTCATGGAAAAGCTGCTTCTTGAAGCGTGTCTGGAAGTCATCAAATCAGACGCCTTGGTCGGTATTCAGGACATGGGTGCGGCAGGACTGACAAGTTCAAGCGCGGAAATGGCATCCAAAGCCGGATCGGGCATCGAGATGAACCTTGACTTGATCCCGCAGCGCGAAACAGGGATGACGCCGTACGAAATGATGCTTTCCGAATCTCAGGAGCGCATGCTTTTAGTCATCGAACGCGGCCGCGAACAAGAGATCATCGATATTTTTGACAAGTATGATCTTGAAGCTGTGGCTGTCGGTCACGTGACAGACGACAAGATGCTGCGCCTTTTCCACAACGGGGAAATGGTTGCCGATCTTCCGGTTGATGCGCTTGCAGAGGAAGCGCCGGTTTACCATAAGCCGTCAAAAGTTCCGGCTTATTATAAAGAGTTCCTTGAAACAGACGTTCCTGCACCAAAAGTCGAAGATGCGAAAGAAACGCTTCTCGAGCTGTTAAAGCAGCCGACTATTGCGAGCAAAGAATGGGTTTATGACCAATATGACTACATGGTCAGGACGAACACAGTTGTCGCACCGGGCTCTGATGCAGCCGTCCTGCGGATTCGCGGCACGAAAAAGGCGCTTGCCATGACAACGGACTGCAATGCCCGCTACTTGTACCTCGATCCGGAAAAAGGCGGGAAAATCGCTGTCGCTGAAGCGGCCCGCAATATCGTCTGCTCCGGAGCAGAACCGCTTGCCGTTACGGATAACCTCAACTTTGGGAATCCGGAAAAGCCGGAGATTTTCTGGCAGATCGAAAAAGCGGCAGACGGGATCAGCGAGGCGTGCAACGTGCTCAGCACACCGGTCATCGGTGGAAACGTCTCTCTTTACAACGAATCAAACGGAAGCGCGATCTACCCGACGCCTGTCATCGGAATGGTCGGACTGATCGAAGATACAGACCATATTACGACCCAGCACTTTAAAGCAGCGGGCGATTTGATTTATGTCATCGGCGAAACATTCCCTGAGTTCGCCGGAAGCGAGCTGCAAAAACTGTCCGAAGGAAAGATTTACGGCAAAGCGCCTGCCATCGACTTGGAAGTCGAACAAGCGCGTCAAAAAGCGCTTCTGAAAGCGATCCGCACAGGGCTCGTGCAGTCCGCGCATGACGTCTCAGAAGGCGGCATCGGCGTGGCGCTGGCGGAAAGCGTCATATCTTCTCAAGGACTCGGCGCCAATGTAACGCTTGCAGGCGAATCTGCATTGTTATTCAGCGAAACACAATCACGGTTTATCGTCTCTGTGAAAAAAGAGCATCAAGAAGCGTTCGAAAAGCTTGTCAAAGACGCCGAGCTCATCGGCGAAGTAACGTCAGACAGCGCGCTGTCTGTTCAAAGCCAGGAAGGACAACAATGGATTCATGCGCAGATAGAAGAGCTCGAAAGCGCATGGAAAGGAGCTATCCCATGCTTGCTGAAATCAAAGGCTTAAATGAAGAATGCGGCGTATTTGGGATTTGGGGGCATGAAGAAGCACCGCAAATTACGTACTACGGCCTTCACAGCCTTCAGCACAGAGGCCAGGAGGGTGCCGGCATCGTGGCGACAGACGGCGAAAAAATGTCCGCCCACAAAGGCCAGGGGCTGATTACTGAAGTTTTTCAAAACGGCGAGCTCAAAAAGGTGACAGGAAAAGGAGCGATCGGCCATGTCCGCTATGCAACGGCGGGCGGCGGCGGCTTCGAAAACGTCCAGCCGTTCCTTTTCCATTCGCAAAATAACGGCAGCCTTGCGCTTGCGCACAACGGAAACTTAGTAAACGCCACTCAGCTGAAACAGCAGCTTGAAAACCAGGGCAGCATTTTTCAAACGTCTTCTGATACGGAAGTGCTCGCCCATTTAATTAAAAGAAGCGGCCACTTCGAGCTGAAAGATCAGATCAAAAACGCTCTTTCCATGCTGAAAGGCGCTTATGCTTTCCTGATCATGACGGAAAAGGAAATGATCGTGGCGCTTGATCCGAACGGACTCAGACCGCTATCTGTCGCAATGCTCGGCGACGCGTACGTCGTCGCTTCTGAAACGTGCGCGTTTGATGTGGTCGGCGCGACATATTTGCGAGATGTAGAACCGGGCGAGATGCTGATCATCAATGATGAAGGCATGAAGTCTGAGCGGTTCTCCATCAACATCAACCGTTCGATCTGCAGCATGGAGTACATTTATTTCTCAAGGCCTGACAGTAATATTAACGGCATTAATGTCCACAGCGCGAGAAAAAATCTCGGTAAAAAGCTTGCTGAAGAATCAGGCATTGAAGCAGATGTGGTGACAGGGGTTCCGGATTCAAGCATTTCAGCGGCCATCGGCTATGCCGAAGCGACGGGAATTCCTTACGAACTCGGACTGATTAAAAACCGCTATGTCGGTAGAACGTTCATTCAGCCGTCACAGTCGCTCAGGGAGCAGGGCGTGAGAATGAAGCTGTCAGCCGTCCGCGGGGTCGTTGAAGGCAAGCGCGTCGTCATGGTGGACGATTCCATCGTGAGAGGCACGACAAGCCGCAGAATTGTGACGATGCTGCGCGAAGCCGGAGCGACGGAAGTGCACGTCAGAATCAGTTCCCCGCCTATTGCCCATCCGTGCTTTTACGGAATTGACACATCAACGCATGAAGAACTGATCGCGTCCTCCCATTCAGTGGAAGAAATCCGTCAGGAAATCGGCGCCGATACATTGTCATTCTTGAGCATTGAAGGACTCCTTTCCGGGATCGGAAGACAGTATGAAGACGAAAACTGCGGGCAGTGCATGGCCTGCTTTACAGGAAAATACCCGACCGAGATTTATCAGGATACGGTTCTTCCTCACGTGAAAGAAGCCGTTTTGACAAAATAAACCGGCCGGCGCTCTTGAAGCGCCGCGTCTCCTGAAATGAATAAAGGGCAGCAGAAGCGATGCGGCTGCTCTTTTGATTTTGAATATTACGAATGGACAAGCGCGGAATAAGGAGTGGATTGTGTTGTCTGAAAGCTATAAAAACGCCGGGGTTGATATTGAAGCCGGATATGAAGCCGTAAAACGAATGAAAAAACATGTGGAAAGAACGAAGCGAATCGGCGCAATGGGCGGTCTTGGCGGATTTGGCGGCATGTTTGACCTGTCAGAACTGCCGTACAAACAGCCGGTTCTGATTTCGGGAACGGACGGTGTCGGCACAAAGCTGAAGCTCGCTTTTGCGATGGACAAGCATGACACGATCGGCATCGATGCCGTCGCTATGTGTGTCAACGATGTGCTCGCTCAAGGAGCGGAGCCGCTGTTCTTCCTTGATTACCTTGCGGTCGGAAAAGCCGACCCCGTCAAAATTGAAGAAATTGTAAAAGGTGTCGCAGAAGGCTGTGTACAGTCAGGATCAGCGCTAGTCGGCGGAGAAACGGCGGAAATGCCGGGTCTTTATACAGAGGATGAATACGATATTGCCGGGTTCTCGGTCGGAGCCGCTGAAAAAGATGGCATCGTCACGGGCGAAAACATCAGCGAAGGGCACCTTTTAATCGGACTTTCTTCAAGCGGACTTCACAGCAACGGCTTCTCTCTCGTTCGTAAAGTTCTTCTTGAAGATGCCGGTCTGAACCTTGATGAGACGTATACACCTTTTGAACGGCCTCTTGGCGAAGAGCTTTTAGAGCCGACGAAAATTTATGTCAAGCCTGTCCTTGAAGCGGTGAAATCAGGTAAAATCGCAGGCATGGCGCACGTGACCGGCGGCGGTTTTATTGAAAACCTGCCGCGCATGATGCCTGATGGTCTCGGTGTTGAAATCGACATCGGCTCCTGGCCCGTCCCTCCTGTCTTTCCGTTCATTCAGGAGAAAGGCGGCCTGAAGTCCGAGGAAATGTTCAATGTTTTCAATATGGGAATCGGGTTTGTCCTTGCGGTGAAAGAAGAGGATATGACAGACGTGATTCAAACGCTCGAAAACAACGGTGAAAAAGCCTATCTCATCGGCAGAGTGAAAGCCGGAAGCGGCGTTGAGTTTGGCGGTGCCGGTCTTTCATGAGAAAATTCGCGGTATTTGCATCAGGAAGCGGAACGAACTTTGAAGCGATCGCAAGAAGAATGAGAGAAGAGAACTGGGATGCCAAAATCGTTCTTGTCGTCTGTGACAAGCCCGATGCGAAAGTGCTTGAAAGAGCTGAAAAAGCCGGAATTCCATCGTTCGCATTCCAGCCGAAATCGTTCGAAAATAAAGCAGCTTTTGAACAAGTGATCGTTGAACAGCTCCGCCTCCACGGAGCAGAATGGATTGTCCTGGCGGGGTACATGAGACTGATCGGCGATACGCTTCTGTCGGCTTACCGGAATAAAATCATCAACATCCATCCGTCGCTCCTGCCGGCGTTTCCCGGCATCGACGCGATCGGACAGGCGTACAGAGCGGGTGTGAAAGTGGCGGGCATCACGGTTCACTATGTTGACGAAGGCATGGACACCGGTCCGATTATCGCCCAGCGCGCCGTCGAGCTTGAAAAAAGCGAAACACTCGCATCTCTTGAAGAAAAGATACACAAATTGGAGCATGAGCTTTATCCCGAAGTAATCAAAGAGCTTCTTGAACTAAATGGCAGAGGTGAAAAGGAATGACGATCAAACGCGCATTAATCAGCGTATCAGATAAAACGAACATTGTCCCTTTTGTAAAAGAATTGACAGAGCTTGGCGTAGAAGTGATTTCAACAGGCGGCACAAGCAAACTTCTTCAGGAAAACGGCGTTGACGTCATCGGCATTTCTGAAGTGACGGGCTTTCCCGAAATCATGGACGGCCGTCTGAAAACCCTTCATCCGAATATTCACGGCGGGCTTCTTGCCGTCCGCGGCAACGAAAAACACATGGCGCAGCTCAATGAACAGGGAATTCAGCCGATCGACCTTGTCGTTGTTAATTTATATCCGTTTAAAGAAACGGTTTCTAAAGAAGACGTCACATTCGAAGAAGCGATTGAGAATATCGACATCGGCGGTCCAGGCATGCTTCGCGCAGCAGCGAAAAACCACCAGGACGTGGCGGTCATCGTCGATCCCCGCGACTACACCCCTGTACTGAACGACTTGAAAGAAAACGGCAGCGTCTCTCTTGAGAAAAAACGCGAGTTGGCAGCGAAGGTGTTCCGCCACACGGCAGCGTATGACGCGTTGATCGCTGACTATTTAACAAAGGTAACCGGCGAAAAAGAGCCTGAACAGTTCACCGTCACCTTTGAGAAAAAGCAATCGCTCCGCTACGGCGAAAATCCGCATCAGGAAGCAGTCTTTTATCAAAGTGCGCTCCCTGTCAAAGGGTCAATTGCTTCAGCTGAACAGCTGCACGGAAAAGAGCTTTCTTACAACAATATCAAAGACGCGGATGCAGCACTTCAAATCGTCCGCGAGTTCACGGAGCCGGCTGCGGTTGCCGTCAAGCATATGAACCCTTGCGGCGTCGGGACGGGCAACACGATCGAAGAGGCGTTTAACAAAGCATACGCCGCTGACGAAACGTCAATTTTCGGCGGCATCATCGCTTTGAACCGGGAAGTGGATAAAGCGACGGCTGAAACGCTTCACAAAATCTTTTTGGAAATCATCATCGCGCCAGCATTCAGCCAAGAAGCGCTTGATATTTTAACATCCAAGAAAAACCTTCGCCTCTTGACCCTTGATGTCAATCAGCCTGTGAAAAACGAAAAGCAGCTGACATCTGTTCAAGGCGGGCTTTTGATTCAGGATCTGGATATGCACGGTTTTGACGACGCCGACATCACAATTCCGACGAAAAGAGAGCCGACCGAACAGGAATGGGCTGACTTGAAGCTCGCTTGGAAAGTTGTGAAGCATGTCAAATCGAATGCGATTGTCCTGGCAAAAGACGATATGACGATCGGCGTCGGCGCTGGACAAATGAACCGAGTCGGCTCCGCGAAAATCGCAATTGAGCAAGCCGGCGGGAAAGCGAAAGGAAGCGCGCTCGGATCAGATGCGTTCTTCCCGATGCCTGATACGGTCGAAGAAGCGGCTAAAGCCGGTGTGACGGCGATCATTCAGCCGGGCGGATCGGTTCGTGATGAAGATTCGATTCAAAAAGCGGATGAATACGGGATCGCGATGGTGTTCACCGGAATCCGCCATTTCAAACATTAAGGGAGTGACCAGCGTGAACGTATTGATTATCGGCAGAGGCGGCAGGGAGCACACGCTCGCCTGGAAAGCGGCGCAAAGCCCTCTTGTCGGCACTGTATATGCGGCGCCCGGCAATGACGGAATGGCCGGGACCGCCGTACTCGTTGATCTTGACGAAGGCAATCACGAAGGGCTTCTCGCTTTCGCAAAAGAAAACAATATCGGACTGACGATTGTCGGTCCTGAGGTCCCTCTAATCGAAGGGCTTGTGGATGCATTTGAAGAAGCGGGCCTTCCGGTGTTCGGTCCGTCGAAAAAAGCAGCGGTGATTGAAGGAAGCAAGCAGTTTGCCAAAGATCTGATGAAAAAATATCAAATACCGACAGCAGAATACGAAACGTTTACATCTTTTGAAAAAGCAAAGGCGTATGTTGAGGAAAAAGGCGCGCCGATCGTCATCAAAGCTGACGGGCTTGCCGCTGGAAAAGGCGTCACAGTCGCGATGACAGCCGAAGATGCGGTTCAGTGTCTGCATGACTTTTTAGAAGATGAAAAGTTCGGCGATGCAAGCGCCTCTGTCGTTATCGAGGAATTTTTGAGCGGTGAAGAATTTTCGCTGATGGCTTTTGTCAAAGGTGAAAAAGTGTATCCGATGGTGATCGCGCAAGATCACAAGCGGGCATTTGACGGAGACAAAGGCCCGAATACAGGGGGAATGGGCGCATATTCCCCGGTGCCGCAGATTTCGGATGCGGTCGTTGAAGACGCCGTTAAAACGATTTTGGAGCCGGCGGCCGAAGCGATGGTTAAAGAAGGCCGTTCGTTTACGGGAGTCTTGTATGCTGGCTTAATGCTAACCGAAAAAGGAACAAAAGTGATCGAATTCAACGCGAGATTCGGAGATCCGGAAACCCAGGTCGTACTGCCGCGTCTTGAATCAGACCTTGTACAAGTCTTGCTTGACCTCCTCGCCGACAAAGAAGTGGAGCTGAAGTGGAAGGATACGGCGGCAGTCACCGTTGTTCTAGCATCTGACGGCTATCCGGAAAGCTATGAAAAAGGCACGCCGATCAGCACGCTTGAGCCTGATATGGAACAGACCGTCGTCTTTCACGCAGGCACGAAAAAAAGCGGCGGTCAGTTTGTGACAAACGGCGGCCGCGTCGCCAATGTCACGGCGTTTGCCGAGACGTTTGAAGCGGCCAGGGAAGCAGCATATCAAGCGGTGGAACGAGTAAGAAAACCGGGGCTGTTTTACCGGACGGATATCGGCGCGCGTGCGCTCAAGGCAGCGCAGAAATAACCGGTGAAGAGACAGAGCGGGAGCACCCGTTTTGTCTCTTTTTTTGCCGTCAATTTTTTTGGATCATTTTGATCAACGATTCAGCCATCAATTCGGGCGGATAAGGCATGCCATTTTCAAGCCACCATGCGGCTGTGCCCGCAAAGGCGGAAATCACAAATCGCCGCTGGATATCAAGAGGCACTGAGCGATTAGTATCGGAAGCTGCCGTTTTTTTGATTCCCGTCAAAAAGCTGTCATTCCAAAAGTCATTGAGCAGCTCCTTAATGTTCAGCTCATATCTTCTGTTGATGATAATCGCAAAATCATCGCAGTTCTGTTGTAAATGCTGATAAAAGCGCAGCACATACCAGTACGCTTCAGGCTTTTCCCCGCTGCAATCTATATCAAGCGGCGAAAAAATATCCTCTTTCATCGCTTCAAACATGTCTCTCATATTTTGATGAAGCAAATCGTATTTATCTTGATAATGCTGATAAAATGTCGTTCGATTCAAGTTTGCCCGTTGCGTAATATCCTGTACAGAGATTTTTCCCCATTCTTTTTCAGCCAGCAGTTCAAACAAGGCTTTTTTTAAATTTGTTTTCGATTTTGTAATCCGCTTGTCCCCGCGATAGCTGTCAGCCACTTCAGCCGCCTCCTCAAACACTTTTTCGACACTTCTTTTCCACTTGTTGGTTGAATGATCCGGTGGGTTCTTTTAATTTTAAACTAACATATTGAACTTCATGAATCAGCTGACAAGAACCGAAGGAGTGAAAGCGAATGAGTCAAACAAAACAGCAGAACCCTATTCAGAAAGCGCTGCTTAACGGAAAGAACAGACAAGACCCGTATGATCCGTTTCCATGGTATGAAAAAATGCGCACCGAATCACCGATTCACTATGATGAAGACAGCAAGGTGTGGAGTGTGTTCCGTTATGACGATGTCAAAAGAGTGATCAGCGACAAAGACTTTTTTTCAAATCAGTTCCATCAGCTTGGAACCGGCAATACGTTTGCGAAAACGTTGATCAGCATGGATCCGCCGAAACACACGAGAATCAGATCGATCGTCAACAAGGCTTTTACTCCGCGTGTCATGAATGAGTGGGAGCCGCGCATTCGCGAACTGACGAATGAACTGCTCGTTCAAATCCGCGGCAGGGAAGAGATCGACCTTGTACAGAATTTTTCATATCCGTTGCCCGTCATCGTCATTTCGGAATTGCTCGGCGTTCCTTCAATGTATAAGCACCATTTCAAAGAATGGTCCGACGTGTTGGTCAGCCTGCCGAAGAGCGACCGGCAAGAAGATGTGAACGAGTGGAAAAATATCAGGGATCAAGGCGAAGAAGAGCTGACCGCGTTTTTTGAAAAGATGATCGAAGAGAAAAGACAAAACCTCGGCAATGACTTGATTTCGCTCTTGATCAAAGCCGAACAAGAAGGGGACAAGCTTTCTCCTGATGAATTGGTTCCGTTTTGCAACCTGCTCTTGATGGCGGGGAATGAAACGACGACCAATTTGATTTCAAATGCGGTCTACAGCATTCTCGAAACACCGGGTGCGTATGACGAGCTCGCCAGGCATCCTGAACTGATTCCGCAGGCCGTCGAGGAAGCCGTCCGTTTCCGGGCGCCCGCGCCGATGATCGTGCGCTTCGTTAAACAGGATACCGAGATCAGAGGAGTAAGTTTGAAAAAAGGAGAAGGCGTCGTCGCTTTTCTTGCTTCTGCCAACCGTGATGAAGCGAAATTTGAGAGGGCGCACGAATTTGATATTCACCGTCATCCGAACCCGCATATCGGATTTGGCCACGGCATCCATTTCTGCTTAGGCGCTCCGCTCGCGAGGCTGGAAGCAACGATTGCCCTTGAGGGGCTTCTGAAGCAGTATTCCTCGATGGAAAAGCTTGCGATCGCGCCGATGGCGGACAGCAGCATGTACGGCTTGAAACAATTCCGTCTGCGGGTGAAGTCAGCGGGGAAAACGGCGCCATACTAATTTTAAAAGCGCCTGAAGTGGTGCTTTTTTGTTGTTGGTGGAAAAATCGCCTAACCTTTAGTACCATTTTATTAAGACAGTGATAGGGAAGGAGAAAGCATATGAGTCATGTAACCTGCAAAAGGTGTAAAAAACAAATATCAAAAGACGAGACATTTTATTACATAGACAAGCCCGTCGGATTATCAGGAATCACCCATGTCAAAAGGTTTCTGGAGAGCAACGGCTTGATTTTATGTGAAGATTGTATAAGAGAGCATTTGCAAAAATGACCTCATTCAATATAAAAAAAGCCCCTATAAAAGATGACGAAATCCTAAAACTTTAAACCGTTTTAGGATTTCGTCAACAATCTGCCACTTTCATTCCCAAGAAGGTGTTTTTTTACGGACAGGGCATTTCTTTCATAAGCCGGCCAGCAGGAATTTGACTGGATAAGCCTTGTGCCTTAAAATGAAAGTAATAAAAATGAATACTCCAAAGGGGAGTAGCTGTCACAGTAAAGTCGTCATTACGGGATGTCCTAGATCCTCGGCTTTGCTGGCAATCTAATTGTTAGCGAGACCTTTGCCAAATCTGATTTGGTGAAGGTCTTTTTGTTTATCCACTTCACCAAATCGGTGGAGTTTTTTCATTTTTATCAAAAGGGAAAGGAGACTGACCGTGTCTAAGCTCGGGAAATGGCTGAAGCGTGAATTGGTGAAGAAAGGTCTGCCTTTGGCGAAAGAAAAATTAATTCCGATTTTGAAAGAAAAAATGAAAAAGAAACGATAAGGAGGCAAACAATGAAAAGAATTCTTATAGTTCTTGCCGGAATGGGCCTTTTAGGTGCAGGCGGATGCGGAATGCTTGATCAGGTGAATGACGGATTGAACTATACAAATGAAGCGGCCGGATATATCCAAGAAGTGAAGACATTTGCGGAGGAGGCGCCTTCCTTGGCTGAACAGGCTGTAAACGACACGGGTGCAAAAGAAAAGCTGGAAACTCAGCTTGAGTCTATCCAGCAGGCTGCAGCCGATTTTAATGAATTAACCCCTCCCGATGCCGCAGCCGAGATTCATAACACCATCGAGAAGCATAATGAAACACTGCAAAAAAGCGCTGAGGATGTTTTGAAAAGTGTTGAGGAAGGAAAATTAACAGTCGAGAAGCTGGAGCAGTCAGAATTGGTGCAAAGCGCTCAGCAGATCAGCGATGTGATGGGTCAGATTGAAAAATTGACCGAATAGAAAAAAGCATCCCGGTTTAGGATGTTTCAGCTTGTCGACAAAGTCATAAAAAGTGGCTTCATCGACAAGCTTTTTTTAAAAAAATGTGAGTGGAATCTAGATTTTGGAGGTTTTACTATGTTGTCCAAGCACTCAAAAGATCAGCGTGAACAGCTTGAAGTCGTTGCCTTAAGTGAACTTGTCCTTGAAGATGATCTGGTCAGGAAGATGGAAGAAGCCATGGATTTTTCATTTATTTATGAAAAAGTTGCCCCTCTTTATTCTTCAAAAGGACGTCCAAGCATTGATCCCGTTGTATTGATCAAAATGGTTCTGATTCAATACGTGTTTGGGCATCGCTCCATGCGCGAAACCATCGAACGGGTTTTTTGCGGCATGGCCTGCGCTGGACAACCCTGTGGGGAAAGAAAAAATTGTCCATGCAGGCGATGCTTGTTTTCGCTGACATGAATGGACATGGAAAGGCCCTAACCGCCGTCCTTTTCATCGAAAAAACAAAATAAACTGGACAAAAAATAGGTAGGACCTTAGAAATCCGACCTATTTTGTCAACGGTCTGAAATCACCTATAAGGTGCTTTTTACGATTGTTCGCCAGCTTCTCCCTGCTGCTTCATATAAGTTTGGCAAACATATGTCATGGGACAAAATCGCAAGATGCCGGAAGCGGCCTTCATCGCCCCCATAAACATGCAGAAAAGCGTCATTCTGCACCACGGTTTTCTCGTAAACTTTGCCGCTGCCGCCGACAGGATCGTCAGTCCGCAGGCAATGCGAAAAACGGCGTCAAACAGTCCGATGTTTTGCTTCATGCTTCATTCCTCCTATTTAAATAATTAAATAAAGTGTTTTTTCGAAAAATTGTAACGGATTGGTAATGCGTGACGATAGTAAATGTGTTAACATAGGATCATTACATGTAAAGGAGAGTATGTGAATGTCCGAACGCACCTTAATTTGGAAAAACAAACACATCAGATCGCAAGTTGATGTTGTAAGTTCAAGGCTGCAGCCAACGCTCCTTTTACGAAATGCCTCTGTACTGAACCCGTATGTAAAGCAATGGATTCTGGCAAACGTATGGATTCATCATGACAGAATCGTTTACGTCGGCCGTGACTTGCCGAAGACGGCTGTTAAAACTACAATAGATTGTGAAGGAAAATACATTGTACCCGGGTATATTGAGCCGCATGTCCATCCTTTTCAAATTTATAATCCCCAAACTTTGGCTGAATATGTGTCACAGTTTGGAACGACGACATTCGTAAATGACAACTTGTTTCTGCTTTTGCATTGCGGAAAAAAGAAAGCGTTTTCTATATTGGAAGA
The DNA here is from genome assembly GCF_056530265.1 of Bacillus sp. PK6-025. Lineage (NCBI taxonomy): Bacteria > Bacillati > Bacillota > Bacilli > Caryophanales > Bacillaceae > Bacillus > Bacillus sp. PK6-025. The sequence continues at coordinate 736,923 of NZ_CP096509.1, forward strand.
ACTGAAAAAACAGCCTGTCCACTACTATTGGTGGTCAAGGTATGACTTGCAGACTGAAGTGTTGAATGAAGATCAAATTTTATCGATCGATTACCGAAAACGTTGGGGAGAACACCCGGACGTCATCCAGGGAGGAGAAATGACAGGCTGGCCGCGCCTCTTGGACGGCGATGATCTGCTCCTTCATTGCATGCAGTGCACGAAAAGAAGGAGAAAGCGGATCGAGGGCCATTTTCCGGGGGCATCGGAAAAAACGCTCACGAAGATGAAGCTTTTCGGCGCTGACGCAGATCATGAAGCCATGACTGGAAAGGAAGTGCTGAAGCGGCTTGAACTTGGATACCACGTCGGCTTGAGGCAGTCTTCCATCCGTCCTGATTTGCGAAAGATTTTGCGCGAGCTGCACGAAGACGGCTTTCACCATTATGACCATATGTTTTATACAACGGACGGTGCAACGCCGAACTTTTATAAAGAAGGCATGACAAACAAGCTGATTGAAATTGCCATCGAAGAGGGCGTGCCGCTGATCGATGCCTATAATATGGCTTCGTTTAATATCGCTAAGTATTATCATATGGAGGATATCCTCGGTGTGGTGGCACCGGGCAGATACGCAACGCTCAACATTTTGAATAGCCCTGATGAACCGAATCCGGAGACAGTTTTGGCAAAAGGGCGGCTGATCAAATCAGGCGGCGTAAATATGAATGCGTTTACAGTTCCGGATTGGCAAAAAGGGGGTCTTGTCCCTCTGAACCTTTCATATGATCTAACGATGGATGACTTGCAGTTTTCCATGCCGCTCGGCTTAAAAATGAGGAATTCCGTCATTATGGAGCCTTATACGATTGAGATTGACAACTCTGTCAACCAGCTTTCTTTTGACCATGATGAAAGCTATCTCTCGCTGTTCGACAAATACGGAAAATGGCGTGTCAATACGATGCTGAAAGGCTTTGCAACCCGCGTCCAAGGGTTCGTCAGCTCCTATTCGACAACGGGAGATATTATCGCGGTCGGCAAAAACAAGGAAGACATGCTTTTGGCCTTCAAGCGGATGAAAGAAATCGGGGGAGGTATCGTATTAGCGGAAAACGGAAAAATCCTGCACGAAATTCCTCTTCATTTAAGCGGCGGCGCATCAAATGAGATGTATGAAAAGGTGCTTGAAAGGGAAAAGACGTTAAAAGAGCTTTTGTTTGAAAGAGGCTATACGTTTGACGACCCGATCTACACCCTGCTCTTTTTGCAAAGCACTCATCTGCCTTATATCAGGGTGACGCCGAAAGGGATCTTTGATGTGATGAAAAAAACTGTACTCTTTCCATCGATAATGCGTTAAAATATAAAAGAGCGGGAGCTAATCTATGGTGAATCGATACGTAAGAGTACTGCTTTGTTTTGCTTCTCTTTTACTGCTTGCATCGTGCCAGTCGCAGGAACAGCAGGAAAAGGAAAAGAACATTCATCCGCTGACAGGATTGAAGGCGGACGGAGATATTCGACAGCGGTCCATTGCCGTTGTGGTGAACAATCATTCAAAAGCACGGCCGCAGTCGGGATTAAGTAAGGCTGACATTGTCATTGAAGCTCTCAGTGAAGGACCGATCACACGATTGTTGGCGATCTATCAAAGCGACATGCCTGAAGCGGTTGGCCCAGTCCGCAGCGTCCGGGAGTATTTCATTGATTTGGCTCTCGGTTTTGACAGCCTCTTGGTGCATCACGGCTGGAGTCCGGGTGCAAAAAGCCGCCTGTTGAACGGCGACGCCGATCATATCAATGGGATGGATTACGACGGCAGCCTGTTTTGGAGGGCCGATTTTCGGGAAGCGCCGCATAATTCGTACACGTCATATAAAAATGTAAAGCAAGCAGCAGATGACAAAGGATATGCCATCGAAACCCGCACAGAACCGCTCACTTTTAAAGCAAGCCCTGACAAACCTTCGGATGCGCTTTATTCTATACGGTTAGATTACGGAACAAAATCCGTTACAAACCGTGTCGAATATGGTTATGATAAAAAGGTTGAAGGCTATGTGAGAAAGTCAGACGGTATTTTGACAACAGACCTTGAAACAGAAGAACCTGTTGTTCTTCAAAACATTCTAATAGCGGAAGCCGAACATCATATGAAAGATGCGTACGGGAGAAGGGATATTGACCTTCGTTCAGGCGGAAAAGGGCTCCTTTTGCAAAACGGGGAAGTCCATCGGATCAGCTGGAAGAACGAAAACGGCCGGATCATACCGAAGACGGACGGCAAGACCGTTCCGTTTGTGCCGGGAAAAACGTGGATCAATGTCGTTCCCGATCTCAGCAAGGTTTCTATTAGCAAAGGAGAAGGTGTGTAAAGATGCAGATCGATAAATTGCGCGGGAGAGAGCTGGACCAGCTTTTTCAATCCATACTATCACTAAAAGATCTCGAAGAATGCTATCGTTTTTTCGATGATTTATGCACAATAAATGAAATTCAGTCATTGGCTCAGCGGCTCGAAGTAGCCAGAATGCTGCGCGACGGTAACACGTATCACAAAATTGAGACGGAAACCGGAGCGAGCACCGCGACCATTTCCAGGGTGAAACGCTGCCTGAACTACGGAAATGACGCTTATATCATGGCGCTGGACCGCGTCAAAGCAAATCAATCTGAATCATCTTCATGATGTCATGAAACCGCCTGGCTCAGGGCACTGAGCACCGGCGGTTTTTTTGTGCTTTCTGCACGTTTATCGTTTATTCGTTATCCGTTTTTCGAAAGGGGCTGAATTTGTTATAATATTTAAATGGTAAGAACGAATGGAGGAGCTTTTTTCATGTACGATATTACCGAGTGGAAGCATGTCTTTAAACTCGATCCGAATAAAGATATTACGGATGATCAGCTTGAACAGCTGTGCGAATCTGGAACAGACGCGGTTTTGATCGGCGGAAGCGATCATGTCACAGAAGATGATGTCCTTCGGCTGATGTCAAAAGTGCGCCGCTTTTTAGTGCCGTGCGTCCTGGAAGTGTCGACGATTGACGCGATCGTCCCGGGATTTGATCTCTATTTTATTCCGACTGTGCTCAACAGCAGAGATACCGACTGGATTGCCGGCTTACATAAAAAGGCGATGAAAGAATACGGCGAGCTGATGTCACCTGATGAGATTGTTGTTGAAGGGTACTGTATTTTGAATCAGGACTGCAAGGCTGCCGCTTTAACAAACGCAGATACCGAGCTTGACATTGAGGATATTAAAGCATACGCCCGCGTGGCAGAACATCTTTTCCGCCTCCCGGTCTTTTATCTTGAATACAGCGGCATGCTGGGGGATTCGGAGACCGTTAAGGAAACAAAAGCGGTGCTTCAGGAAACGACGCTGTTTTACGGCGGCGGCATCAAAGATGCGGAGACGGCGGTAAAAATGGCTGAGCACGCCGATGTGATCGTCGTCGGAAACGCGATTTATGAGAATTTCGAAGATGCGCTGCAAACGGTAAAGGCCGTAAAAGGATGAGCACAACGAACCGGATTGGTTTATAATAGAACATATGTTTGAATAGGCGGTGAACGGAATTGAATTACATTAGCGACCAATTATTAAGCGGATTAAACAAGATGCAGCAGGAAGCGGTCAAAACGACGGACGGTCCGCTTTTGATCATGGCCGGAGCAGGAAGCGGAAAGACGCGGGTATTGACGCACCGCATTGCGTATTTAATGGCGGAGAAGCGCGTTGCCCCGTGGAACATTTTGGCGATTACATTTACGAACAAAGCGGCCAGAGAAATGAAAGAACGTGTGGAACGCATTCTCGGACCGGGAGCGGACGACATCTGGATTTCGACGTTCCACAGCATGTGTGTGAGAATTTTGCGGAGAGACATCGACAGAATCGGCATCAACCGGAATTTCTCGATTCTTGATACGTCAGATCAGCTTTCCGTCATTAAAGGAATCTTAAAGGAAAGAAACATCGATCCGAAAAAATTCGATCCCAGAAGCATACTCGGATCGATCAGCAGTGCGAAAAACGAATTGATCGACCCGGAAGAGTACGAGAAAACAGCCGGCGGTTTTTTTGAACAAGTCGTCAGCGATGTCTACAAAGATTATCAGAAAAAACTGCGGAAAAACCAGTCGCTCGATTTTGACGATCTGATCATGACGACGATCATCCTGTTTGACCGGGTGCCGGAAGTGCTCGAATACTACCAGCGGAAATTCCAATACATTCATGTCGATGAGTATCAGGATACGAACAGGGCGCAGTATTTGCTCGTCAAAAAAATGGCGCAGCGCTTCGAAAACATCTGCGTCGTCGGGGACTCCGACCAGTCGATCTACAGATGGCGCGGCGCGGACATTGCCAACATTCTGTCGTTTGAAAAAGACTATCCGAATGCAAGCGTCATTCTACTCGAACAAAACTACAGATCGACAAAGCGGATATTGAACGCGGCCAATGAAGTGATTCAGAACAACTCCAACAGAAAGCCGAAAAACCTCTGGACCGAAAATGACGAAGGAGCGAAAATCTCCTACTTCAGAGGCGACAACGAATTTGGCGAAGGCCAATTTGTCGCGGGCAAAATCAGGGAGCTCGTCGGCTCGGGAAAACGATCTTTCTCTGATATCGCGATTTTGTACCGGACGAACGCTCAATCGCGTGTCATCGAGGAAACGCTGATGAAAGCGAACATCAACTACAACATTGTCGGCGGCACGAAGTTCTATGACAGGAAAGAGATCAAAGACATCCTTGCGTATTTGCGCCTCGTCGCAAATCCTGACGACGATATCAGCTTTGCGCGGATCGTAAACGTGCCGAAGCGCGGCGTCGGTGCGACTTCAGTCGATAAAATTGCGGCTTATGCCGATATGAACGGAATGTCTTTATTTGAAGCGCTCGGACAGGTTGACTTTATCGGCCTCAGCGCAAGAGCGGCGAACGCGCTTGACGAGTTCAGACAGACGATCGAAAACCTGACGAACATGCAGGAATACTTATCTGTCACAGAGCTTACGGAAGAAATCCTTGAAAAAACCGAATACCGCGAAATGCTGAAAGCGGAAAAATCCCTGGAAGCGCAGAGCCGTCTTGAAAATATCGACGAGTTTCTCTCCGTAACGAAAAACTTTGAACAGCAAAGCGAAGATAAATCGCTCGTCGCCTTTTTGACAGATTTGGCCCTTATCGCCGATATCGATCAGCTTGATCAAAAGGAAGAAGAGACCGGAAATCAAGACGCGGTCATCTTGATGACGCTTCATGCCGCAAAAGGACTCGAATTCCCGATCGTGTTCCTGATGGGGCTTGAAGAAGGGGTATTCCCGCACAGCCGCTCCCTAATGGAGGAAGCGGAGATGGAAGAGGAGCGGAGACTCGCATACGTCGGCATCACGAGGGCTGAGGAAGAACTTTATTTAACTAACGCGCGGATGCGGACATTGTTCGGGAGAACGAATATGAACCCGGAATCAAGGTTCATTGCGGAAATACCGGAAGAATTATTGGACAATCTAAACGAGAAGAAAAAAGATCTAAAAACGCCGTTTGGAAGAAAGCCGGAGCGGAGAGGCCCGGTTACCCGGCCGGCTGCATCGTACAGCAAAACCGGCGGCGACGGTGTCAATTGGGCAGTCGGCGACAAAGCCTCCCATAAAAAGTGGGGCGTCGGAACCGTTGTCAGCGTCAAAGGATCCGGCGAATCGACTGAGCTTGACATCGCCTTCCCGAGCCCGACCGGAGTGAAGCGTCTTCTCGCGGCCTTTGCGCCTATTGAAAAGCAATAAATGGCAAAAGACCTGAAATGAAAGGACGAAACCAATGGAAAAAGAAGCAGCTAAACGCCGTGTGGAACAACTGCATGCATTGATTAACAAATACAACTACGAATATCACACCCTTGACGACCCAAGCGTGCCTGATTCCGAATATGACAAGCTGATGAAGGAACTTATTGCTCTTGAAGAAGAGCACCCCGACCTGAAAACGCCGGACTCTCCTTCTCAGCGCGTCGGCGGAGCCGTTTTGGACGCCTTTCAAAAAGTGCAGCATAAAACGCCGATGCTGAGCCTCGGCAACGCGTTTAATGAAGAAGATCTGCGCGACTTTGACCGCCGCGTCCGCCAGGCGGTCGGAGATGTTGAGTACAACGTCGAATTTAAAATAGACGGTCTTGCTGTTTCACTGCGCTATGAAAACGGCTTATTTGTCAGAGGTGCGACAAGAGGCGACGGAACAACGGGCGAGGATATTACAGAAAATTTGAAGACCATCAGAAACATTCCCCTCCGAATGAAGCGCGATCTTTCAATTGAAGTGCGCGGCGAGGCTTTTATGCCGAAGCGCTCCTTTGAATTGCTGAACAAAGCGCGGCTCGAACGGGATGAAGAGCCGTTCGCCAACCCGCGGAACGCCGCTGCCGGCTCATTAAGGCAGCTCGATCCGAAAATCGCCGCGAAACGAAATCTCGACATCTTCGTCTACAGTATAGCGGAGCTTGACGAAATGGGCGTTGAAACGCAAAGCCAGGGACTTGATTTCCTCGACGAACTCGGCTTTAAAACCAATCATGAAAGAAAAAAATGCAGCACGATCGAAGAAGTCATTGAGATCGTCGAAGAGCTCAAGACAAAACGCGCCGACCTCCCGTATGAAATCGACGGGATCGTCATTAAAGTCAACTCCCTTGATCAGCAGGAAGAACTCGGCTTTACGGCAAAAAGCCCGCGCTGGGCAATCGCCTACAAGTTTCCTGCCGAAGAGGTTGTCACAACGCTTTTGGACATTGAATTAAGCGTCGGCCGGACGGGTGCAGTAACCCCGACTGCGATTCTCGAACCTGTAAAAGTGGCGGGAACGACCGTCCAAAGAGCTTCTCTCCACAACGAAGATTTGATTAAAGAGAAGGATATCAGACTGCTGGACAAAGTCGTCATTAAAAAAGCAGGAGACATCATTCCCGAGGTTGTCAACGTGCTCGTCGAACAGAGGACGGGAGAAGAGAAAGAATTCAACATGCCGAAGGAATGCCCGGAATGCGGAAGCGAGCTTGTCAGAATTGAAGGAGAAGTCGCGCTTCGCTGCATCAATCCGGAGTGCCCGGCTCAGATCAGGGAAGGCCTGATCCATTTCGTTTCCCGGAACGCGATGAATATAGACGGTCTTGGCGAGCGCGTCATCACCCAGCTGTTCCGCGAAGACCTCGTCCACAATGTCGCCGATCTGTATAAGCTGACGCGCGAGCAGCTGATCAATCTCGAGCGGATGGGGGAAAAATCGACCGACAACTTATTGAAGTCGATTGAAAAATCGAAGGAGAATTCATTGGAACGGCTTCTCTTCGGACTCGGCATCCGCTTCATCGGCGCCAAAGCGGCCAAGACACTGGCGATGCATTTTGAAACGCTTGACAGGCTCAAAAAAGCGACAAAAGAAGAATTGGTGGAAGTCGATGAAATCGGCGAGAAGATGGCGGACGCCCTCGTCACTTATTTTGAAAAAGAAGAGATTTTAAAGCTGTTGGACGAGCTTGAAGAACTCGGGGTGAACACCGAGTATAAGGGCCCGAAAAAAGCGGCCGCTGAAGCGAGCGATTCGTATTTTGCGGGGAAAACGATCGTCCTGACCGGGAAGCTCAACGAAATGTCGCGGAACGACGCGAAAGCGGAAATCGAAGCGCTCGGCGGAAAAATCACAGGCAGTGTAAGCAAAAAAAACCGATCTCGTCATTGCCGGCGAAGCGGCAGGCAGCAAACTGGCGAAAGCTGAAGAGCTGAACATCGAAGTATGGGATGAAGCAAGACTGATCAGTGAGCTAAAGAAATAAGAGGAGTGTTTTCTATTGAAAAAGATATTATGTTTGGCGGCTGCTGCGGGTATGCTCATGCTCTCGGCCTGTGCGCCGAATTTTGGGGGAGAAGAAGAGCAGGAGATGGTGCAGAAAACGGATAAGTCGAAAGAAAAAGCCATCATTCCGAAATACAACATCTCCGATTCTTATTATAAAATGGTTCTTCCTTTCAAGGCGGGGAAAGCCCGCGGCTTGACGACCGAACGCCTGAATACGCGGCTGGATATCGATGAATTTGAGACAGGCATGATGCGCCTTGCGCAAGATTCATTTTCTACTGACGATTACCTTTTTCAAGAAGGACAATACCTGGATGAGGATACAGTTACGAGCTGGCTCGCCCGCAAAAAAACGGGAGACGACCTGAAAAAAGCGGAGAAAGACGATAAAAACTTCAAAAACCTCGGACTGAACCCCGCCCTTTCCGGGAGCGGGTCAACAGAGAAGCAAAACGAAGAAAGCCCGGTATACCTCGCCCATATGCTTGAGCATGACTACCTCGTCCGCAAAGACAAGGATACGATTGAGCTCGGCGGCGTCGTGATCGGCCTTGCGCTGAACTCTGTCTACTACTACCGCGAAAATGTCGGCGACCCGCAAAAAGAAGTGACCATCAGCGACAAAAAGCTGAGGCAGGAAGGCGAAAAAATCGCCGAGGAAGTGGCGAAACGGATCAGAAACATGGATGATTTGAAAAACATTCCGCTGACCATCATGCTCTACAAGCAGGCGCCTAAGTCATCGATCGTCCCTGGAAACTTTATCGCCAAAACCGATGTGAAATCCGGGACAAGCGAGCTCGGCGGCTGGGATAAAATCAATGAAGAGTACACGTTCTTCCCTTCAACAGAAGGTTCAGAGAAACATCCGGATGACGCGGAGCTCTTCAAACGCTTTAAAAACAAAGTCGATACGTATTTTCCAAACTACACAGGGGTTGTCGGCACGGCTCTCTATAAAGACGACCAAATGCAGGACATGAAAATCAACATCCCGATGCAGTTTTACGGCAAAAGCGAAGTCATCGCCTTTACCCAGTTCTTGACCGGTGAAGTAATGGATTACTACGGCAAAAGCGGACTGAACGTTGAGATCAACATTAATTCGTCAGCCGGGCAGGAAGCCGTTATCCTGAAAAAGCCGGGAGACAAAGAACCGACCGTTCATATTTATGATTCATAAAAAAGAAGCAGCCTTCTCGGCTGCTTCTTTTTGTCACGCGGAAACAGGAATAAGGAGACCTATCATTCATTCACGGTGCGCCAACAAAATATTTTTTTATAGTGTTCTGAATAATACTATTGCAAAATTAGGATACAACTCTTATAATTGATTATACAGAATATAGTATATTGTTTTGAGGAAGATGAATTATGTGGGAAAAATTTTACTCTAAAAATGGTTTGGCTGCTAAAAATATTGCTAAAGAATTGATGAATATCAAAGCAGGTGAAAAAATTCCCCGCATCTCAGACTACTGTCATAAGTTATCCATCGGCAGGGGGACTGTCCAAAGTGCGCTGAATTTATTGGTTGATATGAAAGCGATTCATTTGGAGGCTAGAGGCCATTTAGGAACGTTTTTGGTAAGTAAGGATAACAATTTATTACTTGAGATTGCAGGTATTGCACCATTAATCGGCTCAATGCCACTTCCGTATTCAAGGAAATATGAAGGGCTGGCAACAGGGATTGTGGAAGGGTTTGAATCAACCGGAAAAACAGTTAACTTGATCTATATGCGTGGCGGAGTGAATCGAATTGAAGCAGTCCGAACAAAAAGAAGTGATTTTGCAATTGTTTCTAAGATGACGGCAGATCATATCATAGCAGAATATCCAAATTTGAAAATTTTTAAGAAATTCGGGGAAAGCAGTTATGTATCTTCCCATAAAATCTTCTTAGCTCATCCAGATGAGGAAATAGGTAAGGATGTCGTAAGAGTAGGTGTTGATTTGGAGTCTCTAGATCAGAAACAATTAACATTGGCTGAATTTGAAAATAAAAATGCAGAGTTTGTCAATGTGAATTATATGCAGCTTTTCGATATGCTTCTTTCAAAACAAATTGATGCAGCAGTTTGGAATGCCGATGACAAAAGAATGATTCAAACGTTTAAAGCAATCGATTTTTTTTCACCGAAAGCCAAGAAAATTTCCAAGGATACAACTGAAGCCGTTATTGTTATTGAAGGAGACAGAGAAAAAGAAATAGCAGAAAAGTGGCATTTGGTTAATGAGAAACAAATATTAGACACTCAAAAAAGTGTAGAAAAAGGAGAGAAAATACCGCGCTACTAAAATGCCGGCCCATCCGACTTGTCAATCAATACATGAGGCGATGGGTCAGCATTTGAAATTTAAAATACTAAATACAGTATATTGGAGGAACTAGTGTGAACCAAATACAGCTGGAAGAAAAGTTGTCTATTTTACTAACGAGTCAAGTGATTACAAAAAATGCTTTCAACACAACTTTGAACACATTTGTTTTCTTATCAAAAAAGCTGAAAAAGGAGGTGATCAAAGACTCTGAAATGTTTTGGACGCACATGGCGATGGCTTTAACTAGAATTGAGAGGGGAGAAAGCGAAGAAAGTCCTGCAAATGCCATCATCAATGAAGTGTACGAAACACCATATAAAAATGCTATAGAAGAAGTGATAGATTTTATACATTCACTGGCAGGTTTAGAACTTCCAGAAGGTGAGCGTGTCTATTTTTATCTTCATCTTCATAAAGTCATAGAATCTAATGAATAGGAGGGTTTTATTATGGTGAGAATCGTAATAGGCGGACAGTTGAAAAAACAAGCGATTGAAAAACTTGTTAAAGAAATTGGGGGAAGCAATGTAGAAGTTTTGGTTAAAGGTGATTTGGACGCTGTTATGGCTGTGAAAAACAATAAGGTAGATTATTATATTGGCGCCTGTGAAACAGGATCCGGTGGTGCGCTTGCAATGGCAATTGCATTATTAGGCAAAGATAAATGCGTCACCTTGGCTTCGCCAAGTACCATAAAAAACAAGGAAGAGATCGAGAAGGAAGTAGAAAGCGGCAAAATTGCCTTTGGTTTTACAGCTTCGTCTTCACAAAATATATTAAACATTTTAATTCCTTATTTATTAAAATAAATGAATTTTTTTCTTTATATTTTGTTACACCGGCTTCAACTGTATACATTTTTTTCAGTTAAAGAAAGCGCTTTCCTGGATGATTTAAGAAGCACGGATGACATGATGTACAGAAGATGAGAAAAATCATAGAGGTGAATAATGAATGGACCTTTCTTTAATTCAATGTCTTGTCATAGCGGCTGTTGGTGCATTAGGTTCTATACTAGTAAATCGCGGAGTAGCAGTGTTTAATGATGGTTTGCGACCGATTATGCCCGAATACCTTGAGGGGAGAATGACAAGAGGGGAGCTTGCTGCAACAAGTTTTGCATTAAGTTTTGGCTTAATCATAGGGTTTGGTATTCCGCTTTCAATAGGAGCAACAATCATTATTGGACACAGCATTTTATTGGCGTGTGACATTATTGGCATTTGGACTCCGGAAAACAAAATAGGCATGATAACTGCAGGGGTTATTGGTGCCGTTTATAGTATTGGAATCGTTTTAGGACTGCAATTTGTAGTGGATTTATTTGGCATGTTTCCCGTGAATTTTATAGATTCTTTAAGTCTTATTGGTCAGCCTATTATTATTGCATTTACAGTATTTCCAGCTGTAGCGGTTGGATATCAGCACGGTTTAAAAAAAGCCGCCGTCACTGCAATCGTCACTTTGGCTTCGTTTCTCTTATTCGAGAAGTTTGGAACATTTCAAGCTGCAGGATATAAAATTTCGCTCAGTCCTGAAGGAATGGCTTTATTAGCAGGAATGTTAATGATGATTTATTATGCTGCGAGAATTAGAGGCGGAGATGAATCTACTAATGCAAATTTAGTGAATATATTTAATGAGCGTGTAAATCGAATTAAAAAAAACCGCTGGTTATTAGCTCTTATGGGAGGACTTGTTTCTTTAACATCATCCATGCTGATTTTAGCAGTGGATGCAATGCCTCAAGCATTGATTAATAAAGAGCTTTACACAGAGGCGGCAATCGCTACATTTGCACGTGGAATTGGCTTCATCCCTTTAGTTTTTTCAACTGCGATCGTAACAGGAGTTTATGGTTTAGCTGGTACCACTTTGGTATTTGCAATCGGTCTTATTTTCAGGGATATACCGATATTAGCATTTCTGTTGGGCTTTTTAGTCATGTATTTAGAGGTCGTATCATTATCCGCAGTATCAAAAAGTATGGACAAACTGCCTGGTGTAAGGGAGATGGGGGAGCATATTCGCACTTCGCTGTCAGATGTTCTAGGAATGGCTATATTAATTGGCAGTGCGATGGCAGGGGAAAAAATTGCTCCCGGTATTGGCTTCTTCTGGGTGATTGGATTTTATTTAATAAACCGAATTGCATCAAAACCACTTGTTGAATTGGCTGTCGGCCCTATTGCAGTTATATTGTTGGGGATTGTTGCCAATCTTCTCTATGCAGTCGGTTTATGGCAGGTTGGCTAAATCATCGAAAGAGGGGAAGTTTCCGAATGTTGAAAGACGGAATGACCTATATGCATGAACATACAACGATAGACCTTTCCGAAGTAAAAAACAATGAGGATTGTAAGTTGGATGTATTTTCTGAAACCGTTAGAGAATTTAAAAGTTTATACGAAAAGGGCGTACGCAATATTGTGGATGTCACGAATATTGGAATGGGGAGAAATATTACATACGTTCAAAAAGTAGCAGAAGAAACAGGCATTAATATTGTCTTTTCAACTGGTTTCTACCAAGATACTTTTTACCCGATCCATGTGTTTCGCGAACCAAAAGAAAAGTTGGCAGAAAGAATGGTAATGGAGATTGTTGAAGGAATTAGAGGAACAGATGCTAAAGCCGAGCTGATCGGTGAAATTGGAACAAGTTACAATAAATGGACGGAAACCGAACAAAAAGTATTTGAAGCGGTTGTTGTGGCGCATAAGAAAACAAAAAAACCAATATCAACCCATACTTCCATAGGAACATTAGGGCATGAACAAGTAGAATTTTTCAAAAAACATGAAGTTGATTTAAACCGAGTGGTGATAGGGCATGTTGATTTATCAGGAGATGCCGATTATATATTGAAAATGCTGAGAGAAGGTGTGTATGTAGAATTCGATACAATAGGTAAAGAAAATTATATGTCTGATCGTGTTCGGGCAGAAATGTTGAAAAAGATACAGGCTAAAGGGTATATAGACAAGGTTTTGCTGTCTATGGACATCACCAGAAAATCACATTTGGTATATAAAGGCGGGGTGGGCTATTCATATTTGATAGACACGTTTATCCCTCTCTTGCAAACCTATGGAATAACTGGTGAATCAATTGATAAGATGTTGATTAAAAATCCTCGCGCTTTTATGAAAGGGGAGAGTGAATGAGCATGGAAACTTATCCTCTATATAGTCTATCTATTGAAGAAGCCATGCATAGACAATTTAAGTTGGTGGATGTCATGACAAGACATTTTCGAGGAGAAGAATTGCTTTCACTTGGCGATTTAGGCGTTGTAAAAGGAATGAATAAACCGCGGTTCACAAAAAAAATAGAAGAGACACTAGCCGATTTCTTTGGCACAGAGAAAGCAATGTTAGTTCGTGGTGCAGGAACAGGGGCATTGAGATTTGGTTTTATGAGTTTTTTAAAGCCAGGTGACGAGATCCTAGTCCATGACGCACCTATATATCCAACAAGTAAAACAACGTTAGAGTCGATGGGGGTCTTGCCAATATACGCGGATTTTCACGATTCTGAACAAATAAAAGAAGCCATCCTCAAACACCCGAAGTTAAAAGGTGTATTGATTCAGCATACGAGGCAAAAAATAGATGACCATTACGATTTGGCTGAAACAATAAAAAAAATACGTTCCATTCATTCTAGTCTAGTCATTATTACGGATGACAACTATGCTGCGATGAAAGCAGAAAAGGTTGGAGCGCAAGTCAAAGCCGATTTGTCCACCTTTTCATTGTTCAAGCTACTAGGTCCGGAAGGTATTGGAGTCATTTTAGGCAAAAATGATTTAATACAAAGAATAGAAAATTTAAACTATTCAGGCGGAAGCCAAGTTCAAGGTTATGAAGCTTTAGAAGCTTTAAGGGGCCTGGTATATGCGCCGGTTATGCTGGCAATTCAAGCAAGTGTCAATGATCAGTTAGTTCACTCGCTTAATAATGGAGCCATTAAAGGTGTTAAAAAGGCTTATTTGGCAAATGCACAATCAAAAGTCTTACTTGTAGAGTTTGTTAAACCAATTGCCGAAAAAGTGCTCCATCATGCTAATGAATTGGGAGCGGCACCCCATCCGGTAGGTGCTGAATCAAAATACGAGTTTGCACCAATGTTTTATAGAGTGTCTGGCACTTTTTTATCTGCAGATCCATCACTGGCCAAAAAAATGATCCGCATTAATCCATTAAGAAGCGGTCCTGAGACCATTTTAAGAATTCTAAACATATCCGTTCACCGAGCAACAGAAAATCTTAGTGTAAATCCTTCAATAGGGGATGATATAAATGAATAAAAGAGTCATTATCATAATATTAGACAGCTTAGGTGTCGGTTATATGGAAGATGCAAGCGATTATCACCCTTTAGACGTTGGCGCTAATACTTTCTATCACATACTTGATACGGTGCCTTCTTTAAACATTCCAAATCTCGAAAAATTGGGTATAAACAAAATCTTGCACCATCCTAAATTGAAAAATGTAGACCATATTGCCAGCTATGGTGTTTTGAACCTGATGCATCAAGGAGCAGACAGTTTTGAAGGGCATAATGAAATCATGGGGACAAAGCCAAAAAAGACATATTTAGCTCCTTTTGTAGAACATATCAATCATGTTAAACTCGCTTTGGAAGATCAGGGTTATAAAGTTAACATACCAAATTCAGATTTGCCGTATCTATTAGTAAACGATTTAGTAGTCGTGGCCGATAATATCGAAACAGATTACGGGCAAATTTATAATGTAAGCGCTCCGCTGGATTATATTCCGTTTGATGAAGTGTTGAAAATAGGAAGATGTGTCCGTCATCATGTTAAAGTAAATCGTGTGATTGTTCTTGGAGGCGAAAATGTAACACCTGAACACTTGCAGAGGTCAGTTGAAAGAAGAGAAGACGGATTAGTAGGAGTGAATTCGCCTAAATCTAATGTATACAAGCAAGGGTATCAAGTCCGTCACTTAGGTTTTGGTATCTCTCCCGAGAAGCAGCTGCCAACATTGGCGAAAAATGGGGGAATGGAAGTTTCTCTTATCGGAAAAATGCAGGACATTATTTATTGTAAAGGTGCAAATAGGTTTCCGGGTGTAGATACGGAACAAGTTATGAAGGATATTATACAGGAGATGGACCGTGTCAAAAAAGGCGTGATTGCTGCCACAGTACAAGAAACCGATTTAGCCGGACATGCACAGAATCCTGTGCGTTATGCGAATCGGATTGAAATGGTAGATCAATATTTGCCGGAAATTCTCCGTAAAATGACAGATCAGGATCTGCTGATGATTAGTGCAGATCACGGGAATGACCCTACGATCGGCCATAACCAACACACACGGGAAAAAACGTATTTGCTGGCTTATCACAAAAAGTTATCCCCCGTAAATATCGGGGAAAGAAAAACGCTATCCGACATTGCTGCAACTTCTGCTGATTATCTAGGGCTTCGCAATACTGAAAACGGCAGTTCATTCCTTCATTTAATGCAAAAAGGAAAAGAGGAGACAGACTGATGTTTTTGGAATCTACATTAAAATATAATAAAAAATTAATAGAAGCTGCATTGGATTTTCATCAGCGGGGAATCATTTCACCTAACACTTATGTATTAGATTTGGACACTGTCAAGAAAAATGCAAAAGTTTTAAGTAGAAAAGCCAAAAAACAGGATATTGAACTGTTTTTTATGACAAAGCAATTTGGCCGTAATCCGTTGGTAGCACAAGCTATCGCCGAAAGCGGAATTGACAAAGCGGTTGCTGTAGACCCGTGGGAGGCAATCACACTCAGCCAAAATGGAATCAAGATTGGGCATGTCGGACATCTTGTTCAAATACCTATTCATATGATTCCGGCTATATTAAAGCTTCATCCTGACTATGTTACGGTTTTCAGTCTTGCAAATGCTCGAAACATTAGTAGAGCAGCTAAGGAAATGGGAAGAAAACAAAAAGTGTTTTTACGTATCGCAAACAAAGAGGATTATATATATAAAGGTCAAGAGGGAGGGTTCACTTTTGAAAAAATCGTTAAGGATATCGAATCGATTGAACAGTTAGAAGGAATTGAAATTGCAGGTTTAACAAGCTTTCCTTGTATATTGATTAAAGACGGCCTTCCAACAGTTACTCCGAATGTAACATCCATGCAAACCGTAAAATCTTTTTTAATGGAAAGAGGGTATAAAAGGCTTGAGATGAATATGCCAAGTGCAACATCTTGTGGAACAATCAAATTGTTGAAGGAAAATGGTGCAACTCAAGGCGAACCCGGTCATGCTTTAATTGGAACGACGCCCATTCATGCAACGAAAAAACTCGCAGAAAGACCTGCAATGGTATATGTAACTGAAGTATCCCACATATCTAATCATCATGCTTATGTTTTCGGCGGTGGATTCTATCCGCGTTCACATATGAAAGCGGCGCTGGTTGGAACAAACAAAAATCATCTTAAGAAGGTTCAAGCTATTGAAATGACACCTGATCATATTGATTATTATGGCGCATTAAACACAGTTGAAGCAAAAGTCGGCGATACGGCAATATTTGCTTTTCGTACACAAGTCTTTGTCACGAATGCGCATATTGCAATCTTAAAAAACGTTTCTGAAGATCCTGAACTTATCGGTGTATTTGATTCTAAAGGAAATGTAATCGAGTAAATGATCGTTATCAGCGGAATATCGGAGTTCTTGAATAATGGATTGTCTTACTGAGGTGTAGCGAAGATGCCTTGTCTTTTTGAAGTGCAGTTTAATACAGTAGTCCGTCTTGGACATGTTATTTTGCGGAAAGGAGAACGACGTGAAAATTATTCATGTATCAGGTTATGAAGAAATGAGTGAAAAATCAGCTGATTTAATGACTGAGCTCATTAACAATTCAAAAAATCCTGTTATCGGTTTTGCAACAGGTTCGACACCGCTAGGTTTGTATAAATGCCTGATCAAAAAGTATCGGCAAAAGGAAATATCATTTAAGAATGTTACTGCTTTTAATTTAGACGAGTACGTTGGACTGGCTAAAGAAAATAAAAACAGCTACCATTATTATATGAATGAAATATTATTCAAACATCTGGATATTAGGCAAAGGAATATCAATATCCCAAATGGGATGGCGGAAGATTTGGAACAAGAATGCATCAGTTACGACAGACTTGTTTCCGAAAAAGCAATTGACATACAAATATTAGGGATGGGATTGAATGGTCATATCGGTTTTAATGAACCGGGGACAAGCTTTAAAAGCAGAACCCATATCGTTGATTTGGATAAATCAACCCGGCAGGCAAATTCCCGGTTCTTTCGTTCCTTGGACGAAGTACCGACAAAGGCATTGACCATGGGAATTGAAACAATAATGGAAAGTAAGCGGATCCTTCTGCTCGTGTCTGGAAATGAAAAATCTGAAGCATTGGCACGGCTGCTGAACAGCACCCGTGTCTCCCAAGAGTTCCCTGCTTCAATTTTAAGGAAACATAATGATGTGATTGTGATGGCAGATGATGCGGCCTTAAATAAAATTCAATAACAGACATCGGCTGATGACATTAAAAAAATTTCAAGAGATCTCCTAGCGATCAATCAGTAAAAAACGACTGAATATAGCAAATTTCCACCCTACTGGTAAGGAATTACATATACGCTTGTCCTCATATTATTTATTCGAACAGTTGAAAAGGGGAGAATAGAGGAAATTGAATAAATCCTCTAGGCGAGAGAAAGCCATCATCCTATAGAACCGACTGTCCATATTTATGATCCACAAAAAAAGCAGCCAAAGGGCTGCTTTTTTTAAAGCGTATCGCATTTTACGCCGACGACGCCGTCGATCGCTTTGATATCGTAATAGACATCGGTGACATACCGTTTCTTATGAACCATGATTTTCGTTTCCATGACCGGAAATTCATTATCGCGCATATCATCGATCCGGACGGAATGAATCCGGATTTTTTTCGCTTTCATTTCCTTGAGGATATCCGTCAGTTTATCCTTGTCATTCAGAGACATGCGGACGCGGATTTCTTTTTCCTGCAAGCGGTTCGGGCCGATTTTGCCGACGATCCACGGCAAAAACTCGACGCTGATTAAAATGAAAATGAGACTGACAAATGCTTCTTTATAAAAGCCCGCTCCGATGGCGACGCCGAGGCCGGCTGCTCCCCAGATCATCGCTGAAGTGGTCAGGCCGGAAATGACGTCGTTGCTTTTGCGTAAGATCACGCCCGCTCCGATGAAGCCGATCCCCGATATGATTTGTGCGGGAAGCCGCAAAGGGTCCATCATAATTCTGTTCGACTTTGGAAAATGGTATGCCGCATCAATGCTGATCATTGTCAGAACACAGGAACTGATCGCAATCACGATGCACGTTTTTAAGCCGAGCGGCTTGTTTTTCAGCTCCCTTTCGAGACCGATGACCATTCCGATTAATGTTGCGATGCCAAGCTTCAACAGTGTTTCTGTTTCAATATGCCAATCCATGCCCATGATCTCCTTTCCGACAATATCTTATATGATTGATATGATTTTCTCACAGACGCTATGGATCGACAACTGTTTTTGAAGGGGACGTCGCGGAACCATTCATCAGCAAGAAAGCCCAATACTCCTACCATTATATTGCCGGTGTGGCATCAAAAGAATTCCGTCTGAGCAAAAAAGCCGCCGGATATCGCCCGGCGGCTTTCATTGCCTGATCATTTAAGAATGTTCTTCCTCATGCGTCTGTTCCATTTCTTCAAACATATCTCTTGCTGCTTTTGCCGGCTTGTTCGTGATCATGCTGACAGCGTAAACGACAATCAAGCTCAGGAAGAAACCAGGGATCATTTCATAGATTCCTGTCTTCTCCTGCAGACCGGTCAGAATGCAAATCAGCACGGTCACGGCTCCTGTGATCATACCGGCCAATGCGCCCCACTGGTTCATCCGCTTCCAGTACAAGCTGAGAAGGATGGCGGGTCCGAATGCGGAACCAAACCCGGCCCACGCATAGCCGACCATATCAAGGATCGTGTTGTTCGGTGTCAGAGACAGAAGGATCGCGATGACGGCGACAAGCAGAACGCTCAGACGTCCGACAAGAACGAGTTCCTTATCCGAAGCTTTGCGCCGGAAAAACGTCCGGTAAAAATCTTCCGTCATGGCGCTTGATGTGACAAGCAGCTGGGAAGACACCGTACTCATAATCGCCGCGAGCAAAGCGGAAAGCAAAAATCCGGTAATCAGCGGATGGAATAATACCTTTGAGAACACGATAAAAATCGTTTCCGGATCTTTAAGCGCTGTACCCGTTTCATGGACATACGCCACACCGATCAGTCCGACAAGCAGTGCGCCGATTACGGAGATGATCATCCAGCCCATTGCGATGCGGCGCGCAGGCTTCAGCTCTTTTACGGATGAAATCGCCATAAAGCGGACGATAATATGCGGCTGACCGAAATAGCCCAGTCCCCAGGCGAGAAATGAAATAATGCTAATGACGGTCGTTCCTTTGAAGAAATCGAGCAAGCTTGGATTGATTTCTTCGATCACATTGAAAGTCGGCGTAATTCCGCCTAATTGAGTAAAGGCAACGATCGGCACGAGCACTAAAGCGATAAACATAATCAAACCTTGCACAAAGTCAGTGAGACTGACGGCCAAAAACCCTCCGAACAGCGTATAAGCAATCACGACTGCTGCCGTTAAGAAAAGACCCATTTTATAATCGAGGCCGAACGCCGTTTCAAACAGTCTTCCTCCGGACACCATACCCGCCGACGTGTACAGTGTGAAAAACACCATGATGACGATGGCTGATGCCAGGCGCAAGATTCTCGTCGTATCATTAAACCGATTTTCGAAAAAATCCGGAATTGTAATCGCATCGTTTGCTACTTCTGTATATGTGCGCAGCCGGGGAGCGACAACCAAGTAGTTCACATAAGCTCCGATTGTTAAACCGACGGCAAGCCAGGCGCTCGAAAGTCCTGTCACATACATGGCTCCGGGCAGTCCCATCAGCATCCAGCCGCTCATGTCCGACGCGCCGGCCGATAAAGCCGTAACAGCAGGCCCAAGACCTCTGCCGCCGAGCATGTAGTCATTCAAATTGGATGTCTTTCTGTAGGAATACCAGCCGATTAAGAGCATCGCGGCAAAATAAATCCCTAACGAAATAAATATTTCAACACTCACGTTTCATATCTCTCCTCTTTAAAAATAATGTGGCATCACCTCTTTAAAATTTTCGACAATACTGACTTGCGGTACGAAGAAAATTGCAGGGCCCCCTCTTTGAAAAATCAAGTATTGGAATTAAGGCGCTGCCGATTAGATCGTACTTAGTTACCTAACCTATCAAACTATTCCCCATCAATCAACCGTGAAAAACATCCGATTTTATTGAAAAAGAGCGCGATGGTTCTGATAAGCATCATAATGAAAACGCTTACAAATATTATATAAAGTAAAAATATTCTGAATATTAGTACGTGCTATTTTACTGAATTTTTCATGTGCGATAAAATAAAAGCCGCCTAATGGGGCGAAGATCGTGGTTTTGTTGATTTAGAAGGCTAAAATTTGATATGATCAGTATTATGACTAAGCGAGAATAACCTTGGAGGTGTTTTTAGTATGTCGCGTATTTCTATAGAAGAAGTAAAGCATGTCGCCCATCTTGCCAGACTGGCGATTACGGACGAGGAAGCGGCGATGTTTACCGAACAGCTTGACAGCATTATTTCATTTGCAGAAGAGCTGAACGAAGTCGATACAGAGAATGTTAAACCAACAACGCACGTATTGCAAATGAAGAATATCATGAGGGAAGATGTCCCTGATAAAGGACTTCCGGTTGAGGACGTTGTCAAAAACGCGCCTGATCATAAAGACGGCTACATCCGCGTGCCGTCAATCTTGGACTGAATAAAGGAGGGAGCGAGAAAACATGTCACTGTTTGACCATAAAATATCTGAATTAAAACGTCTCATACATAATAAAGAGATCAGCATATCAGATTTAGTCGATGAATCTTACAAACGGATTCACGAAGTTGACGGAAAGGTACAAGCCTTTTTGCAGCTTGATGAAGAAAAAGCCCGCGCATACGCCAAAGAATTGGACGAAGCGCTTGATACCCGTGATGAGCACGGCCTTCTTTTCGGGATGCCGATCGGTATTAAGGACAATATCGTAACAAAGGATCTGCGGACAACGTGCGCAAGCAAAATTCTCGAGAACTTTGATCCGATCTATGATGCAACCGTTGTTGAGCGTCTTCACGAAGCTGAAGCGGTCACCATCGGAAAGCTGAATATGGATGAATTCGCGATGGGTTCTTCCACAGAAAACTCAGGCTTTAAAAAAACAAAAAACCCGTGGAATCTCGAAACTGTTCCGGGCGGATCAAGCGGAGGCTCTGCGGCTGCGGTTGCGGCCGGAGAAGTGCCGTTTTCACTTGGATCTGACACGGGCGGATCGATTCGCCAGCCGGCATCTTTCTGCGGCGTCGTCGGCTTAAAGCCTACATATGGACGCGTTTCCAGATACGGTCTTGTCGCATTTGCTTCTTCATTGGATCAAATCGGCCCGATCACAAGATCTGTCGAAGACAACGCCTACCTTCTTCAGGCGATTTCAGGCGTCGACAAAATGGATTCGACGAGCGCCAATGTGGACGTGCCCGACTATCTGTCAGCGTTAACCGGCGACATTAAAGGACTTAAAATCGCCGTGCCGAAAGAATACCTCGGCGAAGGAGTGGGAGAAGAAGCGAGAAATTCCGTGCTTGAAGCGCTGAAAGTGCTCGAAAGCCTTGGCGCGACATGGGAAGAAGTATCGCTTCCACACAGCAAATACGCGCTGGCGACTTACTACCTGCTTTCTTCATCTGAAGCGTCGGCAAACCTGGCGCGCTTCGACGGCATCCGCTACGGCTACCGCACGGACAATGCCGACAACCTGATCGACCTGTACAAACAAACGCGTTCCGAAGGATTCGGAAACGAAGTGAAACGCCGCATCATGCTCGGTACGTTCGCGCTCAGCTCAGGCTACTATGATGCGTACTATAAAAAAGCGCAAAAAGTCAGAACGCTGATCAAAAAGGACTTTGAAGACGTATTTGCAAACTATGACGTCATCATCGGACCGACAACGCCGACGCCGGCATTTAAAATCGGCGAAAAAACAAGCGATCCGCTGACCATGTACGCCAATGACATTCTGACGATTCCTGTCAACCTTGCGGGCGTACCGGGAATCAGCGTCCCGTGCGGCTTGGCGAACGGCTTGCCGCTCGGCCTGCAAATCATCGGCAAACACTTTGACGAAAGCACAGTATACCGCGTCGCCCATGCATTCGAACAGGCGACAGACCACCATAAAGCAAAACCTGAACTGTAAGGGGTGAAAAAACATGAACTTTGAAACGGTAATCGGACTTGAAGTCCACGTGGAGCTCAAAACAAAATCGAAAATTTTCTCCAGTTCTCCAACGCCATTCGGCGCGGCGGCCAACACGCAGACAAGCGTTATCGACTTAGGCTATCCGGGTGTACTGCCTGTGTTGAACAAAGAAGCCGTTAATTTCGCGATGAAAGCCGCGATGGCGCTCAACTGCGAAATTGCGACAGAAACGAAATTCGACCGGAAAAACTATTTCTACCCCGACAACCCGAAAGCTTATCAAATTTCTCAATTTGATAAACCGATCGGCGAAAACGGCTGGATCGAAATCGAAGTCGGCGGAAAAACGAAGCGCATCGGCATCACCCGCCTTCATTTGGAAGAGGATGCGGGAAAACTGACGCATACAGGCGACGGCTACTCCCTTGTCGACTATAACCGCCAGGGAACACCGCTCGTTGAAATCGTCTCCGAGCCCGATATCAGAACGCCTGAAGAAGCTTACGCCTACCTTGAAAAACTGAAATCGATCATTCAGTATACAGGCGTTTCCGATTGTAAGATGGAAGAGGGCTCGCTCCGCTGCGACGCCAACATCTCCCTCCGTCCGATCGGACAAGAGGAGTTCGGCACAAAGACAGAGCTGAAAAACCTGAACTCATTCGCCTTTGTTCAAAAAGGCCTTGAGCACGAAGAAAAACGCCAGGCGCAAGTTCTTTTGTCAGGCGGTGTCATTCAGCAGGAGACGCGCCGCTATGATGAAGCGTCCAAAACGACGATTTTGATGAGGGTCAAAGAGGGATCTGACGACTACCGCTACTTCCCTGAGCCTGATCTTGTCGAGCTTTACATTGACGATGAGTGGAAACAGCGCGTGAAAGACAGCATTCCTGAGCTTCCGGACGAGCGCCGCAAGCGCTACATTGAAGAGCTTGGCCTGCCTGCCTATGACGCGAAAGTGCTCACTTTGACAAAAGAAATGTCCGACTTCTTCGAAGCGGCCGTCGAAAAAGGCGCAGACGCGAAGCTGGCGTCGAACTGGCTGATGGGTGAAGTGTCGGCTTACTTGAATGCTCAGCAACAAGAGCTTGCGGATGTCGCGCTCACGCCTGAAGGCCTTGCCGGATTGGTCAAGCTGATCGCAAAAGGCACGATTTCATCGAAAATCGCGAAAAAGGTCTTCAAAGAATTGATCGAAAAAGGCGGAGACGCAGAAAAAATCGTCAAAGAAAAAGGCCTTGTGCAAATTTCTGACGAAGCGATGCTCAGAAAGCTTGTCACAGAAGCGCTCGACAACAATCCGCAATCGATCGAAGACTTCAAAAACGGAAAAGACCGTGCGATCGGCTTCCTTGTCGGCCAAATCATGAAAGCCTCAAAAGGACAAGCGAACCCGCCGATGGTCAACAAGCTTCTTCTTGAAGAGATTAACAAACGATAAAAATAGATTTATGCTACTTAAAATGGAGGTCCTCATATTGGGGACCTTTTTTATTTGTGTAAACATGTAAATAAAATTAAAGTTTATTTGAATTTTATTTATAAATATATTATTATTAATTTAAATTTTGTTTTTAAATTTATTGATAAGAGGGGCTGTCTATGGAAAGAAAAGATGTACCCGAGTGGATATTGGCTTTAGAAGAAGAGGATGTAGAATTTATTAAAAACTTTACGCTGAAATCTGGTTCGTTAAAAGAAATTGCAAAGAGTTATCAAGTATCTTATCCAACAGTTAGGGTTAGGTTGGATCGATTAATACAAAAAATTCAACTCATTGATGAATTGGAAAATGAGACTTTTGTTCATTTTATTAAACAGTTAGCTATCGATGATCAGATAAGTCTGGAAAATGCAAAGTTAATCATTGAGAAATATAAAAAAGAGCGGGGTGTTCATAAATGAATACTATATATATACTACTGATCGGATTTGCAATACTGGGAATTCAATATTTTTTATCGACCAGAAATCGTACTTTTTGGGGAGCTATACTGCCAACAGCTTATATCATTTTTCTCGTTGCATTATCCATTCATGAAGGAAAATCTTTCGCATCATTCTATCTTCCTCTTATTGGCGGACTGGCTTTATTGCTGGGGGAATGGATTAAAGGCAGAGAAGCTTTGAAAAAAAAGCAGGAAAGAGAAATGAGAGTTATGAAAGCCATGGATATTAAATAACAGGATCAGCCTCAAAAGGACAGAACAAGCTGCTTAAAAACCTTGGAGAATAAATTCTCCAAGGTTTTTTCATTATTCCACGACAGGCGTCAAAGAACCGCCGTCCCAGATGTCTCCCTTATTCAGCGTCCATGGATGAAGATAGAGGGCGCCCGCTCCCTTATTCACAGCAGGGCTCCACCCATCGTTCCACGCCAGGAAGTACGTCGTATTCGGGTATTTCTCTTTGATTGCATGGATAAACCGCGCGTAATCCAGCCCGCCGTTTGTCGTCTGTGGCCCGACCTCTGTAAAGGCAAACGGCTTGTTCAGAGATGTGAGCTGATCGTAGCCATCAATGGCGTGCGGGTCATCAAAATAAGCGTCAAGCCCGACGATGTCAACATATGATGCGCCCGGATAAAAGTCTGTTTTAAAGTCTCTGTTGGCGTCAGGCGCATACACCCACAACAGATGATCCAAGCCTCTTGTCTTTGTCA
The DNA here is from genome assembly GCF_056530265.1 of Bacillus sp. PK6-025. Taxonomy (NCBI): domain Bacteria; kingdom Bacillati; phylum Bacillota; class Bacilli; order Caryophanales; family Bacillaceae; genus Bacillus; species Bacillus sp. PK6-025. The sequence goes on from NZ_CP096509.1 coordinate 762,187, forward strand.
TATAGTCATAGATTTTCACATAGAGCCGTTTGTATAAGGAGATTCTCGCGCTGTCTTTTTGATTATATTGCGTCAGCCCCCACCAGAACCATTCGCCGTTCATTTCATGAAGGGGTCTGAATAGAACGGGCACGCCTTCATTTTCAAGCTCCTGAAGGCCATCGGCGATTTTGCTCAGCATCGCCTCAAGCCGTTTTCCTTCGGGCGTGGAAGAATCTAAAATTCTCTCATACTGGCTGTTTGAAATCTGAGTTTTATAATGACCCGAAGTAAACGCGGGGTTTGCGAGGTGCAGGCTGATTTGCGGAATGCCTCCGCCTTTCCAGTATGCGATCAAGTCGCTGTTGCAGCTGTAGTCAATCGTATCGGCGATCTCTTCCGGCTCCAGCCATCCCCTTGCATAATCGCAGCCGTATATGGCTGGCAGCTGTCCTGTTGCCTGTTTGATCCGGTCGGCTTCAGCCAGCGAAAATGTGTCGAGGCTGTATCCTCCGAATGCCCCGGACATCACTCGGTTTTCCGTCCGATTGGGCAGGTGGGCAAGCCAGTTCATCACCGCTTTCGTCGTCGGCTGGGCATTCGGATTCACCGGAGAAACGGTGTGTGCGTAGCTCGGCTGCGAAACGGCAAAAGCAAGGAGCAGCGCGAAGATGGAGCAAACGATGCTTTTTTTCACTAAGGTAAAACCCCCTAAAAATCTAGATTGTCTTAAGCGATCTTATTATACATGCTGTTTCCAAAATATTCATGGTCAGATCGTCGTATTGTAGGGAAATAAAAAAACAGCCATCAGGCTGTTTTATGAATGTAGGAAACGGGTGATCATTCCATATAGATGCTGAACATTGTCCTGATGCTCCAAATTTGTCAGCATGCCCTGGAGCACGGGGACGCGGGGCGAATCTTTTCTCAGCTCTTCCTCGATCACATCCAGTGTAATGAGAATGTCTTCCGCCAGGGCCGGCTGACGTTTGGCATCTTCAAGCTCCCGCAAAATCGTATGTTTATCGGCCGTATTGCCGGCGTTCCGGTAATAGCTGTACGTCCGTCCGGCCAGGATCGGCTGCTCCCCGTTTTGAACCATGCCATCAATCATGTCATCGATTCTTCTCATAATAAAATCCGCAAGTTCGTAAAAATCGATATCCAGTTCATTAAAGATAAACAAATTTTGATAAGACTGCACGATGCCTTGAACGATCACGGACAAGTCTGACAGATAGGGCTTCACAATGTCCCCGTAGGCTGCTGACAGCGCGTTTTGATACGTCTCGTGGAATTTTTGGCTGACATTTTTAAAATATTCTTCGATTTTGCTGTTTTCCGGGATGCTATGTTCGCTGATCATCACGAGAATAAAGTCGCGGTGCTCCTTGCTCTCACTGAATTGATAAGCAATCTGCTCCTTGAACGTTTCCTTCGGAGGAAAATTCTTTTGCTGAATGATCTTCATATTTTCCATCGTTCGATCGATATAATACTTAATGATTGCAAGCAAAAGCGCTTCTTTCGACTTGAAATGCAGGTAGAAAGCTCCTTTTGAGATGTTGCATTCATTGGCGATGTCCTGAATCGTTGTGGAAGCAAACCCGTTTTTCGCGAACAGGTGCAGGCCTGCTTTAATGATTTTTTCTTCTTTTTCTGTCATGAATGTACCCCTTTAACACTTCTTTAAAATTGAATAAATTTTAACATATATAAGTTGACGCTGTTTACTTTTGAAGTTTATTATTGTATAGAATGACCAGTCAGTCAATCTGTATTCTGAAAATGATATACACAATGGAGGTCGTAATGAATTCTATCATTAATTTTGTACTAAAGAACAAGTTCGCTGTGTGGCTGATGACGATTATTGTTACGGTTGCCGGCATTTATGCGGGTTTAAATATGAAGCAGGAATCGATTCCTGATGTAAACATGCCTTATTTGACCGTCAGCACGACATACCCCGGAGCCACTCCGAGCCAGGTAGCTGATGAAGTCACAAAGCCTGTTGAACAAGCCGTGCAAAACCTGGACGGCGTCAGCGTTGTGACGTCCACATCATATGAAAACGCATCATCGGTGATGATTGAATACGATTATGAAAAGGATATGGACAAAGCGAAGACGGAAGCCGCTGAAGCATTGGCGAATCTCGATCTGCCGGACAATGCGAAAGAGCCGAGCATTTCGCGCTACAGCATGAATTCCTTCCCGATTCTCGCGCTCAGCGTGTCCAGTGATAAAGACGATCTTCAAAGCTTGACGAAAAAAGTGGAAGACAGCCTCCTGACGAAGCTTGAAGGCCTTGAAGGCGTAGCTTCCGTTCAGCTTTCCGGACAGCAGGTTGAAGAAGTCGAATTTTCATTTAAAAAAGACAAATTGAAGCAATATGGGCTTGACGAGGATACAGTCAAGCAAGTGATTCAAGGATCTGATGTGACGACTCCGCTTGGGTTGTACACATTCGGCAAAGAAGAAAAATCGGTCGTCGTCAGCGGCGATATCGAAACAATTAAAGACTTGAAAAATATGAGAATTCCAGCGGCGTCTGCTGGAGGCGCAAGCGCGCAAGCCGGAGCGCAAAGTGCGCAAGCGGCCCAGGGCGCGCAGGCTCAAGCCGGAGCACAGAGCGCCGGACAAGCTCAGCAAAGCGCGGGAATCCCGACGGTTAAGCTGTCTGACATCGCAACGATCAAAGATGTCAAAAAAGCCGAATCCATTTCACGAACCAATGGTAAAGACAGCATCGGCATCAGCGTCATTAAAGCAAACGACGCCAATACCGTCGAGGTAGCCGACAACGTAAAAGCTGAACTCGAACAATTCAAAAAAGACCACAAAGGCTTCAAATACAGCTCGACATACGATCAAGCCGAACCGATCACCGAGTCGGTCGAGACGATGCTGAGCAAAGCGATTTTCGGAGCGATCTTTGCGGTTGTGATCATTCTCTTATTCCTAAGGGATATTAAATCAACATTAATCTCGGTCATTTCGATTCCATTGTCATTGTTAATCGCACTGCTCGTCTTGAACCAGCTTGATATCACGCTGAATATCATGACGCTCGGCGCCATGACAGTCGCCATCGGACGGGTTGTCGACGACTCGATCGTCGTCATTGAAAACATTTACCGCCGCATGAGGCTGAAAGATGAGCCGCTACGCGGAAAAGCGCTCGTGCGCGAAGCGACGAAGGAAATGTTCATGCCGATCATGTCATCAACGATCGTGACGATCGCGGTATTCCTGCCGCTCGCACTCGTCGGCGGTCAAATCGGGGAATTGTTCCTGCCGTTTGCCTTAACGATTGTATTCGCGCTTGCCGCATCCCTGCTGATCGCGATCACGCTCGTGCCGATGCTTGCGCACACCCTCTTCAAAAAGTCGTTGACAGGTGCGCCGGTGAAGGCGAAAGAACACAAGCCTGGGGTACTGGCCAACTTCTACAAAAAAGTGTTGAATTGGTCGCTCAGCCATAAATGGATCACTTCGATCATCGCGGTTCTGATGCTGGTCGGAAGCTTGTTCCTCGTGCCGCTAATCGGAGCGAGCTACTTGCCTGCTACAAAAGATAAAATGGTGCAAATCACATACACTCCTGAACCTGGAGAAACGAAAAAAGAAGCTGAAAAAGAAGCGCAAAAAGCTGAAAAAGTCCTATTGGACCGCAAACACGTCGATACGGTTCAATATACGTTAGGAGCGGGAAATCCGCTGATGGGCGGAAGCTCAAACGGCGCGTTGTTCTATATCAAATATGAGGAAGACACACCTGATTTTGATAAAGAAAAAGACAACGTCCTAAAAGACATTCAGAAGCAATCCAAACGCGGAGAATGGAAAACCCAGGATTTCAGCTCTTCAGGCAATAACAATCAGTTAACGTATTATGTGTACGGAGATTCAGAAAAAGAGATTAAAGGCACTGTAAAAGAGATCGAAAAGATTATGAAAGACCAAAAAGACCTGAAGAACGTAAACTCAGGCCTGTCCAGCACATATGACGAATTTACTTTTGTCGCTGACCAGGAGAAATTAAGCAAACTCGGGTTAACGGCATCACAGATTTCTCAGGCGCTCATGAAAGAAACATCGCAGGCGCCGCTTACAACCGTGAAAAAAGACGGAAAAGATCTTGATGTCACGATTAAAACAGAAGAAGAAACTTATAAGAGTGTCAAAGATTTAGAAAACAAGAAAATCACAACTCCGACCGGCCAGGAAGTAAAAATCGGCGATGTCGCGAAAGTGAAAGAAGGCACGACATCTGACACGATTTCAAAACGCGACGGCAAAATCTATGCCGATGTCACGGCGGAAGTCACATCTGACAACGTCACAGCCGTATCAGTCGACGTACAGAAAAACATCGACAAGATCGAGCTGCATGACAACGTCACAATCGATACAGGCGGCGTATCCGCTGATATCGAAGATTCCTTTACAAAACTCGGACTCGCGATGCTTGCGGCGGTCGCGATCGTCTACCTCGTGCTTGTGATTACCTTCGGCGGAGCACTGGCGCCATTTGCGATCCTGTTCTCGCTACCGTTTACGATTATCGGCGCCTTGGTGGGACTATACGTATCAGGAGAAACGATCAGCCTGAACGCAATGATCGGAATGCTGATGCTGATCGGAATCGTCGTCACAAACGCAATTGTCTTAATCGACCGCGTCATCCATAAGGAAGCGGAAGGGCTCTCAACGAGAGAAGCGCTCCTTGAAGCCGGCTCTACAAGGCTCCGTCCGATCCTGATGACGGCCATCGCCACAATCGGCGCCCTGATTCCATTGGCGCTCGGATTTGAAGGCGGCAGCCAGGTCATTTCAAAAGGACTCGGCGTCACCGTTATCGGCGGTTTGATCAGTTCGACGCTCCTTACCCTGCTGATCGTACCGATCGTATACGAAGTGCTGGCGAAATTCCGCCGGAAAAAACCGGGTATGAAAGAAGAGTAAGTCGATAAAACATGAACCCCTTGGATTGCTCCTTTCCAAGGGGTTTTTTCTTTGATGAGACGATCGTCGGTGTTTAACAAATATATCCTGTGTTATGCTTTGTTTAAAAAAGGCAACTTCAGAGGAGGCACTGAATGGAATCGAAAGGAAACAACGAACCAAGCCCCAAAGCCGTAAAGCGGCTCACCTGGATCATACCGATCGTGTTGATCGGAGTCATTTTTCTCTTGAAAAATATAAGAAATCCTGTGACTGATGTTTTATTTTATATTGTATGTGCAAGTGTTATCACCTTAGTCATTTTCAGCATCATGAAAGAGACAAAAAGCAGATGAAAACTTGTCGATAAAGGTTGGAATGATCTTCATCGACAAGCTTTTTTAATGCTGCTGATTTCGTTTTCCAGCCCCAAAAGAAGCGGTTAATTATTCGGATTGATTACCGCCAGCAGCTGATGGTCTTCCCATTTTCCGTTGATCTTAACGTTTTTCCGGGCGATGCCTTCTTTGTGAAAGCCCGCCTTCTCCAGCACCCGGATCGAGGCAAGATTACGGGGCATGACGCCGGCTTCGATGCGATGGAGCTTGAGATCTTGAAAGGCGAACTCGACCATCAGCTTGACGGCTTCTGTCGTGTAGCCTTTGCCGTTGTGTTTCTGATCCAAAAAATAGCCGATGAAGGCGCTTTGCAAGGAGCCGCGCAGTACCTGGAAAAGGTTGATCGTTCCGATCAGCGTATCGTTTGCAGGATCAAAGATGCCAAAATAATAATCTACATCGTTCTGCATATTTTCATATAAACTTTGAAGCCTCTTCTGTTGTCCTTCGATTGTATAAAACTCTTCGTTCCGCTCCATTGAAAACTGTTCAAAAAACGGGCGGTTTGCGTTCTGCAAGTCAAGGCAAGCCTCGGCGTCTTCAGCCGTGAGCGGTCTGATGTAAATGTTTGTCCCTTTTTTCATCATGGAAAGTCTCCTTTTATAAAGATGGAATACGATCGGCTTTTTTCATCAACTCTTCAAAATACGCAAAAAATTGATCCCTGTCGACTTGATCGACGACTTTGACCATTCTGCCGCGAGGATGCTCTTCTGTCGTTCCTTGGCGCGGGCTTTCCGTATGGACAACCGCCTTGACGCTGCGCGAGCGTGTCATATCGACTGTGCCGAGCGTCAGTGTCGTCAGCACATCCCAAAGGTAGTATGTCGAATTCGTCTCGTTATGGACAAGCGGCGGACACATCGCATAGCACTGGCCGATAAAATCGATCCCGACATGCTTTCTGAGGCTCGCCCAATGGGAGCGGATATCATTTGTCAATGGCACTTGGTTCGTGCTTTCAAGCGCGACCATTTCGATCTGAATATCGCGTTCGAACACCGTCTTGACGCTGTAAGGGTCCCAAAAGGCGTTCCATTCCGCCGTCCCGTCGTGCTCAGGCTCTTCCACATTTCCTTTCTCAAGGAAAGTGCCGCCCATCCAGACAAGCTTTGCAATGTGTTTGATGATCTCAGGCTCTTCCTCAAGCGCCCTCGCCAAGTCTGTCAGCGGGCCGGTGAACAGCAGCGTCACCGGTTCGGGGCTCTGTTTGACGCATTCAATGAGATGAAGGTGGGCGGGCAGGTCTGACACCGGGGTCCTGACTTCGCCTTTTTCATTTAAAAGCGGCAGGGCGTCGACATAAAAAGCGTGCATGCGCCACTCCTTCGGGAACGGATGCACCCCTCTCGAATCGGATGCCGCAGTCTCGACCTGGTACGAACCGAAGCGGTCAATGATTTTTCGGCTGGCACTGAGAGCCGGCTCCAAATAGCAATCCGCCGGTATGACGGATGCTCCGATCAATTTGACATCTTCCATCTGCAATAGCAGAAATAAAGAGACGAGATCATCGACGCCTCCGTCATGGTTAAAATAAACGGGCTTTTTCACAGCAACATCTCCTTTTTTCTTAATATTAATTATTTTACATCAATTAGATCCCGAAGTCTTTTTTACCATGAATTAGGGCATTTTATCTAAAATTAAACAAATAATAAAACCCATTTTGTTGCGATTTTTTCAACAACTAGTATAATTAAAGGTTGTTGGTAAAGAAATGATACGGATACTCTAATAGGATGATGAAAACATGAAACGTGCACGAATCATATACAATCCGACTTCCGGACGCGAAATCTTCAAAAAAAACCTTGCCCAAGTTCTGCAGAAGTTCGAGCAGGCAGGCTATGAAACGTCTTGCCATGCGACAACAGGGGAAGGGGATGCCGTACAGGCCGCCAGAAACGCCGCTGAGCGGGAATTTGACTTGATTGTTGCGGCCGGAGGAGACGGCACATTAAATGAAGTCATCAACGGACTGGCGCCGTTGGAACACCGTCCCAAGCTCGGAGTCATTCCGGTCGGAACGACGAATGACTTTGCGAGAGCGCTCGGCATTCCGCGCGAGGATATTTTGAAGGCGGTAAACACAATACTAGAGGGAGAAGCCCGTCCGATTGACATCGGCCGCGTCAACGGCCAATATTTCATCAATATTGCCGGCGGCGGACGCCTCACCGAACTGACATATGACGTACCAAGCAAATTGAAGACGATGCTCGGTCACCTCGCCTATTATTTGAAAGGAATGGAAATGCTCCTTCCTTCGCTAAGGCCGACCGAGGTCGAAATCGAATACGACGGCAAGCTGTTTGAAGGAGAAGTGATGCTGTTTCTCGTCATGCTGACGAACTCCGTCGGCGGCTTTGAGAAGCTCGCTCCAGACTCAAGCTTGAACGACGGCATGTTTGACCTCGTCATTTTAAAACGGGCAAACCTCGCCGAATTCATCAGACTTGTCGGACTTGCCCTCCGCGGCGAACATATCAATGACGAGCATATCATCTACACGAAAGCAAACCGCGTCAAAGTGACGGTCAAAGACAAAATGCTCCTCAACCTTGACGGCGAATACGGCGGCGAACTGCCGGGCGAATTCGAAAACCTCTACCGCCATATCGATGTCGTCATGTCAAAAGAAAAAGCGAGAAAATTGGATGATTGAACTTGGTCTAAAGAGCTGGCCAAGTTTTTCTTATAGCAGGTGAAAAAGATGAAACAAAAAGCCCCCGTTCAAAAAAATGAATATTACAATGTCGTATTTGAAGATTTAACACACGAAGGAGCCGGCGTCGCCAAAGTCGACGGCTTCCCGATTTTCGTGCCGAACGCACTCCCTAACGAAAAGGCGCAGATCAAAGTGACCCGGGTCAAAAAAGGCTTCGCCTTCGGCCGCCTCATCGACTTGAAAGAAGAAAGCCGTTTTCGCACGGACGCGCCGTGCCCGATCTATAAGCAGTGCGGCGGCTGCCAGCTTCAGCACATCAACTACGAAGGCCAGCTTCTATACAAGCAGAAGCAAGTCAAAGACGTGCTTGAGCGCATCGGCAAGCTCGATTTAAGCCGGATCACCGTCCACCCGACCCTCGGCATGGAAGACCCGTGGAACTACCGAAACAAAGCGCAGGTCCCTGTCGGTGAAAGAGAAGGCGGTCTGATCGCAGGCTTCTACCAGCAGCGCAGCCATGAAATCATCGACATGAACGAATGTCTGATCCAGCAGTCGGAAAACGACCGCGTCGTTCAAGCAATCAAAGAGATCTGCGGCAAATACGGCATCAAAGCGTACAACGAAGAACGCCACAAAGGCTGGCTCAGACACATCATGGTCAGATACGGCGCCGTCACAGGCGAAATGATGGTCGTCTTCATCACAAGGACAAACGACTTCCCGCACAAAGCGAAAATCGTCGAGGAGATCACCGCGGCATTCCCGCACGTCAAATCGATCGTCCAAAACATCAACCCGAAAAAAACAAACGTCATCTTCGGCGACGAAACAACCGTCATCTGGGGAGAAGAATACATTTACGACACAATCGGCGGCATCAAATTCGCCATCTCCGCCAGATCGTTCTACCAAGTCAACCCTGAGCAAACAAAAGTGCTCTACGACAAAGCGCTTGAATACGCCGAACTGAACAGCGAAGAAACCGTCATCGACGCCTACTGCGGCATCGGCACGATTTCGCTGTTTCTGGCGAAGCAGGCGAAAAAAGTATACGGCGTCGAAATTGTACCGGAAGCGATTGAGGACGCAAAGCGGAATGCCGAGTTGAACGGTATTGAGAACGCTGAGTTTGAAGTTGGCGAAGCTGAGGTCGTGATTCCAAAGTGGTATAAGGAAGGCATTACGGCTGACACGCTAGTCGTTGACCCGCCGCGCAAAGGCTGCGATGAGGCGTTGCTGCGGACGATTTTGGAGATGAAGCCGAAGCGGGTTGTTTATGTGTCGTGCAACCCGGGAACCTTGGCGCGCGATTTGCGGGTGCTGGAGGATGGCGGGTATGAGACGCTTGAGGTGCAGCCTGTTGATATGTTTCCGCATACGAGCCATGTGGAGTGTGTGGCTGTACTTTTCAAAAAAGATAAATAAAAATTTAAAAACATAAGCCTCTCTAATCCAGGAGAGGCTTATAATGTTATATGAAGGTTCCATTTCTTGCATAAAGTCCTAGCCTTTCTTAATAAAGAGGTGTATCAAAATAGAACAGAAAATCTCGAATCAACTAACGGTTAGTGAACAAATGAAGCGTGTTTTATCAACATATCAGCAAGCAAAAAATGAGGAGTTTAAAGGACATCCTTTGTCACACCTTATTTGTCATGAAATAAAGGATACTCTTTTTAAAGTTGTTGACTTAGATCCTAATATATATCATGTAGCAGGTTCAGTTGGAAAAGGCCGTTGGGCTGAGATTCCTTGGGTTTCAATTTTTCTAAAGAACTTAACGACTTCGGCGACAAGAGGCTACTATATTGTTTACTTATTTAGAGCAGATGGAAATGGTGTTTATGTTAGTTTGTATCAGGGGTGGACATATTTCAAGGAGAAGTATGGTACAAAGATAGGTAGGGCCAAAATCCAAAAAACAGCTTCTATTATTAGAGAAAAACTAAATACCATACCTCAAAATATGAATCTTTCAAATATCAATTTAAAGGGTGAAGGTAATCTTGCGAGGGGATATGAGTTAGGACATGTATGTGGTCGTTTTTATGATATAAGCAATTTTCCGAGTTCAGAAGACATTTTAAGCGATTTACAAGCACTATTAGTTACATACAGAGAAATAGAAGGCCTTATCGGACATCGATCGATAGAACAGTTTAATGATTTTATTCTGTCCCAGGAAGACGGCCAATTTTTAGAAGACCGGGTTAACGAAGAGGAGTATCAGATAGCGGCTCAAACCTTCATCATATCCGAGAATTCGAATATCGGATATGAAATCAATCAAAAGAGAGAACGTCCGCAAGCTATCATTAATCAAGGTGGTCAAAGGCAATGGACAAGAAATGCAAGTCTTGCATCAAAAGCTATGATGCTTTCAAATTATACTTGTGAAATTGACCATTCCCACAAAACTTTTATCTCTAAATCTACCAACATGCCTTATGTTGAGTGTCATCATCTTGTCCCTATCGCCAAGCAAGAGGAGTTCAAATATGACTTAGATCAACTGGCAAACTTGGTAAGCCTATGCCCATACTGTCATCGTCTTATTCATTATGGTCAAGATGAGGAGAAGGAAAAACTGTTGAAAAAATTGTACGATCAGCGGAAGGATCATTTGAAAAAGATAGGAATTGAAATTACCTTTTCAGAACTTAAACGAATATATGAAATATCGAATATTTAGACTCAGATTAAAAGCTTTGGTCAAGCGTACCAAGGCTTTTTGCTGTTTAACCTAATACTAAAGGCTATTACAGATCATTTTAATAATAGATAACATCTTAAAGGGAAAGAGGGGTTCGGCATTAACAAGGTCGGTTTAGAAGTGGTTGCGGGGGTGTTAAACGAAGTCCTTTTGACAATTAAAAAGTATAAATATTGCACAGGCGAAGTCAATGTTTTTCGAGATGGAAGAGAATTAGAATCTACTTCTCGCTGCTTGAGGAGTGATGTCGGATGATGTTTTGCTGTGGACCATTATTGAGATAAAACCGAGGCTTGCAGTTTATGTATCTTGTAACCCTGGAACCTTGGTGCGCGATTTTCGGGTGCTTGAGGATGGTTCATGCTCGCTATTAGGAATAAAATGCAGGCCATTCGACCAAGAAATTTACTTCTTTTAAAAAACCAAAATAAATGTTGACGCTTTCATCAAACCGATATATACTTTAATCAAATCCAATATTGATAAATTAGACATGTGACTGGTCATGCAGGCAGGATCTAAAACCGATAAATTTTTTAATTTGTCGGTTTAGGTCCTTTTTTTATTGCCTAAATATAGGTCTCATGTTTCAGAAAAGGGGGAGAAACAATGAATTATACACAAACAGCAAGAGACGTATTGCAGCATGTAGGCGGTAAAGAGAATATTGCCCACTTGGAGCATTGTTCGACACGACTCCGTTTTACATTGATTGATCAAAACAAGGCGAATGTGCCGGCACTTGAGAAAACACCAGGTGTCATCGCTGTCCGTATGTCGGGCCAATGCCAGGTTGTGATTGGAAACGATGTCATTGAAGTCTATGAGAAATTGACCGGCCTCCTCGGAGGATCACCTTCTGAACAAAGTGTGTCTTCCCATCAGCCGAAGGAAAAGCGAAAAGCGGGGACTGTACTATTAGACTTCATTGTCGGCGTTTTTCAACCGCTTGTTCCAGCCATTGCGGGTGGAGGGATTTTAAAATCGTTTCTCCTCCTCTTCTCGTTATTCGGATTAATGGATGCCAAAGGGCAAACGTATCAAATTTTAAATATGGTTGGTGATGCGCCGCTTTACTTCCTGCCATTGCTGGTAGCCGTGACGACAGCCAATAAATTAAAAGTGAATCCGCTTGTTGCATTATCGGCAGTCGGCGCTCTTATTCTGCCAAACATGGCGGCTATGCTGACAGAAGGCGCTCAATTATTTTCATTTGATGTGAAAAATATTGCGTATGCCTATCAGGTGTTTCCGGCGATTTTATCTGTCCTGTTGTATGCACAGATGGAAAAATGGTTTACTCGTATTTCGCCAAAACCCATTCGAATTTTCTTCGTACCGATGATGTCATTGGTTATGACAGTTCCGATCACTCTCCTGCTGCTGGGACCAATCGGTTTTACAGCAGGGCAAGGCTTCACAGCAATCATCCTTGCTATGTTTGACAAAGTGGGCTGGGTTGCGGTTGCGATTCTGGCAGCAGTCCTTCCATTTATGGTCGCATCAGGGATGCACAAAGCGATGGTGCCGTACGCTGTAACAACAATGGGCAATCTCGGAAAAGAAGCACTCTACTTGCCTGCGTCACTTGCACACAATCTCGCTGAAAGTGGGGCGTGTTTCGCAATTGCCCTTCGCACAAAAGATAAAGTGCTTCGTTCAACTGCCATTTCTGCAGGGATTTCCGCATTCTTTGGGATTACCGAACCTGCATTATACGGGGTGACACTGCAAAATAAACGTGTGCTTAGCAGTGTCATGATCGGTTCTTTCATCGGCGGCATCTTCATTGGACTTGTCGGACTTCAAGCGTTTGTTCTTGTTGGACCTGGTCTTGCAAGTATGTCGATGTTTATATCTGACGAGCTTCCACGCAACTTCATGTTTGCAGTTATCGGTTTTGCCATCTCATTTGTTGTTGCTTTTGCTGCCGCCTTTATTTTAGGAAAAGATCGAAAGACAGAAGAAACGGAAAAAGAAGCAGAGCAAGGTGTTTTCGCTGAAAAACTTGGCGCAGATGAGACATTCAAAAGTCCAGTCATCGGTCAAATGATTTCACTATCTGATGTAGAAGATGACATATTTTCTTCAAAGGTAATGGGAGAAGGAATTGCCATTATTCCTTCAAAGGGTGAACTATATGCACCGGTAGATGGCGAGATTTCACTTCTCTTTGAAACAAATCATGCGCTCGGCATGAAAACAGCAAACGGAGTTGAGGTTCTTTTCCATATTGGGATTGACACCGTTCAGCTAGAGGGCAAGTTCTTTAAACCATTGGTGCAAGCAGGAGACAAAGTCAAAGCAGGTGATCTGCTCATTCAATTTGACCTAGAAAAAATTAAAGAAGCAGGTTATGATCCAGTTACACTAGCAGTTATTACGAATACGGATCAATATGATATAAAAGTAACGCAATTAAAAGAGGTCAATCGTCAAGATACATTGATGGTTGTTACACAATTAGGAGGGTAATCATGATGACAAAGACAAAAGGATTTCCAAAAGGTTTTTTATGGGGCGGTGCGATTGCCGCAAACCAAGCAGAAGGAGCTTGGAATGTTGATGGAAAAGGACCGTCTGTTGCAGATATTGCCATGTACCGTTCGAATTTGAGTGTAGAAGATTACGAAGGACACCTTGCTGTTACTTCTGAAAACATTGAACGCGCAATGAAAGACCCGGACGTAAAAAAATATCCGAAGCGCAGAGGGATTGACTTTTATCATCACTATAAAGAAGACTTGGCTCTCTTTGCAGAAATGGGCTTCAAAACATTGCGTATATCGATTGCATGGAGCCGAATTTTCCCGACAGGAGAAGAAGCTGAGCCGAACGAGAAAGGCCTTCAGTTTTATGATCGTCTGTTTCAAGAAATGAAAAAACATAACATTGAACCGATCGTGACTCTGTCACATTATGAAATGCCATTAGCACTTAGTGTGAAATACAACGGATGGGTTGAAAGAAAAGTGATCGATCTCTTTGTGAAGTTCGCAAATGTGTGTTTTGAACGCTATAAAGATGTCGTAAAATACTGGCTTACCTTTAATGAAATTGACAGTATACATCGCCATTCTTTCATTACAGCGGGAATCATTCCTGATCGCTGTCCTGAAGGGAAAATAGAGGAAACGGTTTATCAAGCATTGCACCATCAATTTGTGGCATCCGCTCTTGTGACTGCAGATTGTCATCGCATCATTCCCGGCAGTCAGGTGGGATGTATGCTAACGAAACTCACGACATATCCGCACACTTGTCATCCGAATGATGTAGAACGCGCACTGAAGCAAAACCTTGATAACTATTTCTATGCAGATGTTCAAGTGTTTGGCGAATATCCGCCATTGATCAAACGCATGCTGGAACGAAAAAATATCAATATTAAGATGGAAGCGGACGATCTTGCCATTTTGAAAGAACATACGGTAGACTTCGTTTCATTTAGCTACTATATGTCCCTGACAGAATCTGCACAAGAAGGGCTGGAAAAAACAGATGGCAATACGATTCGCGGTGTGAAAAACCCTTATTTGCCTTCAACAGATTGGGGTTGGCAAATCGATCCGGTCGGTTTAAAAATTTCGCTCATTGAATTGTATGATCGCTATCAAAAACCTCTCATTATTGTGGAGAACGGCATGGGTGCGAAAGATGTTGTTGAAAGCGATGGATCGATCCATGATGATTATCGTATTAACTATTTCAGAGAACATTTCCGTCAGATGAAAGAAGCCATTGAAGAAGGTGTAGATCTCTTCGGATATACCAGCTGGGGATCCATTGACATTATTAGTGCGGGAACATCTCAAATGTCCAAACGATATGGATTTATCCATGTTGATCAAGATGACGATGGCAACGGGACATTGAAGCGCTCACGTAAAGATTCATTCTACTGGTATAAGAAAGTGATCGAGTCAAATGGAGAAGTATTAGACTAAAAAACCGCATTCATGAAAAGGTGATGGCGATGTTTAAAATAAAAAAGGTTTTAAACTCGAGTGTGGTACTGGCTGAAGATCAGAACCGACAGGAGATGGTTTTATGCGGCAGAGGTATCGGTTACGGACGAAAACCTGGGCATATGATTGAAGAAAAACAAGCTGATCAAGTGTTTATGCCAGTAGACAATATGAAGGCAAAAGAATTTCTTCAACTGTTGGATTCAATACCGCAAGAATTTATTGAATTGACACAGCAAATTGTTCATTATGCAGAAGGAAAATTAAAAACAAAGCTAAATTCCGGTGTATACTTCACATTAATGGATCACTTAAATTTTGCAGTAGAGCGTTATAAAAAGAACATCAATATTACGAATCGCGTCTACTGGGAAATTAAAAACTACTATACAGAAGAGTTTGAGGCAGGGAATTATGCACTGCAGCTCATCAATGAAAAACTGGGGATCCAATTACCGAAAGAGGAAGCGGCAAATATTGCGTTCCACTTAATTAATGCATTAGGTGAAGAAACAGAATCAAAAAATGGAATGAAGTATGCAAAAATGATCGGGAGCATAGTCAATCTTGTCCGGTACACACTAAATATGAAATGGGATCAAGAAAATATTCATTACAGCCGATTTATCACACACGTTAAATTTTTTGTTGAAAGATTTTACGCTGATAAATTGCTGGCAAATCAGGAGAATGAATTGTTTGAGCAAATTGCTAATTTATATCCGCAAGCAATGGATGTAGCTTTCAAAATCAAGGATTATATCAAACAGGTACACGGAATCGTCATTCCGAACGATGAACTAACATACTTGGGAGTCCATATTCATCGATTGATTTCTTATCAGCAATTAAAATAAATGAAGAACCACTTGCCTTTGTGGAAGGCGAGTGGTTTCTTGTTTTTGAAAAAGAAGGAGCATTTCTGTTTATAGGCCAGATGAGTTGATTGATCTATACCAACAGTTAAAATTGACAACAAAAGGCTTTTTCAATTGTTGACAAAAACATATCACTAATTGACAAAAGGTCATTACAAAAATTTACACATGTGATAAGATCATTTTACAGATAGAGAACAATCTTAAAGAGAAAGAGGGGGTTCGGCATGAGCAAGGTCGCTTCAGAAGTGGTTGCGGGGGTGTTGAACGAATTCCATTTG
Organism: Bacillus sp. PK6-025; assembly: GCF_056530265.1. Lineage (NCBI taxonomy): Bacteria > Bacillati > Bacillota > Bacilli > Caryophanales > Bacillaceae > Bacillus > Bacillus sp. PK6-025. The sequence goes on from NZ_CP096509.1 coordinate 778,031, forward strand.
GCTATTAAAAAGCATGATATTGAGCAGGCAAAGCATCTTTTTGATGAGGCGAAGTCGATGTTTTCCGGGATGGAAGAGGATCAGAATGTGCTGGCTTATTTTTCGCTTCTTGAGGAGCGGTACCGAATGATGCTTTATGATGCGAGGGGAGAGCGGCTGCCGCGGGAGTCTTACTTTAATGATTCGCAAATCGAGTGCATCGAGCAGACGGATCATATGATCGATTACTATTTCTACTTTTTTGAGGCGATGCATGAAGCGTACAACAAGAATGTTGAGCGGGCGATCAGCCTGTACAAGGTTGCCGAGAAAAAACTGGCGAAGGTGCCCGATCAGATCGAAGCGGCCGAGTTTTATTTTAAAGTATCATGGCTGTATATGTCTCTCCGGCAAAATGCGGTTTCTCTCAATTATGCGAGAGACACGATGAATATTTACAAAATGCATGACGGGTACGAAAAAAAGCTGGCGATTTCCCAGGTTGTAATGGGGACAAATTACATGCAGATGCAGCGCTTTAAAGATGCGGAGAAGTACTTTGAAGAATCGATCGAAATGTCCAAAAAAATTGACGATTCATTTTTAGAAGCGATGCTTCACCACAATATCAGCATTCTATATTCCAATTCCGGCCGGTCTCAGGAATGCATTCTCGCCGTCCAGCATGCGTTGAGCAATGCCGAATGGTGCGAGTCAAGCTACTATATCAACTCGCTTTACATGCTGATCAGAGAGTTTTTCAAAATCGGCGAAACAGAAGCGGCCCTGTTCTATTATAAAAAAGGACAGGAGGAATTAGAGAAACACGGGAATAAGCATTATGAAAAGAAAATAAATATTATGTATGAGCTGTATTGCCATGAAAACGTAAAAAGCATCAAAGACGACATCGATTCCTTGGACGAGATGAATGATTTAGACGGTGTTTGCGACCTTTCATTGCTCATCTCAAGCTATTTTGAGAAAAAAGGAGATTTCAAGGAAGCGCTGGAATTTGTTAAAATATTCATGAAAGCCGAAAACAAAATGAGATCATTAGGGAGTGAGGTATTGTCATGAAAAAATTGATTCTTTGCTTATCGTTAACTGCTATGGTCTTAGGCGGAGCTGCTTTATCCCAAAGCCACAATCAGGCGTCAGGCGGCGTTCAAACAGCTGAGCTGCCGGTTGGAGGTTAATATTTGCTGAAGTCCTTTTACAGGCTTCTTTTTTAAAGCCATGAAATGGGGTGCGATTACAGTGAATCTACAAGAGCATGAAATATAAAAACCTTCCAAATTCGCGAGAGGCCCTCCAATCGTTTAAAACATATTTAAACATTAAAATTGGAGGGGGATACTATGAATGACAAAACATTTCTTTCATATTTAAAACACGCAGATAAGCCTTTCAGCGGCTGGGATTTTTCTTTCATTGACGATACGGGAAGAATGAAAAGCGACCTGCTTTCATGGTCATACGGAAGCATGGCTCTGTCTCTTATTCAAGATTCCAAATCCATGCTCGATATGGGGACAGGCGGCGGAGAATTTTTATCGAAATTGGGGCCGTTTCCTTCGTCAGCATACGCTACTGAATGCTATTTGCCCAATGTGCCAGTTGCAAAGGAACGATTGACGCCTTTAGGGGTTCAGGTCGTCCAAATTGATGATGATGAAGATCTTCCATTTGAATCCGGCCAATTTGACCTGGTCATCAATAAACACGAGTCATATTCAGCACAAGAGGTGAGGAGAATCCTTTCAAAAGGAGGACTGTTTCTCACTCAGCAAGTCGGCGGGCATGATTGCGAAGAAATCAATGAAAAACTTGGTGTGCCGCTAAATGAAGAATTTAAGGACTGGAACTTGGAAAAAGCGTTAAAAGAAATAGAAAAACATGATTTTAAGGTTTTAAAAAGCAGGGAAGAGTGTCCGACTCAAAGGTTTTATGATATTGGGGCTCTGGTCTATTACTTAAAAGCCATTCCCTGGCAGGCGCCCGGTTTTGAAGTGGATCAATACACGGATGAATTGTACGCGATTCATAAAATGATTGAAGAAAAGGGTTATTTTGATGTCACACAGTACCGGTTTATCATTTTAGCGGAAGCGATTTAGAGTTTGATCAAAGATTTGCCTAAGAAGGGTGTCTCATATTATATGATGACATCCTTTTTTATTTTCCTATATTTTTGTAAAGCCAGTTATTTATCCATATATTCATTTAGGATATAATTGTTACTACTTAATGTTATTACCAGTATCATGTTTTTTTTACACATCAGGAGGAAAAGCGATGGCATCCCAAACTGTAACCAAGTATTTTCGCGATAGTGTCGCTGCGAAACTAAAAATTAACTTTAAAAACAGTCGTTTTATGATTTCAGATTTGAATAGCCTTATACAAGGAAAGATAGACAGTAAGTACTACGCGGTACTTTCAGACCACAAAAATGTCTCCGGTAAACTCGATGTTATCGTTGTGGCAAAGACGATCAAGACGAAATTCGACGTGCAGCAAAGGGTTGAGACAAATATTGAAGATATGACCGGAATTCTTTATATCCCGGCAGTTTTGACTGCCAATGGTATGTTGTTGCCTTCAGAAGACAAATATCCATGGATTCCGAGAGAGAATCTTCATCCAATCATTGACGAAGAGCTTGCGATCGGCTATGTCAATGACTTTGATGAATATATGAGCAACAATTATCAGAGGTTGGAAAGCAACCTCACTTGGAAAAGCTATTTTGAGTTTGCAAAAGATATGTATGAGTCAGTTACAGAAACCGAAATAACTTCAAATACAGTTAAAGAAATAGAATTAGAGAAAAATGTTTATATCTTTAAGGATGATTCCATCAATGCAACCAGAAATATATTAAAGTTATATGATCACCTTTTATCCAGCCAGCCGAATCATCTGCAGCTTTATCAAAATTTTATCAACCAAAAATTCACTTCTTTATCGCCGCTTATTCCAAACCGGATGTCAGAAATGCAGAAGCATGTCGGACAAATGGGCGGGGAATATCCTTTGTCGCCATCGCAAAGGGAGTGCCTGAACCATTTCAACAATATGGAAGATGGAGAAATTCTTGCAGTCAACGGTCCGCCGGGTACGGGGAAAACGACGTTATTGCAGTCGCTCGTTGCCAATCTTTATGTCGAACGAGCATTAAAAAAGGAAGATCCTCCTGTCATTGTCGCTTCATCAACAAACAATCAGGCAGTAACCAATATTATTGAATCATTCGGAAAGATTAAACCAAAATGGGAAAACAATCATTTAGAGCAGCGATGGATCGAAGGAGTCGACAGCTTTGCTGTTTATTTTCCGTCCGGCAGCAAGGAGAAAGAGGCGCAAGAAAAAGGATTTCAATATACGAACCCTCGGGGAGAAAACTTTTTTGACGAAGTTGAAAGCAACGAGAACATTGAGCGATCAACCGAAAAGATGCTCAAAGAATGCAGTCGATATTTTGAAACAAACCATACTGATATTAAGCAATGTGAGCAAACGATTTCAAATCGGTTAACAGCGCTTGAAGAAATCAGACAAAAAGTTTTATCCTTATTCTCCGAATATGATCAAATAGCTCCCAAAGGCGTTTCTTTAGATACATACATGACGCAATTGACCGAGGAAAAAACCGAGTGGGAAAGCACGTTTCAATCGATACAACAAAGAATAAAAGAGTGGCAGACGCACTTTTCAAACTTGCCGTTCTTTGTTCGCTTATTCAAGTTTCTGCCGTTCTTCAAGAGCAAATTAGTCAGTTATGTCAGATATTTTATTCAGCCGGATGAAGAATTTATTGATGAGTCAATGAATCTCGATAAAATTCTCTCTCTGTATAGCGAAAAAGCAAAAGAGACGAGAGAAAAAATAAAGCAGGTCGATGCGACATACCAACAAGTCAGCAAATTGAACACAAAATATAAACAATTAATGGTGGAACTTATATCACTGAACATTCTTGAGAAATATCCTGGTTCATTTTCTTCTTTAGATAAGGCGAATGAATTTTTAGATACAACCATAAAATACGCCTCTTTTTGGCTAGCAGTTCATTACTATGAGTGCAGATGGCTTTTAGAGAAAAGACTGTCGGAAAAACAAAGAGGCACAAATTTCGATAATGTGTTAAATCAGTTTTATACAAATTTAAGTATGTTGACCCCTTGTTTTGTGATGACTTTTTATCAGCTTCCGCGAATGCTGCTGGCCTATAACAATGGGAAGGAGCATTTTCTCTACAATTATATTGATTTACTAATCGTAGATGAAGCAGGACAGGTGACTCCTGAGATTGCGGCATGTTCATTTTCGCTTGCGAAACGGGCAGTTGTTGTCGGAGATGTTTATCAGATTGAACCGGTGTGGAATATCAACGAAACATTGGATATTTCATTAGCTCTTTCAAATGATGTTATTACTTCGATCGAACAGTTTGAGAAGCTTCGCGAACTCGGCTTGAATACGTCAGAATCTAGTGTGATGAGGGTAGCGTGCAAAAGCTGTAAATACGAAAAACATCAGCAACGCGGTTTGTTTTTGAGCGAACATAGGCGCTGTTATGATGAAATTATTGAATACTGCAACAATCTGGTGTATAGAGGAAAACTTGAGCCAATGAGAGGTAAAGCGGCAGAGGATAAGAAAAATCCGCTTGTTCAATTATCGATTCCACCTCTTGGTCATATGCAGGTTGACTCATACCAGTCAAGCAAAAAAGCGGGCAGCCGATATAATGAAATAGAGGCAAGGGCCATCGCCACATGGATCAATGAGCATTTCTACAACATCCGAAATGCATATCATGAAGATGATCCAAAAAGTCTCATTGGCATTATCACCCCTTTTAAAATGCAAGTCGGCATCATCAAGCGTGCGCTATCACCCGATGTTAAACCGTTTATCGACGTAGGAACGGTCCATACCTTTCAAGGCGGCGAAAGAAAGGTCATCATCATGTCGACGGTGTACGGGAAAAATGACGGCTGCTTTTTCATAGACGCCAATAAAAGCCTTCTAAACGTCGCAGTTTCAAGGGCAAAGGACAGCCTCCTTGTCATGGGTGATATGAATTGTTTATCAGACAGCGCGAATAAACCGAGCGGATTGTTGAAGAGGATGCTTTTAGAAAATGACGTTGTTCATTCTTAATGAAGGTAAGGAGCGCAGCCATGAATCTCTTTCAATTACACCATCAAGATATGAAAGAAATCCGGGAAATACCGTTTGAGAAAGAAAAAGACATACAGCACCTATGTGAAAAAAATTTAAAGCAATTATTAGGCCTCAAGTTCATTGCCTCTGAGTTTCGAGTCGCCGGATTTCGGATTGATACGCTAGCATTTGATGACCAGACACAATCGTTTGTTATTATTGAATATAAAAACAAGAAACATTCCAGCGTAATAGATCAAGGCTATGCTTATCTGTCCATCATGCTTAATAATAAAGCTGACTTTATTCTTGAATATAATGAAAATCAAGAGAAGCTTTTAAAAAGGAACAGTGTCGATTGGTCGCAATCAAGGGTCATCTTTATTTCGCCTGAGTTTACTACACACCAAAAGGAATCCATTAATTTTAGAGATTTGCCGATGGAATTGTGGGAAATCAAAAGGTATGAAAATGACCTGCTACAAATGAATCCTATCAGACCAAATGGGGCATCGGGGTCGATAAACACAATTTCGAATCAAAGTGAAGCAATCGAACAAGTGAGCAGGGAAATCAAAGTTTTCACAGAAGAAGATCATCTAGTCCGTAAGCCTGATGAGGTGATTGATCTATACCAGCAGTTAAAAGAAGAGATTTTAAATGTGGGTGACAACATATCTGTCAAAGCAACAAAGCTATATATCGCATTTACTGTTCATAAGCGTAACATGGTAGACGTTCTTCTCTTAAAAAAGGGCTTAAAAATTTGGATAAATGCCAAAAGAGGCGAGTTAGATGATCCCATGGATTTATTTAGGGATGTCGCAAACACCGGCCACTGGGGGAACGGTGATTATGAAATTCAAATCGATGATGAAAAACATATCGAATATATCGTTGATTTGGTTAAACAAGTTTATGAGAAAAATAAAGTTTAAGAGCCTTTTCCATATAAAAAGGCTTTTTTCTAATGTGAAACCATTCTTTGCCTGACAACTGATCGATTAAAAAATAAAACGAGATTGCAGCATCCATTGGGAAATTTTCGTTTTCGCAAGCGGCGCCCATTCCATTGAAAAAGGATGCCCCCGGGTCCGGACATCCTTTCTAGTTTTCTTGGAGATAAGCAGAATTAAATTTTTCGAGTTTGTAAATGCTATTTTTCGTTCCTCTGTATGTAAACAGTACACCGCCTATCGTTATGATTCCCCCGGCAAGTGATAGGAAAGCGGGAATTTCGCCTATCCATACCCATGATATGAAAAGTGTTGCGGCTGGCGTTAAATAAAGCGAAATCGCGGCCTCTGAAGATCCTCTGTACGAGGTGATATAAGCAAGCGCAAAATATGGGACAACTGTAGGGAGCAATCCTAAATAAACAACACTTGCAGTAGATTGAATGGAAGCATGAGAAAGCTCTTCGAATAGCCCGGGCAAAAAGAACAGCATGGGGATGGTTCCTCCCCAAATCGCGTATGAAACAAAAGGGATAAAACCGTATTTTTGAATGTAGCGCTCTTGAAAAACGAAATAGATGCTTTCACATATCGCGGCCAGTAAAATGAACAACACCCCAGCCGCCGTGTTTTCAAAGTTTCCGACGCCGAGTGATATAAGCATGACGCCTAAAAAGCTGATCCCTGATCCGAGCCATTTCGCTGCACCAAATCGTTCTGCGAAAAACAGCCTCGCTAACAATGCTGAAAAAATAGGCGTTGTCGTGACCAGGAGGCTTGCCATTCCGGCGCTGACCGTTTCCTCGCCTTGATTGAGCAATGTGTGGTAAGCGGAAAATCCTAAAAAACCGAGCAGCAAAATGATGGGGATGTCCTTTGCTTCCGGCAGGCGCATCCGGACGGCAGCAGCCAGCAATATTAGAGCCGAAGAACCTGACAGCAGCCGAAGCAATGTGAGGTGCTGAGGCGTATAATCCTCCAGCCCGACTCGAATCCCCGGAAAAGCCGAAGCCCAAAAGCCGATCATCAGGCAGTATGACAACATGATGTACATCCTCTGTTTCTTCATCATTTTTCAATCTCCTTTTTAAAAAAACCAACCGGTTTAAATGTGTGTATCCATCTTAATGGACGTTTGGTAAAATGGCTTCAACCAGTTTTGAGAATATAAACCCAACCACTTATCGATAAAAGGAGATCCATTTATGCCCCGCGTGCCAAAATACAAACAAATCATTCAATTTATAAAAGAGAAGATTGCAAATGGAGAATGGCCGATCGGCACCAAAATTCCGAGTCAGCGTTCATTGGCCAAACATTTCGCTGTGAACAGAAGCACGGTGATTACAGCTTTGGAAGAATTAATAGCCGATGGATTAATAGAAGGCAGAATGGGGAAAGGCACGATCGTTATAAACAATACATGGACATTGTTGGCCAAACATTCGACCCCTGATTGGGATAAATACGTGGCAGCCGGATTCCAGCAGCCCAGCCGGAAAACGGTTCAGGAGATTAATCAATCTGAATCGAATTCAACATTGATACAGCTCAGCAAAGGCGAACTTTCAAATGAATTGTTTCCGCTGGACATTATGAAGGAGATGATGGAGAAGGTTGCTCATAACATGGATGCCTTTGGGTATGAGGAGCCAAAAGGTTATCTTCCTTTAAGAGAGGCGTTGAGCAGCTATTTACAAACGGTCGGCATCCACGCTTCCCCGTCTTCCATCTTAATCGTTTCCGGCGCGCTGCAAGCATTGCAGTTAATCGCCATGGGGCTTTTGCAAAGCGGATCAACCGTTTTTCTTGATCAGCCGTCTTACCTTTATTCGCTGCATGTCTTTCAATCTGCGGGAATGAGGATGGCCGGATTGCAAATGGATGAAGAAGGCCTCATGCCAGAAAGCATCAAGATGACGCCAAACATGCGGACGAGAGCCATTTTGTACACCAACCCTTGTTTTCAAAATCCGACCGGAGTGTTAATGTCCAAAAAGCGGAGGGAAGAGATTCTGGCTTTCAGCGAACAACACCACCTGCCTATCATTGAAGATGATATATACCGCGAATTATGGATTGATGCACCGCCGCCTGCTCCAATGAAAGCGATGGACAAAAACGGCCGCGTCTTATACATTGGCAGTTTTTCGAAAACGTTGAGCCCGGGATTAAGAATCGGCTGGATCGTCGGCCCGGAGCCGGTCATTGAACGTTTATCAGATATTAAAATGCAGACGGACTACGGCTCGAGTTCACTGTCTCAGAGAGTCGCAGCCGAATGGCTGACATCTGGGCTTTACCAGAAACATTTGGAAAACGTCAGAGAACAACTAAAAATAAGAAGAAGCTTTGTGTTGCATGTGTTAGAAACAGAGTTGGAAGGACTCGCGGAATGGAGCGTTCCAGCAGGCGGCTTCTTTATTTGGCTGAAGATATTGCCGCCGGTATCGATGAAAACTCTTTATGCCAAAGCACTTTCAAAAGGAATTCTCTTTAATTCTGGGGCCATATACGGGCAGGAAAGAGGCGATTACATGAGGCTGTCATATGCATTTGCTTCCTGTGAAGACCTGAAGAAAGGGATTACGCAATTAAGCGGACTGATTAAAATGCTGTCTGGTTGATGTGCAAGAGTTGAAAATATTTATTCCAAAAGAAATAAATTTTACCTTATTTTTGTTAAACTTAAAAAGGATTTTAAATACATTATGACAGGAGAAAACTCATGCGGAACCAAATGTCGGTTTATTTTTCTCTGGCTCTCGCCATGGCGATCGTCGGGAGTTCGGTTGTTGTCGGCAAGCTGATGGTGAAGACGATTCCGGTGTTTTTGTCGTCTGGCATTCGTTTTTTTATCGCGGCTGCCGTTTTAATGATCTTGCTTTTTTGGATTGAGAAAGGCATTCCCGCTCTATCGAAAAAAGATGTCTTTGTTCTTTTGCTGCAGTCTTTTACGGGTGTCTTTCTGTTCAGCATCTGCATGCTTTATGGGGTTAAGCTGACGACGGGGATGGAGAGCGGCATTATTACGAGCACGACGCCGATGGCTGTCGGTGTTTTGGCTTTCTTTTTATTAAAAGAAAAAATAGAAAAAAGAATGGCTGCCGGCATCGTGCTGGCCGTTATCGGTGTGATGGCGATCAACCTGTTCGGGGCCGGCGGCGAAGCGGGGAGCCCTTATGCATTGATGGGAAATCTGTTAATCGCGGCCGCAGTGATCGGTGAAGCGATGTTTACGCTAATGGCAAAATTGCTGTCGCCCCATATTTCCGCATTGGCGATTTCGGCGTTTGTTTCCTTGTTCGGTTTTTTGTTTTTTCTGCCGTTTGCGGTCATTGAGGCTGTCTCGTTTGATTTTAGCGTTCCCGGACTTCTTGATTGGTCATATGTCCTTTATTACGCGCTGATTGTTACGGTGCTTGCTTTTTACTTATGGTACAACGGCGTGACGAAAGTGCCGGCGAGCGTTTCCGGGATTTTCACTTCGGTTCTCCCCGTATCGGCCGTTGTGCTCTCAGGCGTCATTTTGAAGGAGCAATTCACACTGGTTCATTTAACCGGAATCGTGTTTGTAATTGCAGGAATTTTCATTACTGTTTTGAAAAAAGAGCAGAAGAAAGACAGCGGAAAACTCGCATCTTAAGACGGATTTCCAAAAAAATGTCGTAAATTCGATGCATCAATTTGATGAAATCGCCCGGCCCTGCGGTATAATAGATTTTGTGAATGAAAGATTCAATGTTGAAAGAGAGTGGTTACATCATGGGCCGTAAATGGAACAATATAAAAGAGAAGAAAGCGTCCAAGGATGCGAATACGAGCCGAATCTACGCCAAGTTCGGCCGCGAAATCTATGTGGCGGCAAAGCAGGGAGAGCCCGACCCCGAACTGAACCAGAACCTGAAATTCGTGCTAGAGCGCGCCAAAACATACAATGTCCCGAAAGCGATTATTGAGCGGGCGATTGAAAAAGCGAAGGGCGGTTCTGAAGAAAATTATGACGAACTGCGCTATGAAGGCTTCGGGCCGAACGGAGCGATGGTGATCGTTGACGCGTTGACAAACAACGTCAACCGCACGGCTGCCGATGTGCGCTCCACATTTGGCAAAAACGGCGGAAACATGGGTGTGAGCGGATCTGTCGCTTACATGTTTGATCCGACGGCCGTCATCGGCTTTGAAGGGAAAACGGCTGATGAGACGCTCGAATTATTGATGGAAGCGGATATTGATGTCCGTGATATTTTAGAAGAAGACGATGCGGTGATCGTCTATGCCGAGCCCGATCAGTTCCACGCCGTACAGGAGGCGCTGCAAAACGCCGGCATCACAGAGTTCACGGTGGCCGAGCTGACCATGCTCGCGCAAAATGACGTCGCCCTTCCTGAGGATGCGCGTGCGCAGTTTGAAAAACTGATTGACGCGCTGGAAGATTTGGAAGACGTTCAGCAAGTTTACCATAATGTCGATTTAGGGGCGTAAAAAGAAATCGTGAAGTAAAAAGATAGATGAACAGGCGAAAGTCTGTTTTGTCTATCTTTTTTTATTTGTAAAGTTAACTTGACACCTGATTTTTTGTTGAGTATACTTTACGTATAGTAAACTTTACATTCCGATGGAGGAAAGATGAAAACGTTAATAAAGGAAAAGCGCACTTCGCTGAACATGACACAAGAAGAACTGGCTAAAAGGCTCGATGTGTCAAGGCAAACGGTGATTTCCCTTGAAAAGGGGAAGTATAAACCTTCACTCGTTCTGGCGCATAAACTGGCTCAAATTTTTGAATGTCTGATTGAAGATTTATTTATTTTTGAGGGGGATGAAAATATTGACTGAAACGATGACAAACACACTGATCGCTTTAGCAGGTTTAGGAATAGGCGTGCTCGGGATCGTAATTATATACAGTGTGAACAAACGGATTGGAAAAAAAGAGAGGCTGTTCGATGAACGCCAGCAGAAAATTAATTATCAGGCTAAGGCGCTCTCCTGGAACATTACAATGGCGGCTATTTTAATGGCCTGGACATTGGCAATTATTTTCCAAGGGATTTCCTTTTCATTTTTCTTAATAACAGGTTTATATATCCTGCAATGTTTATCAATGCTGATCACAACCGTTTACCTTGCGCAGAAAAACTAAGATGGTGCTGTTCCCCTTGTATCCGGATTTTACCGATTTATCGGTAAAATCTTTTTTTGTGGAAAAGAAAACCCGAGGCAAGGCCTAGGGTTCCGATCGACACGCAAATCTGAAATACAGATACGAGTCGGTATTTTCGGTGTGCTGGATATTACGTAGATAAAGTAGGAAGAAACAAAAAGTAATAGAAACATATATACGAAATCAGATCGAAGATAATATCGTCGCGTGGGGATTTAAGGGATATATGGAATCCTTTGTAGATGAAAAGGTCAAGAAAAGGAAGCAAAAATAAGAAAAGACCTTTGAGCTTGCCACTAAAGTGGTACATTAAAACGAACCATTAAGCCCGTCACCCAATCAAGTCATTCAGCTGGATATCATCTTGAGGGGAAGATTATTGCAAACAAATCCCCATCATACAGATGACTGAATTGGGAAAATTTTTATTCTACGTCTTTTAGTATGGCTTCAATTTTCTCAAGCCGCTGCTTGATATCCTTTATTTCCTCGTTTTCAAGTCTCAATTTCTCTTCGGCCAATTTGCCGTTCCTTAAATATCTTTTGACAACCTTTGTTAAGGCAACGATACCCGCAATGACAAGTGCTGCCATTACAAAATAGTATACTGGTATTAAAATTGTGATAATATCAACTGTCCCCATCTTTAGTCTCCTTACATTCTGTAGATTGTTGTTTCCCCAAATTCTCGATTAAATCATTATCAATCGTAAAGGAAAATTCTTTTAGATAATAGTACTTAAGAGCTTTACCATCTAATGAAACTTTCATTTCACTAAATATAATTCCTGTCTCCTCGAGCTTGGTTAGATGCAAATAAAGTAATGTCCTATTGATTTCTAACTTGCGTGCAAGCTCACTAACATAGCAACCTCCTTTTGATAAGATGGTTAGAATTTGTAAGCGAATTGGGTTTCCAAGTGCCTTTGCAATTAAGATTAATTGGTTTGGTTCATTTATTTTATTCATATGTAACAATAATTTAACACATGTGCATCTAAAAAAAAAGGTGTTTTTCAAAAAAATGATTCATTTGTTATATTATGTGAATCATAAAAAGGAGCATTATCTTAAAACACATTTTAATCAAAAAATAAATTTTATAGAGAAGAAAGATAAAATTAAAAGTATATTTTAATATAAATGCAATTAAAGTATATTTTTTCCGATTTGTTATTGTCTCTAAGTATTATACATGATAATATTAACAATAGTTGAATAGACTTCCAGTTAAATACACCTAAAAAAATTACTTTATTCGGAGGGTGATTTGAATGAAGAGATTCTTATTATTAGTATCCTTTTTGCTAGTGTTCCCTACTGCCTATGGGACTGCCATTGCAAAGGAAAAAACGCAAGGTTTAAGTTTGGAAGAAAAAATTTTTGAAATTGATAAAAGTGATGATTTATCAAAACAAGTTAAAAAACAAAAGTTTATCCAAGCTTTGGAGGATTCAACTGATGAGGAGAAGACTGAATATCTTGAAGAAGTAGGAGAGCGAGTACAAAATACTTTAAGTGAAGTTGATGTTCAATTAGGTGAAAATAAAGAAATAGATTTAGGCATGGGGACGACTATTGAATTAGAGTCTTCCGATGTTATAGAGTCAACTGAAGATGAATTAGTAAAGACTTCTGGATATGATTTTTCAAAAGGAAATGTACTCGAAAAAAAATATGGTGCTAGAAGATTTACATGTAGGGTTAGTGTGAAATCCCTTGGCATCACATTAGGATCTTTAGTGCTACGAAACCACTATACAGTGGGGAATTTTGGATTGAAAATGAGGTATGCATCCGATAGTGGAACATCTGGAATAGATCCTTTAATGATTATCACAAGTTCTTCTACATCGGTTCCTGACGGTAAAGCTGAAAAGGTAGGGTATGATATGAATGCAAGAGGTTCGTATAAATGGAAACTAGGTATTTCAGGTATATATGCATCTTTTACATCAGAAATATACAGTACAATCAAGTTACATAAGCTAAATAAGAAAAAGAAATTTGCTGTTGTATATCAAAATTACAAATTTACTGAGTGATCATGCCTTAAACATCAGCTGAAAAAAGATGAAAAGACAAATGTCAGACTGTTTCAGATTTATGAAAACAGAGTTTGATGATCGATTCCGGATTTTACCGATTTATCGGTAAAATCTTTTTTTATATCCAAAAGACTCATGAGATTGAATTTTCTTGAAAGACTGCCGATACATAAGATGTAGTCTAACTTTTCCCAAAACTGTTTGATAGGAGATGGACTGAATGATTCAAATAACTGACCTCAACCGTCAATACATAGGAGGGGAATGGAGAGACGGCCAAAGTGAAAGCGTCTTGGCCGATCTGAATCCTTTTACCCATAAAACGATTACCTCTTTTCGGAAAGCGACGCGGGAGGATGTCGATGCGGCGTACAAAGCTGCGCTTGAGGCGAAAAAGAAATGGGATAACGTCAATCCTTATGAAAAAAGAGCGATTTTAGAAAAAGCCGCGGCTTATATTGAAGACAATAAAGAAGCGATCGTGTACCTCATTATGGAGGAACTTGGCGGAACACGGCTGAAAGCGGCTTTTGAAATCGATCTTGTCGTCAATATGATCAAAGAAGCGGCAGGTTTCCCGCTCAAAATGGAAGGTAAAATTCTCCCTTCACCGGTTGATGGGAAAGAAAATCGGATATACCGCATTCCGGCGGGAGTGGTCGGTGTCATCAGTCCGTTCAACTTTCCGTTCTTTTTATCTGTAAAATCGGTTGCACCTGCGCTTGGCGCAGGGAACGGCGTTGTCTTAAAGCCGCATGAAGAAACACCGATTTGCGGCGGCACGCTGATTGCAAAGATTTTTGAAGAAGCCGGTCTTCCGGAGGGACTTCTGAATGTTGTCGTCACGGATATCGGGGAAATCGGCGACAGCTTCGTTGAGCACCCGATTCCGAGAATCATCTCGTTTACCGGATCAACGAAGGTCGGCAGCTATATCGGGCAGCTGGCGATCAAACATTTTAAAAAACCGTTGCTTGAACTCGGCGGAAACAGCGCATTGATCGTTCTTGAGGATGCCGATTTGGAATACGCTGTCAATGCCGCGGCTTTCAGCCGCTTCACACATCAGGGGCAAATCTGCATGTCGGCCAACCGGATTCTCGTTCAAAAAGAAGTGTATCCGGAATTTTTAAAGCTGTTCAGCCAAAAAATCTCCGGGTTTAAAACGGGTGATCCGCTGGATCCTGAAACTGTGATCGGCCCTGTCATTAATGAACGCCAAGCTGAACATTTAAGAAAATCGATTGAGAAAGGCATCGAAGAAGGCGCCACACCGCTTCTGAAAGGCGATATTAAAGGCAATCTCGTCGAGCCGACGATTCTTGCGGATGTCACGTCTGACATGTCTGTCGCCAAGGAAGAGCTGTTCGGCCCGGTTGTGTGCGTCATGCCGTTTGAGACCGAAGCAGAAGCGGTTGAGATCGCGAATGACACTTCGTTCGGACTGAGCGGAGCCGTACACACGGGAAATGTGGAGCGCGGCGTTGCCATCGCGAAGCAAATCGAGACGGGCATGATCCATGTCAATGACACAACGATCAACGACGAGCCACATGTCGCTTTCGGCGGTGAAAAGCAATCGGGGATCGGAAGGCTGAACGGCGAGTGGAGCCTTGACGAATTTACGACATTAAAATGGATTTCCGTCCAGCACCAGAAAAGGATTTTTCCATATTAAAAGGAGGATTTGATACATGAATGAAGCAGTAAAAACGGACATCCACCCGCTGCTGGATGCTTTTGTGAAAGTGGCGCCGTTTCTGAATCAGCTGATTCAGGACGATGTGACAGTGGGGATTTACGATACTGAAAAGCTGATCGTCAACATTCCGGGAAAGACATTTTCCCTTGATGTCAAAGCGGGTGATCCTTTGCAGGAAGGCGATATTATTACAGACGCCATCCGCCAAAACAAAAAGAAAGTGAGCATGGTGCCTAAGGAACTGTTCGGCTTCCCTCTTGCGGCGAGAGCGATCCCGCTCCATGACGAGAACGGAAGGGTTATCGGCGGAGTCGGACTCGGTACGAGTCTTGAAAAATCGGATCAGCTTCACCGCGTCGCAGAAAGCCTGTCGGTCATCGTCGAGCAGACGGCCTCAGCCATTCAGGATATCGCCGAATCTGTCAGCGGGTTTTCCGGACAAATGTCCGACATTTCCAAGCAGGCGAAAGAAGTCAGTGAAAGCGCCGGAGAAATTGAGAAAATTTCAGTTACCGTAAAAGGCATTTCAGATCAAAGCAACCTGCTCGGACTGAACGCGGCGATTGAAGCGGCGAGAGCCGGAGAGTCAGGAAAAGGGTTCTCCGTCGTCGCCGACGAAATCCGCAAGCTCGCGACACACTCAAAAGAAAACGTCGGGCAGATTGACCAAATCACGAAGAAAATCCACGCGTTATTGAAAGACCTTGAGCATTCGATCGAAGTCATCAATGAACATACGAGCGGCCAGGCCGCCGGCGTTGAACAAATTTCCGCCACCATGCAGGAGATCAGCAGCAACGCGCATAACCTCGCCAAGATGGCGGAACATCATTTTGAAGACTAGATATAGAAAAAAACTGCCTGACAATGTGTCGGCAGTTTTTTTACTAACACTACTACACTAGCGATTGAAATGACTGCCGTAAATATGGCTCATGAGTATGCTCTTTCCCGTCACACTGCAATTCCTTCAAACGTGTAAAAGAGACGAAATCAAATAACTATATATTGAAAATAACTCCGATAAGAGAATAGATAATGACAGTCGAAAAAAGAATTGTCATATGAATCAGAGAGTAAATAAACATGGATTTTGCCCATTTCTCTGAATCCATTTTTTTGTAACCATACACACTAAGAACCAACCATATGACACCTAATATAAGGGAAACAAGCATAATGCCGAGGCTCAAAGAAATAAAAAGGAGACTTGTCCCGATAAGGATGATTAAATAAATATTAGTTTGTATATATGTTCTTTTAACTCCTTTGATAACAGGGAGCATTGGAACTTTCGCAGCCTTATACTCATCATTTTTTCGAATGGCTATAGCATAGAAATGAGGCATTTGCCATATCACAGATGTCACAAAAAGACCGAGAACAGCAGGATGTGTGATGTCCGGATAGACAGCTGACCATCCAATAAGAGGCGGCATAGCTCCGCCGATACTCCCGACCTCTGTATTGTAAACTGTTCTTCTCTTACTCCACATGGTATACGGGACAATATAAAAAAACAATCCTAGAAACCCTAGGAGTGCTGCCAGAGAGGTGGTGAAACCAAGGATTATTACACCAAAAATCATCATAAAGATACCGAGCCATAGAACTGTTTTAGGCTTTATTTCTCCTGTAACGGTTGGTCTGTTTTTGGTTCTCTCCATAATAGAATCTATATCCCGGTCATATAAGTTGTTAAAAGCTCCTGCCGCTCCCATTACTAAAATAGACCCAATTAATGCAAAAAATATTTCTGGTAATTTCTCAGAAAGGCTGATTTTATAAGTATATAAAGATAATGTTAATCCAGAAAACATCGGAATAAGGTTAGATTTAATAATTCCTGTTTTAATGGTTTTTGACAATATGATGGACACAGGTCGTTTATCCGTTTTGATATTATTTTCAATTTGCATGATTCTTCTCCTCTTTTTAATGGCCACACGTTGATTTAGTGAAGTGCTAGTGATACCTTTTAGAATATACATACTATATGGTATGTTAATTCTGAACAGTATGATTGTCAATAAGAGGAGGAAGAAGAATGCTTAGAAGAAGGCTAACCCAAAAAGAGCGAAAAGAGGAAACACGTCAATTGTTGTTAGAATCGGCTGTTGAGATTTTTTCGGAGTTTGGCTTTCATGGGGCTTCTGTTGAAAAAATTGCTGAACATGCCGGATTTAGCAAAGGAGCGGTTTACTCCAATTTTAAATCTAAGGAAGAGCTCTTTCTGGCCTTATTGGAACAACAAATGAATTTACAAGTGAATAACATCGATCAAATCATAAATAAACAGCATTCACTTTCATATTTTATTGAAACAATGAATGATCATTTTGTCTCAGTGGTGAAAGAAAATCAAAAGTGGATGATTTTAAATATGGAATTTCTTCTTTATGTGATGCGTAATGAGTCAGTGCGCTACAAATGGTCTTGCATGATCAGGGAGTCTGTGGACCGGATCTCCAAGTCTGTCGCGAAACTAATGTTGAAAGAGAATCATGAGGTTACGCTATCTTCGGAAGAAATCGCTTGGACTATTTTTTCACTCGAAAATGGTCTTGCGATATTCAATTTTATTAATGGAGAAAGCGTCCCGATGAATTTATATGGAAAAGCGCTAAAAAATTTGCTTTCAGCCTCTGAGTGACTTTTTAATAGAAAAGTTGTACTTTTCAATTTCTAGGCTCAGTGTCATACATTAATTTAAATTTTATTTTAAATTTTTTAGAGGAATTTTCCCCGGGCGAAGCGAAAGTGATGAATGGGAAATCGCTTTCAAAGGGGGAAGGGGTAAATGAGAGTATATACACCGACTAAACTGACCGGATTGTTATTGGGGCCGATCAGTTTTTTGCTGATTCTCGGCTTGATACCGGAAGCTGAGCTGGCTTACGCGCCGCGGATCGTTCTTGCGGTTACAGCTTGGACGGCCGTCTGGTGGATTACGGAAGCCGTGCCGATTCCGGCGGCATCGCTCTTGCCAGTCATTTTGCTGCCGACATTGGGCGGTTTAGATATGGAAACGACGGCCAAAGCATACGGCGATCCGATTGTGTTTATGTATATGGGGGGATTTATCATTGCGATCGCCATCGAAAAATGGAATCTTCATAAACGGATGGCCTTGCATATTTTGAAGCGGATCGGGGCTGAAAGCCATCGAATCGTGCTCGGCGTGATGGCGGCGACGGCATTTTTATCGATGTGGATTTCGAATGCTGCCACCGCTTTGATGATGCTTCCCGTAGCGCTTGCAGTTATTAAAGAAGTGCAGGAAAAAGAAATTTTAAAAGGCGAATCGCTGCAGAAGTTCAGCAAAAGCATTTTGCTGGCTGTCGCGTATGCGGCTTCGATCGGCGGACTTGCGACATTGGTCGGTTCCGTCCCGAATGCGGTCTTTGCCGCGATGTCAAAACAGATGCTCAATCACGAAATTATGTTTTTTGAGTGGTTTTTATTCGGGTTCCCGGTTTCCGTTCTGTTTCTTGCTATTTTATATGTTTATTTAACGAAAATAAAATTTAAAGTGAGCGCCTTTCAAGGAAAAAAACCTGATTTTATCGATCATGATTTAAAGGCGCTTGGCGCAATGACGAGGGAGGAAAAATCGGTTTTTGCCGTTTTTTTGTTGACCGCATGTTTGTGGATGTTCAAATTCATCCTGCCGTTTCAAATTTCAGATACGTCGATTGCGATTTTCGGAGCGGTTTTGCTGTTTTTAATTCCGAGTACAAAGGATGAACGGATTTTGGAATGGAAGGATATGCAGACGCTGCCATGGGGGCTGCTTCTGTTGTTTGGAGGCGGCTTGTCGCTTGCGGCCGGTTTTTCGGCGACCAATCTGACGGCTTGGATCGGCGGCAAGCTCAAGCTGTTGGAAGGCCATCCTTACTTATTTGTACTGATCATTTTGACGGCTGCAATTTTATTTATGACCGAAATCATGTCTAATACGGCTGTCGCCAATATGGTGATTCCGATGACGATCGGTCTTGGCGCCGCGCTTCAGGTTGAGCCGTACGGGCTGATGGCGGCAGCTGCGCTTGCTTCATCATGCGCCTTTATGCTCCCGATCTCCACCCCGCCGAATGCGGCCGTCTTCAGCTCCAATCTGCTGACGATGAAGGACATGGTCAGGGCGGGCTTTTGGCTCAATATCGCAGGTGTCGTCTTGATCGTGATCAGCGTATATTTCTGGCTTCCGGCCGTCTTCCTGTAATGTCCGTGAAAAAGCTCTCACTAGTTTTCTTGCATCATCTGCATTAAAATAAGGTTATGACATTACGTTAGGATTGGTAGACAGATGAGCATTTTTAAAGCGGAAGGTTTATATAAAACTTACGGAGATAAAACATTATTTGACCATATATCGTTCCATATTGAAGAAAACGAACGGATCGGCTTGATCGGACCGAACGGAACGGGAAAAAGCAGTTTGCTGAAAGTGATCGCCGGCCATGAATCGACCGAAAAAGGAGACATCACCAAGCCTGGCAGCCTCCATATCGAGTACTTGGATCAGGATCCTGATTTAGAGGGTCCGGAAACCGTGCTTGAGCACATTTATTCGGGAGCTTCCGTGATGATGCGGACGATGAGGGCGTATGAGCAGGCGCTTCAGGAGCTGAATGCTTCGCCTGATGATCCGAAGAAGCAGGAAAACCTGCTGGCGGCACAGGGGAAAATGGACGAACACGGCGCCTGGGACGCGAATACGGCGGCAAAAACGATTTTAACGAAGCTTGGCGTCGTGGATGTGGCAAAAGAAGTGAGCTCGCTATCCGGAGGGCAAAAAAAGCGGGTTGCGATCGCAAAAACATTGATTCAGCCTGCTGACCTCCTCATTTTGGATGAGCCGACAAACCACCTTGACAATGAAACGATCGAATGGCTTGAAGGCTATTTGAGCGGGTATCCGGGCTCTGTCGTCCTCGTCACCCATGACCGCTACTTTTTAAACCGGGTGACAAACAGGATCTATGAGCTGGATCGTGGGCACCTATACACATACAAAGGGAACTACGAAGTGTTTTTGGAAAAGCGGGCCGAAAGAGAAGCGCTCGCCGAACAAAGCGAAACGAAGCGGCAAAACCTTCTCAGAAGGGAGCTTGCTTGGCTGAGAAGGGGAGCTAAAGCCCGTTCGACAAAACAAAAAGCAAGAATTCAGCGAGTGGAGGAACTAAAGGAACAGGATTCGCCTGAAACCGGTTCTTCCCTTGATTTTGCCATCGGCTCCCATCGTCTCGGCAAGCAGGTGATTGAAGCTGAAGGTGTTGACATCAGCCGCAGCGGCAATCAGCTTGTCCGTTCATTCGATGAACTGATTGTGCCGGGGGACCGGATCGGCATCATCGGACCGAACGGGATCGGCAAAACAACGCTTTTAAACGCGCTTGCCGGCCGCGTCAAGCCTGATGGAGGGCAGATCACGATCGGCCAGACTGTAAGAATCGGATACTATACACAGGATCACAGCGAAATGAACGATGCGCTGCAGGTCGTCGAATACATTAAGGAGACGGCTGAGGTCGTCAAAACGGCCGACGGACAAGTGGTCACAGCTGAGCAGATGCTGGAAAGGTTCCTTTTTCCGCGGAGCATGCAGCGCAACTTGATTCGCAAGCTGTCAGGCGGAGAAAAGAGGCGCCTTTATCTTTTGAAAGTGCTGATGGAAGAGCCGAACGTCCTGTTCCTTGATGAGCCGACAAACGACCTTGATACCGAGACGCTCGGAGTGCTGGAAGATTATTTGGAACAGTTTCCCGGCGTTGTCGTGACCGTTTCCCATGACCGCTATTTCCTTGACCGTGTCGTCGACAGGCTGCTTGTATTTGAAGGCAGCGGAAACGTTTCGCGTTTTCAAGGTTCATACAGCGAATATATGGAGAAGCAAAAGGAGACCAGCCGTCAAAAGCCGGCGCCTGAAGCCGCGGAACCTGCCAAACCTGAGAAAAAGAAAAGAAAGAAGCTGTCTTATAAAGATCAGCTGGAATGGGACGGCATCGAAGACAGAATCGCCGCTCTCGAAGAAAAGCATAAACGGCTTGAAGAGGAAATCGCCGCCGCCGGCAGCGACTTCGCCAAGATTCAGACATTGATGGAAGAGCAGGCGCAAACAGCCGCAGAGCTTGACGAGGCAATGGAGCGCTGGACCGAGCTGTCGTTGATGATCGAGGAGCTGGAACAATTGTAATGGAAGCTGCCGGGAAATCCCGGCAGTTTTTAATTTGTCGGGCTTTTTTCAGCATCGTTACAAAAATAGCCGATTAATTTTTCCTTTAATAAAGACGCCGCCAGACTCAGCTCTCTGTCTTGATGGACGATGAGCCCGTGGGTGGAGACAATCGGGGCAGTCACAGGCAGCAGTTTGAATTGCTTGGCTTCAAGTTCTTGTTTGACGGCGATTTCAGGAATGAAGGCAAAGCCGATGCCGCATTTTACCGCCTCTTTGATCATGGCGATGCTTGGGTACTCCAGGGCGCTGTTTCCTTCAATCCCGGCATCTTGCAATAATCTGCCCGCTTTTGTGTGGTAGACGCAGCTTGTGCCGAAGCTGATGAATGTTTCACGACTAAGAGCGCCAAGGCTCTCAGTTTCAACCTTTTCAGCGAGATCATTGGAAGCGATGAACACCAGCTTTTCTTCGAGCAAAGGGGTAAAAAGGATGTCGGGCCTATTCGGATTTTGCGGTACGATTCCGAAATCGACGGCATGATTTTGCACCTGCTGAACGATATCGTGCTGAAACCCGTTTTCCAATTGCAATCTAATCTTTGGATATTCTTTAATAAAATCCCGGATCAGGAGAGACGTGCGCGTCAGAAAAAACGATTCCTGCATGCGGATGCGGACGGTTCCTTGCGGCTGATCCAGTTCATTCATCGCTTCTTCCAAGGTGCTGCCTAAATGAATAAATTGATAGGCATATTTACTTAGCTTCAAACCGGCCGGTGTCGGCTTCACACCTCTTGACAGCCGGTGAAACAAACGCTGTCCGCAAGCCTGCTCCAAAAGCTGAATATGGCTGGTGACTGTCGACTGTACATACCCCAGCCGATCAGCGGCGCGGCTGAAGTTTTTTTCTTCCATGACGGCGATGAAGGTTTTAAAAAATTTACCCTCTAAAAGCTCAATCATAGCTTGTCATCTCCTTGATATCGAAAATCAAAATGATTTCTATCGTAATCATTCATAAGTAAAATGTCTCTCCCCATGATATCGTAGGTTTTGCAAGAATAAAAGAAAAATTGAGGAGGAAAACAATGAAAAGAACGAGAGGATTCAGACTTGGCGTGTACATTTTCAAGGATGCTGAAATCATCGACTATGCCGCCCCATACGGAGTGTTTTCAGTGGCGAGGAGGCTCGATCCTGAACTGGACGCCTTTCTTGTGGCGGATGCGATGAAACCGGTTCAGACACAAGCCGGGCTTACCGTTCATCCGAATTACAGCTTCAATGACCAGCCAGATATGGATGCTTTCTTAATTCCGGGCGGTTTCGGTACACGACAGGAGACCAACAACAAACGGCTGCATCAGTTTATCCGCTCTCTCCCTGAGTCGACGCTTTTGGTGAGCGTATGTACAGGTTCATGGATTTACGGGCGCATGGGGCTCTTAGACGGGCTTTCCGCCACAAGTCGGAAAGAGCCGGATCGGCTTGAGGCGTCAGAGATGGGGCAAGTACCGATCGACCGCTTGGCGGACATCGCGCCGGCCTGCCGCGTCAGCCGGGCGAGAATCGTCGACAGCGGACGGATCATCACCGCCGGGGGAATTGCTTCAGGCATGGAAATGGGCTTTCACTTATTGAGAAGAGCGGGCTATGATGAAAGCTTCATAGAAGAAACAGCGCGTGTTATGGAATATCAAGAGGGGTACAGCCAGTATCAGGATGATATTGAATACGTGCGGAAAGAGAAATAAGTCGAAGCTGCCGGGGAGAACCCGGCAGTTTACAACGGTTCGTCTGCCTGTAAAACGATTTGAAGCAACCCCGGAAAACGGCTGTCCAAGTCCTCTAGGCGAAGCCTAAATAAACCGTTGTGTTCTTTCTATTCTTGTATGAATGACTCCCGATTCCCTAAGGACTTTAAAGTGATGAGACAGGGTTGATTTTGGAATGGGAACGTTAACAGCGCTGCACGATTGTTCGCCGGCTTCTGCAAGATTTTTTATGATTTGAAGTCTGATTTGATCACTGAGGGCGTAAAGAACAGCGGATAAACTGATGTCAGGGCGGTTTGTCTGTTTGCATCGGTATTATACATTTCTTCAATGCTCCTGTTTAAAAACAGCCGGGCGCTGAATCAATCAAAAACTGCATAAGGATCGAGTCTGCCGGAAAAACCGGCAGCTCTTTTTGATTTATATTTTGGGAAACGACAGCCGCGCCACCGCATCATGCATGTGAATCGATTCTTCGTTCCGGCATTCGATCTCAAAGGCGGAGATCCAGTTCATTTCGTATAAGTCGGCAGCCGTTAAGCGGATGACGTCTTCTACAAATCTTGGATTTTCATAAGCCTGTTCAGTCACTCTTTTTTCGTCGGGCCTTTTTAAGACGGGATGAAGCTTTGCGCTTGCGTTCGTTTCCGCTGCGGCAAGAAGCTCGGTTTTGAAATCGTCCGGCATCTCCGCCTGCTCATTGATATGTGCGGTGATCTTGATTATGCCGCGCTGGTTATGGGCGCTGTATTCGCTGATTTCTTTTGAACACGGGCAGAGCGTCGTCACATGGGCCGTGATGCCGACGGTTTGTGAAAAGCCTTTGTTTTCATGATAAGAGACTGTCATATGGATATCGGCGTGCATCAATCCTGACAGTTTGGTTTCCGGGCTAAGGCGCTCGAAATACCATGGAAAACTGACAGAGACGGATGCGCTTTGCTGTTCCATATTGTCGGCTAAATCCTTTGCAAAATCTTTCAGTGTATGGACATCAATCGTCCAGTTTGCTTCGTGATAGCGCTGCAGCTGTTCTGTCAGGCGGCTCATATTGATTCCTTTGCGGCCGCGCGCAAGGCTCGTTGTAAAGGAAAAAGCGCCGATCGTCGTTTGTGTAGACGGCTTGAGCGAGGATGCAATCAAAATCGGATGCGAAACGTTTGAGACACCGACATGGTCAATGTCAAAAAAATAGTCGTTCGGTGTATTTTGAATATCCTTCATCTGTTCTTTATCGTTCGGTTTTATTCCTTTCACGGCTTCGACAGATCCGAAGCGGCGGTGGCGTTCGGGTTTTGCGGGCAAATGCAGGATACGTTCCATTGATGAGACCCCTTTCTGTAGTAAATCGAAATAGTTCCTATTTATTTTGAGGGAATGCTGTGATAAAATCAAGTGGTCATGTCTAAAGCATGCAAATTAAATCGAAATGATTTCGTTTAGGGAGTGGTTGTTTTGCAGCATAGCGAAATCGTCATTGTTGGAGCGGGACCCGCAGGTATTGGAATGGGAATCGTTCTGAAAAAACTCGGTTTTCAATCGTTTACGATTTTGGAAAAAGACCGTGCAGGAGCTTCATTTCGAAGCTGGCCTGAAGAAATGAAACTGATAACACCGTCCTTTACCGGGCAGGGATTCGGGGCTTTGGATTTAAATGCTGTTGCTCCGGGAACATCCCCTGCCTTTACTTTTCACCGCGAGCACTTGAGCGGGCAGGAGTATGGAGATTATTTGGCGCTTTTGGCCGATCATTTTCAGCTTCCAATTCAAGAAGGCACATCGGTTCGCAATGTTTATAAAGACGACGGCGGTTTTTCAGTTGAAACTAATAAAGGCACGATGAAGGCCAAAGACGTTATTTGGGGAGCCGGTGAATTCCAATTCCCGAAATATTCGTTTCATGGTGCAGAGATTGGCATCCACAATAGCAAGGTCGCCAGATGGAGCCAATTTGAAAAAGCCCATTATTACGTGGTAGGCGGCTATGAAAGCGCAATGGATGCGGCGGTTCAACTGGCGTCCTATGGCAGCGATGTGACGGTTGTGATGCCGAATTCGCTCCGCGAAAACGCTGAAGCCGATCCAAGCCGGTCGCTTTCACCTTATACATGGGAGCGTCTTGAAGATGCATATGAAAAAGGGAAGGTTCAGTTTTTGGAAAAAGCCCTGGTAGAAAAACTGGCGAAAAATGGACCAGCCTATGATTTATATTTGTCAGACGGGAGGAAAATACGCTCGGAAACACGGCCGATTATCGCGACAGGCTTTCATTCCGGGGCAAAACAAATCGAGAATTTGTTTGAATGGGGAGAGAACGGCAAACCGCTTTTAACGAATGAAGATATGTCGACCGTGACGGACGGTCTTTATTTAATCGGGCCGAGCGTTCAGCACCAAAACGCCGTCTTTTGTTTCATTTATAAATTCAGGCAGCGATTCGCCGTCATCGCCGAGCATTTGTTGGAAAAACGAAAGTTTTCGATCGATGAAAAGGTGCTGACAGAATACAGGGAAAATCAAATGTTTCTCACGGATTTGAGCTGCTGTGAGGTGCAGTGTGAATGCTGAAAGAGCCAACGCGGCGGCAGCGCATGCTCTTCATCGGACTCGAATCGGTCGGGAAAACAACGCTTTTTTCCGCGATCACGGATCAGAGAGCAGGCGAAGCAGCCAATGTGAAAGGATCGACGATATTTGCGGCTGAACGGGAGATCAAAAGCCTTCCGGGCTGGCAAGCCATTGATACACCGGGCATTCGGGAGGATGACAGCGTGTCGAAAAGAGCGCTGAAAAAAGAGATCGAAAAGGCCGATGAGGTGGTTGCCGTCTTGCGCGGCACCCATTTTTCAGAAGAGCTGAACGCGGTCTTGGACCTGATTCCGCCGGATGCCAGGCGCGTCTGCTTTATCGTTACGTTTCAGGATAAAATGACGGACGCCATGCGCCGGACGCTTTCTGAGCAAGTGGCTAAGCACAGTCTCCCGGTCCTGTTGGTTGATACGAGAACTGTGACAGACGATAAAAAAGAGCATATCATCGCTTTTTTAAGAAAAGAGGCTGAATTTCATCCGCTGAAACGGAAACGGATGAAACAGATTGAACTTGAAAGTGTGGCTGTTCAGCAGTTTGTGTTTCATCGTCCCGTAGTTGGGCCTGTTGTGAGTACTGCACTTTTATGTTTGTTATTTATGGCGCCGATCATATTGGCTTATCATACATCAGAGTGGATGCAGCAATACGCGGACGAATGGGCGGTTGAACCTCTCCAAAATGCGGTCGGAGGCTTGCCGTCATGGCTGAGCGCGGCATTGGCGGGGAATTATGGCCTGTTATCCCTTGGCATTTACTCGTTTGTTTGGGCGTTTCCTGTCGTTTTGTTTATGTCTATAGCAAATGCGGCAGCAGATGATTCGGGTTTAAAGGACCGGATCGTCGATTCACTGGACCCGCTGATGCGGAAGATCGGTCTGAACGGCCGCGATTTAGTTCCGCTTTTGACCGGATTTGGCTGCAATGTCGTTGCCGTTCAGCAGACGCGGTCGTGCAGCATGTGTACGAGAAAGCGCTGTGTATCATTTATTTCTTTCGGATCAGCGTGCAGCTACCAAATCGGCGCGACGCTGTCGATTTTTCATGCTGCGGGAAGGGAGTGGCTGTTTATCCCTTACCTCGCTGTTTTTGTTGCCGCAGCAGCCGCTCATAACCGGATATGGTATCGCATTGATCAGAAATGGGCCGCTTACTTCGAGCGCCGGCAAACGTTTTTACAGATGCCGTCCTGGAAAGGGATCGTCTTTCGAGTAAAAGAAGTGCTCCAGCAATTTATCTTTCAGGCGATGCCGATCTTTCTCATCATTTGCCTGGCGGCGACAGTATTGAATGAACTCGGTGTCATCCGTCTTGTGACATTGCTTGTCTCGCCTGTTTTAAGCCTGTTCGGTGCTCCGGAAGATGCGGCGCCGGGCCTTGTTTTTTCTCTGATCAGGAAAGACGGCATTCTCTTGTTCAATGAAGGGAATGGAGCGCTTCTTGATGTGCTGCCGGGGGCAACGCTCTTTCTGCTCATTTACTTGGCATCAACCTTTACTCCATGCATGGTGACGGTTTGGACAATTGCCAAGGAACTGGGGATGAAAACGGCGGCAGCCATTATGGGAAAACAGATGGCCACTTCAGTCGTGTCAGTTTTGATCATCATGATCATCTGGAAGCTGACACTTTGCATTTTTAAATAAATTGTGGTGAAATAAAATACAAATCGTAATAATTACGATTTGATAAGAGGAAGGAGAATGAAAAAATGAGTAAAGAGATTCCTGTAACAGTGTTAAGCGGATACCTGGGGGCGGGTAAAACGACGCTGCTGAATCACATATTGCAAAACCGCCAAGGGCTGAAAGTCGCCGTTATCGTTAATGACATGAGCGAAGTCAACATTGATGCCGGGCTTGTCAAGCAAGGCGGCGGCCTGTCGAGGACGGATGAAAAGCTGGTCGAAATGTCAAACGGCTGCATTTGCTGCACACTCAGAGAGGACTTGCTGGTTGAAGTCGAAAAACTGGCGAAGCAAGGAAATATCGATTATATCGTGATCGAATCGACCGGTATCAGCGAACCGATCCCGGTCGCTCAGACGTTCTCTTACATCGACGAAGAATTGGGTATTGATTTGACGCGGTTCTGCCGTTTGGACACAATGGTCACGGTGGTCGACGCCAATCGTTTTTGGCACGATTTTCAGTCGGGTGACAGCCTGCTGGACCGGAAAGAGGCTGTCGGTGAAGAGGATGAACGTGATATCGCCGATCTGCTCATCGATCAAATCGAGTTTTGCGATGTGCTGATTTTGAATAAATGCGACCTTGTCTCCGAGGAAGATCTGGAAAAGCTTGAGAAAGTGCTGAAAACGTTGCAGCCTAAAGCAAACATCATCAGAGCGGTCAAAGGAGAGGTCGATCCGAAGGTCATCTTAAACACCGGTCTTTTCAATTTTGACGAAGCAAGCGGTTCAGCAGGCTGGATCAGGGAATTAAACGAAGGACACCACCAGCATACGCCTGAGACTGAAGAATACGGAATATCTTCGTTTGTATACGAAGCGCGCCGTCCTTTTCATACCGAGCGGTTTTATAACTGGATTCATTCGCTGCCGGAAAACGTCGTCAGGGCGAAAGGAATCGCCTGGTGTGCGACGCGCAACAGCCTTGCCCTTTTGATGTCGCAGGCAGGGCCATCCGTGTCGCTGGAACCGATCTCTTATTGGGTGGCCGCGCTGTCCAAGCCGGAACAGGAGCAAATCCTCAGACAGAATCCAGAGCTATTAAAAGAATGGAATGAAGAATTCGGAGACCGCCACACAAAGCTCGTCTTTATCGGATTGGATCTGTCCCCGTCAGAAATTACCGCCGAAGCGGATCGATGCCTTTTGACAGATTCGGAGATGGCGGACGACTGGTCGCTTTTATCTGACCCGTTCGATTGGCAGATTGAAAGAGCTAGATAAATGAATTTCCACATTAAGACAAAAGAGATATCTCTTTTGTCTTTTTTTATTTCAAACAAACCGGTGTTTTGTACACCATGTTGACATATCAGGAAAGGAATACTAATATTTTATTGTAATGTTAACTTAAATTATTTATAGGTTAACATATGAGTGCGGTGTTTAGAGGGGGGATGAAAGCATGAAGGGAGAAGCGTATTACAGTGTGAGAATGAGAGCCTCCGAGAACGGTCCCCATGAAGAGGGGGGAAAACACGTATCCGGAGGAGAGCGGCTTGCGCCTTTCATCGGTGTAAAGGATGCCGTCAGCGATTTATTGGAAAAAGCATTGTCTCATTCGCGGGGCAAGCCGGACTTTATGCAAATTCGCTTCGATCTTGTAAATGAACCGATAAAGTTTGTCCAGCCTCTGCGCATTGAAACGAATGAAACAAAATCAGCGGAAGAAGGACAAGCGCTTGCCCGTGAGCTGATCAGCCGCGCCGGCGTACCGAAAAACGCGGTAGACAAAGCGTTTCAAGGCATTGCCGAATACTCGGACGTAAGGGGCGCCGTTTTGTTTGACATTCATTCAGGCCGGAGGATTGACGGAAGAAAACAAAAAGGAGTGCGCGTCTCACGGCTCGATTGGCCGGAAGCCGATTTTCAAATGTGGGCGGCTTTGTGCGGAATGCCGCCGAATCCGCGGTTGAAAGAGGCGCTTGCCATCGCTTCTAAGGTATGTGAGCATCCGGCTGTCGTCGCCGAATTATGCTGGTCAGATGACCCTGATTACATAACGGGCTATGTTGCCGCTAAAAAGCTGGGTTATCAGCGGATAACAAGGATGAAAGAGCATGGAGACGAGAGCGGCTGCCGGATTTTTTTTGTTGATGGATTAACAGATATCAAGAGCTGTATAGACGGCTTGGAAAAACAGCCTGTATTCATTCGGTCGGGAGGTAAAACATGAATCAATCATTCGTTGAAAAAAGCAAAAAATATCTTTGGCTGCCTTTTACCCAAATGAAAGACTATGACGAAAACCCGCTGATCATCGAAAGCGGGGAAGGCATCAAACTGAAAGATATCGACGGCAGGGAGTACTATGACGGATTTTCTTCAGTATGGCTCAATGTCCACGGCCATCGCAAGAAGGAACTGGATGAAGCCATCAATAAACAGCTCGGCAAAATCGCTCATTCGACATTGCTGGGGATGACAAATGTTCCGGCGACAGAGCTTGCCGAGGTGTTAATCAAGATCACACCGGAAAAGCTGACGCGTGTTTTTTATTCGGACAGCGGCGCTGCAGCAATGGAAATCGCGCTGAAAATGGCCTTTCAATATTGGAAAAACATCGGCAAGCCGGAGAAACAAAAATTCATTTCGATGAAAAACGGCTATCACGGCGATACGATCGGCGCTGTCAGCGTCGGTGCGATCGAGCTCTTCCACCATGTATACGGGCCGCTTATGTTTGAAAGCTTTAAGGTAAATGTTCCTTACGTATACCGCTCGAAAAGCGGCAACCCGGACGAGTGCCGCGATGAATGCCTCGCAGAACTCGAACGGCTCCTGAGCGAGCGGCACGGTGAGATCGCCGCGCTGTCGGTCGAATCGATGGTCCAAGGGGCATCGGGGATGATCGTGATGCCTGAAGGATATTTGGCAGGCGTCCGGGAGCTTTGTACGAAATATGACGTTTTAATGATTGTCGATGAAGTGGCGACAGGATTCGGCCGAACCGGGAAAATGTTTGCCTGTGAGCATGAACGTGTTCAGCCTGACTTGATGGCGGCTGGAAAGGCCATTACCGGAGGCTATTTGCCGATCGCCGTCACTTTTGCGACAGAGGAAATTTATCAGGCATTTTATGATGACTATGACAAACTGAAAACGTTTTTCCACGGCCATTCGTACACGGGGAACCAGCTTGGTTGTGCCGTTGCTCTGGAAAATTTGCGCCTGTTCGAATTGGAAAAAATCGTCGCTCAAGTTGCGGAAAAGTCGAAAATAGTGGAATCGCTTTTTCATGATCTTGCAGCGCTCCCTCATGTCGGCGACATCCGCCAGCTCGGTTTAATGAGCGGGATCGAACTCGTTCAGTCGAAAGAAACGAGGCAGCCTTATCCGCCTGAAGAGCGAATCGGATACCGGGTGTCTTTGAAAATGAGGGAGCTTGGCATGCTGACGAGGCCGCTCGGGGATGTTATCGCATTTCTTCCTCCGCTCGCCAGCACCGCCGATGACCTGCGCGCCATGGTGTCCATTATGAAAGAAGCGATTCAAGAGGTTACAGGCCGTGCCCATTGACGAATGGCTCAGCAGTCGGCTCGCCAGGACGAAGGCAGCCGGGCTTTACCGCTCGCTTAAACCGCCTCAAGCTGTCGCGGAAGCGAAACGTACGAATTGGGCGTCAAACGATTATTTGAGCCTGGCGAACGACAAACGGCTGATTCACGCCGCAGAAACGGCGCTTCGTCGCTTTGGAGCCGGGAGCACAGGGTCAAGGCTGACGTCCGGCAATACCGAATGGCATGAAAAACTTGAGCGGAAAATCGCCGGTTTTAAGCAGACAGAAGCCGCTCTCTTGTTTTCAAGCGGATATTTGGCCAATATCGGCGTGCTTTCGTCTTTGCCTGAAAAAGGAGACGTCATATTAAGCGATCAATTGAACCATGCGAGCATCATCGACGGCTGCCGCCTTTCAAAAGCTGATACGGTTGTTTACCGCCACACGGATATGAATGATCTTGAAGAAAAACTCCGCACCGCACAGAGCCGTGCTCGCTGTTTTATTGTGACAGACGGCGTGTTCAGCATGGACGGCACAATTGCACCGCTTGACGAAATCATGCTCCTTGCCAAGCGGTACCGGGCCTTTGTCATCGTTGATGATGCCCACGCAACAGGGGTTTTGGGAGATGCCGGCAGGGGAACGGGCGAGTATTTCGGCGTCTCCCCAGATGTTGTGATCGGCACGTTAAGTAAAGCTGTAGGCGCGGAAGGCGGCTTCGTCGCGGGCTCTAAAGCATTGATCGATTTTTTGCTGAATCATGCGAGAACGTTTATCTTTCAAACGGCTGTCCCGCCCGCAAGCTGTGCGGCGGCATGCAGAGCTTTAGACATCATTAAAGACAGCCGGGATAAACGCCGGCTTTTGCAATCATCGGTGACCACGATCAAACGGGGTCTCGAGGATATCGGGTTTACGGTCAAGGGAGAAGATACGCCGATCATACCCGTTATGATCGGAGACCCTCAAAAAGCCGTTCGATTTGCAAACGGCCTCAAGGAGAAAGGGATTGAGGCCCCGGCCATCCGCCCGCCGACTGTGGCGGAAGGAGAGAGCCGAATCAGGCTGACCGTCACCGCAGATCGCAAGTTAAGAGATATTGAAGCTCTATTAGAGGGGTTTAAATTAGTGGGAAGAGAGTTGAACTTGGTGAAATGAAGGGTTTTTTTGTAACGGGAACTGATACGGGAGTAGGGAAGACGTTTATCGCTTGCGGCCTTGCCGCTTTGTTGAAAGAGCAGCATGTTGATGTCGGCGTGTTCAAGCCGTTTTTGAGTGGAGAGCTTAGCAGCGATCCGCAGAGTGATACAGCACTTTTGAAGAACAGCTCTGAAACATCTCTCGCTGATGAGGAGATCACACCTTTCGTGTTTAAAGAGCCGCTTGCACCTTACACAGCAGGGAAGCTCGAAGGGAGGACCGTCGGGCTGGAAGATGCCGTGAACCATTGGAAAAAGATTAAGGATCGGCACGATTGCTTCATTGTTGAAGGGGCAGGCGGGATTGCGGTGCCGCTCGGAGAGGATTATTTCGTCAGCGACTTGATCAAAGCGCTCGATTTGCCGGCTGTCATTGTGGCCCGTCCCAATCTTGGAACGATCAACCATACGTATTTAACCGTCCAATACGCGAAACAAATGGGGATACGCGTGATCGGCATCGTGATCAACGGCATCAGCAGCCGGCCCGGACTTGACGAACAGACGAATCCGGACATGATTGAAAGATTTTGCGGTGTGCCGCTCCTCGGCGTTACGCCGAAGCTTGAAGACGTTTCACCAACACAAATTCACCACATGATCAAGGAGCATGTCGATGTTTCCTTGATTATGAATCAAATGCAAATGGGGGCAGAAACATGAATCAGTGGATGGAACTTGCAGAACGGGTGTTGGATGGCGGAGAAGTAACTGAAAAAGAGGCGCTTTCCATCTTGGAATGCTCGGATGACGACGTTCTCCTGCTTATGCATGCTGCATTTCAAATCAGAAAACGCTACTTTGGAAAAAAAGTAAAGCTCAATATGATTATGAATGCAAAATCCGGACTTTGTCCGGAAAACTGCGGCTACTGCTCGCAGTCTTCGATATCAAAAGCGCCGATCGACAGCTACAGGATGGTCGACAAAACGACCCTGCTTGAAGGTGCAAAGCGTGCGCACGATTTAAATATCGGAACGTATTGCATCGTGGCGAGCGGCAGAGGCCCGTCCAACAGAGATGTCGATCAAGTGGTCGGCGCCGTTAAAGAAATTAAAGAAACGTACGGCTTAAAAGTCTGTGCATGCCTCGGACTGCTAAAGCCCGAACAGGCCGAGCGGCTGAAGGAAGCCGGAGTGGACCGGTACAATCACAACATCAATACATCAAAAAGCAATCATTCAAACATTACAACGTCCCACACGTATGATGACAGAGTAAACACTGTGGAAACAGCCAAAAAATCCGGAATGTCCCCATGCTCGGGCGTCATTGTCGGGATGAAAGAGACGAAGCAGGATGTCGTCGATATGGCGAATAGCTTAAAGGCGCTTGATGCAGACTCAATTCCGGTTAATTTTTTGCATGCGATCGACGGAACTCCGCTGGAAGGGGTCAATGAATTAAATCCGCTTTATTGTTTAAAGGTTTTGGCTTTGTTCCGCTTTATCAACCCGACAAAGGAAATCCGTATTTCAGGGGGGCGCGAAGTCAACCTCCGCTCCTTGCAGCCGCTGGGGCTGTATGCCGCCAATTCGATCTTCGTCGGAGACTATTTAACAACGGCAGGGCAGAATGAAACAGAGGACCATAAGATGCTCCATGATTTAGGATTTGAAGTCGAATCGGTGGAAGAAATGAAAGCCAGTTTACAGCGGTAACACGGGGGAGATATAGCATGACGACAGAACTGCACGAGGCAGGGCCGCGTCTGAAATCGGATTCGGATTTTTGGAGAGATCCATATCTGTTTTACGATAAACTGCGGTCCGTTCATCCTGTATATAAAGGAACCGTTTTAAAGCATCCGGGATGGTATGTCACCGGATATGAAGAAGCGGCGGCGATTTTGAGGGACGCGGTATTTAAAAACCGCGTTCCTCTCCCTGAAGCCTCTACAAAATATGAACAACTTCACGAATTGCAGCGGAATATGATGCTGTTTCAAAATGAGTCCGGCCATAAGCGGATGCGGACGATTGTCGGCAAAGAATTCATGCCGCAGAAGACGGCATCTTTCCGTCCTGTTATAGAAGAAATCGTCCATGAATTGCTCGATCAGCTTGAAAACAAGAAGACGGCGGACATGGTATCCGAATTCGCCTTTCCTTTGGCAAGCCTTATCATTGCCGACATGCTCGGCGTCCCCGCAGAGGAGAGATATCAATTCAGGCAATGGACGGCGGATCTCATTCGAACGATCGATTTGACCCGCACACGAAAGGTGCTGGCAAAAGGCGGGGATACCGTTGCCAAGCTGACGGCGTATTTTAAAGATTTGATTGAAAAGCGAAAAGCTCATCCTTCTCAAGACCTGATCAGCACATTCGCCGGTCATGAGCAGCTCGCCGAAGATGAAGT
Organism: Bacillus sp. PK6-025; assembly: GCF_056530265.1. Taxonomy (NCBI): domain Bacteria; kingdom Bacillati; phylum Bacillota; class Bacilli; order Caryophanales; family Bacillaceae; genus Bacillus; species Bacillus sp. PK6-025. Next base: position 812,354 of record NZ_CP096509.1, read on the forward strand.
GCTTGCGACGTGCATTCTGCTTGTGATTGCCGGGCACGAGACGACGGTCAACCTTTTGACGAACGGATTGTTTTTGCTCATGAACCATCCCGGCCAGCTCAGCGCGCTGAAAGAAAATCCGCTGCTGATTGAGTCAGCCGTTGAAGAATGCCTGCGCTATGAAAGTCCGACACAGCTGACAGCGCGCACCGCGTCAGAGGACTGTGAAATCAACGGGAAGATCATCAAAAAAGGAGAGCGCATATACATCCTTTTAGGCGCCGCCAACCGCGATCCGAAGATATTTCAAAATCCGCATGTATTTGACATCACGAGAAAACCGAATCCGCACCTTGCCTTTGGAGCCGGTGCACACGTATGTTTAGGCTCGGCATTGGCGCGGCTCGAAGCGCAAATTGCCATTCCCGCATTGTTGGAGCGGCTGCCTAAGTTGAAGCTTGCTTCAACAGACATTCCATTTCGCAGGTTAATCGGCTTTAGATCGCTGGCCGAGCTGCCTGTCATTCTCAATTAAAGACAAAAAAGGGCTGGCTTACAGGTGCCGGCCCTTTTTAATCTTTCTTTTCATTTTGCGTGATATAGGTTTCCAGAAGCGTTTTTAATTCTTTAACCTCCGCGCGCAGTTCTTTGATTTCTTTTGTATCCTCTTTCAGCTCGCCTGTCTCATCTTCTATTTCCTGAGAAATTTTTTGTGCATTATTCACGATTTCCCCGACGATCAAGTTGATCATAATGAAAGTCGCAATGATGATAAATGAAACGAAATAGAGCCATGACCAGCCGCTCTCGGCAAAAATCGGCCTGAATATGCCGCTTGCCCACGATTCGAGCGTAAAGGTTTGGAACAGTGTCAGAAGGCTGAGCTGCAGGTTGCCGAAGTATTCCGGCGCGATAGCAGAAAAGAACATCGTACCGATGACGGCGTACACATAAAAAATGATGCTCATCAGAATAATGACGCTGCTGATAGTCGGAATCGCCATAAACAGCGCATTGACGATCCGTCTTAATGAGGGAACGGAAGTGATCGTCCGCAGCACCCGCAGCACCCGGAAGATACGGAGAACGCTGACGAAATTCGTATTGTAAAGAATCAAACTGCCGGCGACGATTACGAAGTCAAAAACGTTCCAGTTGTTTTTAAAAAAGTGCTGTTTTTGAACGAATAGTTTAAGAGATAGTTCGATGACAAATATCGTTAAAAACAAACAATCCACAATAAAAAATACTTTTTGATAAGGTTTAAAGAAAGCGTAAGTTTCCAAACCGATCGAGATGGCATTCAACACAATGACCGTCGTTATGAATGACTGAAACAGCCGGCTTTCAATCAATGCCGAAACTTTACTTTGAACTGAAAATCGATTTTGATGAGTGTTCACTCTGATTATTTGTCCTCCTGTTTAGTTGTCCATTCTATGATACGTTACAGCAGCAGGATGATGTCAAGTCAGTTCTTTTTTTGTATCGAAAAAACTTAACGTTTACGTAAAAGTATAATAGTAGTATAATAGAAAAGAAGAAAAATCTCGGGGGGATATGGACGTGGAGTGGATGAAGATTGATCAAATGGCCAAGCGAAGCGGCCTGACGAAAAGAACGATCCGCTTTTACGAAGAAATCGGTCTGCTTTCTTCACCGAAGCGGACGGAAGGCGGTGTCCGTCTTTACTCTGAAGACGATCTTGAAGAGCTTGAAAGAGTGATCAGCGCGAAGGAAGTGCTGGGATTCTCGCTGCAGGAGCTCCAGCAGTTCATGGAAACGGGCAAGCACTTGGAGATGAATAAAGAAGGATACCTTTTATCGCTGGACAAACGGGAACGAAAAGAAAAGCTCGAAGACATTCAGAGGATGCTGAATGAACAGATGAGAATGATTGATGAAAAGATTGAAAAATTTCAATCATTCAAGAAGCGCTTGGAGGGTATGCAGGCAAAAGCCGAGAATGCGCTTCAATCAATTGATTAAACAAGAAAAACGCTATTTTTATAGCGTTTCTTTATTTGCAAAGAAAGGTTTGATAGATCATGAATGAACAACCACCTGAGAACTCAAGTATGTTTAAACAGCCAAAAGCGGTCTGGGCCGTGGCCTTTGCCTGCGTGATCTCGTTTATGGGGATCGGGCTTGTCGATCCGATTCTGCCGGCGATTGCGCGGCAGCTGCATGCTTCCCCCAGCCAGGTTTCGCTTTTATTTACAAGCTATCTGCTAGTCACAGGTTTCGCCATGCTTTTATCAGGCGCCGTATCGAGCCGGATTGGGGCAAAGCTGACGTTAATCAGCGGCTTGATCCTGATCATCGTTTTTGCAGGCTTGGGCGGGCTTTCGCATTCCATTTCTCAGCTCGTCGGCTTTCGCGGCGGCTGGGGACTCGGAAATGCCATGTTTATCTCAACTGCGCTTGCCGTCATTGTCAGCGTGGCATCTGGCGGAAGCGCAAAAGCCATTATTTTGTATGAGGCGGCTTTGGGATTGGGCATTTCGGTTGGACCGCTTGCCGGTGGAGAGCTTGGCACAATATCGTGGAGAGCGCCGTTTTTCGGCGTATCGGTTTTAATGGCGGCCGCTCTTTTGGCCATCTTTTTTCTTTTGCCGCCTGTCCAAAAGCCGCGGAAGAAAATTTCCGTCAGCGCGCCGATCAAAGCGCTTCGTTATAAAGGGCTATTGACGCTTTCAGGCGCCGCATTCTTATATAACTTCGGTTTCTTCACCCTGCTTGCATATTCGCCGTTTGTTCTTGACTTAAATGAACGGGGCCTCGGCTACGTCTTTTTCGGCTGGGGGCTGTTTCTTGCGATCACTTCCGTTTTCATCGCTCCGGCCGTACAGCGGATCTTTGGAACCGTCCGCTCGCTGATCTTTCTGTTTATGCTGTTTGCAGCTGATTTGCTCGCGATCGGGATTTGGACGGAGCACATGGCGCTCGTCATCGGGGCGATCATCATAGCCGGAGGGATTCTGGGCATGATCAATACGATTTTGACAACAGCGGTGATGGAAGCTGCGCCTGTCGAACGGTCTGTCGCTTCATCTGCCTACAGCTCCATCCGGTTCATCGGCGGGGCCATTGCGCCTTGGATCGCCGGTGTGTTAGCCGATCATTTTACTGCGCATACTCCCTATTTTGCAGGATGCATCGCCGTGCTTGCCGGCATGGCCGTTTTGACTGGAGGCCGCCGTTATTTGGCAGGCATCAAAGCCGGTCATTAATGAAAACAGCGTGTCGAGAAACCCTCGCATTCGTTGTCAGGCCTGCGCGTCGGTGCTCACGAATTCCAACATTCGCTCCGCTCCGATGCTCGGCCTTCCTAGACTGCAAAGGTTTTCAATCACGCAGAAAGGATGACAAAATCCCAAAACAAAAAGCCGTTTTGGGATTTTGTCAACAATCTGAAAGCTTGTTTCCCTAAAAGGAAACAAGCTTTTTTTGTTTATAAAACTTTCGTTGTCCATGACTCGCAATTCCATGTTTCTGTCGCGATATCCATATAGAATTCAGGTTCGTGAGAGATGAGCAGGACGGAGCCTTTGTATTCTTTCAAAGCTCTTTTTAATTCTTCTTTTGCTTCAACATCAAGGTGGTTTGTCGGTTCATCGAGTACAAGCAGGTTCGTTTCCGAATTGATAAGCTTGCATAGTCTGACTTTTGCTTTTTCCCCGCCGCTTAATACGGATACCCTGCTTTCGATATGCTTTGTCGTCAGTCCGCACTTCGCCAGAGCCGCGCGGATTTCGTACTGTGTAAAGGACGGAAAGTCGTTCCACACTTCTTCTATGCATGTGTTGTTGTTGGTCTCTTTGACTTCCTGCTCGAAATAGCCGATATGAAGGTGTTCGCCGCGTTCGACTTCTCCCGACAGTGGTGAAATTTCACCCAGAAGGCTTTTCAGCAATGTCGTTTTTCCGATGCCGTTGGCTCCGTACAGAGCGATCTTTTGGCCCCGCTCCATTCTCAAGTTCAGCGGACGGGACAGCGGCTCATCATAGCCGATGACGAGCTCTTTCGTTTCAAAAATCAGCTTTCCGGATGTTCTTGCTTGTTTAAAATGAAATTCAGGCTTCGGTTTTTCCGAAGGGAGCTCGATCATATCCATTTTATCGAGCTTTTTTTGCCGGGACATCGCCATATTTCTTGTGCTGACGCGCGCTTTGTTGCGGGCGACGAAATCTTTCAGCTCCGAAATCTCCTGCTGCTGTTTCTTGTAGGCTGCTTCAAGCTGCTGTTTTTTCACTTCGTATACTTCGCGGAATTGGTTGTAGTCGCCGACATAGCGGGTCAGCTCCTGGTTTTCCACATGGTAGATCAAATTAATGACGCTGTTTAAAAACGGAATGTCGTGAGAAATCAAAATAAAGGCGTTCTCGTACTCCTGCAAATAGCGTTTTAGCCATTCGATATGCTGTTCGTCCAGATAGTTTGTCGGCTCATCGAGCAGCAGGATGTCGGGCTTTTCCAAGAGCAGTTTGGCAAGCAGCACCTTTGTCCGCTGGCCGCCGCTCAAATCCGCGACATCCCTGTCAAGGCCGAGATCGTTAAGCCCGAGGCCGCGGGCGATTTCTTCGACTTTTGCGTCAATCGCGTAAAAGTCGTTGTTGGTCAGGGCGTCCTGGATCGTTCCGACTTCTTCGAGAAGCTTTTCAAGCTCATCGGGGTCAGCCTCGCCCATTTTTGTGTAGATGGCATTCATTTCTTCTTCCATCGCAAATAAATAATGGAAAGCGTTTCTGAGCACGTCGCGGATTGTTTGTCCGCGCTCAAGTGATGTATGCTGGTCAAGATAGCCGACCCGGACCTTTTTGGACCATTCGACTTTTCCTTCGTCAGGCTCAAGTTTGCCTGTAATGATATTCATGAAGGTCGATTTTCCCTCGCCGTTTGCTCCGATGAGACCGACATGTTCGCCTTTCAGCAATCGAAAGGATATATCATGAAAGATCGCCCGGTCGCCAAAACCGTGGCTCAGCTTTGTGACTGTAAGTAAACTCATGTTTTGCACCTCAAAAAATATAATCTGTATTCTATAAGATTATATCGAACTCAGAGGGAACAATAAAAGAAAAATTGCGCAGCCGCTTTTGTTTTGAGATACTAGGAGCAGAATCAACCTGATAAAAGGAGAAAAACATGACAGAAAGATGGCCATTTTTAAATAAAGCAAAACCGTTTATTCAAGAAAACTGGAAGGCATCGGGCTTTCAAGAGCCGACGAGTGTCCAAAAAAATGCAGTCGATCTGATTTTGGACGGGCGTGACGTGATCGCCGAGTCGCCGACTGGAACGGGCAAAACGCTCGCTTACGTCCTGCCGATTCTGGAAAAGCTGGAGGCGGATCAAAAGAACGTGCAAGCTGTGATTTTGGCTCCGTCCCGCGAGCTTGTCATGCAGATTTTTGATGTGATCGTCGAATGGAAAAAAGGCTCGGATATCAGAGCCGCTTCCCTGATCGGCGGCGCCAATGTCAAAAAGCAGCAGGAAAAGCTGAAAAAACACCCGCACATCATTGCGGGCACACCTGGACGCGTATTTGAGCTGATTAAAATGAAAAAACTGAAAATGCATGAAGTGAAAACGATCGTCCTTGACGAAACCGATCATCTGCTTACACCGGAGCATCGCGGGACGATACAAAGCATCATCAAATCGACGCTCCGCGACAGGCAGCTCCTCTGTTTTTCGGCGACTTTAAAAGACGACGCCGAACGCGAGCTCCGCAGCATGACGACAGAAGCGGAAGTTCTCAGGATCAAGAGGTCGAAAGAAGAATCTGCAAAAATCAAACACCAATTTCTCGTATGCGACCAGCGGGATAAGGTGAAGATCCTGCAAAAATTCTCGCGGCTTCCGGGCATGCAGGCGCTCGTCTTTGTCAAAGACATCGGCAACTTAAACGTGTATGCCGAAAAGCTCAAATTTCATCATGTCGACATCGGCGTTCTTCACAGCGAGGCGAAAAAAATCGAGCGCGCCAAAATATTGCAGGCATTTGAAGCAGGCGAATTCACGCTGCTTCTCGCGACCGATATCGCAGCGCGCGGAATCGACATCGAAGATCTCCCTTATGTCATCCACGCCGATTTGCCAAACATTGAAGGCTATATCCACCGGTCGGGAAGGACGGGAAGAGCGGGGAATGAAGGAACCGTGATCAGCCTTGTCAACTGCATTGAAGAGGAAAGGCTGAAAAAGCTGGCGAAGAAGCTTGAAATCCCGCTTCAGCGGATCGTGTATGAAAGAGGACGGATTATTGAAAGATAAGAAAGAGGCCTGCTGCCGGCAGGCCTCTTTTTTATATGAATGCTCAGGCATTGTTGGAATCGGCGACTTTGATCAGCTGTTTGCCGAGGTTTTTTCCTTCAAACAAGCCTAAAAATGCCTCAGGTATCCGCTCGAAACCTTCTGTTATCGTTTCCTCATATTGAAGCTGCCCGCTTTTTACCCATTCGGCGAGCTGTTTGGTTCCTTCAGGAAAGCGGTCCCTGTAATCGTTGACAACAAATCCTTTCATCAGGGCGCTTGTTTTAATTAAGGCCGTTTGTACACGCGGCCCCATATCATCTTCTGCGCTTTTGACGTTATAAGAAGAAATCGCCCCGCAAACCGGAATTCGTGCAAACTTATTGAGCAGGGGGAAGACAGCATCTGAAATCGTGCCTCCGACGTTGTCAAAGTAAACATCGACACCGTCTGGACAAGCTTGTTCAAGCGCTGAGGCCATATTTTCCGTTGTTTTATAATTGATTGCTTCATCAAAACCGAGCTTTTCTTTTAAGTATGCCGTTTTTTTCGTCAGAGCCTGCAATACCGACGACTCTCGCCCCTTTGATTTTGGCAATTTGTCCGACGGCGGAGCCGACTGCTCCGGCGGCACCGGAGACAACAACCGTTTCACCGGCTTTTGGCTGTCCGATGTCCAAAAGTCCGAAATAAGCCGTCAAACCGGTCATGCCGAGAATCCCAAGAAAAGCGGTAACAGGCGCGAGGGACGGATCGATTTTCTGCAGATTGTCTTCGCGAACCGCTGAATACTCCTGCCAGCCCAAGCGGCCCAAAACAATGTCCCCTTTTTTGAGCTTGTCTCCTTTTGCAGATATCACTTCGCCGATCACGCCTCCGGTGATTACTTTATCAAGCGGAAATGGCTCGACATAGGATTTCGTGTCCTGCATTCTTCCCCTCATATAAGGGTCCACTGAGACATAAAGCGTTTTTACAAGCGCTTCACCGTTTTTTGCCTCCGGAATTTCCGTTTCTTTTATGCGAAAATCGTCCATAACAGGTATGCCCTGCGGACGTCTTGCGAGTTCAATTTGTTTTTGCGACATAATGATTCCTCCTTTTACTTATAACTTACCACGTAAAAAAGAGGTTTAGCAAAAGATCAGCGGGTTGCATGAAAGGTTTTTTTCAGCACAGAATCGGGCAGAAAAAGATGAAAAACATCAGCATTTCTTTCATTTAAAAGATATTGATTGGCATTTTCTCTCGAAAATTGAAACATGTCTTTTGTGATAAAAGGAAGCAATGACAGGAGATATGAAGAGAGGAGGTCTTCGGTGCTGCTTGCCGTTCTCCTTTCTTCCGGATCGCCGATGTTCATGATGATTGAAAAGACGTAATCGATATTAATGCCGAATCGTCTGGCGGCAAAAGATTCAAATCGATGAGTATCAACTTCTTGATGACCTTCCCTTGAAAAAATCTGCTTGACCAAATCGCTAATGATCCATGCGTTATATTGCTGTTCCGGTGAAAAATAATACACGCTTCAATCACCCCATCTCAAAGCCTTGTCTATTTGTAATGTACCTGAATTGGCAATCCTTTCAAACATTTTGTCTGAAAATTTATAACAATTGTAACATTGAAATGAAAATGTCATGACAGAGCATTCATCCGTTTAGCCGCGCAAACAAAGGGTAAGTGTTAAATACAACATGAAAAAAGGGAGGAGATTCATATGAAACCAGTAGTAAGACAATATACTAATGATGAAAAACTGATGAAGGATGTTGAGGAACTCAGGGAAATCGGAGTTGCAAGAGAAGATATTTACGTTCTGTCACATGATGACGACCGTACTGAAAGACTCGCAGACAACGCGGATGCCAATACGATCGGAGCCGAAGAGACAGGCCTTAAAAATGCCGTGGGCAATATCTTCAACAAAAAAGGGGACGAACTTCGCAATAAAATTCATGAGATCGGCTTTTCAAAACAGGAAGCAGAACAATTCGAGAAGCAGCTTGATGAAGGAAAAGTCCTCCTCTTTGTCACGGATCATGAAAGAGTGAAATCCTGGGTATAAATTGAGACTGCCGACAAGGTCGGCAGTTTTTTTAATAAAATAAAATTTGAATGATAGCAGGAAAGGAGTAGAATAATAAACGAAAACGATATGAATAGGAGGAAAAGGTTTTGGCTAAAGAAAAAGATGCAGAACAAAAATCGGCATTGAACATCATTCCTCTTGCGGTCACGATTTTAGTCGGAGCGGTGATTTGGTTTATTCCGTCGCCCGCCGGATTGGACCCGAAAGCATGGCACTTATTTGCAATCTTTGTGGCAACGATTATCGGCTTTATATCAAAACCGCTGCCGATGGGGGCAATCGCCGTATTCGCATTGGCGGTCACGGCGCTGACCGGAACGCTGTCGATTGAAGAAACGCTCAGCGGTTTTGGAAACAAGACGATTTGGCTGATCGTCATTGCCTTTTTTATTTCACGGGGATTCATTAAAACCGGTTTAGGTGCGCGAATCGCCTATTTATTTGTGCGGATGTTCGGCAAAAAAAACACTCGGACTCTCGTATTCACTTCTTGTCAGCGATTTGATTTTGTCGCCGGCGATCCCGAGTAATACCGCACGGGCCGGGGGAATTATTTTTCCGATTATTCGTTCGTTATCCGAAACTTTTCAGTCAACGCCCAAGGACGGCACGGAACGGCGCATTGGCGCTTTCTTGCTGAAGGTGGGCTTTCAGGGGAACTTGATCACTTCAGCGATGTTCTTAACGGCTATGGCGGCAAACCCGCTGATTGCCAAACTTGCCCATGATGTGGCAGGTGTGAATCTGACCTGGACAAGCTGGGCTGTGGCGGCCATCGTCCCGGGACTTGTCAGCTTGATCATCACCCCGCTTGTCATTTATAAACTGTATCCGCCTGAGGTGAAAGAAACACCTGATGCGGCGAAAATCGCAACAGAGAAGCTGAAAGAAATGGGCCCTTTCAAAAAATCGGAACTCTCGATGGTCGCGGTCTTTTTGCTCGTCCTTTTTTTATGGATTTTCGGCGGAAACCTGAAAATTGACGCAACGACAACGGCATTGATCGGTTTAGCCGTCCTGCTTTTGACACAGGTTCTGACGTGGGACGATATTAAGAAAGAGCAAGGCGCATGGGATACGCTGACATGGTTTGCCGCGCTCGTCATGCTGGCGAGCTTCTTGAATGAACTCGGCATGGTCGGCTGGTTCAGCGATGCGATGAAATCGTATGTTTCAGGATTCTCCTGGGTCAGCGCATTTCTCATTTTAATTGCGGTTTACTATTATTCGCATTATTTCTTTGCGAGTGCAACCGCTCATATCAGCGCGATGTACTCGGCCTTTCTCGCCGTGATTATCGCTGCAGGCGCTCCGCCGCTCCTCGCAGCATTAAGCCTTGCGTTTTTCAGCAACCTTTTTGCTTCGACGACACACTACGGAGCTGGAGCGGCACCCGTCTTTTTCGGGGCCGGCTATATCCCGCAAAGCAAATGGTGGTCAATCGGCTTTATCCTGTCGATTGTTCATATTGTGACATGGCTTGTTGTCGGAGGGTTGTGGTGGAAATTGTTGGGTATATGGTAAAATGAAGGGCAGGAGAGATCCTGTCCTTTTTTTATGTTTATTGGAAGCAGTTGATTTGAAATTCCACAATTTATAGTCGAAAAAGTGTGCATTTCAGTCAGTTATAACTTGTATGCACTGAACGATGGAGACGTAAGGGGGATATTAATGTTTTGGTCAGTTGATTTCATGCTGATCGGTTTCGTGTATGCAATCGTCTACTTTTTGTACGACATTGTGAAAAACCGAAAAAAGACAAGTTTTTTTAGAAAAATGGTGTTTGCCAGTTTTATTGTTTATTTGAGCGTCGTTTATCACTATACGATAGGCGGAATCAACATTCCGCCGCAGCCGGCATACGCTCAAATGAACATTCAGCTCATTCCGTTTTATTTTGTCGCTGAATGGGTGCAAATGCATCAGCAGAGCGGGTTTGATTGGTTTTTTTGGAATTCTGTCAAGCTTACATTTTTTAATGTTTTATTGCTCATTCCTTTAGGTGTGTATCTTTCCGTTCTATGGAGGAAAATTCCGCTCAAAAAAGCGGCGGTTTTTGTTTTTTTGACAAGCTTTTTGATTGAGAGTCTCCAGCTTGTGCTATCTGTGACTGGATTCATAATGGCGAGAACCTTTAATGTGGATGATTTAATTTTAAATACGGCCGGCGGTGTAATCGGTTTCTGCCTGACGTCTTTCATGTTCAGAGCCAAAGGCTCAGCTTCCCGCCGAAAAGATCTGCATTTTTGAAGAAGTGCGAAAGATGGTTCCCGCCAGGGCAATCATCTTTTTTAGTTAAAATTGAAAGCTCAGGTTCTTGAATCGGTGCGTGCCTGTGCCGTGCTTTGCCAGCCCGTGTTTCTTTAAGTGCAGTGCCGCATGCCCGGCTTCCTGCAAAATGTCAGGAGCAAGACCGAGCTGATGATGCCCGCCGAAAACTTTTTTCACGCGCCCGATAGCCGAGATTTTTTCAAGTGACTGAATCAATTGGACCGGATCAGTCGTCGGGTAGAATGCATAGATGGGGGCTCCGGTATACAGCAGGTCGCCGGTAAACAAGTAGCCTGACGCCGGATCAAAGATGCAAATATGCCCCGGGGAGTGTCCGGGCGTATGATAAATAACGAGCGGCCTTGAATCGCAGCCGACTGTGTCGCCGTCTTGCAGCGTTCCCGACGGTTCACCTCTGAACGGGGTGTATGTTTCAGCGGAAAAGCCGGCCGGTACAGGTTTAGTGATATCTCGAGAGACATCGCGGCGAATGTGCTCGATCGGAAGCCCTTTGATTCCGTCCGTCAGCCAGTCTTTCTCGGCTTCATGAACGTAAATGCGCTGATATTCACCGTGGCTTCCGATGTGATCCCAATGGACATGGGTTGTGATGACGCTGACCGGCAGATCGGTCAGACTATCCGTTACCGTCTTCATGCTGCCGATACCAAGACCTGTATCAATTAAAACGGCTTCCTTCGCCCCAATCAGCAAGTAAGAGTGCACATTTTCCCAATGCCCGCATTCGCTGATCGCATATGTGGATTCATCAAGCTCTGTTACAGTAAACCATTGACCATCTCCCATTGGTTTGTCCCTCCTTCATTTTTTCAAAGGTGCTCATCCGTGCATATCCTCAAGTCAAATGTGCAAAGTAATAAAATATATGATAAGTGAGTGTGGTGAACATAATGAGTGATCCTTACATGCCTTTGACATCCATCAACAGCGGGGTCCTGGAAGAGTATGCCGAAGGCGTATTCGGTTTGACGGTGCAAATCGTCAATGTGTATTTTATTTTCGATCCCGATTCGCGGGAAGCCGTTTTAATCGATGCCGGAATGCCCAAGTCCGCTCCATTTATTTTAAGAGAGGCAAAGGAGCGGTTCGGCGATTTTAGCCTAAAAGCAATCGTTTTGACGCACGGACATTTCGACCATGTCGGCGCTTTGGAAGGTCTTCTCGAAACATGGCCGGTTCCGGTTTACGCCCATGAGAAAGAAATGCCTTATTTAACGGGAAAAGCCGATTATCCGCCTGCCAAACCGCAAGTAAAAAGCGGGCTGGTTGCAAAGATGTCTCCGTTGTTTCCGAGGCACTCAATCAACATTTCGTCCCATGTAAAGCAGCTTTCTGAAGATGGTTCGCTTCCGTTTCTTAAAGGGTGGAAATGGATTGAGACGCCGGGACATACACCGGGTCATGTTTCGCTTTTCCGGCAGTCGGACAGAACCTTGATCGCAGGCGACGCCGTTACAACTGTAGAGCAGGAATCTCTGTTTGAAGTGGCGATTCAAAAGCAGGAGCTGAACGGACCCCCGGCTTATTTCACAATGGACTGGACAAAAGCGGCGGACTCGGTTCAGAAGCTGTCGGAATTAAAACCGGCTGCATTGTTGACGGGACACGGTGTACCGATGAAAGGAAGCGATTTTTCCAAAGAGCTCCTTGATCTGTCAGGCCGCCTTCCCGCTTCTGATTCGTAAAATGCCATATGCTGCCCATTAAAACATTCAGCCAGGCTGAATGTTTTTTTATAGGGAAAAACTAACCATTTACATGTGATGATGGCCATCCATCGTTCTATATTTCGGATGTTGTTGTATACCAAAGGAATCATTTTCTGAAATTTTAGACAAAACAAGCTGATATTTCATTTATAATGCAGGTATGCCTGAAAGGAGCTGAGAAAAGATGAACATTCAAAAAAGGGTCCAAGCTTTGCTGGCAGCTGCGGCAATGTTTGCAGGACTGATGGTGTCTGATGCGGTTCACGCTGCGGAAACCCCTTACTATGGAAAGAACTATACTCAGCCAGAGCAAGTGTCATCATTATATCCGGAGCCGGAAGAAACTTTCTCGACCCCTGCTTTTGTGAAAGAAGGGGAAGCCTTTACGACACAAGAAGAAATGATGAAGTTTATAACCAGTCTGACAAAGAAAAGCCCGAATGTCAAAATCGGGAATATCGGTTTTTCAATTGAAAAAAGAAGTATTCCCGTGCTTTATTTCACAAAGGATAAGCAAATACGTTCCATATCAAAAAAACCGACCGTCTGGCTGCAAGGACAGATACACGGAAATGAGCCGGCGGCGGGAGAATCGGTCCTGGCGATGGCTGAAAAACTGGCCGGGCCGTACGGCGACAAAGTGTTGGACAAGATCAATGTCATCGTCGTTCCGCGGGTCAATCCTGACGGCTCGTATCAGTTTAACAGACGGCTGGCGAGCGGAATCGACGGAAACAGGGATCATGTTAAGCTTGAATCTCCGGAAGTCCGCGCCATTCACCAGGAGTTCAATCAATATTCGCCTGAAGTCGTTATTGATGCCCATGAATACGGTGTCGGCCAAAACGAATTTCAAAGCGTAGGCGAAAAAGGGTCATTAAAATACCATGATATTTTAATTTTATCAGGAAAAAACTTAAACATTCCCGAATCGATCAGGTATGCGTCTGACAGCCTTTATGTGAACGGCGTCAGAGCTAAACTTGATGAAAAAGGTTTTTCTAATGATGCATATTATACGACAGGAAAAAGCAAGGACGGAAAAATCGAAATTTATGAAGGCGGTACTGAAGCGAGAATCGGACGTAATGCATTCGCCCTCCAGCCTGCTCTTTCCTTCCTAGTGGAAAGCAGGGGGATAGACATCGGACGCGAAAATTTTGCAAGAAGAGTCGCGGCTCAGGTTGCTACGCATGAGACGATCATCGACACGACAGTGAAGCATGCAGCCGAGATCAAGCGCCTTGTCGCCAAAGAAAAATTAAAGCTGATAAAAAATGGTGCAAAAGTGAGCGATAAAGACCAAGTGGTCATCAACAGTGAGTATGCAGGGCCGTATAAAGAAACGCTGAAAGTCGCTGATATCGCTTCAGGACAAGCAGTTGACGTTCCTGTCCAATATTACAGCGCTTCGGAAGCCGTCCCTGTGCTGTCAAGAACACGTCCGACCGCTTACCTTGTCCTTCCGGGCCATCAAGATATTGAGCAGAAGCTGAGGGATCAGGGATTAAAAAGCGTGACACTTCCTTTCAAACAAAAGCTCACCGCTGAAGCGTATGAGGTTTTATCGAAAGAAACATCGGGAGAATCTGAGGGCCGGCCTGTGATCAAGGTGGAAACGAAGCTTAAAAAACAGAAAAAAGAGTTTCCAAAAGGAACAAAAGTCTATTTTACAGCTCAGCCGCAAAGCAATCTGCTGTCGATTGCGCTTGAGCCGGAATCGGTTGACAGTTATGTAAGCACGGGTTACATCCCTTCTCAAACAGGCAAACAGCTGCCGGTTTACCGCTTCATGCTGAACACTAAAACGCTTAACATTAAGGAATAATCATCAGGCATCCGTCTTTGACGGATGCTTTTTAGCGGTTTTTTGTCTTTTCATACATAATGGTTTTAAACTGAGATTGAAACCTATACAATAAATATCAGTCTGAAATCTGGAAGGAGAGAATCCGGTTGGAATCATATGAAGAATTATGGAGGGAAGCCAAGACCTTCATCGAGCTCTGCTACGGGGAACTGTCGAAGTCCGAAGAAGAAACAAGGATGCGCTTACATAAAATAGACGAAGAAATCAGAGAAACCGGAAGCTATACACATACATTAGAAGAAATCGAACATGGAGCGAAAATGGCATGGAGAAACAGCAGCCGCTGCATCGGCCGGCTGTTTTGGCACTCTCTTACTGTCATCGATCAAAGAGGCGTTCAAACCGAGGCAGAGGTGCGGGATGCGCTTTTTCACCATATAGAGCTTGCGACAAACGGAGGGAAAATCAGACCGTTCATTACGATTTTTCCCCCGGAACAAAGCGGGCAAAAAAAAGTGTCCATTTGGAACCATCAGCTGATCAGGTATGCGGGGTATGAAACGGAGCAAGGTGTCATCGGCGATCCGGCATCATTGGAACTGACAAAAGCGTGTGAAGCGCTCGGCTGGAAAGGCGAAGGTACGCCTTTTGACGTTTTGCCGCTTGTTTTTCAAATAGATGGCCATCCCCCTGTGTGGTATGAGCTGCCTCGTGAAATCGTCAAAGAGGTCAGGATTGAACATCCGGAGATTGAAGGCTTTAAAAGTCTGGGGCTGAAGTGGTACGGTGTGCCGATTATAGCCGATATGAAGCTGGAGGTCGGAGGAATTCATTATAATGCCGCCCCGTTTAACGGCTGGTATATGGGAACGGAAATCGG
Source organism: Bacillus sp. PK6-025 (assembly GCF_056530265.1). NCBI lineage: Bacteria > Bacillati > Bacillota > Bacilli > Caryophanales > Bacillaceae > Bacillus > Bacillus sp. PK6-025. Next base: position 827,377 of record NZ_CP096509.1, read on the forward strand.
AGCGCGCAACCTCGCGGATACAGACCGCTATAATGTACTCGAAAAAGTGGCAGCCATTATGGGACTTGATACGGAACGGAATACTTCGCTGTGGAAAGACAAGGCGCTTGTTGAATTAAATACGGCGGTGCTTCACTCTTATAAAAATGCCGGCGTCAGCATTGTTGACCACCATACCGCGGCAAGCCAATTCAAGCGGTTCGAGGAGCAGGAAGCTGAAGCGGGAAGGGAGCTTTCAGCAAGCTGGACATGGCTGATTCCGCCGTTATCTCCGGCAGCGACCCATATCTTTCACAGCTATTATGAAAATAAAACGCTTAAACCGAATTACTTTTATCAGGAAAAGCCTTATTCGAACGATTGAGAGGACGAATAGACAATGAGAAAAATCTACTTGCTATGCAGCGTATTCGCTGTATGTTTAACGATGCTTACATATACAGAAACAGAAGCAAAAGCGGCCAAAATCGTACTCGGCTATACAACAGGGGAAGCAGCTTCCTATCAATCGCTGACGGCATACCATCACTATATCAATGCCGCAGCTCTCGACACCTACGCGTTTAATCAAAAAGGAGATATCATCGGAGACACTCCGAAAAAACAATTATCGTTTGCAAAGAAGAAACGCCTCAAGACGTGGGCGGTCATTTCAAACTACAACGAATCCATTCACGATTTTGACGGGAATCTGGCATCAACGGTCATGTCCGGCAAAACGGCGCGGCAGCACTTTACAGAACAGCTTATTACGCTTGCGAAGAAGCAGTCGTTTACCGGAATTAATATTGATTTTGAAGCTGTAAAGCCGAACGAGAGAGCTAAATACTCAAGCTTCATCCGTCATGTCGCAGCCGCTTTGAAAAAACACAAGATCAAAACGATGGTTTCGGTACCGGCGAAGAGTGCAGATGACCGAAAAGATGGATGGAGCTGGCCGTATGATTATGCGGAAATCGGAAAATCAGCTGACTATGTTCAAGTCATGACCTACGATGAACACGGGATCTGGAGCGAGCCGGGCTCTGTTGCCGGAATGAACTGGGTCAAAAGCTCATTAGCATATGCGGTAAAAACGATCAAAGCCGAAAAAGTCATTATGGGCATCCCCTCATACGGGAATGATTGGGATTTAACATCCCGAAAGAACAGCAAATTGAAGCAGTGGAACGACGTGAAGGCGCTTAAGAAAAAAGTGAAGGCTAAGCCTGTATATGATAAAAGATCGGGGTCGATGAGATTTTCTTATACAGATCAACACAAACACCGCCATGTCGTTTGGTATGAAGATGAAAAAACGATTGCGGCGAAAAGCCGCCTGGCCATGCGATATAAAATCGCAGGAGTTTCCGTCTACTCGATGGGACATGAATCGGCCTCTTTTTGGCAGGCGGTGCGGAAGGGAATAAAATAAAGGCTCCAATTCGGAGCCTTCTTTTTCATTTATTCTCATGTCAGCTTTTCATATTGATTTCTTTCCGATACAAAACATAGGAATAAATATAGGGCGCGAAAACCGTTGCTAAAATAACCGGAAGCATGATTTCTGGGCTGATAGATAACAATCCGTCCGCAATGATCAGCAGTCCTGCTAAAGTAAATACTTTCGCCGCAAATCTGTGGGTTTTTTTCCAGATTGAATCGCTGCTCAATGTCCAAGGGTTTTTGATCCCGAAAAAAAAGTTTGAGCGGATTCTCGGGAGGTAATTGCCTATGACAATGAGTAGAGCGCCTACTAGAACCGGTACAATGCTGCCAGCGGGCAGATCATACCCGAGCCCTGTCATGATTACAAGCACGTTGATCAGGGAAAATAGAATCAGCATGGCATTGATGAGAAGGTAATAAGTCTTTGAAAAAAGCTGATAGTTTTTTCTGCGCGGATCGATTTTTGGCGTTAAGAACATCAACACATACACAAAAACGAGCAGCCCGGTCATGATAAGCATTGCTTCCATTTTTGAAGCATAACTGTCGACTTCTCCCGAAAATGACCAATGAATTGGAACTTGATCGGAAATGTGCGGATAAGCGATGGCCCACATGATTAGATTTATGGCGATTATAGCGAGTGAAAAGATGTGTTTTCTCATTTGGCATCCCCTTTATCTTTGCCGGCTTGCTCAGTAAAACTGAAAGCCCAGCCGATGATTTCTTGAAATATTGTGGTGTTCAGCGAGTAAATGATGTATTGGCCTTTTTTTTCATCTTGAATTAATTCAGCCTGTTTTAAAATCTTTAAATGCTGAGATATACTTGGTTTAGACATTTGAAACTGGTCAGATATTTCACCGGCGGTCATATCCCGATCCTTCAGCAGATTTAAAATTTTTCTTCTCGTCGGGTCAGCTAGAGCCTTAAAGGTTTGGTTCATATTCAGCATCCTTGGAATTTAGTATTTAGCTATTTAACTAAATACTAAAATAAAAGAGGAATTTAGTCAAGATTCGTTTGAAAAATCCGCCATCTCCGGCGGATTTTTCAATAGCTGATATTAAACTTGTGGAATCCGTCAATCTCTTTTGTTTCTTCGACATTCACGTCCGTTACTTTTGAGAAGGGACTTCCTTTTTGAATCGCTTTTAAAAATGGCTTCAGGCTTTCCTCGGGTCCTTCGGCGCGGATTTCAACTGTGCCGTTGTCGCGGTTCCGGACCCAGCCGGTCAATTTGTGCTTATCTGCTTCCATTTGAACAAAATAGCGAAATCCCACGCCCTGAACGCGTCCGTCTACAATGATTCTGTATTGAAGCATCGAGAACACTCCTTTTCTTTTATGCTACCATATTTCTCATTTTGAGATCATGGGATAGACATACTTCGGATAAATCGTTAAAATATGAAAATAAAGGAAGGGCGTGAGGTTTTGGAGCATCAGGAGTATGAAATTTTATCTATTCATGTAGGCCGTCCGCACACATACGAATTCGACGGAAAACAGGTGGAAACGGCAATCGTGAAGGAGCCTGTCGGCGGACCCGTATATTTGAGCCGTACGAATTTTGAAGGGGACGGGCAGGCGGATCTGATTCACCACGGAGGAGTGGATAAAGCGGTTTGCGTCTATCCGGCGGACCACTACATGTATTGGGAAAGCGTCTTGAAGCGGAAGCTGCCGGAGGCGGCATTTGGAGAAAACGTGACGGTTAAAGGGCTCACCGAAAAAGATGTGTGCATCGGTGATATCTTCAAGCTGGGGGAGGCTCTTGTTCAAGTCAGCCAGCCGCGCCAGCCTTGTTTCAAGCTTGCCAAACGGCTGAATCAAAAAGATATGGTGTTACTGGTGAGGGACACCGGGTTCAGCGGATTTTATTTCAGGGTTCTCGAAGAAGGAATCGTTGCGCCCGATTCCGGGCTGCAGCTCGTTTCAAGAGATGCGCATGAAGCCACAGTTTCGTACGCCAACCATTTGATGTACCATGACAGGGGCAATCACCCCGCCATTCGGAAGATCCTTGAGGTTGAAGCGCTGTCGGAAAGCTGGAGAAGCTCATTTTTAAAGGAGCTGAGCGCATAAAAACAAGCCGTGTCCGAAAAGGAGCACGGCTTTAACATGTTTATTTTTTGACGCTTTCAAGCAGGTTGGCCAAAAAGTGTTTTTTATAGCTTTGAAGCTTTCTTCCTTCATACTTTGTCATTCCCAGCTTTTTCAGTTCTTCTACATACCAGCCTTTGCTTCCGTAATGCATGGCAGAAAACTCCCTTCTATAATTCGATGCAATTGGCATTCTAACATCTATAGAAAAACACTGAAAAGGGATAGGCGGCAATTTTTAAAAACTGAGTCTTTCGTCGTAGTTTGGAAGTTTGAGGAAGGCTTCAGCCGTGTGTCAAACTGGTGACGATCATCACAATGATCGAGATGCTGAGGACGATTCCGATATATTTTAAGAAGCCGTTCTTTTTTTTATGAGCATATACGATTAACAGGATGCTCTCGATGAAAAAGATCAGCCCGATGATGGCAAACAGCATGCGGTAAAGCTCCTTTCGGCACAGTTTGTCTTTTATTTTAGCATAAAAGCCCGGACTTCTATGAGCCGGGCTTTTTCACGTAATCAGTCAAGCTGTGTTAAAATGATCGGTTCGTTTTTCGTAATGACGATTGTATGCTCGATCTGTGCCACAAAGCTGCCGTCAGGCGTTTTGAATGTCCAGCCGTCTCCGGCTTCGATGGTATGCTCGGCTTTTGTGGAAACAAACGGCTCAAGGGCGATGACGGTTCCGTTTTTAAAGAGCGCATTATCAAACGGGTCATAGTAATTTAAGATATGGTTGGGCGCTTCATGGAGGTTCTTTCCAATCCCGTGTCCCGTCAGGTTTTTAATGACGGTAAATCCGTTTGCTTTTGCTTCATTGTATACGGCTCTGCCGATTTGGTTTTGTTTCTTGCCGGCGCGCGCCTGCAAAAGTCCCTTTTGAAATGCGCTTTCCGCGCTTTGGCAAAGCTTGTGCAGCGTTTCATCGCCTTTTCCGAGTACAAATGAAATGCCAGTATCAGAATAGTAGCCGCCAAATTCAGCGGAGATGTCGATGTTGATCAAATCCCCTTCTTTTAAAATCGTGGATTCGCTTGGGATGCCGTGGGCGACTTCATCGTTCACACTGATGCACGTCGTTCCTGGGAAATCGTATTCTTTTTCCGGAGCCGATGCGGCGCCATGAGCCTCAAGCACTTCTTTACCGATGAGGTCCAGCTCTTTTGTGCTCATGCCGGGTGCTGCTTTTGCCTTCATTTCCTCCCTGGCTAAAGCGACGATTCTGCCTATTTTCTTGAGCCCTTCCAGCTCTTGGTCATTTGTTACAATCACAATTCATTCCCGCTTTCTTTTTTTATATTCCATTTCAAGCTTACCATATCTGCTTGCGAAAAAGGAACAGCGCGGCTTCAAGACAAAAAAAGCACCCGCTTATAAATAAGCGGGTGCTGTCTGTTTATTGTCCGGAATCTGATTTCGTAGTTTGCGCCGCATCAGATTCTGATGTTTTCGGATTGTGGTTGGTGTAGTCGTAGTCGCTCGGGTTGATCGCTTTAAAGCCTTTCGGTTTATAAAAGCGCAGCAAATCTCCGTCGACGATTTTATCCGACATGTCGAGTTCTTTTTTCACGGACTCATCGATGTTCGGATCGATGTCTTTTTCGTTCAGAAGCTCTCCTGTTTTCGTGTCGTAGTAGTTTCCGTTCGTTTTCGTATATTCCGGAGAAACGAAATCGCCGTTGCGGAACGGAATAATTTCACGGTGTTCCGGTGACAGAAGGTCTGAACCGCTCATCAGGTAATCTTTCGTATTCACGCCCATCAAATGAAGCAGGGTAGGGGCTACATCGACTTCGCCGCCGTATTTATTGGATTTGATTCCCTTGACCCCAGGCGCGTGGATGAACAGCGGAACCCTTTGCAATTGGGCATTTTCATACGGTGTGATGTCTTTGCCCAATACTTTGGCCATCGCTTTGTTGTGATTTTCCGAAATACCGTAGTGGTCTCCGTACATGACGACAATCGTATTATCATACAGTCCGGATTTTTTCAGATCGTTGAAAAATTGTTCAATGGCCTGATCCATGTAGTTGGCCGACTGGAAATAATGGTCAACGACGCTGTCGCCGGTATCGCCGGCAGGGAAGTCTGTATCGCCTTCATCCATCTCGAACGGAAAATGGTTCGAAAGGGTGATAAACTTCGTATAGAACGGCTGTTTCAGGCTTTTCAACAGCGGCATTGATTCTTCAAAGAACGGTTTATCTTTCAATCCATAGTTTTTCGTTTTATCTTCGCTCATATCGTAATACGTAGCGTCAAAGAATTTGTCATAACCGATGGCTTTATACATTTCATTGCGGTTCCAGAACGTTTTGTAGTTGCCGTGGAATGCCGCTGATGTATAGCCTTGAGACTTCAAAATGGCCGGAGCCGACTGCAGCGTGTTTTGCGCTTTATTAATGAACACTGACCCTTGTGATAAAGGATACAGCGAGTTGTCCATCATAAATTCCGCGTCAGACGTTTTACCTTGTCCTGTTTGGTGGAAAAAGTTATCAAAATAAAACGTTTCATTGTCATGCGCCAGTGAATTTAAGAACGGCGTGACTTCCTTGCCGTCGATCTTATAGTCGATCGCGAACGTCTGAAGTGATTCCAGTGAAATGTAAACCACGTTCATGCCTTTCGCTTTTCCGAAGTATTCGGCATTCGGCTTATCATGATTGGCTTTAATATAGTTCTCTACTTCCGTCACGTCGCTGGAGCTTGCCAGTGCGCGCTGGCTGTTTGACTTGATATTCTGCACCGCATCATAGATTGTGAAGTTGTAGGTCCCCAAATATTTCACAAGGTAGTTGCGGTCAAAAGAACGGGTCAGAAGCTCCGGACGATCAATCTCGGCAACGGCCAGGTTGACGAGGAAGACAAGGATGCTTGTTCCCATCACAATTTTAAACGGGCGCTTCGTTGTTGTTTCAGAAGGTCTGTTATAGAAAACAGCCAGCCCGATTAAAATAAAGGTATCGATGAAATACAAAACATCAAGCGGGTGCATGAGCGAGAAGATGCTGTCACCGAGCTGCCCCCCGTTTGTTTTTGCCTGCATGATCGTAGGCAGCGTGATAAAGTCGCTGAAAAATCTGTAGTATACGACGTTTGCATATAGCAAAAAAGACATTAAAAAATGAATCACTATAATCGCTGTCTGCTGTATTTTTTTCTTGAACAAGAGTCCTAATCCAAGAAAGAACAAGCTTGAGCTAATCGGATTCACAAAAAGCAAAATCTGTTGTACTGTGTTGGTTATTCCTAAATTAAATTCAATTACATACGCAGCATAAGTTTTCAGCCATAGCAATATGGCGGCTATCAGGAAGAAGGCAAGACCTCTTTCCTTAATAAATCTTTTCAATTGTTACACTCCTTTTTTCCGGATCAGTAAAAAACCATCGGAACGAAAGAAAAAAACGAATGTATAAAATATACCATGAAATACCGATTTAGAAAAGCGGAAATCAACCTTGTGAAAAGAAGCGCAAAACCCCTGGTAAATCAGGGTTTTACAGTTTTCTGAAAAACATTTGGGAATATTTTACGCTTGTCTTGCATTGGCGGGAACGCATCTTTATGGCAGACTGTTGTTAGTATATGAACGAAAGGGGAGGATGTAGACCATGGATTTTTTGAGCATTGTTTCAGAAGATAAGATTAAGCGGGCCATTAAGGACGGCGAATTCGAAGGGCTTCCGGGAATGGGGAAACCCTTGAAAAAAGACGATGCCGCCCATGTTCCAGAGCATCTCCGCATGGCTTACCGGGTGATGAAAAACGCCGGAATGACGGGGGACGAAGGGGCTTTGAAGAAAGAGCTGATGACAATTGACGACTTAATCGCAAAGTGCGCGGATGAAGACGAGCGCGATCGTTTAATTGAGAGAAAAACAGAAACGCGGCTCAGGCTCGACAGGCTCGCCGATAAAAAAGGCATGTTTTCCAAACCTGCCTCAGCGTTTTATAAAGAAAAAGTGTACCGAAGGCTCAGCGGGAAATAAAAAAGCACTGAGCAGGTTTATTTCTGTCCTATAGTGGTATTGACCCATAAACGAATAAAAGGGTGATAGGATGGAACGATTGTTGAACTGGGTTGAATACATATCAGATTGGCTTTGGGGGCCGCCGCTCATCATACTGCTGACAGGAACGGGAGTCTATTTAACGATCCTGCTGAAATTTTTTCAATTTCGCTATCCTCTCTATATCTTTAAGCAGACGATCGGAAGCGTCGGCAAAAAGCCGAAAGGAGAAGGGACGGTTACACCGTTGCAAGCTTTGACATCGGCTCTCAGCTCAACAGTCGGCGCCGCCAATATCGTCGGTGTGCCTGCGGCGATCATGTTCGGTGGTCCGGGAGCCGTGTTTTGGATGTGGCTGGTCGCTCTGTTTGCCATGGCGATCAAGTTTTCGGAAAGCGTCCTCGCCGTCCACTACAGAGAAAAAAACGAAGAAGGTGAATATGTCGGGGGGCCGATGTATTACATTACAAAAGGACTCTCTATGAAATGGCTCGGCGTCTTTTTTTCGGTCGCGCTGATGATCGAGCTCGTTCCGAGCATCATGGTGCAGGGAAATTCGGTTTCCGCATCATTAGCTGAGTCGTTTTCATTCAATCGTTTATACACCGGAATCGGGATTGCTTTTTTGATCGGTTTAGTGGTGATCGGAGGGATTAAACGGATTGGAAAAGTGACAGAGCTTGCGGTTCCGCTTATGGCAGGGGCGTACATCGGGGCCGGTTTCCTGATTGTCGTCATGAACCTTTCTTCTGTACCCGCATTTTTCTCTCTCATCTTTTCGAATGCGTTTACATCTTCTTCGGCATTCGGCGGCTTTGCAGGTGCGGCGGTTGCTGAAACCGTTCGCTGGGGATTTGCACGTGGACTTTATTCCAACGAAGCCGGGATGGGGACGGCGCCGATTGCGCATGCGGCGGCGATGACCGACCACCCTGTGAGACAGGGATTCTGGGCGGTGATCGGCATTGTGGTCGATACGCTGCTGATATGCACGACCACAGCCTTCGTTGTGCTCGCATCAGGCGTTTGGACCGCTGAAAATGCTGCGAGCAATCCAGGGGCACTGGCGGCAGCCGCATTCCGCAGCTATTTCGGCCCTGTGGGCGGATACTTCGTCTCCGTCTCGCTCGTTTTCTTTGTCTTATCAACGATCACAGTGGTCATTTTTTACGGAGTAAAACAAGCTGAATTTCTGTTCGGACGGCTCGCGGGGCATATGATTAAATTCGTCTATCTGGGCGCCGTCATCATCGGGGCTGCCGGAGGAGCAAAGGCAATATGGGGATTCCTTGATCTTGCGCTCGTTTTCATTCTTATTCCGAATATTTTGGCGGTGCTGCTCTTGAGCAAAAAAGTAAGGTCTTTATATGATGAGTTTTTTACATCAGAAAAGTATTATTTGAAAGACATCGGTCAGCAGGACTGCGCAGATGAACGTGATGAAAAAGTGAACAATTTATGATCTCAGCCGGTTGTTCCCGGCGTATAAATCGGAGGAAGCCTTGCTGTCCTTCGTTTTATGAAGGGAACGGCCGGGCTTTTTTTATTTTTGAAAGCGCTATAAAAATATGTTGACTACTTGTATATACAAGAATACAATATAGGTATAACATGTATATACAAGTTATAAGAGGAGAAGGAGGGATTGGAATGACTGATTTAAATCAATCAGCGCGACGGATTGTCGATGCTGTCGGCGGTGCGGACAACATTGCAGCGGTAACCCATTGTGTGACGCGTCTGCGATTTGCACTGCTCGATGAAAGCAAAGTCAATCAAGAGGTGTTGGAGCAAATAGATGTTGTCAAAGGATCGTTTTCAACGAACGGCCAATTCCAAGTGGTGATCGGCCAAGGAACGGTCAACAATGTATACGCGGAGCTGGTGAAGGCCACAGGAATCGGCGAATCGTCAAAAGATGACGTCAAGAAAGCCTCAGAGAAAAATATGAATCCTTTACAGCGTGCTGTGAAAACGCTTGCAGATATTTTTATTCCAATTTTACCGGCGATTGTCACCGCCGGACTGTTGATGGGAATCAACAATATCCTGACGGCTCAAGACATTATCTTCAGCGGAAAATCGATCGTTGAAGTCTATCCTGAATGGGCGGATCTCGCCAATATGATTAACTTGATTGCGGGAACGGCTTTCGCATTTCTCCCGGCATTAATCGGCTGGTCGGCCGTCAAGCGGTTTGGCGGAAATCCGCTGCTCGGCATCGTGCTGGGCGTCATGCTTGTGCATCCTGATTTGTTAAACGCTTGGGGATACGGGGCTGCCGAGCAAAGCGGAGAGATTCCTGTCTGGAATTTATTCGGTCTGGAAGTGCAGAAGGTCGGCTATCAGGGGCAGGTGCTTCCCATTTTGCTCGCATCTTATTTGCTTGCAAAAATTGAGCGCTTTTTGACAAAGCGGACGCCTGAGAGCATTCAGCTCCTTGTTGTGGCGCCGATTACGCTGCTTGTCACAGGTTTTGCTTCATTTATTGTCATTGGACCGATTACATTTGCCATCGGAAATGTCTTAACATCAGGCCTTATTGCTGTCTTTGAACAATTTGCCGTACTGGGCGGACTGTTATACGGCGGACTTTACGCCGCTCTCGTCATTACCGGAATGCATCATACATTCCTTGCCGTTGACCTTCAACTGATCGGATCAAAGCTCGGCGGAACATTTTTATGGCCGATGCTGGCGCTGTCCAATATCGCACAAGGTTCAGCCGCGCTTGCGATGATGTTTATTGTCAAAGATGAGAAGCAGAAAGGTCTGTCCTTGACATCCGGCATTTCAGCTTATCTTGGAATTACCGAACCGGCGCTGTTCGGGGTGAATCTCAGATACAGATTTCCGTTCGTGATCGCGATGATCAGCTCGGGGATTGCCGGAATGTTCATTTCCTCGCAAGGGGTTTTGGCAAGCTCTGTCGGCGTCGGCGGTGTACCCGGAATTTTCTCTATCATGAGCCAATACTGGGGAGCGTTTGCAATCGGGATGGCGATTGTGCTGATCGCGCCGTTCGCCGGAACATACCTCTATGCAAAATTAAAAATGAAATAAGAGAGGGAGAGGGGCGCGCATATTTGTCAGCCCTTTTCCCATTTCATAAAGAAGAAAACGGTGGTGTTAAAAATGGAAACGAAAGAAAATCCATGGTGGAAAAAAGCAGTCGTCTATCAGATTTATCCGAAAAGCTTTAAAGATACAACAGGTAACGGTGTCGGCGACATTCGCGGCATCATCGAAAAGCTCGACTACATCAAGGAGCTCGCCTGTGATGTCATTTGGCTGACGCCGATTTATCAATCGCCGCAAAATGACAACGGCTATGACATCAGCGACTATTACAACATTCATGAAGAATATGGAACAATGGCCGACTTTGAAGAGCTTCTAGAAGAGGCTCACAAACGCGGCATAAAGGTGATCATGGATCTTGTCGTCAACCATACATCAACAGAGCACAAATGGTTTAAAGAAGCAGCGTCCGGAAAAGAAAATCCGTATCGCGACTTTTATATTTGGAAGGACATGAAGCCGGACGGTGCCCCGCCGACAAACTGGGAATCGAAGTTCGGCGGTTCGGCGTGGGAGTTTCATGAAGAGACCGGACAGTATTATCTCCATCTCTATGATGTGACACAGGCGGATTTGAATTGGGAGAACGATGAACTCAGAAAAAAAGTGTACGAGATGATGCATTTCTGGTTTGAAAAAGGAATCGACGGCTTCAGACTTGATGTCATCAATGTCATCTCAAAAGACCAGCGTTTCCCTGATGATGACGAGGGGGACGGGCGCAGATTTTATACGGACGGGCCGAGGGTTCACGAGTTTTTGAATGAAATGAACAGGGAGGTCTTTTCAAAATACGACAGCATGACGGTCGGGGAAATGTCATCGACGACAATCGCAGATTGCATCCGGTATACAAACCCTGAAAGCCGGGAGCTCGATATGGTGTTTAACTTTCACCATTTAAAGGCCGACTATCCAAACGGGGAAAAATGGGCGCTGGCGGATTTTGATTTTCTAAAGCTGAAGAAGATTCTTTCTGAATGGCAGACTGAAATGCATAAAGGAGGCGGGTGGAACGCATTGTTCTGGTGCAACCACGACCAGCCGCGGATCGTCTCACGCTACGGAGACGACGGAAAATACCGCATAAAATCTGCGAAAATGCTGGCAACCGCAATTCATATGCTTCAGGGAACGCCATACATTTACCAGGGAGAAGAGCTCGGAATGACCAACCCGAAATTCGATGACATCTCTCTTTATCGGGATGTCGAATCTCTCAATATGTACCGTCTGCTGAAAGAAGCAGGAAAGCCGGAAGCCGAAATCATCGAAATCCTGAAAGCGAAGTCCCGTGATAATTCAAGGACGCCGGTGCAGTGGAACGGAGAAAAAAATGCCGGGTTTACGACGGGGACACCGTGGATTTCGGTGCCTGCCAACTACAAAGAAATCAACGCAGAAAAAGCGCTCAGCGATCCTGACTCGATTTTCTACCATTATAAAAAGCTGAATAAGCTCCGCAAGGAATTCGATATCATCACAACCGGAGATTATCAGCTGATTCTGGAAGACGATCAAGCACTTTATGCGTATTTGAGAAACGGAGCGGATGAAAAACTGCTGGTGATCAATAATTTTTACGGGAAAGAGACCGAGTTTCAGCTCCCTGATGATATTGATATTGACGGCTATGATGCCAAGGTTCTCATTTCCAATGACACCGATCTTCCCGAGTCATTTACACGCTTTAAAGTGAAACCGTATCAATCGATTGTTTATCATCTCGCCAAACCATGCTAAACTAAGCGTGGTGGTAAAAAAATGAAGATCAACAAGTATATGATGATTTACAAACAAATTGCAGAACAAATCGATCAAAGCATACTGAATGCCGGAGATATCCTGCCGTCTGAAAACGACCTTGCCGAACAGCACGACACCTCGAGGGAAACGGTTCGGAAAGCGCTGAATGTGCTTGCCCAGAACGGATATATTCAAAAGATCAAAGGAAAAGGGTCAGTCGTGCTGCACAGGGAGAAAATGCAGTTCCCGGTTTCCGGTTTGGTCAGCTTTAAGGAACTTTCAGAAACGCTTGGCAAAGAGACAAGCACGACGGTCCACGAGTTCGGCTTGACGCATCCGGATGCATATATTCAAAAGCAGCTTCGCACTTCTGGAGATGAAGAGGTATGGCGGGTCGTCAGATCGCGGAATATTAACGGAGAGCGCATCATCCTGGATAAAGACTATTTTATCCGCAAGCATGTGCCGCTCTTGACGAAAGAAATATGCGAGGACTCGATCTACCAATACCTTGAAGGTGAATGCGGGCTCGTCATCAGCTATGCCCATAAGGAAATTGTGGTCGAGCCATGTACGGCTGAGGATCAAGAATATTTGGATTTGAACGGATACGAACACATTGTGGTTGTGAAGAATTTTGTTTTCCTTGATGATACAACCTTGTTTCAATATACGGAAAGCAGACACCGCTTGGATAAATTCCGTTTTGTCGATTTTGCAAGAAGAGAAAAGTAGCACGGTGCGCCTGACGGCGGCCGTGTTTTTTTATGCAGCCGTTTCTCATCACGTCCGCATTGAATATGCTACAGCAGGTGTAAATGAGAAATGGAGGATGTATCAATGATTCATGAAACCGTAAAGATCGGAAAGAACGTAGTATTGGGAGAGCAGGCTGTCATTGAAGAAAATGTGGTCATCGGGGACAACGTAACAATCGGTCATCATGCCATTATTAAAAAGGATACTCAGATCGGCAGCGGGGTGAAAATCGGCGATTTGGCCGTCCTTGGCAAAGCGGCTTCTTCAAATAAAAAAATGGCCCGCCAGCCGAAGCAGGCGGGAGCGCCTTTGCGGATAGAAGATGATGCCGTAGTCGGTGCGAGTGCTGTTATATACCGGGACGTGCTGTTGGAAAAAGGCGTTTTTGTGGGAGACATGGCGAGCATTCGCGAAAATGTTGCGATCGGAAGAGAAAGCATTATAGGACGCAACGCGATGGTTGAAAACAATACTAAAATTGGAAAGAGAGTGACGATTCAAACGGGCTGTTATATCACCGCTGATATGACGATCGAAGATGAAGTGTTTATCGGTCCTTGCTGTTCCACATCAAATGATAAATATATGGGAATGGGAAACTACCCGTATCAAGGTCCAACTATTAAAAGAGGAGCGAAAATCGGAAACAACGCAACATTGCTGCCGGCGGTCGTCATCGGGGAGCATGCGGTCATCGGAGCGGGCGCCGTCATCACAAAAGATGTTCCCGCAGGCAAAACGGCTGTGGGCAATCCAGGCCGGTTGCTGAAATGACGGTTTTTCAATCTTAGCCGTGTTAAATAATGTGACTGATGGCGGAACAGCCACTTCATATATTGCTCAATTTGTTCCGGCAAGAGGGGGTGAAGGGAAAGAGTTTATAGAAACGGAACTTTATTTCAAATCAGAATATTCAATAGAAGTCTCGCAGCGGATGGTACACAAAGATTTCCATTGGCTAGTAAAATTGTTGATACAGCTCCGCAGCAGCATTAATAGAGATTTAAATCTATTCGGTTCCCTTTAAGGGAAGGGGAAAGCTAAATGGAGCTTTCCCCTTAAGTTTCATATTAAGTAAAAGGACGTTGTTGTTAAAATTAATATATTTTGCTTCTCTCAGATTTAGCTGCTATAAATGTGTTTTAATCATATGGAAAATAACGTGACCGAGCTTAGCAAGGAGACATAGTATATGTTAGCTTCATTCTCGAAAAGGGAATTGAAGCTAATCTAATGAAAGGGAGGTAAAATCCTAGATGTCGATCCAAAATTTGGTTGTAAACGGCAGCTTTGAAAACGGGGCACTTCCACCCTGGGTAGGCCAAAATGCAACCGTCACAACTCAATTTTCCCATTCAGGTTTTTGGTCGGCAAGATTACTGGGCGGGGCTGTTACTTCTTTTATTGCACAATTTGTTCCAGTAGATGCAGGAGAAGGTTTGGAATTTTTAGTTTCTCTAGCTAAAGAAGGTTTTCCTGCTCCATCGCCTCAGGTGCAAATTCAAGTGTCTTATTTTGATAGTTCATTTAATTTTCTAGGCCAAGGTCTCTTTTTAAATATCCCGTTCAACAGACTACCAATTGTTGAGAATAATACATGGCTTGAAGTCTATCAAACGACGACCCCAGCTCCAGCTGGCTCTACTATGGCTTTCATTTTGATTAATACTTTGCCGCAGGCAGGTACAGCGAATGTCATTGTAGATGATGTAGCACTATTAGATGTAGAAGGCGGAGGAACAGGTCCAACCGGCCCGACAGGTCCAACCGGCCCAACCGGCCCGACGGGAGCAACCGGCCCAACAGGTCCAACAGGCGCAACCGGAGCAACAGGCGCAACCGGAGCAACCGGCCCGACCGGAGCAACGGGAGCGACAGGCGCAACCGGAGCAACCGGCCCGACGGGAGCGACAGGAGCAACAGGCGCAACCGGTCCGACGGGAGCAACCGGCCCAACAGGAGCAACCGGAGCGACAGGCGCAACGGGAGCGACGGGAGCAACCGGAGCGACAGGCGCAACAGGTCCGACGGGAGCAACGGGAGCGACAGGAGCAACAGGTCCGACAGGAGCAACCGGAGCGACAGGCGCAACAGGTCCGACGGGAGCAACGGGAGCGACAGGCGCAACAGGTCCGACGGGAGCAACGGGAGCGACAGGAGCAACGGGAGCGACAGGCGCAACAGGTCCGACGGGAGCAACGGGAGCGACAGGAGCAACCGGCCCGACCGGAGCAACCGGAGCGACAGGCGCAACAGGTCCGACGGGAGCAACGGGAGCGACAGGAGCAACCGGAGCGACAGGCGCAACAGGTCCGACGGGAGCAACGGGAGCGACAGGAGCAACCGGCCCGACCGGAGCAACCGGAGCGACAGGCGCAACGGGAGCAACCGGTCCGACGGGAGCAACCGGCGCAACGGGAGCAACCGGCCCGACAGGTCCAACGGGAGCGACAGGCGCAACGGGAGCAACGGGAGCGACAGGCCCAACCGGTCCGACGGGAGCAACGGGCCCGACAGGTCCAACGGGAGCGACAGGAGCAACGGGAGCGACAGGCCCAACAGGTCCGACCGGAGCGACAGGCGCAACAGGTCCGACGGGAGCAACGGGAGCGACAGGAGCAACCGGCCCGACAGGAGCAACGGGAGCAACCGGTCCGACGGGAGCAACGGGAGCGACAGGCCCAACAGGTCCGACGGGAGCGACAGGCGCAACCGGAGCGACAGGCGCAACAGGTCCGACGGGAGCGACAGGCGCAACCGGCCCAACGGGAGCAACGGGAGCGACAGGAGCAACCGGTCCGACGGGAGCAACCGGCCCGACAGGCGCAACGGGAGCGACAGGAGCAACCGGAGCGACAGGAGCAACCGGTCCGACAGGAGCAACAGGTCCAACAGGAGCAACGGGAGCGACAGGCCCAACAGGTCCGACGGGAGCAACTGGCCCGACAGGAGCAACCGGGGCAACCGGAGCAACGGGAGCGACAGGCGCAACCGGAGCGACAGGCGCAACAGGTCCGACGGGAGCGACAGGAGCAACCGGCCCAACGGGAGCAACGGGAGCGACAGGAGCAACCGGTCCGACGGGAGCAACCGGTCCGACGGGAGCAACCGGTCCGACGGGAGCAACCGGCCCGACAGGCGCAACGGGAGCGACAGGAGCAACCGGAGCGACAGGAGCAACCGGTCCGACAGGAGCAACAGGTCCAACAGGAGCAACGGGAGCGACAGGCGCAACAGGTCCGACGGGAGCAACTGGCCCGACAGGAGCAACCGGGGCAACCGGAGCAACGGGAGCGACAGGAGCAACCGGCCCGACAGGTGCAACGGGAGCAACCGGTCCGACGGGAGCAACGGGAGCAACCGGCCCGACGGGAGCAACCGGTCCGACGGGAGCAACCGGGGCAACCGGAGCAACGGGAGCAACCGGCCCGACGGGAGCAACCGGTCCAACCGGAGCAACTGGAGCGACAGGCGCAACCGGTCCAACAGGTCCAACCGGAGCGACAGGTCCAACAGGTCCAACCGGCCCAACCGGTCCGACGGGAGCAACCGGGGCAACCGGAGCAACGGGAGCGACAGGTCCAACTGGCCCGACAGGTCCAACTGGCCCAACAGGTCCAACTGGCCCAACAGGTCCAACTGGCCCGACAGGTCCAACTGGCCCGACAGGTCCAACTGGCCCGACGGGTCCAACTGGCCCGACAGGTCCAACAGGTCCAACCGGCCCAACAGGTCCAACCGGCGCTTAATATTTAACGACTATTAGCAAATATTTTCCGTTTGTTTTTCCGGAACTTCGCTGGAATGCTATGCGAATGATTCAGGGGGCAGTAAACCTATGGTTTACTGCCTTTTTTCTATTGCTTATTTCTAAGAATAAAAAAAACATCCCTGTCACTATTTTGTGAAAGGGATGTTTTTGATTGATTAGACTTTACGTTGGCTAAATGATTGAATGGCTGAGACTACCTGCTCCACATTGACTTGGTCATGACAGGGGAGGGTGATCGTATTTTGTTCAAGAAAAATGGAATTGGGTTTAATCTGTCTGTATTTGCGGCGGTAATAGGTAGTGCCGCTTAAGCAATAGGTGCCGAAAGTCGACTCTATATGGCAGTCGCTCAAATATTGAATCAATTCGTCGCGAACGATGTTTTTTGGAATTTTGAAAACGGCGGATTGTGTATTGTGTACAACGTCAGGTCCGATTTTTTGACTTTGGAATCCGAGGGGTTCAAGCTGTTCACTATATGCTTTCTGCTGAAGGTTTCTGCGATGAATGATGTCATCTAGTTTTTGGAGCTGTTTGATTCCAAGAGCGGCTTGGATATCAGATAATCTGTAGTTGTAGCCGAAATCCATAAAATCCAATTGGCCGTCAGAGATAGCGGCGCCATGGTTTAACTTGACTGAAAACCAATCTTTCAACTCTTCCCGGTCGGTTGTAATTGCTCCGCCTTCGCCTGTCGTAAGCAGCTTTCTGGGGTGAAAGCTGAAACAGGTGAGATCGGCAATTTTTCCAGATTTACAACCGTATTCACTGCTGCCGATCGCACACGCGGCATCATCCACGAGTGGTAAGCTATACTCTTTACATATGTGTTTAATGTTGGTGATGCCTGTCGGGTTTCCAAGAGCATCTACAAAAAGAACGGCTTTTGTCCGGGACGTGATTTGACTTTCCAGCTCTTCTGGAAGCATGTTAAATGTTTCAAGATCAACATCGGCAAAAATCGGCTTAGCACCTAAATCTTCTATTACATTGACAGTGGCGGGAAACGAAAAGTCTGAGACGATCACTTCGTCTCCGGGTTGGACGTTAAGGCTTTTAAGGCACATCGATAAAGCCGTTGTAGCCGATGTTGTTAAAAAAGCATGCTTTGCACTTACATACTGTTTAATATGATCAGCAAATGTTCTGACATAAGGGCCTTTTGTCAGCATGCCGGAGGAAAATATTTCTTTTAATTCTGCTTCCACTTCTTCAAACGTAATATACGGCTCAATCAACCTGATCATGAGCGCTCCTCATCTTTCATCCTTCGGTTTTTGATCACCTTTGCCGGCACGCCTACCGCTATGCTGTACGGGGGAATATGACGATTGACGACGGCGTTTGCTCCGATTTTGGAGTGGGCGCCTATCGTAACGCCTGCTAAAATAGACGCACCGATCCCGATGTTGCAGTTTTCTTCAATATGAATGGGAGCGAATGTAAGCGGTGAAAACAAAATGGTACTGTCAGGTATATCAGGATCGGTATGGTAAGCGGCGTGTATCCGGACATTCGGACCAATTCCCGCAAATTCTCCGATTGTAACCCCGCCGGCACCGTGTATAAAACATTGCTGACCGATCCAGCTGTTTGAGCCGATGATCAGGTCATGCTTATAATAGCCTTTTAAAATCGTGTCATGGCCGATATAAACGTTATCTCCGATATAGATATTTTCCGGATGAAAAATGCGGACTCCGTCTTCAATAACGACATTTTCGCCGCACCCTCCAAGCTGGGAAAGGGTAAATTCACCTTTTCCTTCGCTTTTCCATTGTTTCAACAAAAGCGCCTCCTTTCTTATTGATCCAAATTTTTTCGAATGCTTTCAGCTGTTCTTGTGATCCCTTCTTCCAGATCTACTTTTGAGTTAAAACCGAGCATTTCTTTTGCTTTATTGACCTGAGGGATGCGAAGTTCAATATCGGCTTCTTTTTTCTCTCCAAAGATGATTTGCGATTTTGATCCAAGAACTCTGATAATCGTGCTTGCCAATCCGTATACAGTGATCACAGTCCGTTCATTGCCGATGTTGAAAGACTCCCCAATGGCTTCTTTCATCGTCAAACAGCGCAATATTCCGTCGATCATGTCATCTACGTAACACCAGGCCCGGATTTGCGTTCCATCGCCGTGAATATAGATCGGCTCATCTAACAGAGCTCTGTGAACCATCGTTTTGATGGCGCCTTCCCCGACTTGTTCCGGTCCATAAACATTAAAAGGGCGGACGGTGACGGTCGGGAGCCCCAATTCTTTAAAATAGGCATATGCCATATGTTCCTCGGCGAGTTTGCTGACAGCATATGTCCAGCGAGCTTCTCCCACCGCTCCTAAAACAGTATGACTGGTCTCTCGCGCCCTGAAAGCGATTTGGCCGAACACTTCACTCGTACTGAAACAAACGACCCTTTTGCATTCGGTTAAACCTGCAGCCGCTTCTAGCAGATTGGCTGAACCGATCATGTTGACCTGCATCGTTTTAACGGGATTTTGAATGACCGTGTCAATCCCTGCGATGCCGGCGGCGTGGACAATGTGGCTGGCTCCCTGGATCGCCTTTTTAAGCGTGTTCACATCTAAAATGTCTCCCTGCACCACTTTCAAGTGAGGATGGTCCCGGTAAGGTTTATACCGGAGGGAGTCTCTTGAAAAATTGTCGTATACGGTGACGCTGTTGCGCTCTATCAGTTTTCCTATTAAAGAGGATCCGATAAAGCCTGCTCCGCCAGTTATGAAAATATGCTGGCCGGATAACTCTGTCATATCGCTCATCAATTGTTCACCTGCTTGTTTCGTTTTTTTGAATTACAAATCCCGCGACGCGAAAGGTGTTCAATATCATCCCGAAAGTAGCGTCTGATAAACAGCCAGCATTTTTTTGCTGTTTTTCACCATATCATGATGAACTTCTGCATACTTTCTTCCTTTCTGGCCGATTTCCGGCAGCATATCCCGGTTTTTCAGCACATTTTCAATCACTTCTGTAATGTTGTCAGGATTTGCTCTTATGAGAGGCAGTTCGGAAGGATAGTGCTCCTTCATAAAATCACTGACCCAACAGATAACGGGTTTCCCCATTGCCATCGATTCGACGGCAAATAATCCATAGCTGCCGATATGAAGCTGATCAATGATCAAATCCGCCTTTTGATAGATTTTCTTTGCCTGTTCATGAGAAACCCCTCGTACTAGGTGAAAATGAAAATCGTATTTTTCTTTTAAAGACTCCACCGCCTTAAGGATATGGCGGGTTCCTTTTATTCCTGGAGAGGTGGGGGCATGAACGATGAGCGGTTTTTCATTTGACCTGTAGTCGGGAATATAGCGGTCAAGCTGGATCATGGTTGGAATCATGTGGATATGCTCATAATAGTCTTTTACATACTCGTAAAGTTCCATATCGGCGACGATGCAGTGCTGGACATATTGTGAAATTCGTTTGAGGTGATATCGAATTCGCGCTTCGTTTTTCGTTTTGACAACGGCGTATGGATTTGTTTTAGCCAATGTTGAATAAAGCCTCACATCGCTGCCCCAATGATGCATGATCATTGGTTTACCTGCCTGTTTTAAAATGGGATAATCCGACATGTCCAGCGTAAAGCTTGTGCCAAAATGAAAATGGAACAAATCATAGGATGGCAAGAGATCACTGGCAAGCCTTCTCAGCTTCGCATTCATGGCGGGCGTATTGCGTTCTTTCAGCAATGACCAGGTGTAGTCGGCAGCGTAATTTAAATAATAAGGATAGTAATTTAAAGTGTGGGCAAGCGCGCCATGCTGTGAGAGCCCTTTAGCCAAGGTGTTCATTTGGTTGGCGATTTCCATTGTGCCTTGCAAAACGCGGATTTGCCCAGCCGGAGGCTCGGTTTTTTCATGAACAGGAAGATCAAGCTTTGGCCCGCTTTCGGTTTCTGCTCCATCTCCTTTTTGAAGATAGGCCGCGCTCTCTTGTTCCCTTCCGGTGCGCAGGCACACTTTTCCCATCAGCAGATTTAAAGATCTGTTATCAGGAAAAAGGTCAAGCCCCCTCCAGAGCCATAGCCAGGCGTTATGGTCATGGCCGAGATAGACAGAAAGAGAGGCTTGAAGAAAATAAAAATCGGGCTCGTTATGCGAGCCGTCGGCTTCCCACTCTTTTAAGCGCTTCATGGCTTTGTTCCAATCTTTTTGTTCCAGACAATGAATGATGTCTGACTTGAAATCTTTCATGATGACCTCCCATCGATCACGCTGCTTTCAATTTCTCCTTTTAATGGCAGAATAAAAACGCTTTGTGCGCTCTATCATACGTATAAATGAATCTATATGACTGTGTATTTGTGCGAGAGTATAAGAGAAAAACCTTCCACAGAGCGGAAGGCTTTATATCAGCTGGATTTTTTTAATATTTTTCATATATCGTTCATACTGATTGTCTGAAGCGAGGCTTAATTGGAAGTATTCATCCATTTTATCCAGGAGCGGCTGAATGCATTCTTTTTTGGCGTCTTGATCTAAATGCCGGGTATATCCGTTTTGTGCGTATCTCCGGGCCATTCTCCAAAAGGTTTTTCCGATGCTGAAATATTTCAAGGACTGTCTTTGATTTTCCTCAAGCTCCTTCCATTTGATATGGGGAAAATAGACGCTTTCGTCAAATTCTTTCACAATATAGTCGATGACGTACACAAGCGATTGAATCCTTTTATGCAATTGGTAGGAAATATTGTTTTGATGGCGGCGGTAGCACAATACAGGTTTTCTTAAATAGCGGCGCTTCCAGCCGCGCTTCGTGTTGGCCAAACAATTCAGCACATCCCCTGCAAGCGGCTTTTGCGGATCAACCAGCCAAGTAAAGCCTTTTTGCTGATAATAAGATGCTTTAAACATGCCCACCATCGGGACAATGCCTGAGCCGCCCCTTTGAAAAATAGTCCTCACCAGCTCCTCATCGCCATACTCTTGATACGTCCACAGCCCCGCATTTTTTCCGTGTTGATCAACAAGCAAAAGGTCCCCGTACACATAATCTAATCCCTCTTCTCCAAAAAAGCACTGCATAAAGTCATGGAGCACCAAATTGTGCGGAAGGAAATCATCTGCGCTTAAAAGCAAAACATATTCGCCTTTTGCCTCTTGGAAGATTTCCTTAAAAGCGAGATCAGGAAGTTTTGTATTTTCGCTGTGGCATATCGTTCGAATGTGCGGATGCGTTTTTTGATAGCTGCTGATTTTTTGCATCGAGTCGTCAGTTGAGTGGTCGTCAACGATCAGAATGTCGATATTAGGGTAGAGTTGATTTAAAACGGATTGAAGGCATTCATCAATAAAATTACTGTAATTATAGTTGATGATGCCTACCGTAATCAGCGGCGGATTTGGCATAACCGTCAACTCTGACTGCTTTGCAAAGCCTGAAATCATCTCTTCAATTTTGCGCATGCTCAGGTCATATGAATAATGCTCTTCAATAAACGACCGATAATGGAGAGATGTATAATCACCGCTTGTGATCATGGCCACGAATTCATCTATTGTATTCCAAACAACTGATTCATCGTATATCGTCTTTGCGCCGTAAAAGTTGTGGATCAGCGGTTTAATGCCTTTAGCCATCGCTTCCATGGCCGACATATGCTGACTTTCAAGAAGGCTCGTGCAAATCAGGTAATGCTTATCTTCCAAGTATTGATTCATATCATCCTGCCATCCGTCAAATTGGACGTTGTCAGTCAGCCGGAGTTCATC
Source organism: Bacillus sp. PK6-025 (assembly GCF_056530265.1). Classification (NCBI taxonomy): domain Bacteria; kingdom Bacillati; phylum Bacillota; class Bacilli; order Caryophanales; family Bacillaceae; genus Bacillus; species Bacillus sp. PK6-025. The sequence goes on from NZ_CP096509.1 coordinate 850,028, forward strand.
AATCATTTGCTTGAAGTACAACTGATAGCGGGCGTCCTGAAACGTCCCGGCGATGAACAGTTTGTATCTTGGGTCTTTGTCAATCAGTGCCTTGAAAGCCTGCAGCAAAAGCATCGGACCTTTTTTATAGTTGATATAGCCGACATATGCGATATGAAAGCCTTTTTGCCTTTGCTGAAAGGTGTATTCGTCTAACTTGATTCCATTTGGAACGACGGCCGTTTTCTCTTTTTTCAACGATTTAACTTGATCTAATACATATTCCCGCATGTGTTCCCCGTCAAAGATCACTTGATCCACCGCTTGCCAATATACCTTTTTAATATAAAAAGTAAATGCTTCATAGCTGTGGAGCCTGCATATTAATGTTTTGGCCGCTGCAGAAGGGACTTTGCTCCCGTGGATCAATAAATCATCGCACCATTCAAACCAGCAAATATCCGCCCATTGCATACCAGTGTCGATTTGATTCAAATCATGAACCGCGATTTTTCTGGTCCGGTAAGTTTCGGAAAGGTGCTCAACGACAGCATTCAAAAACCGGTCCAAATCCGGTTTAACGAAAAAAATGATCTTTGGACGCCTGACCATTTTTTTGAAAAGGTCTTCTTTCTCCTTCATGAGGCGATGTTGATGTTCGCGCCTGACAAACAGGAGGGCATCATCATATAATTCAGACGCTCTCTGAACCTGCTGCTTTTTTTCATAAACAAAAGCAGCGCTTATCAGTAAGCCGGGATCGAAGGGAGCGGCTTCCAGCCTCTCTTCCAGCTTCAGCGCAGCATCGTGCCATTTGTGTTGAAATATCAGTTGGGATATTTCGGTTTCTCTCCAGCTAAGCCCAACAGAGTCTAGCAAATATTCCAATTCATTATCCATCTGAAACCTCCTGGTTAAACACATTTTCGCTAGTAGTATCTATATTCAAGCGAGAAAAGAAAGTTCTATGAAAAATACTTCGGAAATGGCACAGCCTGAAAAGCTAAAACAGTGACAGCGGCACAAACGCGATCAGCTGCTGGTTCATATTTTATGGGTAGATTTTAAAAAAGAGTCTCAGGGAGTGAAGGCTTTGGTTACAATCAGTCTATGTATGATTGTCAAAAATGAAGAAGAAGTATTAGCGAGATGCCTTGATACTGTGAAAGACATTGTAGATGAAATTAACATTGTGGATACGGGGTCGACAGATCAAACCGTAGAAATTGCGAAGCGCTACACAGACCGCGTCTTTTTCTTTGAATGGATCGGCGATTTTGCGGCTGCCCGCAATGAATCGTTTAAACACGCCACAAAGGATTATATTCTCTATCTGGATGCGGACGATGTGTTGCTTGAGGAAGATCAGAAAAAATTAAAAGAGTTGAAGGAAACGCTTGATCCTTCCGTTGATTCCGTGTCCATGTACTATGATGCGGGAACTGACGAATTCGGAAATGTGACATTAAGGTACCGCCGCAACCGCCTGGTGAAAAGGGAGAAAAACTTTAAATGGAAAGGCGACTGCCATCAATATTTGGAGGTATTCGGGAACATCATCAATGCCGATATCTCGGTGACGCATAAAAAAATCCGCCACTCTGTCGGACGAAACCTCAATATTTACCAAAAGAAGATCGATCGCGGCGACACGTTTACCCCGCGCGACTATTTTTACTACGGAAATGAATTAAGAGAAAACAGACACTACGAAAAAGCAATTGAAAGCTACAATAAAAACATTGAAATGAAAGAAGGATGGATTGAAGACAAAGTATACGCCTGCATCAACAAAGCCGACTGCCACCGCTTTCTCGGCGACTTGGATAATGAGCTGAGATCGCTCTTCCAGTCATTTGAATTTTCCAAAACGCCTCGTGCTGAAACATGCTCAAGAATCGGCTATAACTTTCAGCGGCGGCGGGAATACAATGCCGCTATCTACTGGTATGAGCTGGCGACAACACTGGTGCCTGATTCGAATAAATGGAGCTTCACCTATCCGGCATATTACACTTGGTACCCTCACTTGCAAATGTGCGTGTGCTACTACAATTTAGGAGACTTTGAAAAGTCGTATCAGCACAATGAAGAGGCGAGAAAATACCGTCCCGATGACAAATCCGTCCTTCATAACAAACAGCTGCTGGAAGGGAAATTAGGCATTAACAAATAAGCATGGTCAAGACTTACTGAACAAGTAGGTCTTTTTTTATGAAAAAAATCAAGCCGTGCCAAATTACCGGCAGGCATCATAACTTATTTTGGAACTTTTTGATTTTAGAGGAGGAACAGAGATGATCCCGTTAATCAATTTAAAACGCCAGTTTCAAACGGTAAAACAAGATATTTTACAAGAGTTTGAGCATGTGTTGGACAGCGGCCAATATATATTGGGGCCGAAGGTTGAAGAGCTGGAGAAAAGAATAGCCGAAAAGCTTGGTGTAAAAGAAGCGGTCGCGGTCGCCAATGGAACGGATGCATTAGTGCTGACGCTCGAAGCTTTCGGTATCGGCAAAGGGGATGAGGTCATTACGACGCCGTTCACTTTTTTTGCGACCGCCGAAGCTGTCTCAAGGGTGGGGGCTAAGCCGGTGTTTGCTGATGTTGATCGTGAAACCTGCAACCTTGATCCGGAAAAAATAGAAGAAAAGATCACCCCTGCTACTAAAGCGATCATTCCCGTCCACATTTTCGGACAGCCGGCTGATATGGACGAGATCATGGCGATTGCCAAAAAACACGGACTGCTTGTGATTGAGGATGCCTGCCAAGCGTTCGGCGCATCGTATAAAGGGCGGCCTGTCGGCAGCATCGGGGATGCCGCCTGTTTTTCATTTTTCCCGACAAAAAACTTAGGAACGTTGGGAGACGGGGGAATGGTGACGATTTCAGATCCGGATGCGGCCCGGCAATTAAGAACACTCAGAACCCATGGCACAAGCAAAAAATACTTCCATGACAAAATCGGTTTCAACAGCCGTCTTGATGAATTACATGCCGCTGCTTTGCTCATTCTTCTTGAGAAAATCGACGGCTGGAATGAACAAAGAAGAAAAGTTGCCAGCCGCTACAGGGAAGGTTTGAAAACGGCGGAGCATCTCACACTGCCGGCTGAGAAAGAAGACCGCACACATATCTATCATCTCTATTGTATCGGCGCGAAAGACCGCGACGAATTCATTCAATCGCTGAAAGAGCAGAACATTCATTCAGGCGTGTATTATCCTTGCTGCCTTCATTTGCAAACGGTCTATTCTTCATTGCAGTACAAAAAAGGCGATTTCCCTATAGCCGAGTCCTTGTCCGAAACCCTTTTCGCGATTCCGATGGATCCTTTTCTAGCCGCTGAGGAACAAGAGCAAATTATTTCCGCGCTGCTGAAAAAAGGAGGAGGGGGAAAGTGACGGTTCATTTCGGTTTAATCGGCTGCGGCTATATGTCAAGAAAACATCTTCAAGCACTGGCCGGGTGCGGTGATGCAAAGTTGTCGGCCGTCAGTGATTTGCAGGAAGAACGGATGAAGGAGGCGGAACAATACTATGCTTCCTTCGCCGGAGATGAAAGCCGAATGACCCATTATCAGCAGTATCAAGCGCTGCTTTCAGATTCTAAAATAGAAGCGGTCATTATTGCGGCGGTTTCGGGACTGCACGCCGAAATGGCCAAAGCTGCGCTGCAGGCAGGCAAGCACGTCATCGTCGAAAAACCGATGACCTTGTCATTACAGGATGCCGATGAGCTTATAGAACTGGCGAAACAGAACGGGCTGAAGCTCATGGTCTGCCACCAGATGCGCCACCGGCCGATCATGAAAAAACTGAAGGAAACGATTGAGAGAGGAAAACTGGGAAGGATCTACTTAGGCACAGTATCGCTTCGCTTAAACAGGTCACCCGCTTATTATGAAGCGGCAACCTGGCGGGGAAGCTGGGAAAAAGACGGCGGGATGCTGGTCAATCAAGGGATACATCTGATCGATCTGCTGCAATGGTTTTTAGGTGATGTAAAAGGCGTTTACGGAGATATACTGGGCGGTTCCGGAGCAAAAGAAACGGAAGATGTTGCTGTCGGTGTTCTGACGTTTGCCAGTCAGGCGAAAGGAGTAGTAGAAGCGAATATCGTCACACAGCCAAACAATATCGGAAGCTCTCTCTCGATTTTTGGAGAACATGGAACGATTTCATTGGAAGGCCCGGCATTAAACCGGATCAGCCGCTGGTATATCCACGGGGAGAAGGATGCTGCTGAAGAAGCGGCGCAGCTGATTGATCTCGGCGGCGAACAAACCGCCATGTACCAAAACTTTATAAGCGCCGTCAAGCGCCAAGACACACTATTGGTTGACGGTTATGAAGGGAAAAAGGCGATTGAAACGATTTTTGGAATCTACCAGTCTGTGCTGCAGAAGCAGCCGGTGCAGCTGCCTCTTTCTTCGTTTCAAACATCTGATATGAAAAATAAATAGGTTTTGATTTGGTAGATCGTCCCTTTCAAAAAAAGATTTAAAACATAGTTTATTAAAGGAATGTACAGAAGGGGCGATTTGATAAATGAGCAAACAGGAAATGCATAACGAAACGATAGCGGTCATCGGCTTGGGGTTTGTCGGTCTGCCCTTGGCCATGTTGTTGATATCAAAAGGAATTCGGGTTATCGGTGTTGATTTGGATAAAAAGAAAGTCGAGGCATTACGGAAAGGGAACAGCTATATTTCAGATATCAACGATCAAGCGGTGCAGGACGGAATAGGCACCGGTTTCTTTCGTCCTGTTTCGGACTACGGTTTAATCGGCGAAGCGGATGCCGTCATCATCTGCGTACCGACGCCGCTGAATGATGATGCGGGTCCTGATTTGACTTATGTGAAAAGAGCGGCGCAATCGATTGGAGGGCACTTGAAAAAAGGGCAGCTCGTTGTGTTGGAAAGCTCGACATATCCGGGTACGACAAGGGACATCGTCAAACCGATCCTCGAAGAAAGCGGCCTTGTATGCGGAAAGGATTTTTATTTGGCTTATTCTCCAGAACGCGTTGATCCGGGCAATCAATTTCCGATTGAAGTCGTGCCGAAGGTAGTGGGAGGCGCGACGGAGGCATGCCTTGAAAAGGTGCATCAATTATACAGCGGCATTTATGAAGAGGTTGTGCCTGTCACATCGCCTGAAACAGCGGAGCTGACAAAGCTGCTGGAAAATACGTACCGGTTTATTAATATTTCATTCATTAATGAATTCGCGATGATATGCGACAAGCTCGGGGTGAATGTATGGGAAGTCATCGAGGCGGCAAGCACGAAGCCGTACGGCTTTGCGGCGTTTTATCCAGGTCCCGGCATCGGCGGCCATTGCATCCCCGTCGATCCGCTGTATTTGCAGTTTGTCATGAAACAAAGCGGTTTATCGAGCGACTTTATCGAGCTGTCGGAAGCGACAAATGATAGAATCGTCCGCTATATCGCAGAGCGTTCCTTGCAACTGGCAGGGAAAGATAAGGCGACAGACGCCCGCATTTTAATCTATGGCGTCACCTATAAACGTAATATAGCGGATGTCCGCGAATCAAAATCGCTTGATATTATAGAGAAGCTGATCGGCATGGGGGCTGATGTTTCCTACCATGATCCGCACGTTCCGGAACTCGACCTCAGCGGCAAAAAAATGGCAAGCATGCCGATAGATTCAGAGATGCTGAAAGCGTACGACTGTGTTGTCGTTTTGACCGATCATGACGCACTTCCGAAAGAGCTGTTACTAAACCATGCAACCGTGATATTTGATACAAGAGGCGTGTTGAGAGAAGCAGCAGGAAAAGCGAAAGTCATCCAGCTCGGAAACGGGTGCTCTTGACGCCAATTTTTTTCCGCGACTCACGCCCAGACCCGTTCGGAATACAATAAGTTAAAACAAGAACGTAAAGGGTGAGGGCCGTGTGGATCGGAATTTTGTTGATGGTCTTTGGAATTGGGATCAGTATTTTTGCCGTCAGTCTGATTGTCAGCTATTTGTTTGTTATGCCGAACAGGAGCACATATGAAGAAACCTTTTTCAGCGGTCTCAAACACGGCGAGATCATCGATGATGTGTTTGAGTCACACGACAAAGAAGAGCTGTTTTTGACGGCGGGGGATGGATGCCGGCTGCATGCGCTGCTTTTTCCCGTTCAAAAGAGCAGGAAAGTCGTCATCGTTTCCCACGGCATCAAGTGGTCGCTGTTTGGAGGGTATAAATACGTCGAGCTGTTCCAGTCCATCGGCTACAATGTTCTGCTTTGCGACAGCAGGTGCCACGGATTGAGCGGCGGTTCACACGTTTCTTACGGATTTTACGAAAAGGACGATTTGGCGAGGTGGGCTGACGAGCTTGAGAACAGGTTCGGCAAAGACCTTTGGATCGGGGTGCTTGGCGAATCGCTAGGAGCCGCGGCTGCCATCGAGCTGATGAAACAGGACAGGAGAATCAAGTTTTGTATTGCCGATTCCTGCTTCAGCGATTTAACAGAGCTATGCCGCTTTCAGCTGAAAGCCGCCGTCAAATTGTCCGTGCCGTTTCTCATCCCGTTGGCAAGCGGGCTGATCAAACGGCGCCACGGCTGGAGCCTTGCCGACATATCGCCGGTCAGCAATCTTGAGCAGTCAGACACGCCGCTGTTTATCATCCACGGCACAAATGATCAGCTTGTTCCGCCGGAAATGGCCAAAAGCCTGTATGACCGGAAAAAAGGGATAAAGAAACTGTATTTGATTGAAGGCGCGGGACATGTCGGCGGATTTCGCCACGATCCTGAAGAATACTTAAGCAGAATCAAAGACTTTCTCTTGAAAATCGAGCCGGCCAATTAGCCTTGCGATTCCAGCATTTCAGCGGCAGCCGATCGTTGGCGCGCTTCCTTGATTTTGCCGGCATAGGAAGCTCCCCAATTCATCATTTGACTGATGATCGGAATCAGCGTCTTGCCGAACTCAGTTAAACTGTACTCGACTTTCGGGGGAACCTGCTTATAAATCGTGCGGCAGACGATGCCGTCACGCTCAAGTTCGCGAAGCTGGAGGGTCAGCATCCGCTGTGTCACGGCGGGAATTAAACGACGCAGCTCATTAAAGCGTTTTTTATCATCGATCAAATGATACAGAATGACGCTTTTCCATTTGCCGCCGATGATATCGATCGTTGCTTCCACCGGGCATGAATAACCGTCCGGTGTTTCGCATGCCTTTGGATTCTTGTTCATTTTCCTCTCTCCTTAGTATAAAAAATGATACTATGCCACAAAAATGTGCGTACTTTCTTATTGCTATTATAATGATTAGAATGAAATTAAGAAAGGAATATAAACTATAGACAAAAGGAGAGAACAGAACATGACACAGCAATCCAAGAAGCAGGAGATTCTTGACGCATTCCAATTTAGACACGCGACAAAAGAGTTTGATCCGGACAGAAAGATATCAGACGAGGATTTTCAGTTCATTTTAGAAGCGGGCAGACTGTCGCCAAGCTCTGTCGGCCTCGAGCCGTGGAAGTTCGTCGTCGTCCAAAATAAAGAGCTGCGTGAAAAACTGCGCCAGGTCTCATGGGGCGCACAGGGACAGCTGCCGACAGCCAGCCATTTCGTTTTGCTGCTCGGACGCACGGCTAAGGAAATGCGGCATGATTCCGGGTATGTTGCAGATCAGTTAAAGCATGTGAAAAAAATGCCGGAGGACATCATTGAAAATATGCTGAAAGAAGACGGCGTTCTGAAAAGTTTCCAAGACGGCGATTTTCATTTGTACGAAAGCGACAGAGCGATGTTTGACTGGGTATCAAAGCAAACGTACATCGCGCTAGCCAACATGATGACGGCGGCCGCCTTGATCGGTATTGACTCCTGCCCGATTGAAGGCTTTAACTACGACAAAGTCCACGACATCCTTGAAAAAGAAGGATTGTTGGAGGACGGCCGCTTTGACATCTCGGTCATGGCCGCTTTCGGTTACCGCGTGAAAGAACCGCGTCCGAAGACGAGACGGGCGCTTGATCAAATCGTGAAATGGGTTGAATAAAAAAAGTGCGGTTCTGCCTTTAGCAGACCGCACTTTTTTATTTAGATTTGGAGTTTGCGCCGCTTCCTTTGGTAAAGGTACAGACCGCTTCCGGATATAAGCAGCAGCAGGCCGAGCATCAGCCAATGATAGGCGTTTGAAGCGGTGTCAGGCAAAAACCCGCCGTTTGAACCATCTGAAGGTTCATTTCCGTCATCTGACCCGCCGCTGCCATGACCGCCTGATCCGTCTCCGCCGCTTCCGGCGCCGGGCGAAGCAGGGGGTTGACCGCCGCTGCCGCCATTCGGACCGTCATCATCGCCTGAACCCGGCGGAAGTGAAGGAGACCCGGCATCTTTGTCATTCATCACGGTATACTCGCTGAAATGGTCGACATAGCCTGCAACGGTACGGCCTTTCGTATAGCCGTTTGTCACTTTTGTGAAGCTGTTGTTTTTGCGGTCGACATAATAGACGCTCAAATGTTTGTCAGGAGCCTCGACTTGGAAAAACAGTCCGACAGGTTCTTTAAATGTGCTGACCGTTTTTCCATTCTGCTGAATGTTGAAATCATATACCTTTGTGACCGCCTGTTTGATATTCTTGGCGATTTTGATGCTGATTTTAGTCTTTTCGCTTGCCAGATTAACGGCTGGAAGCTGCATCGCAATGCGATCGTTTTTCAGGGTGATACTTGGATCATCAGTTCTTTCTTTGACAAGGTCAGTCTGTGCTTTTGTCATATTCAGCTTGATGTGGTCTTTTTCTGTGTCAGGGAAATAAGCAATCACCTGATTTGCGTTTTTCGCGTATGTTTCGAACGGTTTTTCCGCAAGCGTCCAAGTGCCGTCTGTCTGACGGTCAGGAAGGAACACTTCTGTGATTCTGTTTTCGATGTTCGGTGAAACAGAATCGTACAATGCAAGCTGCTCTGTAAAAATGTCGTAATCGGTAAAACCGAGATCGACACCGTTTTTCGCTTCTTTAAAAACGGAATAGCCGTCTCCGCCGCCGCCCATGAAGTTGTTTGTAGCCACACGGTAGGTTTTGTCCAAATCGAGCGGAACAGCATCCCCTTTGTCATTGACAAGGTTCACATCAAGGATGCGCTCACCTTTTGGCTTGCTCAGTGTAAATGTGAAGGATAAACCCGCGACATGCGGAAACGCGCCTCCGCCTTCTTCGACTTGGCTCACCCCGTGCTCAAGCGCTTCTTTGATTTGCGCACCCGTCAAATCAGCGGCATAAAGGGTGTTGCCGAACGGCATGACCGTCAGCACATCGCCGAGTGTGATGTCGCCTTTGGCAATACCGCTTCTGATTCCGCCGCCGTTTGTGATGGCGATGTCAGCCCCGCCGGCTTGTTTTGCTTTCTTCAGCATGCCGTCCGCGATAAAATTGCCGAGGTTGGTTTCTTTTGAGCGGACATGCTCGCGTTTTCCGTCAAGCGGGACATCGGCATAGCCTACTTTTTTCTTCTTCAGTTCGTCAATATCTTCTTTAAAGCCGTCAAGCACTTCTTTCGCTGGAGGATCTTCGTCCACTTTGCCGTCAATCGCGATCAAATTGAACCTTGATTGATCCGTTTGAACGACGCCTTTCTCATCAAACACAACATCGACCCGTCCTAAAAACTGCCCGTAGTCTTTCACTTGGGCGACGATTGTCGGTTCTTCGCTCTCCACCACTTTTAAATGATCGACGAGTGTATGCGTATGCCCGCCGATAATCAAATCGATGCCCTTCACTTTTTTGGCCAGCTCCAGATCCCGGTTGTAGCCGAGGTGGGTGAGGGCGATGATTTTGTTGACCTTTTCTTTTTCTTTCAGTTCCTTGACCGTTTTCTCCGCTGACAGATAAGCGTCATGGAACGCAATGTTCGGTCCGGGGCTTGACGTATATGACGTATCTTCCGTCGTCAGGCCGAATACGCCGACTTGCTCGCCATTTACATCAAGCAGAATATAAGGATAGATGCCGCTTTCTTTCTTTTCTCCCGCTGTTAAGAGTGCAGGCTCTTTTTGAAAGCTTCGCAGCTGAGGCTCCTTTGATACATCGACATTGGAGCTGACGATTGGAAAATCGGGCTTTTCCAGCTGGTGTCTGTTTAACGGATCGACGGCCGCATTGTTTCCGCTCAGAAAGTCTGCGAGCACTTTCGGCCCTTTATCAAATTCATGGTTGCCGAAGGTCATGGCGTCATAGCCCATCATGTTCATCAGCTTCAAATCGGCGAGTCCGTTCCATTTTGTAAAATACAAGTCACCGGAAAAGACATCGCCGGCATCGAGCAGCACATTGTTTTCTGCTTCACTGCGGATTTCTTTCACTTTGGCAGCGCGCCTTGCCGCTTCATCAAGGTGGGCGTGCGTGTCGTTCGTGTGCATGACTGTTAACGTCCAGTTTCCATTATCAACTGGAGGCTCTGTACCTTCAAAGTTCAGCTTATAGACGCCATATCCGCTGTTTTCGGATTCTCTGACAAAATCGATGTCCTTCGCTTTTTCAGCAAACGGTTTGGCGAGGAGAGAAGATTCGAATGTCACATCGGCTCCTTTAATCGGAGCGATCGACCAGTTGTTATCGGCGGCAGGATTGACCGTTTTCTTTTCCATGATGTAGTTCATGAGCACCTGCCTGTTTTCATCAGCCGCCGCATAAACGACTTTGTCCTGCGTCAGATGCGGGAATCCGCCGCCCCCGGACGCGCGGTAATTATTTGTGACCACAAGGAATTCCTGATCGTCGCGGACGGCTTTTCCGTTGTAAGACAACTGTTTGACGCGGTTGGCCTGCGGATTTTTCACCCCGCCTGACGCATTGTATTTTGCCGGTTGTGTGACATCGATCTGGTAGGTCACACCGTCAATGACATCGAAATTATACGACCTGAAATCGGGGTTGAGGAGCGCCTGTTCACCCGATTTTGAAGGGTCGATCTGGTTGAACTGCCCGGCCGACATTTCGATCCAGTCCTTCACTTCGCTTCCCGTCAGCTTGACGATATAGAGCGTATTGTCGTACAAATACAAATCGCCGATGTTTTTGATCGCAAGGTTTCCTGCTTTAATGTTTGTATAATAATCAGCACCGTTACGCCCTCCTGCTTTAAATGGCGCGCCCGCTGATAAAATCGGCAGGTTTTCGTATTCCGTTCCCTTCATGACATCTTCCGCATACCATTTTTGTGCGTCTGTGACAATCTGAATCGAAGGATCGTCTTTTACTTGTGCGAAAAAGCTGTTAATATCAGCTTCCGTTTGGCCAACCGGCGCGCGGACGTATTCAAGCGTTTTTTCGTGTGTGTCTTTAATCGTGGAAACGACGGTTTCGTGTCGTGACGTCACATTTCCGGCAATCGCTTCCGTTTTTGCGCTGGCATCTTTCACTGTCCATTTGCTGCCGTCCTGTTCAAGCTGCATATCGATGATTCCTAAATGGCTGCCCCAGTTTTTCGGCATGACGACAGGGATGCCGTTGATCGTTCCTTTTTGATTGTCGATCACGCCATTTCCTGGATAGTCGGTACCGGGGAACAGACCGTGCTGGTGTCCGGAGATGATCGCATCTATTCCTTCCGTCTTGAGAGCCAGGTCATATACGGCGTTTTCTGCTCCCGCCGCCTGTCCGCCATTTTCAATTCCGGAGTGGGCGATCGCAATGATCACGTCGGCGCCTTCTTGCTTCATTTTCGGAATCGTTTGTTTCGCTGATTCGGTGATGTCCTGCACCGTGATTTTGCCGTCCAGATGCTTTTTATCCCATGTTAAAATCTGCGGCGGAACGAAGCCGATGTAGCCGACTTTAAGCTGGTGCTTTTGGCCGCTTTCATCCGTCAGCGTCCGCTCTTCAATATGATATGGCGTATATTTGTTCTTTCCGTCCGATGTTTTTATATTGGCATTGACAATGGGAAATTCGGCGCCTTTTATCGTGCCGTCAAGGAATTCAAGGCCATAGTTGAATTCGTGGTTTCCGAGCGTGCCGGCGTCATAGTGCAGTTTGTTCATGACATCAATGATCGGGTGTGTTTTCGTTCCGGAGATAATTGCTTCACGTTCATGTTTGAAGATATATTCCCCTAGAGGGTTCCCTTGAATTAAGTCGCCGTTGTCGACAAGAATCGTGTTCGGATTCCGGCTCCGGTGCTTTTCGATCAGCTGAGCCGTGCGGGCCAGTCCGAATTCTGCCGTTTCTTTGTCGGCATAGTAGTCATAGTCCATGATATGGGCGTGGATATCTGTCGTACCCAGGATGCTGAGGTTGATCAGCGGGTGTTCATTTGGTTCTTCTGCATATGTCTGGGTGTTTGGAATGAGTAAACTGAGTATCATCACTGAGGTTAGCAGAATACGGAGAATGTTTTTCCTTGAAAACCGTCTTTTCTGTATTCCCACCATTTCTCCACCTTTCAGATTAGAGTAACAATTTCTATTGTAAGAACTTTTTGTAAAGTTTTGTAGAACTTTCGTTGCGAATATTGTAAACACTCAGAAAATGATTCCAAAGTCTGTCCCTGTCTGCCGGGTGACTTAGGTACTTTGTCGCGAGGAACGTGCGGATGTTTTATTTAGTGTGGCAGGGGGAAATGGATTTATGTAGACAGAAGCTTTTGGGAGGGTGAGCAATATGAGCAAAAACATTGCAGTTGTTCTGACAGATTACTTTGAGGATTCGGAGTATACCGAGCCTGCGAAAGCGTTCAAAGACGCCGGGCACCAGCTTACGGTTATTGAAAAAGAGAAAGGCAAAACGCTGAAAGGCAAGCAAGGCGAGGCGCAAGTGGAAACAGATGCGTCCATTGATGAAGTCAGCCCGGCCGATTTTGACGCGCTGTTGATTCCGGGCGGATTTTCGCCGGATATTCTCAGAGCCGACCAGCGTTTCGTATCGTTTGCGAAATCCTTTATGGATGACAAAAAACCGGTGTTTGCGATCTGCCACGGCCCGCAGCTTTTAATCACCGCCAAGGCTCTGGACGGACGCAGTGCAACAGGCTACACATCGATTCAAGTCGATTTGGAAAACGCCGGGGTTCAATTTAAGGACGAGGAAGTTGTCGTCTGCCAGAACCAGCTTGTTACAAGCCGGACGCCTGACGACATCCCTGCGTTTACACGCGAATCTTTGAAGCTGCTCGGCTAATGAAAAAAGACCGGAATAGATTTCCGGTCTTTTTTATGTTTATTTTCGGAGTGCAGCCAGTTCCTCTGCGATTGCCTGCATTTCGCTCGGACTGAAAGATTTCTTTTTCATCACCATTTTGTGCAGGTATTCAAGATCTTCAAGCTTTTCATTGCTGAAGGCTTCAGCTTTAATGACGCCGATGTTCAGCATGTTTAATTTTTGCGAGATCTCTTCGATCATTTTGTTCAGCTCGGCTGTTTTCTGCTCTGACAAGAAGGCACATCCTTTCTCACTGATTTCGTAGTCTTTATTGTAACAGAATTAAGCGAGAAGAAAAGGACGGCCGTCAAAAGCAGCTCCGGCTTAAACAGATACGCTGTTTTGTTTTTCCTCTTTTTCGGCTTTGATTTTGGCGAGGATCTGTTTGGACTCATAGATGACAATGCCTGTCAAACCGAGCAGGCCGATCAGGTTCGGAATTGCCATCAGACCGTTCAGCATATCTGCAAGCGCCCAGACGAAGTCATTTTTAAAGACCGCTCCGAAAAAGACGGCGATTACAAAGATGACGCGGTAGACGATCGCATATTTTTCATTCAGCAGGTAGGTAAAGCATTTTTCTCCGTAGTACGACCAGCCCAAAATCGTCGAATAGGCGAACAGCAGCAGTCCGATCGCGACGATTGTCGAACCCGCAGGGCCAAGAAAATGTGCGAATGTCATCGATGTCAGCGCATCGTTTTTTTCTGTCAGATACATGTTTCCCATGACAATCGATATCCCCGTAATCGAGCAGACAATCAATGTGTCGATGAAAACCTGAGTCATAGAGACAAGCGCCTGGCGGGCCGGCATATCGGTTTTTGCCGCGGCTGCAGCGATCGGCGCCGAGCCGAGACCTGCTTCATTTGAAAATACGCCCCGCGCCACGCCCCAGCGGATCACGGTTCCGATCGCGCCTCCTGCCACGGCCTGGCCGGTAAACGCGTCAGAGAAAATTAAACCGACCGCGCCGGGGACAAGTTCAAAGTTTGTGACAAGAATGATCAATCCGGCGATGACATAAAATAAAGCCATGATCGGTACGAACAGCGAGGTGACTTTGCCGATGCTTTTAATTCCCCCGAGAATGACAAGGGCTGTAAAAATCGTGACAATGATGCCGGTTACCCAGGCAGGCACGGAAAATGTGGAGCTCATGACTCCGGATACAGAATTCGACTGAACCATATTGCCTATTCCGAAAGCGGCAAGCGCCCCGAATATGGCAAATAACACACCTAGCCACTTTTGCTTGAGGCCGTGTTCCAAATAATACATCGGACCGCCTGACATTTCGCCGTTTTTGTCTTTCACGCGGAATCTGACGGCAAGCACCGCTTCGGCATATTTCGTCGCCATTCCGAAGAAGGCGGCGAGCCACATCCAAAACACGGCGCCCGGCCCCCCGGCAATGACAGCTGAGGCGACACCGACGATATTCCCTGTACCGACCGTAGCGGCTAGGGCAGTCATCAGCGCCTGAAAGTGGGAAATATCGCCTTCAGAGAATTTATCCTGACGTCTTGAAAAGGCAAGCTTTAATGAGTAAGGCAAAAGTCTGACCTGCAAAAAAGCCAGCCTGAAAGTCAAATAAATACCCGTTCCAACGATGAGGATCAAAAGCGGAGGTCCCCATAAAAAACCGTTCATTGTATCTACAATATGTGAAATAAAATCCATAGGCGAAATATCCCCCTTTAATTTTGTGTCTAACTAGAATATTCTGAAAGTTTGTTAGATTTGTCAATAGCATTGTCATCTTTTCTTCCCAAAGTTGAAAAAAACAAAAAAATCTTTAGTATAAAAGCAAAAGTGTTTTTTCTTTCTGAAATGTGGGGAAAGAATAGAGGAGGCTCTTGTTTGATGATCAAAGTGCTATTTGTCTGCCTCGGCAATATTTGCCGCTCTCCGATGGCAGAAGCTGTATTTAACGACATGCTCAAAAAAAGCGGACTGGAGGACCGAATTGAAGCCGATTCGGCGGGGACAGGGAACTGGCATGTCGGAAAACCGCCTCATGAAGGCACACGGTCGCTGCTATCTGCAAAAAAGATCAGCTGCGAAGGCCTTTACGCGAGGCAGATTACCGACAAAGACCCGGAAGCGTTCGATTATATCATCGCGATGGATGCCGAAACGCTGGCCATGTGAGAAGCCTTGCCGGCTACGGGAGCAAAGCCGTCATCCGGAGGCTGCTCGACTATGTCGAGGACTGTGAGACGGCAGATGTTCCTGATCCATACTACACCGGGAACTTTGATGAGGTGTACGAACTCGTCGCGAAAGGATGCAGCGAATTGCTAAAGGACATTCGAAAAGAACACAAATTATAAAAAAACGAAGGGAGAGATTTTTTATGAAAAACGACCGCGTTTTCATCAGAAATATCCTCCTCGGCGCTTCGGTCGGGGCGGTTATGTCACTGCTGCACAAACCGACTAGAGAAGCGTGCGGCGCAAAGCTTGACGCGTGCAAAAACAAAGTCCGCCTTTACCGCGCAAATCCCGGAATGTTCACCGAATGCGTGAAAGAAAAAATGGACGAAGCCAAAAAACTGACCGCTTCCATATCGGACGATTTAAGCTTCTTAAATCAACAGATGAAAGAACTGAAAGAGACGACGCCAAAAGTGATCGGTCTGATCGAGGAAACGAGGGATCACTTCACAGCTAAATCCAAAGGGCGTACGGAGCCGGAAAAAGAATGAGCTTTTTGAAAGAGCTGGCTTGGCGTTTTTTCCTTCATGAAGGGCCGAGCAAATCGGCGGAACTTGCCTACTTTTTCCTGCTGTCCCTGTTTCCGTTTATGATTTTCCTATTGACTTTGATCGGCTACCTGCCTGTCAAAACGGGCGATGTCATCGGGCTGATTGAACAGTATGCTCCAGAAGACACGATGTCCGTTATTGAAGAGACGCTCAATACAGGAAACAGGGGCCTGCTTTCTTTCGGGATCATCGCGGCGCTCTGGTCTGCGTCAAACGGATTGAACGCGATTGTCAGGGCCTTTAATCATGCTTATGAAGTGGAGGAAAACCGCTCATTCATCATGGTTCGGCTGACATCACTCCTCCTGACCGCCGCGATGGTTTTCACCATATTGGTCGCGCTTCTTCTTCCGGTATTCGGGAGGGCCATCGGCCATTTCATCGCCAATCTGGACGGTACGCCGGAAATGTTTCTAGCGGCATGGTCAGCGCTCCGCTGGGGAATCAGCCCGCTTGTGCTGCTGATCGTCTTTACGGCTTTATACTTTTTTGCCCCGAATAAGCGGCTGTCATTTAAATTCGTGCTTCCGGGAGCCGTTGCAGCGACAGCCGGTTGGATCCTCGTCAGCATGCTGTTTTCATACTACGTCAGTGAATTTGCAAACTACAGCGCAACATACGGAAGCCTCGGCGGCATCATCGTCCTGATGATCTGGTTTTATTTAAGCGGAATGATGATTATTCTTGGAGGGGAGATCAATGCCCTTTTACATAAACGTAAAATCATTCCTGAAGAAAATCCGCGGAAATGAGCAATCTATAAAAGAACGTTTCATGAGTTCAAAAGCGGAGGGATCATCATGACAAAACACACGAAAAAAGGCGGCAGCCATAATAAACAAAATTCAAAGCAAAGTTCGAAAAACAAAACGAGCGGAAGCGCCAACGGACAAAACGGATATCATTAAAACTGCCTGACGTTTTCGAAAAGGCCGGCTGCCTATAGTAAGCAGCCGGCCTTTTTTACATTGGCGCCGCCTCAGATTGTTCGAGAGCGCCGTTTTTCTTCGTTCTGCCAAAGAGCACCCCGATCCAGATCAACACCATCACGATTGTAATCAAATAAAACAGATTGCTGTTATGAAATGTCTGCATATACCAGCCGCCGGCAACCGGGCCGAAAATGCTTCCGAAGCTGAAGGTGATTCCGCACATCAAGTTTCCGGCCGGGAGAAGGCGTTTTGGAAGCAGGTCGGCCATAAAGCTGATGCCGAGTGAAAAAGTTGATCCAACAGCCATTCCGGCTATGAAAAAACATGCCGCAAGCAAGGGGACGGAATCGGAAAAGCCCGCCGCAAAGAAGCAGCCTGCCCCGACAGCCAATATAACAAGGAGCACATTTCGTCTTCCATACTTGTCGCTCAACACGCCGAGCGGATACTGAAAGACGATGCTTCCGATCGCAAAAGCCGGAAGAATAATTGATAGGCCTTCGACGGAAATGCCCGAGCGGAGCGCGTAGACGGGAAAATTGCCGTTCAGGGCGGTTTCCAAAAAGCCGTAGCCGAATGTCGGCAAAAACGCGACCCATCCTAGCAGAAAGGCTTGGACGAAGCGCTTCAAGCTGTTATCGCTGCGGCTTTCAGAGCCGCTTTTCTCAGGAAAATCGTTTTGAAGGCAAAAAATAAACAGCCACGCCAGCAGGCTGAATGCACCTGAGACGATAAACGGCAATGACGGGGCAATGTTGACAAGCGGCGTTAAAAAAGGACCGGCAGCAAATCCCAAACCAAACGAAAGGCCGTACAAAGAGATATTGCGGCCGCGGTTTTTTTCAGACGATAATGTGGTCACCCAAGTTTGCGTTGAAAAGTGCAGCATATGATCCCCGATTCCAATCAAGAGCCGTAAAAAGAACCAGACGATAAACGACTGAATAAAAACAAAGGCGAACAAACTCGCGCACACCATCACCCCGCCGATGACGATCAGCGGTTTAAAACCGAGCCTGCGAAGCGGTGCTTCCATAAACGGCGAAGCGATCAGGACGCCGATGTAGAGGCCTGTCGCATGAAGACCGTTCAGCGCAGCCGAATGGCCTTCCTGTTCGAAAATAACAGAGATGACCGGAAGGAGCATCCCTTGCGAAAAACCTGATATACTGACAATCAAAACGAGAATGAAAAAGTGAAATCTAGTCATCGGCCGATTCTCCTTATCCGTAATCCTTCTTTGATCGTACAACTTTCACAAGTTTTTAGGCAAGGCGATTTTTCTTTTTCTGTCAAAAGAGGTGTGAATCATGGAAATCGTGTGGAATCAGAACGGCTTTGAGGCTGGTCTGGAATATGGAAAGCTTAAGATATCAGGCAATGAAGAAGCAGGATTCAGGCCTTATCAATTGCTGGCCGCTTCGATTGCGGCATGCAGCGGAACCGTTCTTCATAACATATTGGAAAAGAAAAGGATACAGCTGAAAGATATGACCATTGAGACAAAAGAAGAACGCATTTCCGAAGAGGCGGGCCGCATCAAAAGCATTCATCTTCACTTCATATTGAAGGGAGAAAACCTCGGTGCAGAACAAATTCAAAAGGCGCTGAAAGTAGCGATGAAAAATTGTGCCATGGTGAGGTCTGTTGAAAACAGCATCAAGATCATCGAAACATTTCAGATTCGCTGATGTTTAAAAACCTGCGTTAATGCGGAATAGATCAGTATGCTGTATATAAACTGAAAAGTTCGCACAAAAATAACCTACACCAAAAAAGAAAAGAGGAATGAAAAATGGGCCGTTTTTTCTTTTGGATGATGGCTGCGGGAGTTCCCCTTTCTGTTGCAGGGAGCATGTTGCATTGGCCGCAGGTTTTATTGTTCATCATATACTGCCTGACGATTATCGCGCTTGCAAGCTATATGGGAAGAGCCACCGAAAGCCTTGCGATTATTGCGGGTCCGAGGATCGGGGGCCTTTTAAATGCGACGTTCGGAAACGCCGTTGAGCTGATCATTTCGATCTTCGCGTTGCGGGAAGGACTGACCGGCATTGTGCTCGCATCGCTGACAGGATCTGTCCTCGGCAACCTTCTCCTGGTCGCCGGCCTGTCGTTTTTCATCGGGGGCCTGAAATATAAGCGCCAGGAATTCAACGTGTATGATGCGAGACACAATTCAGGTTTGCTCATGTTCGCGGTGATTGTCGCTTTCGTCATCCCTGAAGTATTTTCAGCCGAAATGACAGAGCCGAGGAAGCTGTCGATGAGCGTCGGCATCAGCATCATCATGATTTTGCTTTACCTGGCAGCGCTTTATTTCAAGCTTGTCAGCCACCGCGGGGTTTACCAGACGAATCAAAATGAGCGGGAAGAATCGCATGAAGAGCCGGAATGGTCGGGAAAGAGGGCAACATTGATTTTATTTTTGGCGACCGTTGCCGTTGCCTACATTTCCGAGCACCTCGTCCACACATTTGATACGGTGGCCGAACAATTCGGCTGGTCGGAGCTTTTCATCGGGGTCATCATTGTCGCGATCGTCGGAAACGCGGCAGAGCATGCTTCCGCCGTCATTATGGCCTATAAGGACAAAATGGATGTCGCAGTTGAAATTGCGATCGGATCAACGCTGCAGATCGCGATGTTTGTCGCACCCGTTCTTGTGATCAGCTCTTTGTTTTTTCCAGTGAGCATGCCGCTCGTCTTTACCTTGCCGGAACTCGTCGCCATGGCTTCCGCCGTCCTTTTGATGATCGTCATTTCAAACGACGGGGATACGAACTGGTTTGAGGGCGCGACATTGCTGGCTGCTTATATCATCATGGGAATCGGTTTTTTCCTTCTTTAAAAAAATTGGGATAAACGGAGAGCATCCGGAAAACAATAAGGGAAAAGAAACAGAAAGAGTGATAGTATGAAAAAGCTTTTGTGTTTTACGCTAACTGCGTTTTTATCCTTTAGTTTTTTCGCTGTACAGGAAGCTGATGCAGCCAAGCCGATCAAGATTCCAAGCTCTGTCACGAATATTTCCAAAGAGAACACATACCCTAACGCCTCCCAGGATCAGCCGAGGCTGCAGCCGAGCGAACTGGCTGAAGAGCTGCTGAAAACAACCGATATCGCGATTGAAAATCCGCATCTTATCAAAATGCTGAATGAGTCAAGCATTTCCGGCACACCGCTGGCAATCGGCTACAGAGCGACGATCTATTTGGGCAGATGGGCGCTCGGGTATACCTCGAATGAAACCGTTGCGAACTGGGAATACCGCAAAATCAACACGAACCGCTTTGACAACCGGGGCGGGAAAGCACCTGCCGAACTCACGTATTCCCAGGAACAGACGAGCAAAATCAAAGGCGGCTTAACAGCGAAAGTCCCGAAAGCGGACGATGTCAAAAACATGATGATGCTTGAAGCCATGGAAAAAACAAAGCTGCCGCTCGCCTTTGAAACAGTCGTCGGCGCCGGCACAAAACGCGATCAGATTTATAAAGTGCAGCCGAAAAAGCTGGGGAATTTACACGCCTATGCACCTGCCGTCAATGAAAAAGGGAAGGTCACCTACGGTGAAGTGTACATTGTATTAAAAGGCAACAAAAGAAAGCTGGTCGTCAAAAATATCACCTCGCAAGGAATCGGCGCCTGGATTCCTGTACAGGATCACCTCACATTCGGCTTTCAGCTCAGCCATCAGCCGAAATAAAAAAGCAAGCCTTTTGCGGCTTGCTTTTTCATACTCTTGCTGTTCTGGAAGTAAAATCAACATCTTGATAATAGCTGTTTTTGACGAGCACATTCGGCCCGAGGCATCGGACGTGCGGGCAGTGGCAGTTGAGCTCCTTGGCAAGCTCTGTTTTTCTCCACTTCGCATAGGCGCTTGGCAGGCTGTCGGTTTGAATGTTGCCGAGCGGCGGAGTATCTCCGAAATCGGTCACGATGATATTGCCGTCAAAAATATTGACGTTCAGGCGCGATCTGCCGTCAGGGTCGTTTCTGACCGTGACATTTTTCGCTTCGCGCAGCCGCTGTAAAAGAGCGTGGTCTTCAGGATCAGGGCTGCATGCGTAAAACGGCAGGGTGCCGAACAGCATCCACGTATTTTCGTCGCGAATGTCAAGAAGGCGGTGGATCGCTTTCCTCATGTCTTGTAAGCTTAAAGATTCAAGCGCGCTTGCAAAATCGCTCGGATACATCGGGTGAACCTCATGGCGCTGGCATTTCATGTCTTCGACAATTTGCCGGTGAATATGCTCGATGTGAGGAAGCGTCCGTTTGTTGAGCATCGTCTCGGCGGATACCATAACCCCTTCATCAACAAGCGTCCGGCTGTTTTCGATCATTTTTTCGAAATAGCGCGCCCGCTGGGCAAACGTCGGCTTTTTATCCATCATGGCGAAGCCGATTTCTGCAAAGTCTTCGACTGTTCCCCAGTTGTGGGAAATATGAAGCACATCAAGGTAGGGGATGATCAGCTCGTAGCGCCCGATATCGAGCGTCAAGTTTGAGTTGATCTGCGTCCGCACGCCGCGTTCATGAGCGTATTTTAATAAAGGAACGACATATTCCTTTACGGATTTTAATGAAAGCATCGGCTCGCCGCCCGTAATGCTTAAAGAACGAAGGCGGGGAATCTCATCAAGCCGTTTCAACAGAAGGCTGACGGGCAGCGCGTCCGGGTCCTTCGTCTGGAGCGTATACCCGACGGCGCAGTGCTCGCAGCGCATATTGCAAAGAGTCGTCGTCGTAAATTCAACGTTCGTCAGTTGTATATCTCCATATTGGTCAACGTCCATGTAGGCTTCCCACGGATCATATTCCGGGGTAATCGGACGAACCTGCGTTTTTTCTGTCATGACATATCTAACTCCTTTATGATAGGACATACTAATATAGCCCAACTATTCATTTTAGACCTGATCCTTGAGGCGTGCAAGTCATGGATGATTGAAAAAAGGCCGTTTATAGGCTACGATAAAGGAACAAAAGGAGGAGAATCATGGGTAACGCAGTACATGACAAAGAACAGCAAGTCAATTATTTAAAAAACAGATTGGATATGTTTATGTCAGTCATCGATTCTTTAGACCCGGAATCGACCGACCTTGAAGATATTGACAGACTGAT
The DNA here is from genome assembly GCF_056530265.1 of Bacillus sp. PK6-025. Lineage (NCBI taxonomy): Bacteria > Bacillati > Bacillota > Bacilli > Caryophanales > Bacillaceae > Bacillus > Bacillus sp. PK6-025. The sequence goes on from NZ_CP096509.1 coordinate 872,028, forward strand.
CAGCATGCTCGACGACTTGGAAGCCAAATACGAGCGCTTTAAAAAAGACTGGAAATAAAACCGCCGCATTCTTTGCCGCGGTTTTTTTGTTTTCCAAGTGTTGCTTGGTATGAAAAGCTCAGCCCTTCTGCACAATAAGAAAAAATAAAACTGGGAGCGAGAAGATGATGAAACGATTCTTTGCCTTATGCTGCGGATTCCTGCTGATGCTGGCCTTCAGCGGCAATGCTGAAGCGATTTCCAACAAGGCGATCCATTGGGGCTTTTCAAAAAGCAAAAACCATCGGCCGGCAGATGCGGGACAAGAGCTGAACAGCCTTTTGCAGCAGTACGACGCCTTTTATTTGGGCAACACAAAGGAAAAAACGATCTATTTGACCTTTGATAACGGCTATGAAAACGGCTACACCCCTAAGGTGCTTGATGTTCTGAAAAAACAAAACGTCAAAGCTGCCTTTTTTGTAACGGGCCATTTTGTCAAAGATCAGCCGGAGCTGATCAAGCGAATGGCCGAGGAAGGACATATCATCGGGAATCATTCCTATCACCATCCGGATCTCACGACGAAAACAAGCCGCGTGATACAAGAGGAATTGGAATCGGTCGATGAGGAGGTTTACAAAATCACAGGCAAAAAAAACAACCTCTACCTGAGGCCGCCTCGGGGCGTTTTCAGCGAGCGGGTGCTTGAAGAAACGAAAAAGCTCGGTTATCAAACGGTATTCTGGTCTGTTGCTTTTGTCGATTGGAAAATCAATGCCCAAAAAGGGTGGCGCTATGCGTACGACAATATGATGAAACAGGCCCATCCCGGCGCCGTCTATTTGCTTCACACCGTCTCGAAAGACAATGCCGAAGCGCTTGATCAGGCGATCACCGACTTAAAAAAAGAAGGCTATACATTTAAAAGCCTTGATGACCTGATGTTTGAAAAATCTATGATGCTAAAGCCCTTTTGAAAGAAATGCCCCGGACGCTGAGACGGGGTTTTTGCTTTGAGCGGAAAAGTTGATGGTTCAGGCTCTTTTATTTCCCCTAGTCAATTCTATAGAATAAAAATCCATTCTATATACATATATTACTAGATTTAAAAAGAAAATAGGTATATCATTGATAGTGAAGGGGGAATTACCATGTCAAAATTAGTAAAATCAGTCACATCGCCTAAAAAATTTATTACAGGAAAACGACTCCTTGAGAACTTGAACGATTACATTGAAGATTATGGTGATCACGCATATATCATTTGCGATGAATTCATTTTAGAACGCGCTCAAAAAGAAGCGGGGAATTCGATTCAGAAAGCCGGCAATCAAGCTGTTTTTGAAAAATTCAATTACGAATGCACACAGGAAGAAATCGATCGTAACCGGGAGCTTGCACGCAATGCAGGTGCTAATATCATCGTTGGGATCGGCGGGGGAAAAACGCTTGATACAGCAAAGGCCACCGCTTATTACGAGAAGCTGCCGGTTGTGATTTTCCCGACAATTGCTTCAACAGATGCTCCATGTACGGCCCTTGCTGTCATTTATAAACATGACGGATCGTTTGACCGATATCTGTTTTTGCCGACGAACCCAGATGTCGTTCTCGCGGATTCTGACATTTTGGCATCCGCGCCGCCGCGCTTTTTCGCAGCCGGTATCGGAGACGCCTTGGCGACGTATTTTGAAGCGCGCGCCTGCTTTAAAGCAAACGGCGACAACCTCGTGCTGATGAAGCCTTCAACAACTGGATTGGGACTTGCCCGCCTTTGCTACGATACGCTATTGGAAAACGGCGTAAAAGCGATGCAGGCGATCAAGCATGGCGTTTCTACACGAGCCGTTGAAGACACAATAGAAGCGACCATCTATTTAAGCGGCGTCGGCGCCGAATCAGGCGGTCTTGCCGCCGCACATGCGATCCACAATGGAATGACAGCCGTTCCTTCTCTGCACAGAGCTCAGCACGGCGAAAAAGTCACGTTCGGCCTTTTGGCACAGCTCGTTCTTGAAAACGCGCCGGCCGAAGAGCTGGAGACCGTCATTGACTTTATCAAAGGCGTCGGTCTGCCGTTGACATTAAAAGACCTCGGAGTCGACGAATTTATCGAAGAAGAATGGCGCCAAGTCGCTCAAAGCGCTTGCGCAGAAGGCGACACAATGGGCAACATGCCGTTCCCAGTCACCCCTGACGATGTCTACAATGCGATCGTCGCCGCCAACGCGATTGCAGAATCTTATCGCGATTAATAGACGAAAAGCCGCTTCCGTGAAGGAGCGGCTTTTTTCTTTGAGGTTTGTCTATTAGTTTGTGAAGCGGCTGTTTGCAGTTCGTTTTTTCTGTATACCTTTTACTTCTAAACCTTCTCTTCCATGTAATATTTTTAAAAGTTTCCAAAAGCGTGCTGCTTGACTCGAGTGAAGCCGCTCATTTCACCACTTCAACCTTCATCCTCGGCTCTTCTTCTATCCCTGATTCATACACATCCTCATTTCCCGGAGCCTTAAAGGTGACGCTGTACGTCTCTTGTGAATGCGGAGACAGTTCCAGCTCTTCCGGCTGAAAGTCAAATTCGCTCGTTATATCAGGGATGAGCTGGATGCGTTCGGTCTTTTTTCCGTAATTGTTCACTTTCACCTCACAGTCCATGTTTCCTTCCTCCATATCGCTCTGATAGCTGCAAGTGCTTCTCTTTTTCATATATTCCACGGCATCATCGCCTTGTGCATTCCATTTTTGAAAGAGCATCAGCTGTTCTGTGACCAGCGGGTAAAATACTGAAATGCCGATAATAAACAAAAACAGCTTAAAGCGGATCCACGGTACTCCATAATAATGGCGCCACGCCATAATGAAGCCGATGATGAGCATCAACATGCAGATCAGAACCACTAAATTGCGGACAGGCAGTCTGAAAAAGTCCGAAAGCGCGTCTGCAGCAGACACGCTTTGATGATTTTCGGCGCTAATCAACAAGCCGAGAACGATCAAGAAGATGCCAACAAGCCCTGTATGTACCTTCATTTCTTTCCCCCCTCAGTTATAGAAATAGTCGAATAGAGAGGAAAAAGGTTTCCGGTTTTACTTGAAAATGTCAAACCATCCTTTATGCCGGAACCAGAAGATCATGCCGGCGACAACGGCTCCCATCATGACGAGGATGAAAAAATAGCCGTAGCGCCAATGCAGTTCAGGCATGTTGTCAAAGTTCATGCCGTACACTCCGGCAATAAAGGTGAGCGGAATAAAAATCGTTGAGACGATCGTCAGCGTCATCATAATGGCGTTCATCCGGTTGGAGTTGAGCGTCTGGTAGCTGTCCCTTAAATCGGCGGTCATGTCGCGGTTGTTTTCGACGATTTCGGTCAGCTTCAAGAGGTGGTCGTAAATGTCGCTGTAATACGCTTTTCGTTCGCGGTTTTCTTTTGAGATTTCAATGTTTAAAATCCGGTAAAGCAAATCCCGCATCGGAATGATTGTTTTCCTAAGCTTTAGAAGGTCGCTCCGGATATCAAACACTTCATTCATCAGCGTTCCATACGTTTTTCTGCTGTCGCTTTCAGCAATTTCATTGAGGCGGTCTTCTATTTTGTAAAGAATCGGGAAATATTCGTCCACAAGCTGATCCATGACCATATAGGCGATATGGCTCGGTCCTTTTTTCCACAACTCGCTGTTTTCCGAAAGCTGTCTTCTTACTTTTTCAATACCGTCTGAACGATGAAAGTGAAATGTGACGATAAAATCTTTTCCAACGAATAAGTCAACTTCTTCAGACGCCAGCGTCCTTTGATTCAACGCGTGTATGACGAAAAAAAGATATTCTTCGTATTGATCAAGCTTCGGACGCTGCAAATGATGAACGCAGTCCTCAACTGCTAAAGGGTGAAAGTGAAACTGACTTTTGAGTAAAGAGACTTCTTCATCCGAAGGCTGATCGAAGTCCGTCCAGTACCACTCAATATCTTGATCTGTCAGCCTTTCTGCTTTGATGTCGGTAGATAAAAGTTTTCCGTCCTTTGTCATCGCAAAATGTTTAATCATCGGCACCCCTCCGCTTCCATAGGATGCTGCGATGCCCTGTGATTCATTCGGTGAAAAAATAAAATGTTGTTCTTTTTTAAGAGAATTTGAAACATGGTATACTGTGGACAAAGAAGAAAAAGGGATGGGAAGCGATGTGGAAGGAAACTGTAAGCGTATCACCGCCGTATCATTTTGACCGCGTCTTGGACAGGCTTTCGCTTGATCCGCTCAATGCGGTCAACCTCGACAAAAGGGAGGTCAAGCTGCCGCTCCGCAATCAAAACAAAGAGCCCCGGATTGTCGCTGTGCAGGCGACGGGAACTGTCGAAGCCCCGGCGTTTGCCGTCAGCGGTACAGACGATCGAGACGCCATGATGAAAGAAGTGAAACGGATCTTCAGATGGGAGGAAAATCTTCAGCCTGTACTGGATCACTTTTCACAATCAAGCTTGTCATCAATTTTCGCAGAGCATGCCGGAACGCCGCTGGTGCTCGATTTTCATTTGTATCATTGCTTGATGAAATGCATTATCCACCAGCAGCTTAATCTGTCTTTTGCTTATACGCTCACAGAGCGGTTCGTTCACACTTATGGAGAGCAAAAGGACGGGGTCTGGTTTTATCCGCTTCCCGAAACGATTGCACAGCTCGACTATAACGACTTGCGCGAACTTCAGTTCAGCATGCGGAAGGCTGAATACGTCATCGATACATCAAGAATGATCGCAGACGGCCGTTTAAATCTTGATGAGCTTGATCAATTATCAGATGAAGATATTATGGAAAAGCTGGTGAAAATAAGAGGCATCGGCCCGTGGACCGTCCAAAACGTTCTGCTGTTCGGACTCGGCCGTCCCAATCTGTTTCCGGCCGCCGATATCGGCATCCAAAATGCCATCAAACGCCATTTTGGCTTAAACGATAAACCGACAAAAGAACAAATGCTTGAAATGAGCAAAGAATGGCACCCTTATTTAAGCTATGCTTCCTTGTATTTATGGAGGAGCATTGAGTAGAAATGGAGAGAACATCAGTGAAACGTGACAAAAAAGGATCATCAGCAGAATTAAAAGTCGGACAGCAATTTCCGCTGACGATCAAGCGCCTCGGCATCAATGGCGAAGGCGTCGGCTACTTCAAGAAAAAAGTCGTCTTCGTCCCCGGCGCACTGCCGGGTGAAGAAGTCGTCGTCGAGGCGACAAAGGTTCATCAGAAATTTTCCGAAGGGCGGGTCAAAAAGGTGCGCAAGCGTTCAGAGCACCGCGTCAAGCCGCCCTGCATCATCTATGAGCAATGCGGGGGCTGCCAGCTCCAGCATCTGGCTTATGAAGAGCAGCTGAAAGGAAAACGGGACATCGTCATTCAATCGCTCGAACGGCACACCCGTTTTGACATCGGCAAAATGGACATCAGGCCGACGATCGGCATGGAAAACCCGTGGCACTACCGGAATAAAAGCCAGTTTCAACTCGGGCTTTCGAAAAATGGAAAGATGGTAGCAGGGCTGTACGGCCTTGACTCACACCGGCTTGTCCCGATTACGGAATGCATCGTTCAGCATCCGGCGACGAACAAAACGACACAAACCGTCAAGCAGATTCTTGAAGACTTCGGCATTTCCGTCTACAACGAACGGAAGCGAACGGGCGACGTCCGCACGATCGTGACGAGGGTCGGCTTTGAGACGGGGGAAGTGCAGGTTGTCATTGTCACGTCAAAAGAAGACCTGCCGCGCAAGGAGCTCATTGCAGAAGAAATCAAAAAGCGTCTGCCTGAAGTGACATCCGTAATTCAAAACGTCAACAAAGCCAAGACATCGGTTATCTTCGGCGATGATACAAGGCTCCTAGCCGGCAATATGGTCATTCAGGAATTTCTCGGCGAGGTTACGTTTGAGCTGAGCGCCCGCGCTTTTTTTCAGCTTAATCCGATCCAGACGGTCAAGCTGTATGACGAAGTGAAAAAAGCGGCGAAACTGAGCGGGCGCGAAAAAGTCGTCGATGCCTACTGCGGCGTCGGCACAATCGGAATGTGGATCGCCGACGGAGCAAAAGAAATCCGCGGCATGGACGTTATCAAAGAATCGATCGATGACGCCAACCAAAATGCCAAAAAGCACGGAATTGATAATGCGCGTTATGTCACAGGAACGGCGGAGCACTGGCTGCCGAAATGGACTAAAGAAGGCTTCAGGCCTGACGTCGTCATCGTCGATCCGCCAAGAACTGGCTGTGACCGCCCCTTCCTTGATACGATCAGGCAGGTTAAGCCGAAGCGGTTCGTTTATGTCTCATGCAATCCGTCAACACTTGCGAAAGATTTGCAGTACTTAGCGAAGGATTACCATGTCGAATACATTCAGCCTGTCGATATGTTTCCGCAGACGGCGCACGTCGAATCGGTCGTATCGCTGAAGCTGAAATAAAACGCCTTTTTAAAGGCGTTTTTTAGCGGAACCAAAAGGGGGGACATATGATGAAAAGACTCTGCATCATCCCGTGCGGGGCGAAGAAAATCTGGGATGTCGATCCGGGCATCGGCCCGTCTGCCGCAAAGGATGTCTATCTGAGTCCGTTTCATCGGGCGTGCCGCGCATATGCGCAGACGTTTTTTGCGGATTGGGTGATTCTTTCAGCAAAACACGGTTTTTTAAAACCGGAAGATATCGTTCCTGAAAACTATGATGTCACATTCGGGATGGACCACCCGGAGATTATGGCGGATGATGAGCTGAAGGCGCAAGGTGAACGGAAAAACTTGATGGATTATGACGAAATCGTTATGCTCGGCGGGAAAAAATACAGGCCTGTTTTGAGGAACGTGTTTGGCAGCCGCCAGCAGATCACTTACCCGCTGGCGGGCTATCGGGGAATCGGCTATATGCTCCAGGCGCTGAAGCGGGCTGTCGATGAAGGCCGGGAGCTTAGTGAACCTGAAAACAACTGAAGAGAAAGTGAGTTTTTTAAAATCGCTGGCGGGTTTGCCTGAATAAGGGCAGGGCATGATCTGGAAGGCATTTGTTTGGTGGCTGGGATATCCGGAGGCAAAATGAAATATTCATTTTTGCCTCTTTTTTTATGCGATTTTTTGTAACAAAAAGAGGTTCAGCGGTACTAATAAGTGAATGGAAAAATAGCGGCAGCCCAGCCGGGGAGGGGCTTTATGAAGCTTGAGGAAGTCTACAAGAGTATTCAGCCTTCCGTTTATGCCTTTTTCTACGTTAAGACATTTCATAAAGAAACAGCGGAAGATTTAACACAGGAAGTATTTTATCAGGCTGTGAAAGGCTATCATACATTTTCGGGAAAGTCGACAATCAAAACATGGGTGTTTGCGATTGCTAAAAATGTGTTGAAAAAACACTTTCGTTCAGGAGCGTCAAAAGCCGGGACAAACACGATATTTCAGCATGAGGAAGCGGCTTGCTTATCTCCTGAAGAACACCTTCTGAAAACCGAGAAAGAGCGGCGGCTTCTCGAGGAAATCAACCGGCTTGATGAGGCTTCAAAGGAAATTGTCACCCTCCGTATCTACGGAGAATTATCATTTAAAGAAATCGGCATGCTCACAGGCAAAACTGAAAACTATGCCAGGGTCGGGTTTCACAGAGCAAAGCTCAAGCTACAGCAAGAAATGGAGGGCTATGATGAAGGATAAGGAACGCAGTGTATTCAAAGATTTGCTTCCTTTATACCATGAGGGGCTGTTAAGCAAAGAGTCGGCTGAATGGATTGAGGAAGCGGCCGAAAACGATGAAGAGCTTCAAAAGCTTTTGAAGATGACGCAGGCCGAGCTTCCGAAGGAACATATCGAATCGACTGTTCATGAAAGTCAAATGTTTAAAAAAATCAATCGGAAGCTCTCCTTGTACCAATTGATGTTTACAGCCATTTCGTTTTTTCTCGCGATTCACACATCCCTGTTAAATGAGAGCTTCGGCTTTATTTTGTGGTACGCCGTGCTTGGGCTTGCGGTGTACTTGTTTTACCGGGATATGAAACTTGTGATTCTCCTCTCCTTTGCGCCGATTTTCATTTGGGGGATGGGGGATATTCTGGCCGGCTGGGATGCAGCCGACGGTACAGGGGTTGTGGAGCACCTGCTGTATTCTGTCTTTGGCGCTTTCATGCTTGCTGTTATTCACTGTTTTTTCGCCGCGGCCGGGATGATGATCGGATGGCTGTTCTTAAAGCTGAAAGAAAGTAGTTGATATGATGAAAAAGAAAATCTTGTATAGCGTATTGATCGTGCTGCTCGTTTCTTTTGTGCTTGCCGCATATAACGCCTTCAACGGAAATCCCGTAAGCAAGAAGCTGTCTCAAACGGCGCTTGAGCATTATTTGACTGACCGCTATCCTGAAAAAGACTTGCGGATCGACAGCGGGCTTTATAATTTCAAGTTCTCCGAATATGTATTTGAAGTCACGGATACCGGCGATCAAAAGCGCAAAGATCCCTATCTGTTTTCTTTGAGAGGGTTTGTTCAACCAGAAGTACACACGGACGGTATCTATGAAGAGAACCTCAACGAACCGCTGATGGAGCGGCTTGGAGAAGAAGCCGGAAAAGAAATCAAAACGTTTTTATCGAAAAACATAAACCATCTGAAAGACGTTGACGTGCATGTGGAAGTATTAAAAGGAAAGCTGAAAGAGGACGCAAAATGGGAGAAAAGCCTCCGCTTAGAGCGGCCGATGGAGATTCATATTTTACTTGATGCCGCAAATGCCGACCGAAAAGACGTATACAAAACGGCGCAAAAGATTCAGCGCCTGTTGAATGAAGAAAGATACGACTATGAAAGCGTGACGATTAATGCCAACATTTTTGAGGGGGAAGATATCAAAGACGACGAGACCGGCTATGTCAAATACAGCACCTTCTTTGAAAAAAATACGGATACCAGGCTGAAGGATGTTGAGGAGCTAAATGAGTAGCGATCCATCCTTCAGTCTGAAAGGTTAGATCAGATGTGCAAACCGCCGCAGAAAGCGGCGGTTATCTGTTTAATATAAGTGTCTTTAGCGACTTTTTGAAACCGGCCGTCAGCCAATGCGCCAGAAGAGAAGTATCCGTATAAAGATGACAGAAAAGCGAAGGCCTGTGAATCCGCATCTCCCTTTTTCATCAGGCTTTTGTCCTGCATCGTTTGAAAGTAGTCTGTTAAATAACGAAGGAGTTCTTCCATATGCTTTAACAGAGAACCGAAAAGATCAGTCATCCTTCCGCCGTCTTGAACAGCGATAAGGTAGAGGGGCTTGTTTTTTTCCATATGAAGCAAATACGATTCTGCAATCAATGTTAAGTCATTCTCCAGGTTCCAAGTGATATCATTTTCAAATACGCGCTGAAAGGCTGGTATATAAGAAAATTGCTGAACGGCCGCTTCCAAAAGTCCGAGCTTTGTGTTGAAGTGGCGATAGACCGTCATCTCGCTGACGCCTGAATGGAGCGCGATATCCTTTACCGTCACCGACTTGAAACCGTATTTTTGCATTAAGTCTAAAGCAGCAGATATGATCCGTTCGTTCGTCTCTTGCAAAGGTGTTTACCCCCATTTTATGATAGTTAGTAGTAACTAACACCAGTCTAATCAGGCGCTGAATTGATGTCAACCCGTTTCAAAAAGGATAAAAAGGAGTTTTAATCATGAAAAATATTTTAATCGTCAATTTTCCGGCGGAAGGGCATGTCAATCCTACATTAGGGATCACCAAAGCATTTGCTGACAGAGGCGACAATGTGCACTATCTTTCAACAGAAAAGTATAAAGACAGGCTGGAGGGCGTCGGGGCTACCGTCCATTTATACGAAGATCTGGTGAGAAACGCGCATATTGATCCGAATTCACCGTCCGGCCTTCTTGAATTTTTAAAAATTCATCTCAAAACCTCGCTGTATATTTTAGACATTGTAAAAGAGCTGTCCAAAAGCATTTCGTTCGATGCCGTGTATTATGACACATTCGGTGCGGGTGAATTGGTCAGGGATTATTTGAACATTCCGGGAATCGCTTCGTCGGCTTCATTTCTCTTCGGACAAGAACATATGAAGATTCTGCCGCTGCATCCGGATTCAGGTGCGGAGCTGCAATTGGATAAAGAATGTGAAGACATGCTTAGTGAACTGAAAGAAAAGTACGGCGTCTCACCTAGGCATACAGGACAGTTTATGAGCAATCAGGCGGAGCTGACGGTTGTGTATACAAGCCGGTATTTTCAGCCTGACAGCGACCGTTTTGGGGATGATGTGCTGTTTATCGGTCCGCGTTTTCCGAAGCGCCTGGACAAGACCGATTTTCCGATAGAATCGTTAAAGAATGAGAAAGTCATTTATATTTCAATGGGAACCGTACTTGGTAAAACTGAGGATTTTTTCAATATGTGCATCGATGCATTCCGTGATTTCGACGGCAAGGTTGTCATCGCCGCCGGCGAAAAGTCGAACTACGCGGATATAAAAGAAGTGCCGGAGCATTTTATCATTGCACCGTATGTGCCGCAATTAGAGGTGCTTAAAGAAGCCGATGTGTTCATCACCCACGGCGGCATGAACAGCGTCAATGAAGGCATTCATTACCGTGTCCCGATGGTCGTGCTCCCGCATGATAAAGATCAGCCGATGATCGCCCAGCGCCTGAAAGAACTGAATGCTGGATATCCGCTGTTTACAGAAGAGGTCAATGCTGAAAGATTAAGAGATGCAGCAGAACAAGTACTCACTGACGAAAAATATCAGGAAGGTATTCAAAAAATTGATGAAAGCTTCAGCAACTGCATGGACATGAAAGACGCATTAGCGCGCATTGATGAATATACTGCGCGGAAATCGCTGCAGCCTTAATAGAAAGCCCAGCCGCTTTACCAAGCGGCTTCAGCGTGTCGACAAACCCTCGCATTCGTTGTCAGGCCTGCGCGTCGGTGCTCACGAATTCCAACATTCGCTGTGCTCCGATGCTCGGCCTTCCTAGACTGCAAGGGTTTTCAATCACGCTGAAAGGATGACAAAATCCCAAAACTAAAAGTCGTTTTGGGATTTTGTCAACAATCTGAAGCCGCTTTACCAAGCGGCTTTTTTTTATGCATAAACTCCGCAAAACAGATAAAAATAGAATGAATCATAGATCAGAAAGGATGTTGCATGATGCGCAAACTGTGCGTTTGCCTGCTTCTCGTCATTCCGCTGTCATGTACGGCTGTCATGTCTTCTGCCTACGGGGAAACACGCGTTTATCAAGAGTTGACCGACAAGCAAAAAAATGAACTGGCTTCTTTGCAAAAGGACATTGTGGAAAAGAAAAAACAGCTGATCAATAAGTATGTGGAGTACGGAATCCTTGATCAGGAGAGGGGTAAAGAAATCAAATCTCATATTGAGAAGCGCTATGAAAAAGAGCGGGAAAACGGGTTTCTGCCAAAGTTGAGGCACCAAGAAGAAAAGTTTCACAAGCATCATATTCATTAAACTGAAATAGACGGCGCCTCATTTTCTTCGTGACAAAAGTGTAAAGACAGGTGTAAACTAATACTCATGTAAACTGCTAAGAGAGTAAAGAGGTGTAGTGAGTATGAAGAAGAACCGTCCTGTTTCAGAGCGCAGACTGCTTGGCATCGCCGGTCTCGGCTGGCTTTTTGATGCTATGGACGTTGGCATATTATCGTTTATTATCGCCGCTTTGCACGTGGAATGGAAGTTGACGCCGCAGGAGATGAGCTGGATCGGCAGCGTCAACTCAATCGGCATGGCAGTCGGGGCGTTTGTCTTTGGCCTTTTGGCTGACCGTGTCGGAAGAAAATACGTTTTTATGATTACGCTGCTGTTTTTCTCGATCGGCAGCGGGTTATCCGCTTTGACGACGACATTGTGGGCATTTTTAGTCCTGCGCTTTTTCGTCGGTATGGGGCTTGGCGGAGAGCTTCCAGTCGCATCTACGCTCGTATCCGAAACGGTTGCGCCGGAGCGGAGGGGAAGAGTCGTCGTCCTGCTCGAAAGTTTCTGGGCATTCGGCTGGCTGGCCGCAGCGCTCATTTCGTATTTTATTATTCCGGCCTACGGCTGGCAGGTTGCTTTATTAATAACCGCGATACCGGCTATTTACGCCTTATATTTGCGGATCGCCCTGCCGGATTCTCCGAAATATGAGAAGCTTTCGCAGGAAAGGAAGCCGACCGTCGTGGAAAATGTGAAAAACGTCTGGTCCCGCAAATATGCCCGGCCTACGGCCATGCTGTGGATTGTCTGGTTTTGCGTTGTCTTTTCCTACTACGGCATGTTTCTTTGGCTGCCGAGCGTCATGGTGATGAAAGGATTCAGCATGATCCAGAGCTTTGAGTACGTCTTGATCATGACGCTGGCTCAACTGCCCGGCTATTTCTCCGCGGCATGGCTGATTGAAAAAGCCGGCCGGAAAATGGTGCTTACCGTCTACTTGTTAGGGACGGCTGTCAGCGCCTACTTCTTCGGATCGGCTGAATCGCTGGCGCTTCTGCTTGCGTCAGGTATGTTTTTATCGTTTTTCAACCTTGGTGCCTGGGGCGCGCTTTATGCTTATACGCCTGAACAATACCCGACATCAATCAGGGGGACCGGCGCAGGAATGGCAGCCGGCTTTGGCCGAATCGGCGGCATCCTGGGCCCGCTTCTTGTCGGCTATCTCGTCGCCCGGGGAACAGAGATTTCAATGATCTTTTTGATCTTCTGCGTCGCCGTTATTGCTGCTGTCGCGGCGATCTTCTTTTTGGGGACGGAGACGAAGCAGAAAGAGCTTGCCTAATGTCCGAATTCTCCTTCATAATGGACGGGACGCGAGAATTTGGAAAGAGTTGATTGAATTGAAAAAGAAAGCCATCATTACTGGTCTCTCGTTGTTGATTCTTGTGACAGGCTGTTATGTGTATAACGCCTTTTACGGAAATCCGTTCAGCCGCGCGCTGGCTGAACAAAAGCTATCGGCATACTTGCAGGAAGCACACGCCGGTGAAACCTTAAATATGAAAGGGAGCTCCTATAATTTCAAGTTTGCTGAATACCTTTTTCGTGTGTCAGATGAGCGGAATGATGAGTACATTTTCAGCGTGAAAGGCGGATTGCACCCGGCTGTCACAAACGATGGCATCAAAGAAGCCAGACAGGAAAAGACGAGAGCCAGAATAAGCAAAGAAGCCTCAAATGAGATCAAGAGAGAGCTTGAAAAAAAGCTGAAAAACGTAATTGACGTCCAAGTTTCTCTATCAGGAAGCTATGATGTCAATACAAATTGGAAAAAACTGAAGCAAACAGAACCGATCGCTGTTACAGTTACCTTGAATTCAGGCCGGGACGGCCGGAGGCAGGTCTATGACCAGGCAAAAGTGGTGAAAAAGTTATTGAGCGGCTACCATTATGAAAACATTGAGATTGACAGTATGGGCTTAGACGGGGAAGACCGGCCAGGCTATGTGAAGTACAGTGTGCATGTTTTAAAGGACCGTGCGATAGCCATTGAAGATGTAGAGAAGACGCTTTAACGCCTTCTCTTTTTTTATACGGGGGATATATAGGCGGTTTGCACTATTGATGTCCAAGGCCGAAGCGAATAGAATCATATTAAGAACAAATATTGACGGGATTGTTACTGGTAAGGCAGGCAAGACCTAAAATGTGCTAAAGGAACTACAGACCTTAGTGTGCTTTTTTTGCGCCTATCGGCTGATGCTTTCGCATGTTTTAGGTCTTTTTTTATTCCTTTCGCCGGAGGTCTTTGGATGTGATGGCACATTTTTCATTTTGATCGTCTTCTGTTGATTTGATAGGATAGAAAAATTGGAGGAGGTAGATCCGGGTGCTGCATAAAGAGATTGCAAGAGTTCTCTTGCCCCTCATTGGAGGCGCGGAGAATATCATCAGCATCAGCCATTGTACGACAAGGCTGCGCTTCAATGTCAGAGATGAAGAAAAAATCGATATAGCTGCTATTGAAAAGATGGAGTCTGTGCAGGGGACTTTTTTCAGATACGGTTTGTTTCAGATCATTTTCGGTACAGGTGTAGTCAATAAGATTTATAAGGAAATGATTCAATACAGCGATCCGGCTCCTCTTGAAGAAGCCCGGCGGGAGGCGCCGCCAAACATGAACGTATTGACGCGATTTGCCAAAACGCTGTCAGACATCTTTGTGCCGATCATTCCGGCAATCGTTGCGAGCGGATTGCTCATGGGTCTCATCAGTGTGCTTAAAGAATTCAGCCTCGGCGCTTATGGCGGCCCGCTGATGAAAATGCTCGATATTTTTTCAAGCTCAGCGTTTGTCATTTTGCCTGTGCTGATCGGGTTCAGTGCGGCTAAACAGTTTGGAGCGAATCCGTTTTTAGGCGCTGTCATCGGCGGAATTCTGACCCATCCCGATTTACTCGATCCTTCATTGCTCGGCAGCCAAAAGCCGGAATCCGTCGAAGTATTCGGCCTTGAAGTCCCTTTGATCGGATACCAGGGGACGGTCATACCGATTCTCTTATCCGTCTACATAATGAGCAAAATCGAAAAATTCTTAAAAAGAATCGTCCCCCGTTCTTTAGATTTGCTTGTCGCACCGTTTATTACAGTCATGGCTTCCGGATTTGCCGCGCTGTTTATCATGGGGCCGCTCTCACTGATCATCGCTCATTTCGTAAGCGACTGTCTCGGGTTTGTTTATCATTTTGCGGGGGCCTGCGCCGGATTTTTATTTGGCGGGCTTTACTCCTTACTCGTTTTGAGCGGCCTGCACCATAGTTTTTATGTGATTGAAGCGTCGCTGCTTGCAGATCCCGAATATGGGGTCAATTTTCTGCTTCCAATATGGTCGATGGCCAATGTCGCGCAGGGAGGAGCGGGGCTCGCCGTATTTTTGAAAACAAAGAATGCCGCTATCAGAAAGATTGCGATTCCGGCTTCTCTCACCGCTTTTTTGGGAATCGTCGAACCTGTCATGTTTGGCGTCAATCTGAAGCTCGCGAGACCGTTTATCGGCGCATCGATCGGAGGCGCCATCGGAGGGGCATACGCCGTCTTCACACACGTTGCGGCAAACTCTTACGGATTGTCCGGCATCCCGATGATTTCAATCATTCTCCCTCTTGGCACCGCCAATCTCATTCATTATTTAATCGCTTTTGCGATTGCGGTGATTTCAGCATTCATTGCGACTTTGTGTCTTGGCTTTAAAGATGAAAAAGAATAATTCCGTTTTCATTCATTAAAACAGGATGAAAGGAAGGCAGCTATGAAAGTAAAAAAAATCTTAAATAACAACGCGCTCGTCGTCAAGGATGGCGGCGAGGAAAAGATCGTATTAGGTTCCGGAATCGCATTTCAAAAAAAGAAGAATGATATTGTCGATAGATCTAAAATTGAAAAAATATTTGTGATGAAAGATTCAACAGAATACCGCCAATTCGAGGAGATCTTAAAAACGTTGCCGGAAGATCATATTCAGGTGGCGGAGGACATTATTTCTCATGCGGAAAAAGAGCTCGGGATCAAAATCAATGAGCGAATCCATGTCGCTTTTTCAGATCATTTATCATTCGCGATAGAACGGTTAAGCAAGGGAATGGTCATTAAAAATCCGCTGCTTCAGGAAGTTAAAGTCCTCTATACGAAAGAATTTCAAATCGGCCGCTGGGCAAAGGCCCTCATTAAAGATAAGCTGAAGATCGATATTCCGGAGGATGAAGTCGCCAATATTGCGCTTCATATTCATACAGCCAAAACAAACGCGGGAGATATGACAAAAACGCTCGATCTCACAACGATGATCAAGGATATTATCGAGATTATCGAAGATAAACTCAACATTAAAATAAAGGATGAGACGATTTCGTATGAGCGGCTTGTCAACCATCTCCGTTTCGCCATTCAGCATATTGAATCGGGAGAGACATTTTACGAAATGGATGGTGAAATGATCAGCCTCATTAAAAAGAAGTTTGGACAAGCGTTTATGTGCGCAGAAGAAATCGGGGCATTTGTGAAGCGGGAGTATGGCTTTGAATTTCCGGAAAAAGAGCTGTGCTATATTACCATGCATATTCAGAGATTTTATCAGCGGTCTGCTGTTGTGTAAAGAATGCCTGTGTTTAAGACAAAACGGAGCCCTGTTATCGGGCTCCGTTTTTGTTTAAGGTTTCGATTTCCGTTAAAACCGAATTTTCGATTAGAAATCCTTTTACATTGACGTGCGAAGGGATTAACGGGTGCTGTCGGATGGCGGCGACGCTTTTTTGGACGCCTTCGGCCGCATTTTCGCTCGGTGACAGCCATTCATCGATGCTGCCGTACGGAAATTCCGGACTGCAGTTTTGGAAAAGGTACTCTAAAGTTTGCATTCTATCGCTTAAATCTTTGTTTCTATTTAAAAGGTCAGAAATATCTTTATCTGCCGTTTGCTCGTATTTATCGCGGACAATCCAAATTTCTTCCGCTTTGTTCCGGTGGACAAGGGTAATGATATCCCTCATCATATCACCGTAGGGCTGTGAAATATCAGGGAAGACGCTTTTTAAAACAAGGGCGTTCTCAGGCTGAATATTCCCTGCCCGGCAGATGGTCTGTTCAAGCTGTTTCTCCATTCCGATAATCATCAGTATTTTTTTGTTTTCTTCCATGACATTTCACCTCATTCATTTATCGTGTTTGTCCAGTTCTTCCATTTTCCCTCCGGGTTAATAGATGCCAGGTGGATCCATCCGTTCTCCGCCTTTTGCCGGAAGCTGTGATCGCGGTCAAGGAGACGTTCGATAGCATCATCCGGTGCTTCGATCACGATCAGGAGTCTGAGAGGCGCATGATATATTTCGTCATCCGACCGCATGACGGACTGCCACGGGAGACCGGCCAAAAGATCGCTTGCATTTCCTTGCATGACGCCGAGGCCTGAAGTGACGGTTTGAGTTGCCTTATTTCCGCTTCCATAATAATGCGGTGCGACGGTTGACGCGTAATATTGCAGATTGATCCATTGGGCTACTGTTCCAGGCCCTGAAATGATGCCGCTGAGGATGGAGCCGTCCTCGTCATTCCGCCAGTCATAGCTGTGCAGAAAAGCTCTTCCTTCAAGATCAGCTTCGCGTGTAAGCCGGCGTGTGCCGATGATGAATGAAGCATTTCGTGCCAGCCCCCATTCTGGACGGACTTCGCTCCAATCTTCGGCGAAGCGCTCAACTTCATTCCGCGGATTTTGGTAGCCGAGCTGCGGCAGCTCTTCTAAGCGTTCGGCTCCGACAGTACGGCTCACATCAGGAAGCACCGAGTTGATGCGGTCGAACGCTTGTTGAGCTTTAGCCGGAAGCTCAGGTACATAGAGCCACTGCAGTTCATCCAATGTTGTAATGTGCTCTGCGGCGGCGAATACCGTATCATCCGGAATAAAAATGCCGTCGGAGCGGAGCCTCTGTCTGACGCTCGGAAGGTTGCATAAAGCGGCTAGGACGCGTGCGTTAAAAGCGCCTGATGCGCCTCCGCAGGCGCCGCAGTCCAATGCCGATGCATAAGGGTTATTCGTGCTTCTGCTGGCGTGCCCGCAAATGACAACCAGCGGAGCGAACCGGTCGGTGATCCCCATCATCTTTAATGCCTGTCTGGCATAGGCGGCTTTTTCTTCATCCGTAAATCCGACCGGAATATCGGCATCAGATGTTTCCATACGATCAAGCGAGAGCTTTGCCTGAGGCTTTTTCAGCCATGTTTTCCGCACATTCCGGAAAGTTTGCCCGGCTGTGCGGGGGACCAGGCTGCGCGCGGCCATTTGCAGGCTCAGCCATGGCCCGCTCACTTCGGGAAGGAGCATACCCGCCAATAGATTCTGTTTCATCTTTTTAAAGGCGGAGCTCAGCGAAGCTGCTGCTTTTTTATGTTCTTGATACGATTTAAAGCTTGATTCATCGGCCGTTTCATTTACTCGATGCTGAGGTTTAAGGATGACCGGCAGAGAGCTGTGAGTGTGCTTAGTGCCAAGTTCACACGTTTCGATTGCCAGATTGAAAAAGCCCGCTGTTCCATACGTTTCAAAAGGGCCTGACTTTTCCAATGCCCGTCGGAACGGCTCTGAACGGACATCAATACAAAATGCAAGCTGGGCCAGCGCCGCTTCACTTTTGGCGGCAGCGGCAGGTTTGTTTGCCGTGATGAGGTTCCTTACCTCAGCAGCGTATGATTGTTCCCATGCTTCCAGCCAGATGCGCCTGCGCGTTAGATCATCAAAGCGGCGGGCGAGTGTTAATCTTGCTTTTTGCTCTGCTGCTGAAAGTTTGAGCCATTCGTCAGGCGTCAGGCCGCCCCAATGCAGCCAGGCCGCAATCAAAGGAACGATCTGCATCTCTTTTTCAGGTTTTGGCTTAGACAGCGGCACATAAGGTTCAATAAGCATCCATTCCATTGAAAGCCGGATGGCCAAATACTCGAGAAGCAGCCCTTGTTCGTCCTGCGATTGCTGGGAACGCCAAAGCATCATCCCGGCCCATCCCGGAAGAGAGAGCAAATGAGCTTCAAGGTATGCCTGAACGTCTCCATCAGAAATATCAAGCGCTCGGAGTGCTCTTTTCATCGCGTCCCGAGGCTCCTCCGGCCACCCTTTCAGTCGTTGGCGTTCCGCTCGCGCCAGGGCGGGATCATGTTCAACAAGCTGCCGCCAAGCGCTGTAAAACCCTTTCTCGCGATGTGGAAGCCGCCATGCCGATTGTGATTCATCGAGAAACAGCTTGCACCATTTAATCACATGATGATCAAGAAGGTGAGCGGTTTTTTGTCCGGCAAAAACGCTGAGCGGTTTGATCAAGCGTGTTTTTTGATCATCGATTGTCCCGCGCGCCGCTTGTTTGGCAAGCTTTTCGACTTGCCGGGATCTCAAGAGCTTTTCAGGGATTTCATCCAGCTTGAGCGCGGCTTTGCAAAACGCTTCCGCTGTTTCCCTCTGCATGCCGGGCTGATGTGAATCGAGCCAATGCGTCAGCTTTTTTTCAAGAATGGCCTCATCGATTTCTCCCCTTTGTTTTGCGGAGCGGAAAATGGAGGACTTTGGGTATATATCAACCTGAAGCTGCTGTTTAAGCTGCCGGGCCGTCTGTTCAAATGTCTGTTCTTCAAGACCCATCCACGGATGGCGCGCGGCAAAGGTTTCAATCGGCCAAAGCGGCGCAATGACTCGTGCTGCTGATTGAACCGATTCATCAATATTAAAGTCCGCTGTCTGATGTTCATATTTGAAGATCAATTGTTTAGACAATGTGGGTGCTGCTTTCATGATTGACGACCTCCTTGAGTAAGATATTGGTCAAGATAATTCGGCCGTTCTTCGACCGATTCAAAATGAGGCTCACCCGTTTTTACAAGACGCAGATAAAGTGCGCCGGACCATGCAAACCGCTGCCGAACGATCAAGGCGCCGGCCGCAGTGCCAGCTAACAAAACGACTACCGTTAAAACGGCCGCCATGACGGGTGGTTGCGCCCCCTGTACAACAGCTTCCTTCAGGAGCCCGTGTAAACCGGAATGAATGATGGCAAACGCGAGTGAAGCCCCCGTTAAAATGAAAAGCCCGGCCATTCGTGTGACGCGACCGTCATTGGCTGTGACAAGCTGTCTCCAAGCAATGAACAATGCCCAGCCTAAAACAAGGGCGCTGATCAATTGATAGCCATCGTCCGCAGCTGAGACCCAGATTCCGATGACGACAGTAAGAGCAAAGGCGCCGCCTATCATGTCCCAGAAAAGAGCCGGTCTGCCCCGTTTAGAGGCGAACGATTCATAACGGCGCACCGCTGATCCGGCTTGCAGGAAAAGGGCGGCTTTGAACAGGCCGTGCAAAATGAGGTGAATAACAGCCGCAATATAGGCTCCTAATGCGCATTGGACGAGCATAAAACCCATCTGCGCGACCGTTGAAGCTGCGAGCTGCCGCTTGTAGTCCGTCTGGACGATCATCATGCCCGTTCCGAGCAAGACGGAAAAGACGGCGGGAACAAGCAGAATAAGCTGCAGACCATCACCGCTGAACATCGGTGCGAAACGGGTCAGCATGACGCCGCCTACATTTACGAGTCCGGCGTGCATGACCGCGGAAACGGGAGTCGGAGCGATTGCCGAATCGAGCAGCCAGCGATGAAACGGCCACTGTGCCGCAGGAATCATCACCGTTAAAATGATAAGGAGGCCAATCCCGGTTTTCTCCCATGAACTGAGCTGTACAAGGCTTTCCTCCGCTATGGCGGATGATAGCTGCCAGTGTCCTGTCGCGAGAGACAGCCAAAGAGCGGCTGCTGCTATCGCCAGCCAGCTGAGTGCAAAGATTCGGCCCGCATACAAAGCGGCATTTTTGGCCGGTTGCCACGCGCTGTTTAAGCCGATTAGCGCGGTCAAGCCGAAAAGCGTGATACCCCAGCATAAGAGGAGCCAGCGAAGATCATCGTTCAGCCAGGCGCATGAAGCGCCTCCTGTTGTAAGCGTCAGCAGCACAAAAAATTTACGGTAGGAGCGGTCGCCGAACAAATACCGGACAGAGTAGCGCTGGACGATGAAGCCGATTGTCAAGACAAACAAGGCGATCAGCCAAGCCAGCGAATCCAAGCGCCAAGGAGCTCCAACTTGCCCGGGATTTGCCGTTATCAATGCTGCCAGCGCGGCAAGCGGCGGCAGGGCGATGATCTTGGCGTGAATCCGTACATATGCCAATGGAACCTTTCGATTCAGGACGAGCAGTGCGCTGAACAAACAAAGCGCAAGCGACGCGAAAAATATTTTCAGCCAAAATAAAGAATCTAGCAGATCAAACATCCGGCATCCCTCCGTCGGGATGATGGAAAAGAACATACTGTTTCATGTCTTGCCTTCCTTTCTGAAAACGTAAAAAAAGCCGGTATATTCAGGATCGGCCCATTTCAGCCAATCTTTCTGAATAATACCGGCTTATCTTTAACTCATGTTCATGCTTTAAAGATCTTCCGTTTTTCTATGCCAATTTTTTTTGCAGGTCGTTTGCCAATTTAAATACCATGATCCGCTCGCCAGTGCGGGTGCTGATATCCGTGTGAAAGCTGATCGTCTCTTCACCGGTCAGCTCCTTCATTATGCGGCTCAGTTGTTCTATACCCGATTCCACCAAACCGGAGCGGGTTCTTTTAATTGACAGCAGGCCTTCTTTTGTACTGCAAAGTTCGTATTCGGCGGGTGTCAAAATACCGTTCAGGGAAATGATGACCATATTTCTGAGAATGTCTGTTTTAACAGACACGGAGCCGCGGCCCAAATAGTCTTTTTCCCATTGGGTTAAGGTTTTGCTGATCTCCGCCTCCAGAGACCCCTTTGTCACTTTCTGTTTTTTCAATGTTATATCCTCCTGAAAAACGGTATATTTCTTTTCCTTATACATGAGTATAGGGAAAATGAAATATACCGTCCTATCAAAATGTTAATGTCATACATGGTAAAGGGTGCTTTTTCACGCGACCATAGGGATTATAGCCGAATGCTAAAGCTCTTTTGCATGAGATTACAATTATTGATTTTACGGAATTACTTTTTAAATATCATATCTTTTAAGATTTATGATGTCAATACCGTTCTTTTATGGATAAAAAAGAGGAATACCGTCTTAGCAGACGAGCATTCCCTTGGCAACTGCATCGGCTTTTTCTTTGCCGTTCAGCAATTCGGCAAGCTTGAGGGCAAATGGAATCGTGGTCGCCGGGCCTCTGGAAGTAATGATGTTTCCATCTACGACAACATTTTCATTTGCAGTGACATCCGCTCCTGTTAAATGTTCTTCAACCCCAGGATAGCAGGTCGCTTTTTTCCCGCTGACAAGCCCCGTTTTTCCGAGCGTCATCGTTGCGGCGCAGATAGCGGCGACATATTTTCCTGCATCCGCCGCTTCTGTCAGCGTCTTGTGCAAAGCTTGGTGTTCCAGCATTTTTTTGCTGCCTACATTTCCGCCCGGAAGAATCAGCATATCCGCTTTTTGAAAATCAGCATCCTCAAACATGACGTCTGCCTCGACGACAATGTCATGCCCGCCTTTCACGCTGCGCGATGGATCAAGCGAGACGGTGACGGTCTCGACTTCAGCTCTCCGTAAAATATCAATCGTTGCTATCGCTTCGATTTCTTCAAATCCGCCGATTAAAAAAACATACGCTTTCTTCATGAAAAAAACCTCCTTCGTCTCTACCGTTCATTCTAACTGCGGCAAAGACATTTCCGCAACTGATGAAGTAGACAAATTGAGACACCCGTCTCGTTTTGTCTCTTGTTTTGGAAGGATGTTCGTCTGAAAAGAGCTTCATGTTCGCGTCGGAGAGCTGGCACGATTTTTGCATCATAACGTGTGAGTAAAAAAAAGACAGGAGGTTTTTTCATATGGAAGAGGCACTGACAAAGGAAAAGGCGGTATGGATGTATCAAAAAATGCTGGAAATCCGCTATTTCGAAGATCGGGTTCATCAGCTGTTTGCTAAAGGGATACTGCCGGGTTTTGTCCATCTTTACGCCGGGGAAGAAGCGGTCGCTGCGGGCGTCTGCGCCCATCTGAATGATGAAGACACCATCACGAGCACACATCGCGGCCATGGGCACTGCATTGCAAAAGGGTGCGACTTGAAAGGGATGATGGCCGAGATATACG
Organism: Bacillus sp. PK6-025; assembly: GCF_056530265.1. Taxonomy (NCBI): domain Bacteria; kingdom Bacillati; phylum Bacillota; class Bacilli; order Caryophanales; family Bacillaceae; genus Bacillus; species Bacillus sp. PK6-025. Next base: position 894,673 of record NZ_CP096509.1, read on the forward strand.
GGAAATCTGCAGGACTTTGCAAAGGAAAAGGCGGATCGATGCATATCGCAGACTTTGACAAAGGGATGCTAGGCGCAAACGGAATCGTCGGCGGGGGATTTCCCTTGGCCTGCGGAGCTGCCCTCACTGCAAAGTATAAAAAGACTAAAAATGTAAGCGTTTGCTTTTTTGGCGACGGCGCCAACAACCAGGGGACGTTTCACGAAGGGATCAACCTTGCCGCCATCTGGAAGCTCCCTGTCATATTTGTCGCCGAAAACAACGGGTATGGCGAAGCGACGCCGTTTTCCTATGCGTCAAGCTGCGAGTCGATCGCAGATCGTGCGGCCGCCTACGGGATTCCGGGCATTCGCGTGGATGGAAAAGATGCAGCCGCGGTTTTCCAGGCTGCGGGCCGGGCGATAGAGCGTGCCAAAAACGGTGAAGGACCGACGCTTATTGAGTGTATGACATACCGGAACTACGGCCATTTTGAAGGAGATGCCCAGCGCTACAAAACAAATGACGAAAAAGCGGTGCATCAGGAAGAAAAAGATGCCATTGCCGTGTTCAAAAGCGAATTGCTGGCAAAAGGGCTGATGAGTGAAGAAGAGCAGTCACGGATTGAAAAAGAAGTTGAAGAAGCGGTCGAGCAAGCGGTCGCATTCAGCGAAAAAAGCGCTTATCCGGAAGAAACCGAACTGCTGACAGATGTATATGTATCCTATTAATTCATGAAGGGGGAAGGAAACATGACGAGGGAAATCAGCATGTCAGCCGCATTGAATGAAGCGATCAAACTTGCGATGAGAAAGGACGATCACGTCATTTTAATGGGGGAAGATGTCGCAGGAGGAGCGAATGTCGATCATCTGCAGGATGATGAAGCATGGGGCGGTGTACTTGGCGTCACGAAAGGGATTGTTCAGGAATTTGGACGGGAGCGCGTCCTTGATACGCCGATCAGTGAAGCGGGGTACATCGGCGCAGCCATGGCGGCGGCTTCAACAGGTTTAAGGCCGATCGCGGAATTGATGTTTAACGATTTTATCGGCACGTGTCTGGACCAGGTGCTGAACCAGGGAGCGAAGTTCCGCTACATGTTTGGCGGAAAAGCGGAAGTTCCGATTACGATCCGGACGACCCACGGAGCCGGCTTTAGGGCAGCCGCCCAGCATTCGCAAAGCTTGTATGCCCTATTTACAAGCATTCCCGGCTTGAAAGTGATTGTGCCGTCGACCCCGTACGATGCGAAAGGCTTATTGCTCGCTGCGATTGAGGATCAGGACCCGGTTATCTTTTTTGAAGACAAAACGCTGTACAACATGACAGGCTATGTGCCGGAAGAATATTACACGCTTCCGATCGGAAAAGCCGATATCAAGCGGGAAGGCGCTGATGTAACGATTGTCGCAGTCGGCAAACAGGTTCATACGGCGCTTCAAGCGGCGGAACAGCTCTCACTGCAGGGAATCGAAGGCGAAGTCCTTGATCCGAGGAGTCTTTCACCGCTTGATGAGGAGGCCGTCCTTGCATCTGTTGAAAAAACAAACAGACTTGTGATCGTCGATGAAGCCAATCCGAGATGCAGCATCGCCGCGGATATCGCATCATTGGCGGCAGATAAAGGATTTGATTCGCTTGATGCACCGGTTAAAAAGGTAACGGCTCCACATACGCCGGTTCCATTTTCACCGCCTCTTGAAGACCTGTATTTGCCGACGCCGGAAAAAGTGGTGAACACCGTGCTGGAGATGCTCGGAGAAATCTCAACACATACGGTATAAAGATTGGAAAGGAGAGGAGAACATGGCTGTCGAGGTTGTCATGCCGAAATTGGGAATGGCGATGAAAGAAGGTACGGTTTCCGTCTGGAATAAAAAAGTCGGTGAAGCCGTTGAAAAAGGAGAAAGCATTGCCAGCATCAATTCCGAAAAAATCGAAATGGAAATCGAATCTCCGGCAAACGGAACCGTGTTGGACATCAAAGTGTCCGAAGGAGAGGGAGTGCCGCCGGGAACGGTCATCTGCCAGATCGGGAATGAAAACGAACAAACGCCGGAAAGTCAAACAAAACAGCCGGATTCCCCGAAAGAACGGATTAAAATTTCTCCGGCTGCACGCAAAATCGCGCAAAGCGCAAATATAGACATCAAAACGCTGAAAGGCACGGGGCCCGGAGGGAGAATTACGAAAGCGGATGTGCTGCAGGCGCTTCCCGACAGGCCGAACAAGCAGGCGGATAAGGCTGAAGATCGTCCGCCGGCAAGCCCGATGAGGAAAACGATTGCCGCAAGAATGACGGAAAGCCTGCAAAACAGCGCCCAGCTGACGATTACGATGAAGGCGGACATCACGAAATTAACAGCCCTGCAAAAACAGCTTAATGAAACAGCTCAATCCAGGTATGATACAAAGCTGACGATCACTGATTTTGCCGCCAGGGCAGCTGTTTTTTCGCTTTTGGATCATCCGGCCATGAACAGCGTTTATCAAGACGGAAGGCTTGCGACCTTTGATCATGTTCATTTAGGAGTGGCGGCGGCTTTGGACGAAGGCCTGGCCGTTCCCGTCATCCGTCATGCAGAGCGGCTTCCGCTGATCGAACTGGCCAAGAAAATCAAATGGTACGCCAAAAAAGCGCGGGAAGGTAGGCTTCTGCACGACGAAATAGAAGGATCGACATTTACGATTACAAATCTCGGCGCATATGGTGTCGAGCACTTTACACCGATCTTAAATCCGCCAGAAACCGGGATACTTGGAATCGGCCAAATGTATTCGGCCCCCGTCTATCAAGACGGAGAACTGACAAAGGGCGCCATTCTGCCGCTCAGTCTGACTTTTGATCACCGCGCGCTTGATGGTGCGCCTGCTGCAGCATTCCTTTCAGATGTAAAAAAATATTTGGAAGATCCTGCATCGATTCTTTTATAGGGAGAAGGTGGATAGACTGTGACACTCGCGATTATAGGAGGGGGACCTGCGGGTTACGTGGCGGCGATAACAGCCGCCAAGAATAGCAGAGAAGTCATCCTGATTGAAGATGGCCCCCTCGGAGGGACGTGTTTAAATGAAGGGTGCATACCGACAAAAGCGCTTCTTGAGAGCGCCGATATGTTCGAGAAAGTAAAGTCCGCCGGCGCATTCGGCATCGGGCTGGCAGGCGAAAGCCCGACGGTTCAGTGGGAGGCCGTCCAAAGCCGTAAAAGAGAGATCATTCAGCGGCTCGCCGGGGGTATTAAATATTTGATGAATAAAAACAAAATCAAGGTGCTGCAAGGAAAAGCATCGTTCTTGTCGGAACACGACATAATTGTTGAAAAGGACGGAAAACAGGAGGTCATCAATGCCGGGCATGTGATTATAGCGGCAGGAGCGGAACCTGCCGCACTGCCTTTTGCGTCTTTTGACGGGAGCTGGATCATCGACAGCGGAGATGCCATGTCATTGCCGTCCATTCCTGAAACAATTTTTATTATCGGCGGAGGAATCATCGGTTGTGAATTTGCCAGTATATACAGCAGGTTGGGAGCGAACGTAGTGATAGCCGAGCAAGCGGAACAGATTTTGCCTGAGGAAGATCCGGATATTGCCGCCTTTCTGCACACAAGTCTCGAAGAGTCCGGCGTCCGTGTTTTCACATCTGTACAAGTGGAGCGTCTTGATCCTGCCCGGCAGCGCGTCTTTCTGAAAAATGGCGATGACAGCTTTAATATTCAAGCGGATCGATGTCTGGTCGCCGTCGGCCGAAAACCGAGAACTGCTGATTTGAAGCTTGAGCATATCGGAGTCCGATATGACAGGAAAGGGATTCAAGTCAACCAGCATATGCAGACAAACATTCCGCATATTTATGCGTGCGGGGATATCACAGGCGGAGTTCAGCTGGCGCATGCCGCCTTTCACGAAGGAATCGTCGCCGCATCCCATGCCTCGGGCAAAGACATGAAGGTCAACAGTGAAATCATTCCGCGCTGCATCTATACCTCGCCTGAGATCGCAAGCGTCGGCTTAAATGAAAAAAAGGCGAGGGAGCGCTACGGGGATGTTCGTATCGGTGAGTTTCCGTTTTCTTCAAACGGAAAAGCACTTATTTTAAATGAGGCTGCCGGAAAGGTCAAAATCATCACAGAGCCGGAGTATCAGGAAATTGTCGGGGTTTCGATCGTGGGTCCGGGAGCAACCGAACTGATCGGCCAGGCAGCCGTGATGATGCACGCTGAGCTGACGGCAGACGCAATGGAGCACTTCATCGCGGCCCATCCGACTCTTTCGGAAACGATTCACGAAGCTTTGCTGCAAGTCGCAGGCCAGGCGGTTCATTGCTGAATAATGGAAAACTTCGCACAGCAGGTAAGTGCGGAGTTTTTTTTATCGATATTGAAAGCGCTTTTATAATATAATGAGGAAAAAGCATTAGGAGAGGATGGAATGAATCCGACGCCCTGCTATTTAAATACGTGGAAACGTTTTGTTCAGGAGGGGCTCCTTGACCAGGCCCGCTTGAACAAAAGAGTCATGGAATCATGGTACCGCTGCAAAAGCCGAAATGTAAATCCGTATTTAGATAAAGGACAGTCAATTTTAAAAAAGGATTTATTCAACGCTCAAAAAAAGAAACATTCGTTATTCCTCGATATCGCCCTGCCTTATTTACACAATATCAGCCGTGAATTAAAAGAGTCGGAAATGATGGCGCTCTTGATCGATGCCGACGGGTACGTATTGAGTTTGGCCGGATGCCTGAGGACGCTTGAAGAGGCGAAAAAAATCAATTTTGTTGAGGGTGTGCGCTGGACGGAAACAGAAGTCGGCACGAACGCCATCGGAACCGCACTTGAAATCGGCGAAGCTGTCACCATTCACGGGACCGAGCATTTTTCGGTGGCATCCCATCATTGGAGCTGTTCTGCTGCACCGATTCGCGATGAAGACGGCACCGTTATGGGTTTGATTGATATTTCCTGTCTCACGGATAGAAGGCATCCCTTTATGCTTGGGATGGCTGCTACTGCCGCACACGCCATCGAGCGCGAGGTCAGCGTACACACGAAAAAAAACGAAGCCGAGCTCATCAGCCATTGTCTTGAAAAAATCGATTCGGATCAGCCGTTTATCGTCTGCAATGAAAAAGACAAAATCGTAGCTGCGAGCAGATCGGTGCGGGAACGTTTTTCCGACTGGAGGAGAATGGATGTCAATGATCTGTATGAGCGCGGGTTTGCCGGCGTGCACAAGCAGCCGATTTTCTCCGCAAAAGACGGGAGGCCCCTCGGAAAGTCGATGGCACTGGCTGAAGTCTCCCGCAAAAAAACAGCTCCATCACTCGCATCCGGTTTCATCTATCCAGGAGAAACCGGAACAAGCCGGGCGTTTCAGCAGGCGCTTAACGACATGAGGCTTGCGGCTCAGACGGATGCGAATGTATACATATGGGGGGAGACAGGCTCCGGAAAGGAACTTGCCGCAAGGGCCATTCATCAGGCAAGCGCCCGGAGAAACGGGCCTTTTATCGCCGTCAACTGCGGCGCCATTCCTGAAAGCCTGATGGAGAGCGAATTGTTCGGCTATGCCGAAGGTGCATTTACAGGAGCAAAGCGCCACGGTTCAAAAGGGAAGTTTGAACAGGCTCACCGCGGTACGATTTTTCTCGATGAAATCGGTGAGATCCCTTATCAGATGCAAGTGGCGCTCTTAAGGATCATCGAAGAGCGGAAGGTCACCCCGATCGGCGGAACCCGTGAAGTTCCCCTCGACATCAGAATCATCACAGCAACACACCGTGATCTGAAAGATCTTCTCCAAAAAGGAAAGATACGTGAAGATCTGTATTACCGCCTTCATGTTTATCCGGTAAAAGTACCGCCGCTCAGAGAGCGCAAAGAGGACATACCTGATTTGTTCCGCCACTATCAGCAGCAACACGGGTGGAAGGCCGATTTTCCGCCGATTTTTTTCAATCGGCTTCAAGAATATCACTGGCCGGGAAACGTCCGTGAGCTCTTTAATACGTTTGAAAGGCTCAGGGTTTTATTTCCGGACGGCGGGCTGATCGCCCCGTCCCAATACAGCGCGGTGCTGGACGGACTCCATTGGAAAAGCGGCGCACCTTCTGAAGAAGACCGGCTCACATTCAGAGAACGTGTTCAAAAACAAACGATGATGGAAGCTTTGCAAAAAACGAAAGGAAATGTGTCCGAAGCGGCTAAGCAGGCCGGAATTCCAAGAAGCACATTTTACAAGCGGCTTCGAAAGTATAACCTTTAACCTCTCGGCGCCCAAAGCATGACGCTGACACCGGCTAAACAGATCACGGCCCCGGCCCAATCATAGAGGTCGGGGGTTTTTTTGTCCACCAGCCAACCCCAAAGCACAGCCAGAATAATAAATACGCCCCCGTACGCGGCATAGACGCGCCCGAACGATGGAAACGCCTGAAAAGCCGGGATTATGCCGTAAATGATTAAAGTCAGCCCTCCGGCTACCCCGTACCACAGCGGTTTGGCTTCCCTCAGCCACAGCCATACGAGATAGCCCCCGCCGATTTCAGCCAAGCCCGCCAGCAAAAATAAACCGATTGCGATCAGCATCAACAACACACTCCAATTCAGTGAATTGCCTTTATTCTACACGACATAAAACGGCCGGGAAAGTTCCCGTTTTTCGGGAAAATAAACAGAACGCGAGTATAGGAACTGTCTTTCCCGAACCTGTTGGAACGGCTCCTTCAGCATGATATAAGTAAATTGTAAACGCTTATAAGGGGGCTTTAAAAATGGATAAAACGTATTCGATTGTCATTGCAGGCGGAGGAAGCACATTTACCCCGGGGATTGTATTGATGCTCTTGGACAATTTGGATGATTTCCCGATCCGACAGCTGAAATTGTATGACAATGATGGGGAGCGGCAAGACAAGATAGCCGGCGCCTGTGAAGTGTTGGTTCGAGAAAGGGCTCCGCACATTCAATTTTTAGCGACAACCGATCCGGAAGAGGCGTTTTCCGATGTTGATTTTGTCATGGCTCATATCAGAGTGGGCAAATATGCGATGCGCGAGCTCGATGAAAAGATCCCTCTGAAATACGGAGTCGTCGGCCAGGAGACGTGCGGACCCGGAGGGATTGCGTACGGAATGAGGTCGATTGGCGGCGTCCTTGAGCTCATTGATTATATGGAAACTTATTCACCTGATGCGTGGATGCTGAACTATTCAAACCCGGCTGCAATCGTTGCCGAAGCGACGAGAAGGCTGCGGCCGACATCAAAAGTGCTGAACATTTGCGATATGCCGATCGGTATCGAAGACAGGATGGCTCAAATTCTCGGGCTGTCATCACGAAAAGAGATGGTCGTCCGTTATTACGGTCTTAATCATTTTGGCTGGTGGACGTCAATTTGTGATAAAAACGGCAATGATCTGATGCCGGCGATCAAGGAGCACGTCGGGAAGTTCGGCTATATTCCTGAACACGAACATGAAAAGGCTGAGGCCAGCTGGAACGACACGTTCAAAAAAGCGAGGGAAGTATATGAACTCGATCCTGAGACGCTTCCAAATACGTATTTGCAATATTATTTTTATCCCGATGACATGGTGAAAAAATCAAACCCTGAATTCACGCGGGCGAACGAAGTAATGGAAGGGCGGGAAAAATTCATTTTCGGCGAGTGTGAAAAAATCGCAAAAGCCCAATCCAGCGCCGGCAGCAAAATCAAAATTGATGATCATGCTTCATATATTGTCGACCTTGCGCGCGCCCTTGCTTTTAATACCGGTGAACGGATGCTGTTAATTGTTGAAAATAACGGAGCGATCCAAAACTTCGATTCATCGGCGATGGTTGAGGTGCCTTGCATTGTCGGCAAAAACGGTCCGGAGCCGATCACAATCGGCAAGATACCGCAGTTCCAAAAAGGGCTGATGGAACAGCAGGTGTCTGTTGAAAAGCTTGTCGTTGAAGCCTGGATTGAAAAATCGTATCAAAAGCTTTGGCAGGCTCTGATTTTGTCGCGCACCGTGCCGAATGCAAGAACAGCCAAACTGATTCTCGATGATCTGATTGAAGCGAACAAAGCATATTGGCCGGAGCTCTCCGCGGAACATCTTCAGCCGTCGCTTTAAGGATAAAAGCGCCTGGGCTCCTGAGCCATACCGGCCAGCCCAGGCATATCTCCCATTTATTCTCGTATTTTATATAATAGAGACAGAGAATAAATGGGGTGAAAATGATGCAGTTGGAAGAATTAATGAACAAGCATTATAAAAAATTGAACGAAAACGACTTTCATGTTTTGAAATATATTTTGAACCATCAAGACACTTGCTACAAGCTGGGCATCAACGAATTAGCAAAGAAATGCAACGTATCCCGCACATCGATTTTAAGGCTTTCTCAAAAATTGGATTTCAGCGGGTACAGTGAGTTCAGGGTGTTTCTGAAATGGGAGGCCGAGAAACGGGAAGAAGAGCGGGAAGATTGCCGTTCCTTTGAATGCCTCATGAGGGATATGGAAGCAAGCATGAAGTATTTGAAAAATACGGATTTGCGCAAGATGTGTCAGCTCATTGACGAAGCAGACCGCATTTTTGTCTATGGTTCAGGTACCGCTCAGACCACGTGCGCTTATGAGCTGCAGCGAATGTTTGTTTCTCAGCACCGTTATTTGACGGTGATCAAAGATCAAATCGATTTCGACCTCATGTTTCCTGATTTTAGCCCGGCCGATCTGATCATCATCATTTCGCTGTCAGGAGAAACCCCGTCGCTGATTCCGCAGGCACAGTCTCTGTCGGCAAAAGGCATTCCTTTTATCTCTTTGACTAATTTGAAAAATAATCTGCTCGCCCAGCTCACGCCTTACAATCTCTATGCGCCGAGCCAGACGGTGACGGTTTATCCAAAAACGGAGCTGACAGCTTTTGCGCCCTTTTTTCTCGTTGGGGAAGCGCTGTTTCGCAGCTATGTCGACTATGCTGAAGAAAAGAAAAATCAGGAATAACAGGGGGGATTCGCATTGATGCAAAAAGTACAGCGATTCGGAAGCGCCATGTTTGTGCCGGTTTTGCTATTTGCCTTTGCCGGGATCGTCGTGGGCCTCAGCACATTATTTAAAAATGAGCAGCTGATGGGAGCGCTTGCCCGTCAGGACACCTTTTGGTATCAATTCTGGTATATCCTTGAAGAAGGCGGCTGGACTGTCTTCAGGCAAATGCCGCTGCTGTTTGCGGTCGGAATTCCGATCGCACTGGCGAAAAAAGCGCAGGCGAGGGCATGTTTGGAAGCGCTTACTACCTATCTGACCTTCAATTATTTTGTCAGCGCCATTTTGACAGTATGGGGCGATTTTTTCGGTGTTGATATGACACAGGAAGCCGGAGGAACAAGCGGACTTGCGGAAATCGCCGGCATCAAAACCCTTGATACGAACATTATCGGGGCGATTCTGATTTCATCGATTGTCGTTTATATCCACAATCGCTACTTTGATAAGAAGCTGCCCGATTTTTTAGGAATATTTCAAGGCTCTTCATTTGTCGTTATCATTTCATTTGCGATCATGCTTCCGGTAGCGCTTGCGACCGCGTGGATTTGGCCGATGGTGCAGGGCGGCATTGCGTCGCTGCAAAGCTTCCTTGTCGCCTCAGGAGCATTCGGTGTATGGGTTTACACATTTTTGGAAAGAATTTTGATCCCTACAGGCCTGCATCACTTCATCTACACGCCATTTGTTTTCGGCCCGGCCGTAGTTGAAGGCGGAATTGTCACCTATTGGGCGCAGCATCTCAGCGAGTTCTCGGCAAGCTCTGAGCCGTTGAAAGAGCTCTTTCCTCAAGGCGGATTCGCGCTCCACGGAAACTCTAAAATCTTCGGAATTCTGGGGATCGCGCTCGCGATCTATGTAACAGCCAAAAAAGAAAAGAAGAAAATCGTTGCCGGTCTGCTGATTCCGATCACGCTGACAGCGGTGATTGCGGGGATCACGGAGCCGATCGAATTTACGTTTTTGTTCATTTCGCCGCTGCTGTTTTTCGTACACAGTCTCTTGGCCGCGACGATGGCAACCTTGATGTATGCTGCAGGGGTTGTCGGAAATATGGGCGGCGGTTTAATCGAGATTTTAACGCTCAACTGGATCCCTCTGTTTCATCAGCATGGCAGCACTTATATTTTTCAAATTTTGATCGGCTTGTCTTTCACCGCCATTTACTTCTTCGTATTCAGGTTCTTGATTGTAAAATTGGATATCGCCACACCGGGGCGTGAAAAAGACCAGCAGCAGGAGACCAAATTTTATTCGAAAAAAGAATACAAGGCGAAAAAAGAGTCCGAAAAAGAGGTTTCTGCTGCGCAGGAAATGGATGAAACCGATCAGGCGGTTCTTTGCATCAAAGCGCTCGGCGGAAAAGAAAACATAGCTGAAGTGACGAATTGTGCGACAAGACTGAGAGTCAGCGTGTATGATGAATCGAAAGTGGAGCCGGACAGTACGTTTAAGTCCTTTGGCGTTCACGGTGTCGTCAGAAACGGAAAAGCCTTGCAAATTATCATCGGTCTTTCGGTTCCGCAAGTCCGTGAAAGGGTTGAGAAGCTGCTGGATCAATCATAATTGTGCCGGGGAAAATAGCATCTCCTGAAACGACAAATGCAAGTTGCGGAGACTTGCATGTACGATTGGGGGATGCTCTTTTGATGCAGAGACAAGCTAACGCTTCACAGGTTATCCGCATTAGCTCGCTGCATGCCAATTCCCGTTTATTATCTTTTTTTGCAGTTCAGCACGTAAATTTCATTCTTCAGCTGTTCAGATGTTTTAATGACGACTTTTTCGCTGCCCTGAAAATCCAATATGCCGTCGTATCTTTCGATGACTTCGTCAATATGTTTGAAGTGGCGGACATGGGCGCGAGAATCATAGTTAGGCACAGAAATCACCATATCGCTCCCTTGAGGAAGACTTGATAAAAACGCCTTGTCTTTCTCGATATGCTCTAATACTTCCAGCAAAACAAAAACATTGTATTTTTGCAGCATCCGGACGATCGCCTCGTCATATACATTCCCTTCGATGAAAGTAAACGAGGGATTATACCTTTTGGCTTCTTCAAGCATTCCTTTGGAAAAATCGATGCCTAAATATTTTCTGTATCCTTTGTCATATAAAAGCTTTGCGAATCTCCCTGTGCCGCAGCCAATATCAACAATCGTTTCATCTTTGGACTCCGGCAATAGACGTGCAGCTTCTTCATACACCTTTTTCCAAGGGCTTTTTTCAAGCGGAATCAGATGTCGGTCAATAAATTGATCATAAAACTCAGCGGGCATTTCCGTTCCCATGTTTTTCACCTCGAAATCTTTTAAATCATCAGTAATAGAAATATATGTCCGAAAAGAAAATGCGTGCGGGAACAATCCCGCCGGATAAGAAAAATGGATCCATTCATCACCGTTTCCGCTGCTCCAAAAAATCTATTATCGCGTCTGCTATTTCTTGTGCGCGCGCATGATAGGTATGCCGCGAATGAACGAGACGGTAGCCGTTGTCTGTGATACGCTGCCTTTCTTTTTCGTTTTGAAGATAGTATTTTGCTTTATCATAAAAGTCTTCAACTTCACAAGCAATGAAATGGGTGCCGTCTTTAAAACCAAGATCGTAAATATCTTGATTTGGTTCCGCCAGCAACAACGTTCTGCAGGCAGGAGCTTCAAAAAATTTCAACAACGGATAGCGAAGGGTGCTTCCGCACGTGAAAAATATCTTGGCCCTGTTCAGTTCCTGGGCATACTTTTCATTCAAAAAAGCCTGCTTGATTTCTTCTTCATCAGTTATGACATTGCCGGGATGGGGGTGGTGAACAAACCCTTCTTCATGCTTCATGGTCTGCAGTACAGCTTCCCTAAAAAGGTATTTTCCTTTTGGGGGGTATCTTTTGTTTCCTTCATGCACGAGCCCCATGAGCAAATAGTCTATCGTTTTTTTCAACTTCCAGTCCTTGAATATTTCTGGATCAACTGCCCATGGAACCCATCTGAATTTTTCTTCATACTGGGGATATTCATTTAAAAAATGCTCTTTTGTCACTGAAAAAATTAAATCAATTTGGTTTTCTTCGAAATAGCTGCTTCTGATCTGTTGATTAAAATGAGAATCGATCACAAACGCGCCGGTGGGGATGTTTGTATCCTTGAGCCCCCTTATGTTTGGGGATAATGAGAAGCCGTAGGCAATGTCGTAGTGGAAAATGAAATCAGGGCGAAATTGGATTTTGTCCAAAATATCCGGAAGATAGCCGTCTGTATGCCAGTACATGACTTCGGCAAACTCCTCCAGAGATTTCATCATTTTATACTTTACTTCATGTTTGGGCATGGTCTTCCAAAACGTTTTAATCAGAACTAATATTTTCAAGCATCTCCGCATTTCTTTCTCCTCTCAGGAAGTAATCTTTCCCTATTTAATATATGAGGATTAAAAATTGATGTTCAGGCAAGCATGAAAAAGGCGGGGATCTGAAAAATATGCGGAATAAAACGGCAAAACAAAAAGGCGATGCACCTGAGATGCACGCCTTTTTTAATGATTTTCCCGTTCATTGGCGCCGTCCGGATCGATCCATTCCTGCGACCATTTTTCCATTCCTTTAAGGACCGATTCGAGCGCCTGTCCTTTTTCAGTCAGGGAGTATTCGATCCGCACCGGAGTTTCTGGATACACGTGCCGGTGGATGATGCCTTCGTGTTCGAGTTCTTTTAATCTTTCGGATAATAGCCTTCCGCTGATGGGAAGGGAAGATTCTATATGGCAAAACCGCTGCGGGCCGTTAAGAAGCTGGTGAATGATGAATCCATTCCAGCGCTGACTTATCATTTTCATTCCTTTTTCGAATTTCGGACATAAAGATGATAGGCTCATATTTCTCACCTCTCTAGGTCTATTATAACGGTATATCAATGAATGAGCAAAGCTCATAAAATGTCTTGACGTAAGTTTCTTATTTATATATACTAACTTACACAAAGTAAGTAACGAACGAAAAAAGGAGGACACTGCAGACTTCTTATGCGGATGATATGTTGATAGATGGATAAAGTTGGTGTACGTCATTGGTCTTTTAAATAAAAAATAAACTAGAGGAGAAAATAATGAACAACAAATACGAATTAGGTGCATTTATTTTACGTTTGGTTACCGGTCTTACATTTTTGCTTCACGGTCTTTCAAAATTTCAAGGCGGGATTGAAAATACTGTAGGATTTTTCAGCAGTGTCGGAATTCCGGGCTTTCTCGCCTATATCGTAGCGATTATCGAATTGGCCGGAGGGGCTTTAATGATTCTCGGGCTCGGTACGCGTGTGATTGGCCTTTTATTTGCGATTGTCATGCTGGGGGCCATTTTCACTGTTAAGCTATCCGCCGGATTCATGGGAACGGATGGAGGCGCAGGCTATGAATTTGATGTAGCGCTTCTTGCAATGTCTATATACTTGGGCTTGAGCGGAAGCCGCATGCTGTCTCTTGATGGTTTATTCCGTTCCAAAGGGCAGGAGAAACCAAGGAAAGAAGGAAAAACAGATGACGCAGCAAATCCACCCGGGCACTGAGCTCGGATATGTGAAGCTGAAGGTGAGCCGTCTTGAAAGATCGGTTTCTTTTTACAGGGATGTGATCGGTTTTCAAGTATTAAAACGTGACGGAAAAACGGCGGAGTTCACAGTTGACGGGAAAAATCCGCTTCTGATTATTGAGGAAATTCCAAATGCTGTTGTGCTGCCTGAAAGATCGGCAGCAGGCCTTTATCATTTTGCCATTTTGCTTCCAAATCGCAAGCAGCTCGGCATGGCTGTGAAGCATTTGCTCCGCTCCGGCATTGAACTCGGCCAGGGAGATCACCTTGTCAGCGAGGCGCTTTACTTGTCAGATCCTGATCAAAACGGAATTGAAATCTACCGGGACCGCCCGTGCGAGGGCTGGAAGCGTGATGAACAGGGGAACTACGTGATGGGTACGGAGCCGGTTGATGTCCAAGGTCTTCTTGAAGAAGCCGATGGTCACGAATGGAAAGGTCTTCCCCCTGAAACAAAAATCGGACACGTCCATTTTCACGTCAAGGATTTAAAGCTGGCGAAAGAATTTTACCACTCTGTGCTGGGATTTGATATTACAGGAGATTATCAACACATGTCAGCGCTTTTCGTCTCTGCCGGAGGCTACCATCACCATATCGGCTTAAACATCTGGGCCGGACAACATGCGCCATTTGCTCCACTTAATGCGGCAGGCATGGCATATTACACGGTTCTTCTCCCGAGTCAGGCGGAATTGGACTGCATCGTGAAAAAACTGAAAAGCTCAGGTTATGCCGTTGAGCATCAAGAAAACGCATGGTTTGTTAAAGACCCGGCTTCAGGCATTGATATCAGGTTGACTGCTTGAAAAGGCGAAACTTTAGTTTCGCCTTTTTTTTATGCCATTCAATCAAAGGACAACAATAGCAAAGAATGAGAATAAACAGACATTAATAACAAAGATTCAGGGGCGGCAGCTGTGCTAACATGAATTTGAAAAATTGGAAATGAAACAGGGGTGAAGGTTGATGGCAAAAAGCCTGACTGGCAAGGCGAAACATCCGCCTGTCTGGAATCCGAATGTTGACGGCGGGCGGTTTTGCAATCCCGTTCTTTTCATGGACTACTCAGATCCCGATGTCGTTCGGAAAGGCAGCGACTTTTTTATGGCGGCCTCGAGTTTTTCCTGTTTTCCCGGAATTCCCGTTTTGCACTCGACAGATTTGGTGAATTGGTCTTTGATCAGCCATGTGTTTGACGAGCTCCCCTTCGGCGAATACGAGGCCCCTGCTCACGGCAAAGGAGCATGGGCGCCGAGCATTCGGTACCATAACGGGGAATTCCTGGTGTATTTCGCTACGCCTGATGAGGGAATCTTTATGAGCAAAACATCAGATCCGTTTAAAGGATGGGAGCCTCTCATACACGTCAAAAAGACAAAGGGCTGGATTGATCCTTGTCCATTTTGGGATGACGACGGAAATGCCTATTTGATCCACGCCTATGCCAACAGCAGAATCGGAATCAAGAGCAAGCTGAATCTCTGCCGAATGAAAAAAGACGGAACGGCATTGGAAGACGATGGCGAGATCGTCTTTGACGGTACGCTGAACCACCCTACCATTGAAGGGCCGAAACTGTATAAAAAAGACGGCTATTATTATATCTTTGCCCCGGCTGGAGGGGTGAAGACAGGCTGGCAGACGGTTTTGCGGAGCAAGCAGATTTACGGTCCCTATGAAGATAAGGTTGTCCTCCACCAAGGAAATACAGCGATTAACGGTCCGCACCAGGGAGGCTGGATTGAGCTTGATTCCGAAGAATCATGGTTTATCCACTTTCAAGATCGCGGAGCATTCGGCAGAGTAGTGCACCTTCAACCTGTCCGCTGGATCGACGGCTGGCCGTTGATGGGCGAAGACATAGACGGCGACGGGATCGGCGAACCTGTTTTGCAATGGGAAAAGCCGAAGACAAACGCCAAAGAAGTGAAACAGCCCTTTGACCATGCCAATGATGATTTTTCTTCAGATCGCCTTGCGCTTCATTGGCAATGGGAAGCGAATCCGAAGCAAGACTGGTACTCTCTCAGCGCCAGTCCCGGCCGGCTTCGCTTGTACAGCCGCGGCATCCCGGATCCGTTCAAACTGAGCCGTCTGCCGAACCTTCTGATGCAGAAATTTTCGGGTCCAAGCTTTACAGCAACGGTCAAATTGTCGCTAAACGCCTTCTCGGACACTATGCTGGCCGGCTTGGCTGTAATGGGAAGGGAATACGCCTATCTCGGCTTTTCGAAATCGGAAAACGGCTATCGGCTTTCTGTATACAAAGGCCGTATGGAAGGTGAACAGAAAGATGTCAAAACAGAAGAGCACGGTGTACAGGCGGAAACGGTCTATTTGCGCTTGACTGTTGATGAACAGGCGGTGTGCCGTTTCAGCTACAGCATGGATCAGCGTCATTTCACACAGATTGGGGATTCGTTTCAGGCTGTTCCCGGGCGATGGACGGGTGCCAAGGCAGGTGTATATTGCACGGATACCGGAGGAGCAGACGGACAGGACGGCTGGTGCGATATCGATTGGTTCAGGGTCGAACCGGCAGGAGGGGAATGTCATGAATGGTGAACACACATATACGAACCCGGTGTTGACCGGTTTTCACCCAGATCCTTCAATTATAAAAGTCGGGGAAGATTTTTACATGGTGAACTCAACGTTTCAGTATTTCCCGGCAATCGTTATTTCCCACTCTAAAGATTTAGTCCATTGGAAGATCATCGGCCACGGAATTACGGAGAATGACGGATTGGATCTGTCTGATATCAATGATTCACACGGCATTTGGGCGCCCGATATCTCGTATCATGACGGAACCTTCTACATTTTCGCGACACACAGGCTGAACGGACCGACCGTCATCAATGGACGAGAGCTGATCCGCAGGCAGATCATGATCAAGTCCAGCCGTCCTGAAGGCCCTTATTCAAAGCCCGTTTTCATTGATGAAGGAAGCGGCATCGATCCGTCTCACTTTGTTGATGACGACGGGAAACACTATATGCTGCTCAGTCCTGCTTGCACGCTCTTTCCTTTAAATGACGAGTGCACAGAAGTTTCCGGCGAGCCGGTTCAGATTTGGGAAGGGACCGGCAGAAGGGCGCCTGAAGGGCCGCATGTGCTGAAAAAAGACGGGTATTACTATGCGATATTGGCGGAAGGAGGCACCGGATATTCCCACTCGATCACGACAGCCCGCTCGACGCATTTGTACGGTCCTTATGAGCCCTGCCCGTATAACCCGATATTAACGCAGACAGACCCGGATGCTCCGATTCAAAGAGCGGGGCACGGCAAGCTCGTTGAAACCCAGAATGGAGAATGGTGGGGGGTGTATCTATGCGGGCGGCCCAATGAGGGAAACTATACAACGGTTGGGAGAGAGACCGCTTTGGATCCCGTCGAATGGAAGGATGACGGCTGGTTTGTCATCAACGGCTTGAACGGCCCGAGCCTGATCCAGCGCGCTCCCAACCTTCCCCCGGTCAAATGGGATGAAAAGAATTTCGACGATTTTGACGATGATACGCTCGGTCTTGACTGGCAGTTTGTCAGAAACCCCGACCATTCAGGCTGGTCTTTGACCGAAAGACCGGGATATCTCAGGCTATGGACAGGTGATTGGGATTTACACGACATCCGCGCAAAAAATACGATCGTCAGAAGGGAAAAGCACCACCAATACAGCGCCGGCGTGAAACTCGACTTTTCACCTGCGGCGTCCGGCGAGCAAGCGGGGATCGTCTGCTACTACAGCACGCATAATTATTTGAAATGCTGTCTGACCTATGAAGAAGGATTAAAGATCAAGGTCATGGAAAATCGCTCCGGCTTCCAAAAAACGCTTGGGGAAAAACATGCCGAAGCCGGCCCGCTGTATTTAAAAGCCGTCATCAATAAGCAAAAGAGGGATTTTTACTACAGTTATGAAGGGAAGCATTGGCATCACGCAGGCGGTACTTATGATGCCCGTTTCTTAAGCGATGAGGGGTCGCGTGACGCAAAAGGACATACGGGAACGATGGTGGGGGTATTCGCCAATAATGGCGGAAGCGGCAGAAAGGCCGTCGCTGATTTTGACTGGTTCCGTTATACCGCATATTAAATGTCTCTGCTTTTTTTCCTGTATTGAAGCGGCGGGATGCCGACGATTTCTTTAAATACTTTATTAAAGTGGCTGATATGCTTAAAACCGGTATCCGCGGCGATGTCCAATATTTTCTCGTCTGTATCACGAAGCCGTTTTTTCGCTTCGCGGATTCTGATATGCCGGATATACTCCTGAAGATGAAAGCCGGTCACTTTTTTAAACACTCTGCTTAAATATGATGGGCTGATATAAAATTGTCCGGCCAGCCCGTTTAATGTCATCGTTTCTTGAAAGCTGCCATTGATATATGAAGCGATTTCCGAGATTTTTTCATCCATCGGGTGAAGCGGCCGTGTTTGATTGCGTCCGCCACCCGCAAGGTTCCGGTAAATGGTAAAAAGCAGCTGAAACAGCAGCGCCCTCACGACATCTTCGTGTCCTTCTTTCTTCAGCTTGCACTCCTTCTTCATCTCCATCAGCAGGTGTTCGACTGCCGCCTGTTCACGGAGGGAAAATGCGATGAAATTTTGATGTTCCGGAAACGGAAGCAGCCGATAATGGCTGCACTCAAGCAATGGTTCAATGAAATTGTGCGAGAAATTAATCAGGATGCGTTCGAACTCTTGAACTTCCGTGCTTGACGTTCGGTGGAGGTCGTGGGGGTTGATGATGATCATCGAGCCTTTTTCCGCGGTATAGACGCTTTGGTTAATAAAATACGTGCGTTCTCCGCTGAGCAGATAATACAGTTCATAGCCTTCATGAACATGCGGCGCGTTCATCTCGGTAAATCCTTTTCTCTGCATATATTGAATCGAAAAAGAATGCTCGGCTATGAAATATTTAGGATGGAGCATGTCGGGCATTCCTCCTTGAAAACGTTTTCTTATCAAGCGGGAGGGATCATATGAAAAAGTTATGTTGCCTGATCTTGATCTTGGTTTTTTCAGCGGGCTGCACGCAGCAAAAGGCGTCAACAGAAGAGGGCGGGGCGCTTGAAATCGATTGGCTCGTACCGCTCCACACGCCGCAGCCTCCGAAGGAGAAGGCGCTTGATATCATTGAAGACAAAACGAATACAAAGCTGAAGCTCATTTGGGTTCCGGATTCAACAAAAGAAGAGCGGATCAATACAACGCTTGCTGGCGGAAGCATGCCTAAAGTGATGACATTGCCTGATCTTGAAGATTCAGCGGTTGTCAGCGCGCTGCGGTCGGGAATGTTCTGGGAAATCGGTCCGTATTTAAAAGACTATCCGAATTTAAGAACGCTTGATAAAACCATTTTAAAAAATATCTCGGTTGATGGCAAAGTTTACGGGATTTATAGAGAAAGGCCGATGGCCAGACAGGGAGTCGTGATTCGGAAAGATTGGCTCGACAATCTCAGGTTGGAAATGCCGGAAACCGTTGATGACCTTTATAAAATAGCAAAAGCGTTCACAGAACAGGACCCCGATCAAAACGGAAAAGACGATACGATCGGTCTTGCCGACCGCAATGACCTCACCTTCGGAGCGTTTAAAACCTTGGCTTCGTACTTTGGCGCACCGAATGAATGGGGGACCGACAAAGACGAAAATCTGTTTCCTTATTTTAAGCATGAGGCCTATAAAGACACAATGGCATATATGAAAAAGTTTTATGAAGAAGGCCTGATGAACCGGGACTTCGCGGTGACAAGCAAAACGCAGCAGCAGGATTTAGTGATTCAGGGAAAAGCGGGAATCTATATCGGCGCAATGAGCGATGCCATGAACTTGCGTGATCAGGGACTCGCTTTGAATCCCGAATTTCAGCTTGAGATCGCAAACCGGATCAAAGGCCCCGACGGCAAGGAGCGCACATGGGCGCTCGGCGGTCATGGCGGGATGTTCGCCATTTCGAAATCAAGCGTCAAGACTGAAGAAGAGGTCAAAAAAATTCTCGCATTTTTTGACAGAATCGCTGAAGAAGACCTCAACAATTTAATGCTGTATGGAATAGAAGGCGTACACTATGAAAAGAAAGGCGACAGCGGCTATTTTCGAAAACAGGAATACTACCATCTGTGGGAAGCGGAAATTCAGCCGTTAAACCAGCTGATCGGCATCAATAAACAAGCTTTAAAAAGCGCTGAAGATCCACTGCGCGCCAAAAATGAAAAGCTTGAGGAGGACAACCGGGCAATCGCAGTCCAGAATCCGGCCGAACCGCTGTATTCCGCCGCACAGATGGACAGGGGAACAGAATTGAAGAAAATCATCGATGACGCCACATTCAAATTTATTCTCGGGGAAATCAATGAAAAAAGCTTTGACAAGGCAGTCGTAAAATGGGAGAAGCATGGCGGCGGAACGATTATGAAAGAGCTGAATGAAGATCTGAAAAAGGCAAACTAAACAGAAAAACCCTTTCCGTTTTTTCAAAAGGAAAGGGTTTTTCATCATATTTGCTCCAAGTTCATTTTCTTTAAATTCTGCAAAATAAACAATATAATTCCATCAAAGGACGAAAAGGAGGAAGCGATATGCAGACTGCCGTTATATATGCACACCCAAATCCAAACAGTTTCAACGGGGCCATTTTAAATCAAATCATAAAGGCGCTTGAGGACGGTAAGCATTCTTATGATGTCATCGATTTGTACAAAGACCGGTTTGATCCCGTTCTTTTATTTGATGAAAAGAAAAGGCGCTCTGATATGAAGCGCGACCCTGAAACCGCCGAATATCGAAGAATTGTCAAAAACGCCGACCATCTGATTTTCATTTATCCGCTTTGGTGGGGCGGGATGCCGGCGATCATGAAAGGATTTATTGACCGCGTTTTTGCCGCCGGAGAAGCTTATACATATCAAGGGAAGCTGCCAAAAGGCCTGCTGAAGGCGCGTACGGCTTCGGTTTACTACACGGCTGACGCCCCATCATGGTATTTGCGGTTTTGGCGGCGGGATGCCGACTGGGTGACGGTTAAAGATGTGATGTTGAAGTTTTGCGGCGTACGGCGGGTAAGGCGACTGCTGTTTGCCGGTGTGAAAGACAGCTCCGACGGAAAACGAACGCAATGGCTTGACCGTGTCTACCGGTCTATAGCTCCTGCAGATCGGGGGATCAGCGAATGAAAAAGGATCTGAAATGGCTGGATTGGGCAAAGGAAATTCAAGCCATCGCCCAGGCGGGGCTTGCCTATACAAAAGATGACTTTGATCGTGAACGTTTTGAGCGGCTTCGCGAGTTGAGCTGTGAAATTATCGCCGATTATGCGGAAACCGATTTCTCAAAAGTGAAAGAGCTTTTTGCCGGAGAATCAGGCTATCAAACACCTAAAGTCGATGTGAGAGCCGTGATTTTTAAAGATCATAAGCTCCTCCTTGTCCAGGAAAAAGCAGACGGTAAATGGGCGCTGCCAGGCGGATGGGCAGACATCGGCTTTACGCCGAAAGAAATTGCGGTTAAAGAAACGCTTGAAGAGACAGGTTTGAAAGTCAAGGCGCACAAACTTTTGGCTGTCATGGATAAAAAGCGCCACAACCACCCTCCTTCCGCCTTCCACATCTATAAGCTGTTTATTGCCTGTCAAATTGTCGGAGGCAAGGCGGAAGCGGGGATGGAAACGCAAAACCTTGGATTTTTCCCATTGGAGAATCTGCCTGAATTATCGGAAGCAAGGAATACGTATGAACAGATCGAATACCTTTTTGGAAAGCATGATGCAGTGTATTGCGACTAGGGGAGGAACAGACAATGGATCAGTTGAAATATCCGATCGGCACTTTTTCAAAACCGCTTGAAGCGGAAGAAAGGGAACGGAAAAAATGGATCGGGGATCTGAAGCAAGCGCCGCATCTCCTGAGTAGTGCGGTGGCGGGGCTAAATGAAGAACAGCTTGATACGCCATACCGGACCGGAGGCTGGACTGTCCGGCAAGTCGTTCACCATCTTGCCGACAGCCATATGAACGGCTATATTCGAAGCAAATTGGCACTGACTGAGGAGGCGCCTTTGATCCGCACGTTTGACGAACAGAATTGGGCCGGACTTACCGATGCCAGAACGCTCGATCCGGCTTTGTCGCTGGCGCTTTTGAACACGCTGCATCTGCGCTGGACCGCTTTTTTTGAATCTTTAACAGAAGCGGATTTTGAAAAAGCGTACGTTTATCCTGACACAGGAGAGGAAATGAAGCTGTATCAAGCGCTCGCTCTCTATGTGTGGCACTCACACCACCATATTGCCCATATTACAGAGCTTCGAAAAAGAATGGGTTGGAACTGAAAAAACGCGCCGCTGCGCGTTTTTTGTTTACCGTTTGTTTTCAGGAGGGATGGTTAACACTAACATAACAGCAGAATCGTTGGTTTTTGCTTTTTCTAGCCGGTAAATTAAGGTAAGATATATGAGTTATCACTCAAAACGTGATGGATTTATCCTGTGATTAGAGAGAAGTGGTTTTTCATGAAAAAAAATGCGCTGGCGATTTTAAGGATTGTAATTCCGGCGGCTGTTCTTTTGTTTGTCTTTTTTCAAGCGAAAAAAGAACTGGCCGGGCTGTCTTTTAAAGCAACATTTTTGATTATCGATCAAATTAATCGGGTTGACCTGTTTATCCTTGTTTTTCTCGGACTTGCCGCCATTTTGGCGATGACATTATACGATTTTGTTCTGGTTCGCTCACTCGGAATGAAGGTTTCGAAATGGAAGACGATCAAGGTGTCCTGGATCGCCAACTCGCTTAACAATGTTCTCGGGTTCGGCGGATTGTCCGGTGCAGGATTGAGAACGATCCTTTACAAAGAGCATGTTGATGATGTGAAGAAGCTGATCAGGGGGATCGCATGGCTTGCGTCTTCGATTCTTCTCGGGCTGTCTGTCCTCTGCCTTCTCGTCCTTGCCGGGATTCTGCCTGCCGGAGATCTGTTTACAGAAAAAGCGTGGGTGCTGCTGGCTGTTACCGGTACGGCGATAATCGCTCCCGGTACGGCCATCATTTTAATGATCAAAAAGAGGAGAAGCGCAGGAGCCGAAAAAGGCATGCGGCTGTCGGTCTTCTTTTCGTATTTGGGTGCATCTGTGATCGAGTGGTTTGCCGCTGCAGCGGTTATGTATTATTCCCTTGTAACGATGGGGGTCGATTTAGATGCGAAAACCGTTCTCGGCGTTTTTACAATTGCATCTGTAGCCGGAATGATCAGTCTCGTTCCCGGCGGATTCGGTTCGTTCGACCTGCTTTTTTTGGTGGGGATGAGCAAGCTTGGGGTTGATCAGGAAATCACTCTGACGGCGATTGTGCTTTACAGGCTTGCCTATTCGTTTATCCCTTTTGTATTCGGCCTTATTTTTGCAGCAGCCGATTTGACTGGGAATACAATGAAGAAGCTCGAAGAAAAGCCGATTATTGCCCCGGCAATAGAAACGACCAATATTCTGTTGATTTTACACAGAGCGCTGTTATTCAGACTGCTGAACGGTTCGCTTTCAGTCATCGCGTTTTGCAGCGGAGCGATTGTGATCGCATCCGTGGCGCTGCCGATTGACAGGATTACATTGATACCGAATATTCCGAAGTACATGCTGGTGTTTTTTAACGGCTTGTCCCTCAGTTTCGGCTTGATTTTGCTGATCCTGCCGCTGGAGCTTTATCGGAGGACAAAGAGATCTTATTATATGACGCTGACCGCTTTGGTTCTTGCCTTTCTGTTCACGCTTTTTAAAGGTTTTAATATTAGCGCGGTCTTCATGATTCCTGTGGTATTTGTCCTGTTTGTTCTGCTGAGGGGGCAGTTTACAAGGGAGCGGGCTGTCTACACATTCGGGCAAATCGCATGGGGAGCTTTTATCTTTCTCTTTACTTTGCTGAATTACAATATTATTGCTTCAAACATTTGGGAGGCGCTCGGCCATATTCTCGTAAAAGATTATTTCATTCACAGTGAACGTCATGTCGACTTCGCGACGTTTTTTGCATTATTTTTCGTTCCGCTGTATTTCGTTGTTTTCATCTGGACGTTTAACAGGAAAACGAAAGAGGTCGGTGAAGCTCCTGACCCGGAGAAACTGGAGGCATTCTTAAAAGAAAAAGGCGGAAACGCTTTGAGTCATTTGGGTTTTTTAGGTGACAAGCGGTTTTTTTATTCAAGCGACGGGAATGCGCTGATTCAATTCGCCAAAGTCGGTCAGCGTCTCGTTGTGCTCGGCGACCCGTCCGGCCTGGAAGGCTCGTTTCCGCTCGTGATCAAAGAATTTCTTCATACGGCTGACCAAAAAGGGTATCTTGTCATTTTCTATCAGATCGAACGAGAAGACATGGGGCTCTATCATGATTTCGGATACCGTTTTTTCAAGCTTGGAGAAGAGGCGATTGTCGACCTTGACACCTTTACAATCACCGGAAAAAAGCGGGCCGGGTTAAGGGCGATTCACAACCGCTTTGAACGGGAAGGGTATACATTTCATGTCGAACAGCCGCCGTTTTCGGCAGAATTCCTCAACGAGTTGAGGCAGGTATCTGATGAATGGCTCGGCCGAAAAAAAGAAAAAGGCTTTTCGCTCGGGTTTTTTCATGAAGATTATTTGCAGAAAGCGCCGATTGCCGTTTTAAAAAGCGAAGAAGGCGAGATCGTCGCGTTTATGAATATCATGCCGATGTACCGCGAAGGGGAAATATCCATCGATCTGATGCGCTATTCGAAGAAAGCGCCGAAAGGAATCATGGATGCGCTGTTCATCTATTTATTTCAATGGGGAAAAGAACAGGGCTACACGGCCTTCAATATGGGAATGGCCCCTTTATCGAATGTAGGGACATCGTTTCAGTCATTCTGGACGGAGCGATTAGCCGCTGTGATTTTCAACAATGTCAGCTACATGTACAGTTTTAGCGGACTGCGGTCTTTTAAAGAAAAATATAAACCGGTTTGGCGGGGAAAATATTTAGCCTACCGGAAAAACCGATCTCTCCCGGTGACGATGATCCTTGTGACGAGGCTGATCGGAAGGAGAACGAAGTGAGGCCGTTTTTTAAAACGGTCTTTTTTAGATTGCCATTGTAAGAAGCAATGAAAGGCGGTATACTGCAAATGATTGGAAGGAAAGGATCGAACTCGACAAATGGGGGATCAAAATGAAGCAAATTGAAGTATTAAGATATGATGCATTTTCAAAGACGGCGGGTCTGGGAAACCCGGCGGGCATCGTGCTTGAAGCAGACGGATTGACCGATCGTGAAATGCAGAAGATCGCTGAACAGGCAGGCTATAACGAAACGTCTTTCCTGCTGCCGAGCGAGTCGGCCGACATAAGGATCCGCTACTTTACGCCGGGCCATGAAATGAATCTATGCGGACATGCGACTGTTGCTTCACTTTATGCGCTTCTGGAAAAAGGCGCGATCGAAGCCGGGGCGGGGTTGAAGGTCGAAACAAAAGCGGGTGTTCTTTCCGTGTATACCGCTTCTGACGGCAATCAGCGGTTTTTGGTGACGTTGGAGCAGGCGCCACCGAGTTTTCAGTCATTCACAGGAAGCAGAAGCCAACTGGCGGAAACGCTGGGAATCAGCGAAGCGGACTTTCATGAAGCATTGCCCGTTGTTTACGGCAGCACAGGGATATGGACATTGCTTGTGCCGGTGAGAGATTTGGCCGCAATCCGCAGGATGAAGCCCGTTCAAGCTGAATTCCCCAACATTTTAACCGAAATGCCGCGGGCATCAGTCCACCCGTTTTGCCTGGAGACGATTCATCGGGATTGCCAGCTTCACGGCAGGCATTTTTCATCGCCTTATTCCGGAACGAGTGAAGATCCTGTCACAGGAACAGCATCAGGAGTGATGGGCGCTTATATGAAAACGTACGGAAAGGAATTCTGTGAAGAGGGCCGGACTGATTTTCTAATAGAACAGGGCCAGGAAATGGGGAAAGACGGAAAAGTGAAAATCGAAGTTGCGGAACAAAACGGCATCATGAAAGTGCGGATGACAGGAACCGCTGTATTTGCTGAAAAGCAGAGCTTCGAGGTGTAAAACAGATACCGCCTTTTTTTAACGAGTGATGATCATTGCAAACGCCAGCGGTAAACATTATAATCAACAATGATAATCATTTTCATTTGAGGGGGCGGCCACATGAACGACACGCTGGAAATTCAAAGTATTCGCGATTGTGTCAGAAATAGAAGAACGATTCGAAAGTTTAAACAGGATCCGGTGCCGAAAGAAGTGGTGCTGGAACTCTTGGAAGATGCGGTTTATGCGCCGAACCACAAGCTGACAGAACCGTGGCGGTTCATTTATATCGGGACGGAAAGCGGGAAAAAGAAGCATGCCGACAATTTAAAAGCGGCGTTTAAAGAGCTCAAGCCGAATATGCAGGAAGAACAAATCAATAAGTTCAGAGAGCATATTCTCAGCGTTCCGGCTTTTCTCTTCGTTATTATGAAAGAAGACGAAAACGAACGGGTCAGAAGAGATGATTTTGCAGCCGTCAGCTGTTTGATCCAGAATCTTCAGCTTCTCGCTTGGGAAAAAGGCATCGGCATGGTATGGAAGAGCGGGGAAGTTCTTTCTCATGAAACATTGCACAGGTTAATGGGGCTGAAGCGCGATGAGCGGGTAGCAGCTCTCTTGCAGATCGGATATCCTGCGGAAATTCCTGAAGCGAAGCACAGGACCCCGGCAGCACAGCTACTGACCGAATTAACTTAAAGAATGAGGCCCGGGAATCCCGGGCCTCGATTATTATTTTGACTGCCGCTTTTCCGCGCGCTTATCAGCCGCCTGCATGCGGGCTTGTGCTTCGCGGTCATCCTGATCGGCGAGTTCAGCAGAATATTCCTCGTATACTCCGTCAGCTTCTCTCTTATACTGATCAGGAACTTGAGGGAGCTTTTGCTTGTTTTTGTCACGGTTTTTGTGGATTGCATTTCTGCCCATATGATCACTCCTCATCAATAATCGGCCGGTCAAGCTTTATTGTTCGCTGATCAGGCTCCCGCTATGCATTACGATTTTTCCCTTGCGGCGCGCTCAGCCCTTTTAAATTCGCGCGAATATCTGACTTCCTGCGTCTTGTTCAGAGAGGATTTAAAATGCTCTCGTTTTTTCTTGTCAGCCATCTTTTCAAGCCTCCTCAAAACCTCAGTTATTCACAGGCTGTCCGTTTCAACGGCATTTATACAAGTTTTAAGCTTCTTTTAACCGGCGGTTTTCCTCTTCGAATGTTCTCATGCTGTACAGCGTGTACATATCTTTCGGAATTTCATACAGGTGAAATGTATCGCTGCCGGCCCAGTCAAGATCAGTCTTGACGGCATAGGGGAGCTTTTCCGCCGCTTTGAGGGAGCGCATATTTGTTTTTCTGATTTTCATAAAAACGGCTTCGATTTGCTTTTCATAAAAAAGCTCGCAAAAAAACGTGTCTTTCGCCCGTTGATTCAAGCCTTTTCCATGATAAGGTTTGCCGAGCCATGTGCCAAGGAAGCCTTTTTGATCTTCGATTTCATACAAGCTGATGCAGCCGACCGGGTTTTCCCATTCATCAAGTATCGTTCGCGATATCAGCTTTCCCTGTTCTTCTTCTTCGATCATGTTTTTGACATGAAACATATACTCTTCAATCGTCTCCGCTTTATTTCTGACAAAAGGGAAGACATCCGGATGAATCATCAGTTCAAAAAGTGCATAGCAGTCGGTCAGTTCCCGTTTCTTCAGCATGGCAGCCCCTCCTTAGTTTGAGGGCGGCTTTTACAGCAGAACGGGACGCATAAATCCACCCTCGGAATTTTTTAATTTGCGGAAACAGTTGTCCGCGTATCTTGCACATCCATTAAAAAATTCGGGGTGGGAATCGAACCCACTAAAACCAGAGACCTGGTGGCGCACCATTTGCCTTCCCTGTATTGTATGCTGCTAAAAAGATACTTACATTTTACGCAGCTGGGAAAGGAAAAGCTACAAGGCTTTTGTTGGGAAAACAGCTTTTATGTCAAAAGGTGTTGCAGGGCATCTTCCAGTTCGGGATATATGAAATGATAGCCGTTCTGAAGCGCTTTTTTCGGGAGGACGCGCTGCCCTTTCAGCACGAGCATGCTCATTTCTCCGAGGATGCCTTTTATTACAAATTCGGGAACCGGAAGCCAGTGGGGGCGCTTTTCTACTTTCGCGACGGTTTGTCCGAAGGTTTCCATCTGAACGGGATTCGGTGCCGTGACATTGACAGGGCCGGACAGCTGAGGCTGCTCAATCGCTGATAATATCATGCCGACGACGTCTTCGATATGAATCCACGGCACCCATTGCTGCCCTGAGCCGACGCGTCCGCCTGCAAACAATTGATAGGGGAACACCATTTTTGGGAGCGCCCCTCCGTCTTTTCCAAGCACCATGCCAAAACGCATCCAGACGGTGCGGATGCCAAGCGTTTCAATTGGTTCGGCTGCTTTTTCCCACGAAGCTGTCGTTCTGCTTAAAAAATCCTCAGCTGAGACGGGAGATTCCTCTGTGAATGTCTGTTCAAGACTCGTTCCGTAAATGCCGACTGCGCTCGCCTGAATGAAGGTGTTCGGCTTCTTCCGAAGACTTTGTATGATGCGGGCCGACTCCTGCACGGAGCGGAGGCGGCTTGCCGCGATTTCCGCCTTCGTTTTTTCATTCCAACGGCCGAAAAGTGATTTTCCGGCTAAATTGATCCAAACATCGATATCGGTCAGCTCTGTTTCAGGGCGGGTGCCGTTTTTTTTGCCAGAGAACGTGAGAAGTGTTTTTTTGTTCGGTTTCAGCCGGTTTTCTTGTTAAAATATAGACGTGATGTCCCCGGGCGGTTAAGGCGTTTGTCAAATGCCTGCCGATAAAACCCGTCCCGCCGGAAATCGCAATCTTCATCATGATTCCTCCCTTTCATGATCATTAACCTTATTGTAAAAGAAGAAAACAAAAGAAGGGAGTTATTTATGCCATATATTACAAAGATTTCTGCCCAGAAAAACAATGAAGAGCGGGTCAATATTTTTCTGGATGAAAAGTATGCGTTCAGCGTCGACCTGGACGTGCTCGTCAAGTTTGACCTGCGAAAAGGCAAAGAGCTTGATGAGCTTGATATCATTGAGATTCAGTACGGAGACGACGTTAAAAAAGGGTTCAAAAAAGCGCTCGATTATTTGTCATACCGGATGCGCTCGACAAAGGAAGTCAAAGACCATCTCAAGAAAAAAGACGTCGCAGACTCCGCGATCACAGAAATCCTGCATATGCTTAAAGGTTATAAATATTTGGACGACCGCGAATTTGCGGCTGCATATGTCAGCACCCACAGAAAAACGAGCGGCAAAGGCCCCGATGTCCTATTCAGAGAGCTTAAATTGAAAGGGATCGATGATGAACTGATTCAGGAAGCGCTCAGTTCGTTTTCGTTTTCCGATCAGGTCGAGGCCGCGGTCAAGCATGCGGAAAAAGTGCTGAAAAAAGAAAAAAAGCTGTCCTCCAAAGAGACGAAACAGGCCATCGAACAGCACCTTGTCAGAAAGGGGTTCTCCTTCGATGTCATCTCGGCCGCGCTTCAGGAAACGGATTACGAAAACGACGACAGCGCTGAAAGGGAAGCGCTTGAGAAGCAAGGGGAAAAAGCGATGAAGAGGTGCGGTTATGACGGATCATACGAAACGAAAATGAAGGTCAAACAGCATCTGTTCAGAAAAGGCTTTTCAATCGACATGATTGATCAATTTTTAGATGAAAAGGGATGAGAATATGGAGAAAAGATACAGTGAAATGACTGCACACGAACTGCACCAGGAAATCGCGGGTCTGACCGAAAAGGCAAGAAAAGCGGAACAAATGGGGATTGTGAATGAACTGGCCGTCCACGAACGAAAAATCGCGATGGCGAAAGCTTACCTTCTTGATCCGGCCGATTTTAAAGCCGGCAACGTATACGAAATCGAAGATGGGGGCGACGATTTCCATATCCGCTATATAAACGGCGTGTTCGCCTGGGGATACCGTCTTTCGTCACCTGATCATGAAGAGGCTCTGCCGATTTCTTTATTAAAAGAAAAGGGCTAAGCCAAAAGCTTAAACCCTTTTCGCAAATGTTATCTTGTCCGGATGCGCGTGTTGCGCTGGAGAATGATGAGGTCCTGGGTCTGCTGCGTTTCTCCGTTTACCTGCGCGCGCGCATGCTTTGTGTTTGCCCATGGCTGCGGATAGTTTTGCGTTTTCATCTGGTTAAAATCGTTTGTATACGGTTTGCGATTTGCACACAAAAGAAATCACTCCATCCCAGAAAAGTTTAGCGTTTGCCGGAAGCCCTCATTCTTTCTTGCGGATGAGTATTTGTGCTTCCGTCAGGGCGCTTTGAAGCAAAATCATCTTTGGCCCGGGGCTCGCCTTCAAATTTATTGTTGTTCATGTTCGGAAAGCCTCTTGATTTATTTCGCATCTCTTTTAGGCTCCTCCAATCAAGTCCATAATGTTTGCGTCTTCGGTTCGGAAGACGTAAGGTTAGTATATGAAAAGGACGACGTTTTCAAAAAGAAAGTTTTTTCCTTAGGGAAAGGGGGAAAAGCCAAGTGGAAGAGTACTTTGAAAAGCTGACAAATGCGCTTCTTGAAAAAAATCATATGCTGAGTTACGCACAAGCCAGAACATGGGTTGAACTGCTGTGGGGGGATTTCGAGGCGACATTTGCAAAGGCCGGCCACCCGTACAGAGGAAAAGAGCTGACAGAGCGTGTCGTCAAAGAGTGGATTGAGCACTATGGCAGCAAGTTGCATTTATTTCAAAATGATAAGCCTTCTTACAAGGATCTGTTCTCCGGAGGCCGCGGGCTGCTTCATTAAGCATTTCTTTCGAAAAGAATGATTGGCGTGAAAGCGATTGTCATTGGTTCCGGATTGCCGGTGCCAGCGCCGCATATCAAAAGGAGCCCGGATGGCGCATGAAGGGCGTGAAGGCAAGGCGAGGCCGGAGCGGGAGCTGTCTGTCCGTTGAAGCGAAGACTGGTGTAAGCTTGCCTGATCAATGACCATTACATTGTGTCATTCGCCGATTCCCGGGTTGTCGGGAGGAGCCGCAAGAGGAGCGGGGTCACGGTTTCGACTGCAGCATAACGGCGTGAAGTCATGAAAAAAGCTCTGTCTGCAGCGTTCGGTCTTCCATCATGGAACAGTCGGAGAAATCAAATCCGGTTTTCACCCGATGACAAAGGGCATATTAAGGGGAAGGATTTGATTGCGGCGGCGGGCTTTGACCTCCGGTTTGACAAGCGGTCCTTACGAGGTTTTCCCTGCGGCTTCTTTGGCTTTTGGTGAAGAGCAGGGGTTTAATTTGGAAAAATATGATTCAATGCGAAAAATGTCGTAAAATGGGAAAACCATTAGGCTATCGTGTTTGATTCTAAAGCAATATCATTTTTTTACCACTTGTTCATAGATGTCTGATATAATGACAAAATAATCTTGTAGAAAATAGTACAGCGTGCCCACAGTTTTCCTTTTGTTGTGTGGGAAGCGGCTAGATGCAAGTATCCTGCCAAACGGATGCCGGATGCAATTTTATTATGTCCAAAAGAGGTGCCTTTAAGTGAAGAGAGGATTCGTTTCAATCATTATTCCTTCATACAATGAAGCAAGCAATATTAAATTGATTTATGAATCGTTGAGGAACGAATTTCAATCCATTGATTATGATTATGAAATTTATTACATAAATGATGGAAGCACTGATCAAACATTGGAGGAAATTAAAAAGCTAGCCGAAAAAAGCGAGCGTGTGAAATATATTTCGTTTTCACGGAATTTCGGCAAGGAGGCAGCCATCCTTGCCGGTTTTCAGCATGCCCGCGGCGATGCCGTTGTAGTGATGGATGCGGATTTGCAGCACCCGACATACCTCCTGCACGATTTTATTAAAGGGTATGAGGAAGGCTATGATCAAGTGGTCGCCCAGCGCAACAGAAAGGGAGACAACCCTGTGCGCTCCTACTTGTCGTCCCTTTATTACCGCTTTATCAATAATGCCGTGGAAGTCGATTTAAGGGACGGCGTCGGCGATTTTCGTCTTTTAAGCAGAAAAGCCGTCAATGCGATGCTGAAGTTGAGCGAAGGCAACAGGTTCTCAAAAGGGCTGTTTTGCTGGATCGGTTTTGACCAAAAGATTGTTTATTACGAGAACGTCGAAAGGAAAAACGGAAAGTCCAAGTGGTCGTTCCGCCACTTGTTGAACTATGGAATCGACGGGGTTGTGTCGTTCAACAACAGACCGCTGAGAATTTGTTTTTACGCCGGTATTTTTATCCTTTTTCTATCGCTTATTTATATCGCTGCGACATTCATCAGAATCTTAAAATACGGTGTGATCGTTCCCGGCTATTTTACGATTATTTCCGCCGTCCTGTTTCTCGGCGGCATCCAGCTTCTCAGCCTCGGAATCATCGGCGAATACATCGGGCGCATTTATTATGAGACGAAAAAGCGGCCTCATTACTTAATACAGGAGGCAAACATCGCTCATGGAGAAACTCATGAAAATCGTGAATCCTGAATTTATTCGCTTCGCCGTCGTCGGTGCAGTGAATACTTTGAATTACTATGCGGTGTATTTGCTGCTGCATGTTTTGCTTCAGTTGAATTATATGGTTTCTCATATTGCCGCTTTTTTCGTCAGTCTTGTGATTTCTTTTTTCTTGAACTGCTATTTTACATTTAAAATCAAGCCGACGCTGGCAAAGTTTTTGCAATTTCCGCTGACACAGCTGTTTAATTTGACGGTATCTTCTTTGTTCGTCTACACGTTTGTGAATTTTTTCAAGATGAACAGTGAGGCAGCTCCGCTTGCCTCCATGTTTTTAACCGTTCCTCTGACATTTTTAGTGACAGGGAAGATTTTGAAAAAAGACAGGGGAAGAGTATGAAGAAAACAGTTTTTTTATTTGTGATCGCAAGCGTTGCAGTTTCCTTGGCCGCCCATTCCTTTTTTCTGTATGAATGGGCGCATGACCGCTACATGACTGGGAACGGCGACGGACTTGCACAAATGATTATTTTTAAGTCGTTTCTTTTTGAACAATACAAACAAGGGAACTTCTTTTATTCGTATTCTTTCGGTCTCGGAGGCGGGATCTACAGCCAGCTTGGCTATTATTTCACGACGTCTTTTGTCTTCATCGCTTCATCCGCAGCCATTTTTCTGATGCAGCTTTTGCATTTGGCCGGGGATGCGGACCCTTTGTTCTGGGCGCAGGCCTCTGTATTCATCAGTGTCATTAAGCTAAGCCTGATCATTTTAGCGGCAGCGTATGCGTTAAACGGCATGGTGAAAAACAAGCTTGCCGCCTTTACAGGTGCGGTCTTGTACGGTACGTCGGTCATCTATTTCAGGCACACGGTGTTCTGGGAATTTTTCAGTGACGCCATGCTGTGGCTGCCGCTGCTTGTCGCCGGAGCCGAGAAAGTTATCAGGGAAAAGCGGACAGGACTGTTTATTACGGCTTGTTCTTTAACGCTGATCAATAACTTTTATTTTGCCTATATCAACTTGATTTTCATTGCGATCTATATCATCTTCCGCTGGCTGATCCGGCTAGACCCGGAAAAGGAAGCGCCGAGGTGGAAGCAATTCGGGATGTTCGCCGCTTCATGCCTGATTTCTTTCGGAATCAGCGCGGTTTCCTTTGTGCCTGCAGTTTACGGATTTTTAAACAATTTACGGCCGCCGTATGAACAGGCTGTCGCTGTATACGATCTGACGGACAACATTCTGTTTTCCAGCCGCATTGTCTTGCTGCCGGCTGTCTTTATGCTGTTCTTGTTCGCGTTTTCGTTCTATAAAAATAAAACGTTCAGGCTGTTTGCCTCAATCAGTGTGCTGCTTGTGCTTTTGCACTACAGCCCGCTTGCGGCAAGCGCGTTCAACGGCTTCTCCGCTCCGCAGAACCGCTTTGAATACCTGCTCGCTTTTACGATCGGGGGAGCGGCGGCCGCAGGAATGACCGAACTGAAAAACATCAGGCGGAAAGAGATGATATGGTCCATCCTGCTCGCCCTTCTGGTTTATATCGCGGTCATTTGGCGAAAAGACGTGGATTTATCACTGATGCAAAATTGGAGCATGCTTGTGCTTCTGTTCCTGACAATCGCCATCTTTACGGCGGCGGGGTTTCAATATAAGAAATCGCAGCTTTTTTTGCAAGCCTGCATTTTATTATCGTCCGTTCTCGTGGCGAACACGTATCAGAAATATGTTCTGTCTGAGTCAAGCGGCATTAAAGACGTCACAAAAAGCTATTTGACCAGCAATGAGTACAATGGCGAAGAACAGCGCCGCCTCTTAAACAACATTCGAAAAGACGATGACGGTGACCCGTATACAAGAATCGACTGGATGAACGGCGTGCGCAACAATACTCCGCTGATGCAGGATTTTAACGGCTTCAGCGCCTACTCAAGCATTCTCAATCGCGATCTTCTCCTGTTTTATTGGGAAGACCTGCAAATCGATATGGGAAGGGAAAGCGTCAGCCGTTACGCATCGATGGGCGACCGGGCCAACTTGTACAGCTTGCTGTACGGCAAGTATTACATGACGGAAAAAGAGAATGCCGCCAATGTTCCGTACGGGTTTATCAAAACGGATGAATCAGAGCACTACGCGGTCTATAAAAACAAATACACCATGCCGTTTATCCGGACCGCGCGGACAGTATTTACGGAAAAAGATTTAGCGGATGCGCCTGTTTTAGCGCGGGAGCATGCGATGCTTGAAGGAATCGTGCTTGAGAATGGCGATGATGGAAAAGTGCAGCCGCCGGACGTTCCTGATTTGATGAAGCAGACGAAGCTGAAAACCGAAGGGGCGAGCTATCATAACGGCGTCCTCGACGTCACCGCCGAAAATGGCGGCATCGATCTCATTCCCGAAGGCGGGCTCCCGAAAGAAGGCGACTATTATGTCGGATTTTATTTGAAAAGCCTTGCAAAAGACCAATTCTTTAACTTGCGGGTCAATGATTATGTAACATCAAGAAAATCGAACGAGTCGATTTACAAAACAGGTGTTTACGATTTAACGATCAGGGTCCCGAAAACAGATAAAATTTCAATCAGGCTGCCAAAAGGGAAATATCAATTGGACCATTTGAGCCTGCACCAGGAAGACTATCAATTGCTGAAAAAAGCGGCCGCCCAAAAAGCGCCGGCCGCCGACTTGGACTGGCGGAACAATCAAGTGTCCATCAGCTTTGACAATCAAAATGGAGACCGCTACATGGTCCTGCCGGTTCCGTATGAAAAAGGCTGGGAAGTCACTGTAAACGGAAAACCGCAAACCGTCCATAAGGCAAATTACGCGTTTATCGGATTTTCAATAGAAAAAGGGAAAAACGACATCCGGCTCGTTTATTACCCGCCGTACTTCAAAGCTGCCTTGGCCGTGACATTCATCAGCCTCATCATCGGAATCTGGTACGGCAGAAGGAGAAAAAAGCTTGGCTCTTAAACAGAGCCAAGCTTTAATTTTTTCTGAAGTTTTTCCTCGCTGAAAATCCATCCCGTATAGGAGGTGATTAATTCGAGCGTGTCTCTGTCGATGTGCGCGATCGCCACGAAAGGGTAGTGTCCTTTGCTGCGGTATCGCAGGTCGATAAAGCGGACTTCGTAGTGATCTTTATACGTATCGATCTCCCATTTGTAAACCGGTGAGAATGAAAGAAACGCCGAAATGTTCTTATCTTGTTTCGCCGCTTTCATCACGTTCGTATCCGGCACAGGCACCCTGTTGAAGGTGTCGACGATGACGACGTTTCCGTCCATGCTTCGTCCGACGTAAAAAGCCGATTTTGCTTTGACGGCAATTCGCCACTGCCTGAATTTCATCGTAGGCGAAATAATGATTTCTTCAATATCTTCGATTTTTTCACGGAGCTCATGCTTGATGTTCCTCTGCATGAAATACCTCACCAGATAATAACCGGCCAAGACGATGTAAAGAGCCAAAAATGTATAGCCCTGATGAGCGCCTGCCAGCCAAAAGGCGATGGCTATGAGATGGCTGACGAAAATAAACGGATCAAATGTATTAATCAAGCCGAGCGCTACCCATTTCCTTGAAAAAGGTCTGATCGCCTGTGTTCCGTATGCATTAAAAATATCCACGAACACATGAAGCGCGACCGCGGCAAAGGTCCAAAGCCACAGGTGAAGCAGATTGGCTTCGGGATAAAAGAGCATGAGAATGCCCGGAATCATCAGCGACCAGGCGAGAACAGCGGGGATGGAATGGGTGAATCCCCTGTGGTGCCTAATATAAACAGCGTTGTTTTTCAATTTCAAAACGGTATCGATATCCGGAGCCTGAGATCCGGCGATTGTCGCAATCATCACGGCTTGAGCCATTGATGGGTCCATTCCGACAACTGGATCAAGCGTCGCAATGCCTCCGAGTGCAACGCCCATGACAACATGTGTGCCAGTATCCATTGGTGACCTCCCCTAATGGTGCTAGAAAATCATTTTATTTTCCAAAAACAGAACGAACGACGGACCTTGCCTGAAATATTTAACGCTTTTGCTTTCTTCACTTTTAATGTAACATGTTATCGTATATGCATATAGTTTACAACAAAAAGCCGAAGTAACAAAAGATCGGTATGCAAATGTGACGTGCACAGGCAAGGAGAAGTTTCATGATGGATCTGCAAAAGAAATTAGAGCAAAAAAACATCAAACAATTTCAAGAAGATTTAATTTCTTGGTATGAGCAAGAAAAACGGGATCTGCCATGGCGCTCAGACAGCGACCCTTATAAGGTATGGGTGTCAGAAGTGATGCTTCAGCAGACGAGAGTGGACACGGTGATTCCTTACTTCAACAACTTTATCGAAAAATTCCCGACCGTTGAAGCGCTCGCTGAAGCCGACGAAGAAAAAGTGCTTAAAGCCTGGGAAGGACTGGGATACTATTCAAGAGTTCGGAACTTGCAGAGCGCTGTCAGGGAAGTCCACGAACGATACGGAGGAGTGGTTCCTCCTTCAAAAGAGGAATTCGGCAGCTTAAAAGGTGTCGGCCCTTATACAAGAGGCGCGGTGCTAAGCATCGCCTACAATCAGCCGGTACCCGCGGTGGACGGAAATGTCATGCGGGTCATGTCACGGATTCTTTCCGTATGGGATGATATCGCAAAGCCTAAAACCAAAACCCTGTTTGAAAAAATTGTCGAAGCGTTTATTTCTGAAGAAAAACCGTCCGAATTTAACCAGGGGCTGATGGAGCTTGGCGCTGTCATCTGTACGCCGAAATCGCCATCCTGCCTTCTCTGTCCCGTCCGAGAACACTGTTCCGCTTTTGCAGAAGGCTGTGAAAAAGAGCTTCCGGTTAAAAGCAAAAAGAAAAAACCCTCGGTAAAAACTCTTGCAGCCGTTGTCCTGACTGATGAAGAAGGATACATTTATATCCATAAAAGACCGGCATCAGGCCTTTTGGCAAACCTTTGGGAATTCCCGAACACAGAAACGCAGAAAGGGCTGAAGCACGAGCGCGAGCAGCTTGCTGCTTTTTTGAAAGAAGCAGCCGGAATAGAGGCCGAAATCGGTCCGCTTGAAGGAATCGTAGAACACGTGTTTACACACCTTGTCTGGAACATTTCTGTCTTTTTCGGGAAAACGCTCGATCAACCGGATGATTCATACTTTAAAAAGGTCACGAAAGAAGAGCTCGCTGAATATGCCTTCCCGGTTTCGCATCAGAAAATATGGAATATGTATATGAAATAGGCAGCTTGACTGTGCATGCTGCCCGTTAGTCGTACTGGATGGTGGTGCCGTGCGTATAATCGGCTTCCTGGCGGCGCAGTCCGCCTCTTGCTTGAATTTCTTTCACAACCTCCAGGTATTCGGCATGCCCTTCTTCATTAAGGAATGGCATGATTTGCTGGAAGGCGCGGTGAAAATAGAGAAGCTCCGCATCTTTCCACTCGTTTTTCGGCGTGTGGTCGAGCTCGCTCATATCGCGTCCTACGTACATAAGGCGAATGCCTCCTTTTTGATCGTGTTATGAGCTATTTTTTATCAGATTTTTAATCACTATACTAGGAGATGAATGACAAATGGAACAAAGAAAATGTGCCCTTATTACAGGAAGCAGCCGCGGCGTCGGCAAAGCAGCCGCCCTGAGGCTTGCCGAAAACGGCTACAATATCGTCATCAACTATGCAAGAAGCAAAAAAGCGGCCCTTGAGACGGCTGAAGAAATCGAAAAGCTCGGTGTCAAAGCATTGGTCGTCAAGGCGAATGTCGGGCAGCCGGCGAAAATAAAAGATATGTTTCAGCAAATCGAGGAAACCTTCGGCAGACTGGACGTGTTCGTCAACAATGCTGCATCCGGCGTATTACGCCCCGTCATGGAGCTTGAGGAAAGCCATTGGGACTGGACGATGAACATCAATGCGAAAGCTCTGCTATTCTGCGCGCAGGA
Source organism: Bacillus sp. PK6-025 (assembly GCF_056530265.1). Classification (NCBI taxonomy): domain Bacteria; kingdom Bacillati; phylum Bacillota; class Bacilli; order Caryophanales; family Bacillaceae; genus Bacillus; species Bacillus sp. PK6-025. Next base: position 932,806 of record NZ_CP096509.1, read on the forward strand.
AGCGGCAAAGCTGATGGAGAAAACGGGAGGCGGCCACATTGTGAGCATCAGTTCGCTCGGTTCGATCCGTTATTTGGAAAACTATACGACAGTCGGCGTTTCAAAAGCTGCGCTTGAATCATTGACAAGATATCTCGCTGTTGAGCTTGCGGCGAAAAACATCATCGTCAATGCGGTTTCCGGAGGCGCGATCGATACAGACGCCCTGAAGCACTTCCCGAACCGCGAAGAACTTTTGGAAGATGCCCGGCAAAATACGCCTGCCGGCCGCATGGTTGAGATTAGCGACATGGTCGATGCGGTGGAATTTTTAACGTCAGGGAAAGCGGATATGATCCGCGGACAGACGATCATTATTGACGGCGGCCGTTCACTGCTCGTGTAAATTTTTCGCGTTCAATGAATAGGATATCATCCTCCTGCACAATCTAATGGTCGTGGAGGTGATATACAATGGCTAACCAACAATCCAAAACAAACGCACAAAAAGTAAGACAACAAAACCAAGCTTCTGCACAAGGTGGTCAGTTCGGCACTGAATTTGCCAGCGAAACTGACGCGCAGCAAGTAAGACAAAATAACCAACAAGCTGAGCAAAAAAAACAGCAAAACAGCTAATCACTGAAACAGGAAAAAGCACTTCACCATCGGATGAGGTGCTTTTTTCTTTTCGTTTTTTGATCCGACAAAACATCCGAATCTTAGCCACAATCAGTCAAAGGACATCCGGCATGTATAGAGAAATGTTAGTTAGGCAATAAATGGAGTAGAGCATAGAATGGAGGATCCCGAATGCCGGAATTTGAAAACTTGGTTCAGGGGCAGATGGAGATTATGGATAAGCTGCTGTATCTGCAAGCGGAGATTGAAAGATGCCAGAAAATTGAAAAAGAATTGGCTGCCCTTGAAAAGAAAGCCCAGCTTTTATCGATCCGGGAAGATATATCCCAGAAGCGGAAAGATCTTGCTCAAATTCAGGATTTATTCCAAAAGCAGACGGAGCAGGTGATTCAGGCTTATCAAAGAATCGAAGCATGAGCCTCTCTTTATCGTTTTTAGAAAAGAGCCATTCCTGTTCGGGAGTGGCTGTTTTATTTTCATTTTTTATTTTCAAACGTTATAATAAATAAAAGAACTGTCGGACAGGCGATGTGACACACTGACTTGTAAGGCTTTTGCAAAGAAAGTAGGGGAGAAAAACATGGGCTTTCCCAAGGAAGGAGAAACCATTCAAATTCATAGCTATAAGCACAATGGACAGATTCATCGGATTTGGAATGAAACAACGATTTTAAAAGCAACGGAATTGTGCATCATCGGCGCCAATGACCGGACAATGGTCACAGAATCTGACGGCCGGACATGGGTGACGCGAGAGCCCGCAATTTGTTATTTCCATGCAAAGCAGTGGTTTAACGTCATCGGCATGCTTCGCGAAGACGGGATTTATTACTATTGCAACATCAGCTCGCCGTTTGCTTTGGACGATGAAGCCATCAAATACATCGACTATGATTTAGACGTGAAAGTCTTTCCGGATATGACGTATCATATTCTTGATGAAGATGAGTACGCGGATCATAAAAAGGCGATGAATTATCCGAAGGAAATCGACGGCATTTTAAGGTACCACTTAAATACGTTGCTGCATTGGATACACCAAAGAAAAGGCCCGTTTGCATCTGAATTTATTGATATTTGGTATGAACGGTATTTGCATTATACAAAATAAACCTGAAAAACCTGTTGAGACCAACAGGTTTTTTGCGGTGTACTCACACATCAAGATATAGAGGGGGGAAGACGTGTGGGGGTAATCAGAAGGTACATGGAATTTGTGAAGCCGTATAAATGGAAAATCGTTTTGACGGTTTTAATCGGTATTATTAAATTTTCTATTCCGCTGGTCATCCCGCTTCTGCTGAAATACGTCGTTGACGACATCATCCAGGGGAGCGGAACCACTGAAGAAAAAACATCCACATTATTCATGGTAATGGCGGTTATGTTCGCCATTTTTTTGGTGCTTCGGCCGCCTGTCGAATACTATCGGCAATATTTCGCACAGTGGACGGCAAGCAAGGTGCTTTATGATATCAGGGACAAGCTGTTTGCACACATTCAAAAGCTGAGCCTCAGGTATTATGCAAACACCCGCGCAGGAGAAATCATTTCAAGGGTCATCAACGATGTCGAGCAGACAAAGGAATTTGTCATCATCGGGTTGATGAACGTATGGCTTGACGTGATGACGATTTTTATCGCCATCGCCATCATGCTGACGATGGATGTGAAGCTGACGCTTATTTCGATCGTGCTGTTTCCGCTTTACGGACTGTCTGTTAAATTCTTCTACGGCAGGCTCAGAAAGCTGACGAGAGAACGTTCCCAGGCGCTGGCCGAGGTGCAGGGCCACCTTCATGAAAGGGTTCAGGGGATGCCTGTCATCAGGAGTTTTGCGATCGAGGATTATGAACAGAAGCAATTTGATCACGAGAACGCGAATTTTCTCGGCAAAGCAATCCGCCATACGGCCTGGAATGCCAAAACGTTTGCCGTCGTCAATACGGTTACAGACCTCGCTCCGCTGATCATCATTACGGTTGCGGGTTACCATGTGATTCACGGGTCCCTTACTGTAGGAACGATGGTGGCGTTTTTCGGATATATTGAACGCCTCTACAACCCGCTGCGCCGCCTGATCAATTCATCGACAACATTGACGCAGTCGATCGCATCGATGGACAGGCTGTTTGAATTTATTGATGAACCGTATGAATTAAAAGATAAACCCAATGCTGTAAAAGCAGAGCGGTTAAAAGGAATTGTTGAATTCAAAAATGTTTCCTTCCAATACGAAAAGTCGGAAGAAATGATTCTGCAGAATCTTTCTCTGAAAGCCGAACGGGGCGAAACGGTCGCACTCGTCGGGATGAGCGGAGGCGGAAAATCAACGCTCGTCAGCCTCATTCCGAGATTCTACGATGTCTCAGCCGGAAGCCTGGAGATTGACGGCATCGATGTGCGCGATTACCAGGCGCAGAGCCTTAGAAACCAAATCGGCATGGTGCTTCAGGATACATTTTTATTCAGCGAATCGGTACGTGAAAACATATCGATCGGAAATCCCGAAGCTTCGATGGAAGACATCATTGAAGCGGCAAAAGCCGCGAATGCCCACGATTTTATTATGGAACTGCCGCAAGGCTATGATACAAAGGTCGGAGAAAGGGGCGTCAAGCTGTCCGGAGGCCAAAAACAGCGGATATCAATCGCCAGGGTGTTCCTGAAGAATCCGCCTCTCTTAATTTTGGATGAAGCGACATCAGCGCTTGACCTTGAAAGCGAGCACTATATTCAGGAAGCGATGGAAAAGCTCGCGAAAGACCGGACGACCTTTATCGTTGCCCACAGATTGTCGACGATTACCCACGCTGACAAAATCGTCGTCATCGAAAACGGACGTGTCGCGGAAGTCGGCACACATGATGAATTAATGAGCCGCGACGGCCACTATAAGCATTTATTCACCATTCAAAAATTAAACTAAAACCGCCAAAAGCCTGACTTTCGTTTGAAGCCGAACGATTGTCAGGCTTTTTCTTTCCCTACAAATTTCGTACATATTTCCTATCTCGTCTAAATACAATTTAAAAAATACAAGCTCCGGAGGTGTATAAGTGACAAAAGAAAAATTGCTTGAAGTATCGGATTTATCGATTTCGTTTCACCAGAAAAAGTCTGAAACCCCGATTGTGCAAGGCATTTCTTTCGATCTCCATCCCGGAGAAATCATGGGAGTCGTCGGAGAGTCCGGCTGCGGCAAGAGCGTCACCTCTTTGGCTTTAATGGGGCTGAACGCAAACACCCGAACGACGGGCCGGATCAAGTTTCAAAACAAAGATCTTCTCATGCAGTCTGAAAAAGAATGGAGACAGATGCGCGGCAATGACATCGCAATGGTTTTTCAAGAGCCGATGACCTCCCTCAACCCCCTTTTCACAATTGGCGATCAATTAACAGAAGCACTCTCCAGCCATACCAATATTCATAAAAAAGAAGCAAGAAGAAAAGCCGTTCAAATGCTGGAAAGCGTCGGCCTGCCGAGGGCGGACCAGCTGATGAAGCAGTATCCCCACGAACTGTCGGGAGGCATGAGGCAGCGGGTCATGATCGCAATGGCATTAATTTGCGAACCGAAGCTGCTGATCGCCGATGAACCGACAACAGCTCTCGACGTCACCATCCAGGCCCAGATTCTGTCCCTGCTGAAAAAGCTCAATGCCGAATTTAACACAGCCATTCTCCTCATTACCCACGATCTTGGCGTCGTTCACAATACATGTGAACGCGTGATGATCATGTATGCCGGCCGGATCGTTGAAGAGGGCGGTGTCACCGCTGTTTTTGACAGTCCGAAACACCCTTATACAAAAGGCTTGTTCGCCTCTATTCCGGCATTCACAGACAAATCCGAGCGGCTGTCTTCGATTGAGGGGCAGGTGCCGAAGCCGGGATCGATTAAAAAAGGCTGTATGTTTGCGCCGCGATGCCCCCATAAACATGAACGCTGCATTGAAGAAGCGCCCGGATTGAACAAGCTGAAGGATGATCATGCTGTAAGCTGCTTTCTCTATGAAGAGGAAGGTGTTTTCAAATGAATCGCGAACTGCTGAGCGTTCAAGAGCTGAAAACGTATTACCGCGTGTCCCGTAAGAAAATCGTGAAAGCGGTCGATGATGTTACACTGTCAGTTAAAAAAGGCGAAATCTTAGGGGTTGTCGGGGAATCCGGCTGCGGAAAATCGACCTTGGGAAAATCGATATTGCGGCTGACCGAACCGACTTCGGGAAAGGTGACTTTTCTCGGGCAGGAGATGACAGACCTTAATGCAAAAGATCTTCGCAACATGAGAAGGCATATACAAATGATTTTTCAAGACCCGTACGCTTCGTTAAATCCGCGCATGAAAATAAAGGATATTTTGGAAGAACCGCTGATCGTTCATCAACTCGGAAAGAAGGCGGAAAGGAGAGAGGTCGTGCGCTCGATGCTTGAAATTGTCGGCCTTGATGCTTCATACGGCGACCGGTACGCACACCAATTCAGCGGCGGTCAGAGGCAAAGGATCGGCATTGCAAAAGCGCTGATCACTAAGCCAAAACTAATCATTGCCGATGAACCTGTCTCCGCGCTTGATGTATCCGTTCAGGCGCAGATCTTAAATCTGCTGAATGATTTGCAGGAGGCATTCGATTTAACGTTTCTGTTTATTTCTCATGATCTCGCAGTCGTTCGCTATATCAGCGACAGGGTGGCCGTGATGTATTTCGGAAAGATCGTCGAGATGGCGGACGCCGAATCGTTATTTAGAGAGCCGAAACACCCGTATACAGAAACGCTGTTAGCGGCAGTACCGGTCATCGGCAAAGGCGAAGCGGTTCATACGGCACCGGATATTGCCGAGCCCCGCATGAGTGAAAAGGGCTGTCCTTTTTACAGCAGATGCATGAAGCGGGCAGCGGTTTGTCTGGAAGTGGAGCCGCCTCTTGAAGAGACTGCGGACGGGCATTATGCTGCATGCCATTTTACCAATAAGGAGGCAGTACGATGAAAAAGAAAAGCTGGCTGATCTGTTTGGGAATGATTCTGTCTGTTTCCGCTTTTTTAATGGGATGCTCCGGTAACGAAAGCGGAAAAAACGACGGAGGGACGAACGGCGGAAAAGATACGCTGATCATCGGCAGAGGCGGTGATTCAACATCGCTTGATCCGATCACAACGACAGAAGGCGAAGCGTTTAAAGTGACGATCAATATGTTTGAGACCTTGCTGAATTACGGAGAACAAGACACTACGCTGAAGGAAGGCCTCGCGGTCAAATGGGTCGCTTCAGATGACGGTTTGACCTACACACTGGAGCTGAGGCAAGGCGTGAAATTCCATGACGGAACGGATTTTAATGCAGAAGCCGTCAAATACAATTTTGAGCGGTGGATGAACGGGGATGAAGAAAAATTTCCTTACTACGGCATGTTCGGAGGCTATAAGAAAGATGAGGGGCATGTCATCAAAGATATAAAAGTGCTCGACGACCATAAGATTCAGTTCATTTTAAAACGCCCGCAAGCGCCGTTTTTAAAGAACCTTGCCATGACTTCATTCGGGATTGCGAGTCCTGCCGCCATCGAAAAATACGGCGAAAAATTCAGGGAGCACCCCGTCGGCACGGGCCCTTACAAATTTGTCGAATGGAAGCCGAACGACCGGATCGTTCTTGAAAAAAATGAAGACTATTGGGATCAAGGCAAACCGAAATTGCAGAAGATCATTTTCAGAGCCATTCCTGAAAACTCAGCCCGCTTAAATGCGTTGAAGACGGGCGAAATCGACCTAATGGACGGCGTCAATCCGTCTGATATCGAAAGCATCAAAGCAGACGCCAATCTGAAAACATTTGAAAGGCCTTCAATGAACGTCGGGTATCTCGGAATGACGACGACAAGAAAACCATTTGACAATAAGCTGGTCCGCCAGGCGCTGAATCATGCTGTTGATAAACAGGCGATTATCGATTCCTTCTACGGAGGCCTCGCCGAATCTGCCAAAAACCCGCTCCCTCCTTCACTTGAAGGATACAACGATCAGATAAAGGAATATCCGTATGATTTAAAAAAGGCAAAAGAACTCTTAAAAGAAGCCGGATTCCCGGACGGGTTTAAAATGAAGCTTTGGGCAATGCCTGTTCCGCGGCCATATATGCCGGACGGTATGAAAATAGCCGAAGTGATTCAATCAAGCTTCGAAAAAATCGGCGTCAAAGCGGAAATCGTCACTTACGACTGGGCGACGTATTTGGATAAGGTGAGCAAAGGGGAAGCTGACGCGTTTTTGATGGGCTGGACCGGAGACAATGGAGATCCGGACAACTTCATTTATACCCTGCTTGATAAAGATAATATCGGCGGTAACAACTATACGTACTTCAGCAATGACGAGCTTCATGACATCTTAATCGAAGCGCAGTCAGACCCTGACCAAAAGAAGAGAAATAAACTGTATCAAGATGCGCAGGAGCTCCTCCATGAAGAATCGCCTTGGATTCCGCTTGTCCATTCCACGCCGATTTTGGCCGGTTCAAAAGATATCGAAGGATATGCTCCGCATCCGACAGGGAGTGAAGTATTGTCCGGCGTAGAGTTTAAATAGGTGGTGACAGCCATTGCTTGCGTACTGTTTAAAACGGACGGGGATGCTGATCCCCGTTCTCATTGGCATGACACTGGTCGTTTTTTCGATCATCCGCTTTATTCCCGGCAACCCCGCCCAGGTTATTCTCGGCCAGAGGGCGACAAAGGAAGCGGTGCAGCAGCTGACCATCCAGCTCGGCCTTGATCAGCCGTGGTATGTGCAATACGCCAGATATATCGGGGATTTGCTGAAAGGGGATCTCGGGACATCAATCCGCACGGGAGCGGCGATTACGCAAGAAATAAAGCCGTATTTGTTCGCCACTCTCGAGCTTGCTTTTTTCGCGATGCTGATCGCAGTGTTTGTCGGCGTGAATGCCGGAATCATCAGCGCGTGGTTTAAGAATTCGGTATTCGACTATATCGCGATGCTGGTTGCTTTAATTGGCGTGTCGATGCCGATTTTTTGGCTTGGTCTGATGGGCCAGTGGTTCTTTTCGATCGAGCTCGGCTGGCTGCCGACAACGGGAAGGGAGAATGTCAGAAATCCGGTCGAAGCCTTTACTTACATTCATACACTGGACACCCTTTTACACGGAAGATTTGATCAGTTTGCAGAAACCATCCGCCATTTAATTCTGCCGGGAACTGCTCTTGCCACCATTCCCGCTGCGATCATTGCGAGAATTACGAGGGCCAGCATGATAGAGGTGCTGCAGTCCGATTATATCCGCACGGCAAAAGCAAAAGGCGTGCATATGTTTTTCGTTATCTATAAGCACGGTTTAAAAAATGCGTTCATTCCGGTGTTGACCGTCATCGGCCTCCAAACCGGACTTTTACTGGGCGGCGCGATTTTAACGGAGACGATTTTTGCCTGGCCCGGCATCGGCCGGTACATTTATGATGCGATCAGCTACCGCGACTACCCGGTTATCCAATCGGGCATTCTCGTGATCGCCTTCATCTTCGTCATGATTAACTTCATTGTTGATCTGCTGTACGCTGTCATCGATCCGAGAATTAAATATTAGGAGGCGGGAAATGTGGTTGTGCTTCAAAATGAACAGCAGAGGGAGGACGTGAAGGTGCGTTCGCCTTTGGCGGAACATATTCGGCGGTTCTTTGAGCATAAACTGGCTGCCGCCGGCACGATTTTAGTCGCGCTGTTTATCCTGCTGGCCATCTTCGCGCCGCTCATCGCACCCTATGGAATAAACGACCAGTCACTGTCAGACAGGCTTGCCGCTCCGTCTGCTGAACACCTTTTTGGAACGGACGATTTTGGCAGGGATATTTTTTCAAGGGTGCTGTACGGCGCGAGGCTGTCTTTATGGGTCGGCTTTTTCTCCTGTCTGGCATCGGCCTTGGCGGGGACGCTGTTAGGGCTGATCGCCGGTTTTTACGGCAGATGGGCTGATGCGTTGATTTCGCGGCTGTTTGATATCATGCTCGCGTTTCCCAGCATTCTGCTGGCGATCGCCATTGTGGCGATTCTCGGGCCTTCCCTTGAAAATGCCCTGATTGCCATCGCCATCATCAACGTTCCGACGTTTGGCAGGCTCGTTCGTTCAAAAGTGCTCAGCATCAGGCAGGAGGAATATGTCTTATCTGCGCGTGCTGTCGGGATGTCCAATATGAGGATGATGTTTAAACACATTCTTCCCAACAGCATGGCCCCGGTTATCGTTCAAGCGACACTGAATATTGGAACGGCGATTATAGAAGCGGCCGCGCTCGGATTTTTAGGGTTGGGGGCGCAGGCGCCGAACCCGGAGTGGGGAAAAATGCTTGCGGATGCCCGGCCTTATTTGGCGCAGGCCCCGTGGACATTATTTTTTCCGGGATTTGCGATCATGCTGACCGTGCTCGGCTTTAATCTGATGGGAGACGGCCTGCGCGACACCCTTGATCCGAAAATGAAGGAAGGAAAATAAAAAAACCGGTTAACGTATTCGTTAACCGGTTTACTCTTCCTCAACTTCAAGCTCGCTGTCTTTTTTGTGGTACGTCTGAAAGCTTGTGAGCAAGGTTTCCAAATGTTCAAGCTGTTCTCGGTATTCTACGGTGCTCGCCATAATGGTCAGCATATTGTAGTCCAACAGTTCTTCTTTCAATTTGTCCTGGTTTTTCAGGAATGATTCGGTCAAGTGCTGTTTGTACACGTCTCCTTCTTCGTGAAGGTCGACGTGATCCTGCGTTTTAATCCTGCCGACGAATCTCATTAAAATTCGCTCGTGCCAATGGAGAAGATAATCAAGCTCTTCGACCAGCGTTTCTTGAAATTCTTCAGGCATATGACAAAACTCGTTTTCAAGCCGGTGCAGTTTTTTCAAAGCATCAAGCGCGCGGTTCGATGCAATGATCGCCTGTCTGAACAGCACGAGCTTTCGCTGTTTTACATATGTGGAACGTTTTAAATAGCTTCTTTCTTCTTTGTAAAGCAAGTAAAGGTGATCGACCTTCATCATTTTTTCTTTCAGCTTTTCAATGTCTTCTTTCAGCATGGAGTGTTCCGTTGTCTTCCGCGTCAACAATCTGATCCATTTAATGACTTCATCTGTATTTTCAACAACATGGCTGACGAGCTTCGTTTCATATTTAGGCGGCAGAAAAATCAGGTTGACCAGGAACGCAGACAATACACCCAAAATAACCGTTCCGGTTCTCACCAAGGCAAACCATAAAAAGTTGTCGCCGGAGCTCTCCAATATGGCAATAACGGTGACGAGAGCGATCGAAATTGTATTCTCGATCTTCAGCTTCAGGTTGATCGTAATGACGATTACCGCCGTCAATCCGATGATGATCGGACTGGGTTCGAAAATAAGTCCAAAAATAATGGCTGTGGCAGCTCCGATTATGTTCGCCTGCACTTGATCGACAATCGTCAAAAATGAACGATAGATCGAAGGCTGTATCGCGAAGATAGCCGCGATTCCCGCGAAGACAGGAGTCGGAAGGCCGAGCCAAGACGCGAGGTAAAGCGCAAGCGTAATGGCAATGCCTGTTTTGAAAATACGGGCACCAAGTTTCATTAGGCTGTACTTGCATCCCTTTCTATAATAAAATTCGTTCTTTACAGAAAATGAATTGTATTGAACATTCCCTCTCTGTTAATTTGCCAAACAATAAAGTAATATACAGCGATCTTCCGAAATATTCAACCCATTTTTAAGAAAAAACAAATCATTGACAAAAAAGAAAAACAAGCCGGTGAAAAGTGCCTGTTCACCGCGTTTACAAAGTGCTCCGCATTTGATAAAAAGAGAGCGGACCCGCTCTCTTTTTATATGCGTTGTTTCAATTGTTTAAATGAGTCATCCACGGCTTTAAGCGTCGCTTTAATGTCCTCTTCCGTGTGCGCGGTGGTGATAAACCATGCTTCATATTTTGAAGGCGCAAGATTAACACCGCGCTCAAGCATCAGTTTGAAAAAGGCAGCGAACATTTCTCCGTCCGTATTTTCGGCTTGCTCATAGTTTTCGACTTTTTCGTTCGTAAAGTATACGGTGAGCGCGCCTTTAAGACGGTTGACAGTGATGTTGATGCCGTGGGTTTCGGCGTGTCCCAGGATACCTTCTTCAAGCATAGCGCCGAGGCGGTCAAGTTTTTCGTATGTGCCTTTTTCTTTCAGCACTTCAAGACAGGCGATACCTGAGAGGATCGAAGCCGGATTCCCCGCCATCGTGCCCGCTTGATAAGCAGGTCCGAGCGGTGCGACTTGTTCCATAATCTCTTTTTTGCCTCCGTATGCGCCGATCGGCAGGCCGCCGCCGATGATTTTGCCGAGCGCCGTCAAATCAGGTTTGACGCCAAGAAGATCCTGGGCGCCGCCGTACATAAAGCGGAAGGCGGTGATAACTTCATCATAGATGACAAGCGCTCCTGCATTATGTGTCAGTTCATTGACCTGTTCGAGAAATCCGCTTTTCGGTTCAACGATCCCGAAGTTTCCAACAATCGGTTCAACGAGAACTGCCGCAATATCGTCCCCCCATTTATCGAGCGCTTCTTTATAGCTGTCGATATCATTGAAAGGAACGGTAATCACCTCGTTGGCGATGCTTTTTGGAACCCCCGCTGAATCAGGTGTGCCGAGCGTTGACGGACCTGAACCGGCCGCCACCAGCACAAGATCGGAATGGCCGTGGTAGCAGCCGGCGAACTTGATGATTTTCGTTCTGCCTGTATAGGCCCGGGCGACGCGAATCGTCGTCATCACGGCTTCCGTTCCTGAATTGACGAATCTCACTTTATCCAAGGCAGGAATCGCTTCTTTAAGCATCTTGGCAAATGTCACTTCATGCTTTGTCGGCGTGCCGTAAAGCACCCCGTTCTCAGCAGCTGTTTGAATCGCTTTTGTGATATGCGGGTGAGCGTGACCCGTAATAATCGGTCCGTAGGCGGCAAGATAGTCTATGTATTTGTTGCCGTCTACATCCCAAAAATAAGCGCCGCTTCCCCTTTCCATCGCGACGGGAGAACCGCCGCCGACCGCTTTGTAAGACCTTGAGGGGCTGTTGACGCCTCCGACTATATGTTGAAGAGCTTCTTCATGAAGCTTTTCAGATTGAGTATGCTGCATAATATCCTCCTCATTTCTGCACCTTTTATCTATTTCTATATTGTAACACGAGGCGGACAGAGAGCAAAAAGAAGCCGCCGAACATTTGAACAAGACGGCGCTGTTTTTTATAATGGGGGAAAGCAAGCGATTAAACATAACAGGAGGCAAAACAATGACTGTTGAAATTGGACAAAAGGTGCCTGATATTGAACTGCTGGGTGATCACGGAGAAAAAGTAAAGCTGTCGGATTTTGAAGGAAAGTATGTCGTGCTCTATTTTTACCCGAAAGATATGACGCCGGGATGCACAACGGAAGCGTGCGATTTCAGAGACCGACATGAAAGCTTTGCTGAACTTGATGCCGTCATCATCGGAGTCAGCCCTGACGACCAGACAAGACATGAAAAATTCAAGCAGAAACACGATCTGCCGTTTCTGCTGCTCGTCGATGATGAACACAAGCTCGCTGAAAGCTTTGACGTATGGAAGCTGAAGAAGAATTTCGGCAAGGAATACATGGGTGTTGAACGGTCGACATTCCTGATTGATAAAGAAGGCCGCCTTGTGAAAGAGTGGCGGAAAGTAAAGGTAAAAGACCATGTCGCAGAAGCGCTTCAAGCAGTAAAAGAAATCGCGGAAGCGTAAAGCTCTTGCGGGAGGCCGGACTGTATTTTAGTTTGGTCTCTTTTTACGCTCATATTCGTCTGTCTGACCGGACATGCTGATCATATCGGCCTTTTTCGCCTTAAAAATAGCTTTTTCACAGGGATTGGAATTGACAAAGATTCTGATCAGGAGTTACACTAATTATAAACGTTATAATGTAAGAATTTTTTTTAGAAGAGAGGTGCATGACGATGGCTGAACATAACCTGAAAGAAGCGTTGGAAGCGTTGAAGGAAACCGGGGTGCGAATTACTCCTCAACGTCATGCCATTCTGGAATTTCTCGTGAATTCTATGTCTCATCCAACTGCAGATGATATATATAAAGCTCTGGAAGGGAAATTTCCAAACATGAGCGTAGCAACGGTTTACAACAATTTGCGGGTTTTTAAGGAATCAGGGCTCGTTAAGGAATTAACGTACGGAGATTCCTCCAGCCGGTTTGACTTCGTGACATCCGAGCATTATCACGCAATTTGCGAACGCTGTGGGAAAATCGTCGACTTTCATTATCCCGGCCTCGACGAAGTGGAGCAGCTGGCTTCACATGTGACAGGATTCAAAGTCAGTCACCATAGACTGGAGATATACGGTTTATGTCAGGAATGCGACAAAAAAGAAAGCCATTAAAAAGAGCTGGCCGCTTTTTTAACGGTCAGCTTATTTTTATTGCAGTATCTACTGAGACTTTCGATTATACGATTCGTTAAACTCTTTTCCTTCGAGGTTTTTATCCAGTGTCAGAGGCTCCCTGCAATGCATGCACATATCGACCCGGCCTAAAATCTTGGTCGGTTTTTCACAGTTTGGACAGACGACTTGAACCGCTTTCGTTGAAAGCATGCCGATCCAAAAATAAACCGCTGTGCTCAACAAGATAGACAATACCCCCAAGATCATAAACACCGACATCAAGAGGATCGAGGACCTAAAAAAGATCCCGACATACATAATAATGAAGCCTATAAATACAAGGCTTAACGCAAACGTTCTGATTTTGTTGATTTTGCTAGAGTATTTTGCCATATCCATCCCCCTGTCTCTAATATAGCATAGAAAAGATGTGTTATTCTTTAATTAAAACGAATCAATTGGAAAATTTCTATAGAGAGTTTTGGGGAAATTGATTATAATAATTCAATGTGTTTTCAAAATAAAGGAGTTTTTATTGGCTCGTAGAAATAGGTAGAAACAAGAGAGAAGCTTTTAGAGCAACGCATTTACATCGTATTGGAGGAATGGTGATGGAAAATCTTCTCCGTCCGATTTACCAAGAAAGAGCAAGCCGCCCTGACACACTCGCTGTCATGCTGATTGAGAGGAGAAATCAAACCTCATCTGCGACAGATAATTTTGATGCGGCATTGTTGATTATCGTTAATAAGGCTGAAGACCCTGTATTCGTGAAGCATTATGAGTTCGACGGAAAAACGGCTTCTCTTCATATTATTTCTGTTGAACAGCTTCAGGAATGGATTTTGCTCGGAACAAATAGAAGAATCATAGACTGGGTCCTCAATGGAAAGGTGCTTTTCGACCGAAACGAATTTATCGCCAAGCTGATTGAGCAGCTTAATACATTTCCGTTTTCAGAAAGAAAACTAAAAATCGGACTTGAATATGGGAAATTAATCAGAAGATATATAGAAGGGAAATCGTTTTTTGAGGACGGTCAATTTTTGGACGCCTACAATTCCATCGTACACGCCCTCCATCATTTGGCCAGAATCGAAGTGATCGATAAAGGTTTTCACCCAGAAGTTACGGTATGGAACCAAGTCCGCCACATGGAGCCTCAGGTTTATAAATTGTATAAGGAATTAATTGAGAGCAATGAAAGCTTGCAAAAACGGCTGGAGTTATTATTTCTCGCAAGCGATTTTCTCATTCATTCAAAAGCCGAAATCGGGGCCGCACATATTCTCAATGTCATGGATGAAAAAGAGGTTTGGCAATTTGCCGATCTTCTCAAGCATCCGGATCTCAAGTATTTCACGGCAGACCTGGGAGTCATACTGGAGTTCTTGGCTGAAAAGGACTTAGTCGGAGTCAAGCCGATTGAGACAAAGGGCCAAAAGATTTTTCACCGAGGATATTTTATCAAAAAAAGTGTTGACACTAATTTATAACGGTGATATATTATTAAGCGTCGCTGTTAGCGGAACGGTTTTTGAACTGAAAGCAGCAGCGACGAAAAAACAAAAAAACATTTGACACTCCTTGTTGAAAATGTTATACTAATAAAGTCGCTTCGGACAGGAGCGGAAATGATCTTTGAAAACTAAACAAGACAAACGTACCTGTTAATTCATTAAATAAATCGCACATGCGAATGTGCGTAGTCATTATCAAACTTCATGGAGAGTTTGATCCTGGCTCAGGACGAACGCTGGCGGCGTGCCTAATACATGCAAGTCGAGCGGACAGATGGGAGCTTGCTCCCTGATGTTAGCGGCGGACGGGTGAGTAACACGTGGGTAACCTGCCTGTAAGACTGGGATAACTCCGGGAAACCGGGGCTAATACCGGATACTTGATTGAACCGCATGGTTCAATTATAAAAGGTGGCTTTTAGCTACCACTTACAGATGGACCCGCGGCGCATTAGCTAGTTGGTGAGGTAACGGCTCACCAAGGCAACGATGCGTAGCCGACCTGAGAGGGTGATCGGCCACACTGGGACTGAGACACGGCCCAGACTCCTACGGGAGGCAGCAGTAGGGAATCTTCCGCAATGGACGAAAGTCTGACGGAGCAACGCCGCGTGAGTGATGAAGGTTTTCGGATCGTAAAACTCTGTTGTTAGGGAAGAACAAGTACCGTTCGAATAGGGCGGTACCTTGACGGTACCTAACCAGAAAGCCACGGCTAACTACGTGCCAGCAGCCGCGGTAATACGTAGGTGGCAAGCGTTGTCCGGAATTATTGGGCGTAAAGCGCGCGCAGGCGGTTTCTTAAGTCTGATGTGAAAGCCCCCGGCTCAACCGGGGAGGGTCATTGGAAACTGGGGAACTTGAGTGCAGAAGAGGAGAGTGGAATTCCACGTGTAGCGGTGAAATGCGTAGAGATGTGGAGGAACACCAGTGGCGAAGGCGACTCTCTGGTCTGTAACTGACGCTGAGGCGCGAAAGCGTGGGGAGCGAACAGGATTAGATACCCTGGTAGTCCACGCCGTAAACGATGAGTGCTAAGTGTTAGAGGGTTTCCGCCCTTTAGTGCTGCAGCAAACGCATTAAGCACTCCGCCTGGGGAGTACGGTCGCAAGACTGAAACTCAAAGGAATTGACGGGGGCCCGCACAAGCGGTGGAGCATGTGGTTTAATTCGAAGCAACGCGAAGAACCTTACCAGGTCTTGACATCCTCTGACAACCCTAGAGATAGGGCTTCCCCTTCGGGGGCAGAGTGACAGGTGGTGCATGGTTGTCGTCAGCTCGTGTCGTGAGATGTTGGGTTAAGTCCCGCAACGAGCGCAACCCTTGATCTTAGTTGCCAGCATTCAGTTGGGCACTCTAAGGTGACTGCCGGTGACAAACCGGAGGAAGGTGGGGATGACGTCAAATCATCATGCCCCTTATGACCTGGGCTACACACGTGCTACAATGGGCAGAACAAAGGGCAGCGAAGCCGCGAGGCTAAGCCAATCCCACAAATCTGTTCTCAGTTCGGATCGCAGTCTGCAACTCGACTGCGTGAAGCTGGAATCGCTAGTAATCGCGGATCAGCATGCCGCGGTGAATACGTTCCCGGGCCTTGTACACACCGCCCGTCACACCACGAGAGTTTGTAACACCCGAAGTCGGTGAGGTAACCTTTTGGAGCCAGCCGCCGAAGGTGGGACAGATGATTGGGGTGAAGTCGTAACAAGGTAGCCGTATCGGAAGGTGCGGCTGGATCACCTCCTTTCTAAGGATATTATACGGAATATAAGACCTTGCGGTCTTATAGACAGGTGCGTTTAGATCTTGTTTAGTTTTGAAGGATCATTCCTTCAAAGCGTGTTCTTTGAAAACTAGATAACAGTAGACATCACATTCAATTAGTAATGCAAGATATCACGTAGTGATTCTTTTTAACGGTTAAGTTAGAAAGGGCGCACGGTGGATGCCTTGGCACTAGGAGCCGATGAAGGACGGGACGAACACCGATATGCTTCGGGGAGCTGTAAGCAAGCTTTGATCCGGAGATTTCCGAATGGGGAAACCCACTGCTCGTAATGGAGCAGTATCCATATCTGAATTCATAGGATATGAGAAGGCAGACCCGGGGAACTGAAACATCTAAGTACCCGGAGGAAGAGAAAGCAAATGCGATTCCCTGAGTAGCGGCGAGCGAAACGGGAACAGCCCAAACCAAGAGGCTTGCCTCTTGGGGTTGTAGGACACTCTGTACGGAGTTACAAAGGAACGAGGTAGATGAAGAGGTCTGGAAAGGCCCGCCATAGGAGGTAACAGCCCTGTAGTCAAAACTTCGTTCTCTCCTGAGTGGATCCTGAGTACGGCGGAACACGTGAAATTCCGTCGGAATCCGGGAGGACCATCTCCCAAGGCTAAATACTCCCTAGTGACCGATAGTGAACCAGTACCGTGAGGGAAAGGTGAAAAGCACCCCGGAAGGGGAGTGAAAGAGATCCTGAAACCGTGTGCCTACAAGTAGTCAGAGCCCGTTAACGGGTGATGGCGTGCCTTTTGTAGAATGAACCGGCGAGTTACGATCCCGTGCAAGGTTAAGTTTGAAAAGACGGAGCCGCAGCGAAAGCGAGTCTGAATAG